>CAMTOQ010000051.1 GCA_947074205.1 uncultured Bacteroides sp. | reverse complement strand
AAATAGGTTTGTAATTATATACAAAATAGCAAGCAGCACATGAGGTCCATATCTATTGGACAGCTCAATAATATAGTTGGCTACTCCGTCAGCAAAACCAGAATTCACCATGGCTTTGCTAATTGCAAATGCGCAAGCAATGGTTACAATAATATCCCATGATATATATTTTGTATACTTCTTTGCAGGAAAAAGGCCTGTCCAAGCCATAATGATAGTGGTCAAGCAGACAAAGAAGAACATATCCAGATGAAGAGCGGGAAATTGTTCTTTCATAAAAGGGAGCTCGCCTATTGTAGCTCCTAATATCATGAATACAACAAGCCCCAAAGCAAAATAACGTCTTTTTATATCTGCTACATGGTCATAATCTTTTCCATTTGAAAGTAGCACAAACACAGACGATTGCCCCCAAGTTGGAATAAAAGTATCATCAGCCATCACCACTAAAGTATCGCCTTCACGCAACACAATGTTATCGAAATTATTAAAGAAACGATCACCGCTACGCGTCTTTATTTCTTTGACCTCAGCACCATAATGTCTCTGAAAATTAAAATCTTTAAGAGTCATATTCACACCAGGGAAGCGAGAACTTAATATAGCCTCAACACGATGCAGTGTTTGACCTTTCTCAATCTCGTCCTCCGGAACCTCGTTATCGGGCCTAGCATTAGGAAGAAGTTTTCTGGAAAATAAAAAGATATAAAGCATCCCTGCAATAGCAATAAATACACCTACCCTACCCAGCTCGAACATGGTGAAACCTTTGATATGGCTATATTTATCTTGAGAAGCCAGATCTAGAATCATACCTTGTACCACCAAATTAGTAGAAGTACCTATAAGCGTACAAATACCGCCTAAAATAGTCACATAAGAAAGTGGGATTAAAAACATTGTAGCGGGGAGTTTAACCGACTGTGCCCATCGTTTTATGATAGGCGCAAATATCACCACAACAGGCGTATTGTTCAGAAAAGCCGAAATAAACGAGATAGCTGGCAACATACGCAACTGTGCTCTGAATATCGTGGTTTTACCCGTGGGTAGCAATTTCTTGATCAACTTATTAAGTGCTCCGGTTTGGCGTACACCTTCACTGACAAGAAAAAGCAATGCTACAGTAATCATACCCTTATTGCTAAATCCCTCAAGCATTTCGCGAGGGGTAAGGATACCCACACAAAGAAACAAGACAACAACAGAGAATAAAACCATCCCCGGTCGCATCTTGTCAAGAACTAAAGCTATCATCATTCCAAGCAATGATAAGAGCACAAATGAAATTTCAAAAGTCATATAAAAAAATGGATTCTAATTACGGTCTATCCTTTACAATGAACCAAGGATTTAGCAAATCTTCTTTATTATATGACAAAGGCGTAATACCATCTTTTTGGGTCACAACCTTACCAGCCGCCAAAGCGATTGCATTTCCTGCGGCTGTATCCCACTCCATTGTAGGGGCAAATCTAGGATAAACATCAGCTGCACCTTCGGCAACTAGACAGATTTTTATAGAACTTCCACTCGATATCATTTTTATCGAGCTGTGCAGTTTAGTCAACTCCTCAACAAACTCTTCTGTCTCGGGTGAGAGATGCGACCTTGATGCTACAACTACAAAATCTTCATGTTTCTGCTCAAGTGGCAATTTACTAGAGGAGGTAATTAGCTGAGGGATAGATGATATGTGTTCTACCGAGGTAATGCCGGAGCATTTATATGCGCCCAAACCTTTTTCTGCAAAGTAAAGTTCTTTTTTTACGGGTAGGTATATCACACCCAATACTGGAGTACCATTTTTAACCAGCGCTATATTTACAGTAAACTCACCATTTCGCTTAATAAATTCCTTTGTACCATCTAGAGGATCAACAATCCACAATTCGTTCCAAGATTTACGTTCATCAAAGCTGATACTCTTTCCCTCCTCACTCAATATAGGATACGGAGTTTTATCTAAATAAGCTGTAATTATTTCATTGCTCACCTTGTCGGCTTTGGTAAGAGGAGATTGATCAGATTTACGCTCAATCTGAAAATCTTGTCCAGGATCTTCATAAATCGACATAATTCCTTCTCCTGCTTTTAGTGCAGCTTCTACAGCTGTCCACAAATACGAATATTCCATATTATTTTGTTATTTCCTTATTTGAAGTTTCCCATCAAGAAACAGTATATTCAACTTACAAATGTAACAACATTATTGCAAATCAATGATTTCAGGTGTTATTTTTATCAATTCTTCCAACTATCAGGACATTACTTGACATTATTTTTAACACCAACCCACCTTACAACAAAAAGAATAAAGATATAAATACAATTCCCGATAGAAATTAAAAAAAAAATGCTCAATTCCACTATATAGCAACATATAGCGAAATTGAGCAAACTTTTATATTAGGTAAGAAACTTACTTCAAACGATATAAAATCCAGCTACCTTGAAAATCTTTACGATTAGGGAAGCGAGCCTTGAAAGCGTCACGAGCCTGTACAGCTGCAGACTTATCCATATACGAGCCAACAGCTACACGGTACATGCCAGACTCTTGATTGTACATAATTACAGGATTGTAACCTTCTGATACTAAGAAATCTTTCAAGCCTTCAGCATTTGCCTTTAGCCCGAAGCTACCACAGATTACATTGTAATCTTTCAAGCTATCTTCGCTACCCGAAGCAACCGTTACACGCTCTTGACGAACACCTTCGTTGCTTACAACTACCGGAACCACAGGTACCACCTCAACTACTTCTACTGGTGCTGCAACTTCAGAAGTTTGTGCCAATTCTTGTTGCTTAGCTTTATCGTAAGCTTTTTTATAGGCACTTTCACTTGATTTACAAGAAGCAAAAAGGAGCAAAGACAAAGCAGAATACAAAACAATTCTCTTTTTCATAATATCACTTGTTTATAATTAATAATTTCAATATTTCCTAAACACACTCAATGTGTCGTTATAGCTTAACAGTAGCTGTTTTGAAGTCAAGTCGGTAATTGAAAACACTCTTACACCATTCTCCCAATTTAGGTATTTCTCGGAAACTTTACCTTCATATCCGTCCAGCAAATTAATAGAAATTTCACCAGATTGCAAAGAGTAACGCCCAAAAAAGGTATCATAAGCTCCATTATTGCTTAGGCAGATAGCAGAAAAGGTTCCTTTTTGGAAATTGTAGAAAACGCTATCTACCCTTTGCACATCGCCATCAGGGAATTCGTATTGAGTCAATTGCCATTTACCTGTTAGCTGACTTTCATCATCAGAGCAGGCGGAAACAGCGAGTAACAATAGCGAAAAAGATAAAGCATATAAAAACTTCATAAGCGATTAATTATTTCTATGCACTATAGTACCGGTGGCTTGTTGAGTAGGCATTAACAACACCTCTGCAATTTGAACATGAGGAGGTGCCGAAGCGGCAAAATAGACGGTATCGGCAATATCCGCCCCTGTCAAAGGTTGTACCCCTTGATATACTTTATCGGCTGCTGCTTTATCTCCACGAAACCTCACCACCGAAAAGTTAGTCTCAACCATTCCTGGTTTAATATTTGTCACGCGTAGCGGTGTATCAACTAAATCAATACGCAAGGCATCAGTAAGCGATTTTACAGCTGCTTTCGTGGCACAATAAACACCACCACCAGCATAGGCAGCATCACCCGCAATTGAACCCATATTAATAATATGTCCTTTACCGTTCTCTATCATCCATGGCACTACGATTTTTGTCATATTTAAAATACCACAAATATTAGTATCTATCATCGTACGCCACTCCACTTCGTTAGCATCAAACTCTTTGTCCAAACCAAACACCAAACCGGCATTATTAATCAGAACATCAATATTGCGCCATTCAATGGGCAGGCTATTGAGAGACGCAAGAGCCATGTCATAATTTTGCACATCAAACGGCAGTAAATAGACACTAACCCCAAACTCCGACTCTATTTGTTTTTTTAGTTGCTCTAATTTTTCAGCATTACGCGCATTCAATATAAGATTGTAACCGTTTGCTGCAAATTTTAAAGCACATCCTTCACCTATTCCACTACTGGCCCCGGTGATAAGCACTATCTTATTACTCATTGGTTATTAATTTACTAATATATTCAAAAACTCCGGCAAAGATAGACTATATTCTTAAGATAAGTAAAACATGCCACATAGAATATGACTGATTACTAGACAAAAAACAATCGAATAAAAAACATCTTTTATTTTTAAATGTTATATTTGTGTTAGAATAACTTTTTAAACAAATTTGATTATGAAAGGAATTAGTGTTTTGACCGCATTTTTGGGTGGTGCTGCTGTTGGTGCAGCCTTAGGTATACTATTTGCTCCTGAAAGAGGAGAAGATACTCGCAGTAAAATTGCAGAAATCCTTCGCAAAAAAGGGATTAAGCTTGATCACGGAGATATGGAAAGTTTAGTAGATGAAATTTCTGCAGAACTTAGAGAAGTAGAAAAGTAACAACATTACACTTAAATAGAGCAATCATGTTTTCAGACGATAGTAGCATAGAGAATTTTAAACAGTTATTTATTGAACTGAAGCGTTTCTTAGAACTCCAAACGGATTATCTAAAACTAGACGCTATAGAGAAACTAAGCAAACTTTTTTATATAGTTGTGTTAGCTTTTCTCCTTTCTTCATTAGGCATGATTGCTCTATTTTATTTAATGTTCACTTGCGCCTATCTACTCAATGATTGGCTTAACAATCTTGCCGGTAGCTTTGCCATTGTTAGCGGATTAGTGGTATTTATCGCTTTCATAATATTCATTTTCCGTAAACCGTTAATTATTGAACCTATGGTTCGCACTCTAGCAAACATCTTTCTAAACAACGAGAAAAACAAATGACTATGCCAGCTTTAAAAGAAAAATTCACCATCGAAGATATCACCCTTCTCAAAGAAGAAAAAAAGAAAGAAGTAGACGAACAAAAGGAGGTTATTTACGATCGCTTTCATGCCATATTTGCACCACTAGAACCTGCAAATAGTAAAGCCGAATCTTTGATGCGAACCTTCAATACAGGCATGGCTGTTTATGATGGTGTCATGCTAGGTATGAAGGCCTTTAAACGTTTCAAAAGCTACTTCCGAAAAAAAAGAAAATAAAAAATGGGGATTCGCAAATCTACAAATCCCCAAGACTTTCTATATTATATTAAGCTATACTTTAGACATATGTTTCTAAAAGCTTAACTCCACCCTCACCCGGAGTTATTGCAACATCTTGCACTGTAGCCGGTAGCAATATTGTATCGCCTGCTATTAGATCAATTTCATTGCCTTCATTATCCTTCACTTGACAAGCACCATCCACACATATATATATAATGAAAGAGTCCAGCTCAGAATAATCACAATATATAGCCTCATCCATATCGTATAAAGAGGTCGTAAAATATGGACATGCCACCAATTCTACAGGCTCATTTTTCTCGGCATCATAGTTTGTTCTATAATCATCTAACACCTCAAAGTCGATTGCTTCTTTAGCTAACTCGGTATGCAATTCGCGAGCTTTGCCATTAGCATCTTTTCGATCGAAGTCATAGATGCGATAAGTAATATCGGAAGTTTGCTGAATCTCTGCAATAAACGCACCGGCACCTATACTATGAACTCGCCCTGCAGGTAGAAAGAACACATCGCCCGCATGAATATCATACTCTTGTAGAACTTCAGTAAAAGTATTATTATACACTCTTTCCTTATATTCTTTAGGAGTGATTTCTTTAGAAAACCCCGACCTTAGCTTGGCTCCTTTATCAGCAGATATCACATACCACATTTCTGTTTTACCAGCATATCCATTACGCTTCTTTGCCAATATATCATCAGGATGAACCTGTATTGACAGATCCTCACGTGCATCAATAAACTTAATCAACAGAGGAAATCTCTTACCAAAACGATGATAGTTATCTTCTCCTAATAATTCATGTTTGTATTTACGCACTAAATCTGACAGAGTCAAACCGGCATCATAGCCATTGGCCACAACAGATTCGCTACCTTCAACATCAGAAATTTCCCAGCTTTCGCCCACATTTTTCTGATCATTATCAATACGCTTAAAAGGAATAATCTTATCTCCTCCCCAAAGTGTCTGCTTTAAGATAGGAGTAAACTTAAAAGGATACATTTTTTTCGACTGTTAGCTTAAGTAAAAATGAATTTATAATTATCATTGCAAACTTATGGAAAAGCTTACAAATAAACAAAATTTTAAAATAAAACATTACAGTATGCAAATGTTTATTTTGGCTTAAATTGATTGGAAATGGACTATAATCTTTAAACGCTAAACTTCATTAAAAGGAAAAATTCTTTTTATATGCACGATTGCGAAACAAAAGAATTTGCTTTTATTTGCAAGAAATATTAAGATTTAAATATTATGAATAACACTTTTTATATTGAAGATAATAAATCAGGACTTCGCAGAGATAAGTTTCTTAAAACATTTGACGACAAGCACACCGACTTGTATATACTCCGCAATAATACAGGAATGGAAGTTGCAATCACCAATTATGGATGCGCACTTCTCTCTATAATGGTTCCTGATAAAGATGGCATCTATGCCAATGTGATTTTAGGACATGACAGCATTGAAAATGTGATTAATAGTCCCGAACCATTTCTAAACACAACTATTGGCAGATATGGTAATCGCATTGCAGGCGGCAAGTTCACATTGTTCGATTTAGAACATCAGCTGAGCATCAACAATGGCCCCAACTCACTTCATGGAGGTCCTACCGGATTTCACACACGCATCTGGAAGGCTAACCAAACAGCCGCCAACTCAATAACATTCAGTTATCTATCGAAAGACAACGAAGAGGGCTTCCCTGGAAACTTAAATGTAGAAATAACCTACAGTCTTGGTGTCGATGAGAATGCTCTAAACATAGATTACAAGGCTACAACAGACAAAGCCACTTATGTAAATCTCACTAACCACGCTTTCTTCAACTTAGCGGGTGCTGCTACGCCTACCTCTTCTATCGAAGATCATATTGTTACTATCAATGCTGATTTTTATCTCCCAACAGATGAGACATCAATTCCAACCGGTGAAATTCTTTTTGTAGAGAATACACCAATGGACTTCAGAACACCTCACGCTATTGGCGAAAGAATAGAGGATGACTTTACAGCTTTAAAATACGGTGCAGGATACGATCACTGCTACGTACTAAATAAACCCGAATTTGATTTGGTAGACTATGCAGCTACTTGCATCGACCCCGTGAGTGGACGCAAACTAGAAGTTTACACTAATGAGTGCGGGCTTCAGCTCTATACAGGCAACTGGCTGAATGGTTTTACCGGTGCTCATGGTGCTACTTTCCCACGTAGAAGTGGTATCTGCTTTGAAGCACAACACTTCCCCGACACTCCAAATAAGCCACACTTCCCTACAGCTGTGCTTCTACCGGACAACGAATACAGACAATACACTGTGTATAAGTTTGACGTAGAGTGACCGCTTCCTTAAATAAAAAACTAACCCTTTTATAAACTAACTTCAATTTAATTATCATGACACAACAAAAAACTAACAGTAATATTGTCGCGATTATTACCATGTTTTTCATCTTCGCGATGATTTCATTTGTAACCAATCTTGCTGCCCCAATCGGTACTATTTGGGGTTTTAAGTTCGAAGGCAATAATGTTTTGGGTATGATGGGAAATATGATGAATTTCCTTGCATATCTATTCATGGGTATTCCTGCCGGTAACTTACTTGTAAAGATTGGCTACAAAAAAACAGCCCTTTGGGCGATGGCTATTGGTGCCATCGGTCTTTTCACCCAATACCTTTCAAGCGTATTAGGTGCCGACACTGTTCTATTCTCACTATCCGGCACAACTGCTACTCAAGAAGGTATCGCAACGGCTGCAACTAGCATCCCCGTTACACTTAACTTCTTCATTTATCTACTAGGTGCATTTATTTGCGGTTTCTGCGTGTGTATGCTCAACACTGTTGTAAACCCTATGCTTAACTTATTAGGTGGTGGCGGAAACAAGGGTAATCAGTTGATTCAAACTGGTGGTGCTCTTAACTCTCTATCAGGAACACTTACTCCCCTATTTGTAGGTGCTCTTATCGGTTCTTTGACTCAAAGTACTACAATGACAGACGTTGTTCCCTTGCTATGGATTGCTATCGGTATCTTCGTAGCAGCGTTCATCGTAATCTCTTTTGTTACTATTCCTGAACCTCACTTGCAAAAAAGCGGTGAAAAGAAGATTAAGTTCGAATATAGCCCATGGAGCTTCCGTCACACAGTGATGGGTGTAATCGGTATCTTTATATATGTAGGTATTGAGATTGGCATTCCAGGAACACTTAACTTCTATCTCGCCGACTACAATGTATCGGGACTGCCCAAAGACAGTGCGTCGGGTATTGCAGGTGCAATTGTGGCTATCTATTGGTTGTTGATGCTTGTTGGTCGTTCGGCTAGTAGTGCCATTAGTGGTAAAGTATCAAGCCGTGCACAGCTAATTGCTGTATCTGCAACTGCTATCCTATTTGTTATCCTTGCTATCTTCATCCCTAAAGATATTACCGTATCAATGCCTGGTTATAGTGTTGGTGCAGGTTTCTCTATGGCACAAGTGCCCATCTGCGCTCTATTCCTAGTACTTTGTGGTTTGTGCACATCAGTAATGTGGGGCGGCATCTTCAATCTAGCAGTCGAAGGCTTAGGCAAGTACACAGCACAAGCATCGGGCATCTTTATGATGATGGTTGTTGGTGGCGGTATCCTGCCATTGTGCCAATCATGGATCGCTAATAACTTTGGCTATATCAATAGCTACTGGCTTATTGTTGGCCTATTAGGCTACTTGCTATTCTACGGTTTAGTGGGTTGCAAAAATGTAAACAAGGATATTCCAGTTGAATAACATATAAATTAAAACACCTTACTAACTAAATAAACTAAAACAATGGATATTGAACATGTAAGAAGTCGTTTCATCAAACATTTTGATGGAACAACAGGAAGAATTTTCGCATCGCCAGGACGTATCAATCTGATCGGCGAACACACCGACTACAACGGTGGCTTCGTATTCCCAGGTGCAATAGATAAAGGAATGATTGCTGAAATCAAACCCAACGGAACAGACAAAGTTAAAGCTTACTCTATCGACTTGAAAGATTATGTAGAGTTTGGCCTTAACGAAGAGGATGCTCCACACGCAAGCTGGGCGCGCTATATTTTCGGTGTTTGCCGAGAAATGATTAAGCGCGGTGTTGACGTGCAAGGTTTCAATACTGCTTTTGCCGGAGATGTGCCTCTAGGCGCTGGTATGTCGTCATCAGCAGCACTAGAAAGCACATATGCGTATGCGCTTAACGTACTATTTGGCGAAGAAAAAATCGATAAATTCGAATTGGCCAAAGTGGGGCAGGCTACAGAACACAACTATTGTGGTGTAAATTGTGGAATCATGGACCAATTTGCTTCTGTTTTCGGTAAAGCCGGCAAGTTGATTCGCCTTGATTGTCGCTCTTTAGAATATCAATATTTCCCTTTCGATCCTCAAGGTTATCGTTTGGTGTTAGTTGATTCGGTAGTGAAACACGAATTAGCTTCATCGGCTTATAACAAACGCCGCGAAAGCTGCGAAACAACAGTAGCTGCTATTCAGAAAAAACATCCACACGTACAGTTCCTACGCGATTGCACTATGGAGATGCTCGAAGAGGTGAAAGATATAGTTTCTGAAGAAGATTACATGCGTTCTGAATATGTGATTGAAGAGATTCAACGTGTACTAGACGTATGTGATGCGTTGGAGAACGGCGACTACGAAACAGTAGGTCAAAGAATGTACGAAACTCACCACGGCATGAGCAAACTTTACGAGGTGAGCTGCGAAGAGCTAGACTTCTTGAACGACATAGCCAAAGAATGTGGCGTTACAGGTTCGCGCGTAATGGGCGGTGGCTTTGGAGGCTGTACCATCAACCTTGTGAAAGATGAGCTATACGATTCATTTATTGCGAAGGCAAATGAGGCATTTAAAGCTAAGTTTGGTCGTTCACCAAAAGTTTACGATGTAGTAATCGGAGATGGTTCTAGAGAATTAGTATAATATTTGATACCATCAAAATAGTTTAGCGGCACCAATTAGTTTTGGTGCCGCTATTTTTTTTATAAACGGAACAGATTTTAAATCTTGGTGTACTTTTCACACTCAATATGTTATATAACCTATATTTGCCGTCTAAAAAGTAGTCAACAAAGCTTCACAAATATTACTTAATGAGTTATCTTTGCGAAACATATAATTTTAATTGATTAGTAGAAATGAACGAAAACAATTTGATGAACCGCGCAGCAGATAATATCCGTATCCTTGCTGCATCAATGGTGGAAAAAGCCAAGTCTGGTCACCCTGGTGGTGCCATGGGTGGTGCCGATTTTGTGAATGTACTTTTTTCTGAGTTCCTAGTATATGATCCAACAAATCCAACTTGGGAAGGTCGCGATCGTTTTTTCCTTGATCCAGGTCACATGTCACCAATGCTTTACTCTGTACTTGCATTGACTGGAAAATATACTATCGATGAATTGAAACAGTTCCGCCAATGGGGTAGCCCAACTCCTGGTCACCCAGAAGTAGACATCCAAAGAGGTGTAGAAAACACATCTGGTCCTCTAGGTCAAGGTCACACTTATGGTGTAGGTGCTGCTATCGCTGCAAAATTCCTTCAAGCTCGTTTTGGTCATGTAATGGATCAAACTATCTATGCATATATCTCTGACGGTGGTATCCAAGAAGAGATTTCTCAAGGTGCAGGCCGCATTGCGGGTACACTTGGTTTGAACAACCTTGTTATGTTCTACGACTCAAATGACATTCAGCTATCTACCGAAACTAAAGCGGTGACTTGCGAAGATGTTGCAATGAAATATAAATCATGGGATTGGCATGTAATCGAAATCGATGGCCATAACCCTGACGAAATACGCAAAGCTATCAACGAAGCTAAAGCGGAAGCCGAAAAACCAACTTTGATTATCGGTAAGACTATCATGGGTAAGGGCGCACGCAAAGCAGACGGCAGCAGCTACGAAGCTAACTGCGAAACTCACGGTGCTCCTCTTGGCGGTGATGCTTATGTTAACACAATCAAGAATCTTGGTGGTTGCCACGAAGAACCATTCGTGATTTTCCCTGAAGTTGCTGAGCTTTATGCTAAACGCGCTGCAGAACTAAGAAAAATTGTAGACGGAAAATATGCTGAACGTGCTGAATGGGAAGCTAACAACCCACAACTTGCTGCTAAATTGGTAGAGTTCTTCTCAAAGAAAGCTCCTAAAGTAAATTGGGCAGGCATCCAACAAAAAGCAAACGATGCTACTCGTAACGCTTCGGCTACAGTACTAGGTACATTGGCTACAGAAGTAGAAAACATGATCGTAGCTTCGGCCGACCTTTCTAACTCTGACAAGACTGATGGCTTCCTTAAGAAAACTCACGCATTCACTAAAGGAGATTTCAGCGGTGCCTTCCTTCAAGCCGGCGTTTGCGAGCTTACTATGGCTTGTCTTTCTATCGGTATGGCACTTCACGGTGGTGTGATTCCTGCGTGTGCTACTTTCTTTGTATTCTCTGACTACATGAAACCTGCAATTCGTATGGCTGCATTGATGGAACTTCCTGTTAAGTTTATCTGGACACACGATGCATTCCGTGTAGGCGAAGATGGCCCTACTCACGAACCAGTAGAGCAAGAAGCTCAAGTTCGTTTGATGGAGAAATTGCAAAACCACAGCCACGTAAACTCTATGCTTGTACTTCGTCCTGCTGATGCAGAAGAGACTACAATTGCATGGAAACTTGCTATGGAAAATGTAACTACTCCAACTGGTCTTATCTTCTCACGTCAAAACATCAAAACTTTGCCAGAAGGTAACGATTACAACCATGTAGCCAAAGGTGCTTATGTTGTAGCAGGTTCTGACAAAGATGCTGATGTAGTGATGGTAGCTTCTGGCTCTGAAGTAGCAACTTTGGTGGCAGGTGCTGAACTTCTTCGAAAAGACGGTGTTAAAGTAAGTATCGTTTCTGCTCCATCAGAAGGTCTATTCCGCAGTCAAACTGCAGCTTATCAAGAAGAAGTATTGCCTAGAAATGCTAAAAAGTTCGGTTTAACTGCAGGTCTTCCTGTAAACCTTCTAGGTTTGGTAGGTACAGATGGTAAAATCTTCGGATTGAACTCATTTGGTTTCTCTGCCCCATACACTGTATTGGACGAAAAACTAGGCTTTACTGCCGAAAATGTATATAAACAAGTAAAAGAGATGTTGTCATGAAAACCGTAGTAGGTATTTGCAGCGATCATGCTGGATTTGAAATGAAAGAGTTTGTGCGTGGCTGGTTGCGCGACAAAGGAATGGAGTATAAGGACTTTGGTACTTATTCTACAGACAGTTGCGACTATCCCGACTTCGCCCACCCACTTGCACTAGCTGTTGAAGCTGGTGAATGTTATCCTGGTATAGCTGTTTGTGGAAGCGGTAATGGTATTGCCATCACCCTAAACAAACACCAAGGTATCAGAGCAGCACTTTGCTGGAATGCCGAATTGGCTCATCTTGCCCGTCTTCACAACGATGCTAACGTATTGGTGATGCCCGGAAGATTTATCAGCACAGAAGAGGCTGATATGATTCTTACCGATTTCTTCGATACTGCTTTCGAAGGTGGAAGACATCAACTTAGAGTAGACAAAATACCTGTGAAATAACAGACATTTTGCAACTATAAATTCTTTTTAAGAGGTCGTTCATTCCTAGAGTGAACGGCCTCTTTTGTTTAACTTAAATTGTAAAACACAATAACAATTCATTGCCTATTATAGTCAATTATTCCACCTACACTTATTGTCTCTATTATATATTTGCAACTACTTAATCAATACATTTATTTACTTATATCATGAGAAAAATTTTCGCATTACTATTTGTAGCTTTAGTTTATTCTACAACTTCTTTTGCTCAAGCCTTCGATATGAAGAAAGCTTTTAAAGAAGCAGATAAAATTGAGAAAGCAATAAAACGCACAAAATTTCCTAAGCGCACTCTATCTATTGTAGACTTTGGCGCAAAACCTGAACAACAAGACGAACCTTGTCACGAAGCCATCAATCAAGCTATTACAGAGTGTAGCTTAGCCGGAGGTGGTACAGTTATTGTACCAAAGGGTACTTTCTACACAGGTCCTATCACAATAAAATCGAATGTAAACCTACATATTTCGGAAGGAGCTACTTTGAAGTTCTTGCCCGAGCAATCGCTCTATTTTCCGGGTGTATTGACACGCTGGGAAGGTGTAGACTGCTACAATGCACGTCCGTTGATCTACGCCTACGGCGAGACAAACATAGCTATCACCGGTAAGGGTACAATCGATGGCATGGGTTCTGACACTAACTGGTGGTACATGAAAGGCCGTGAAAAATATGGCTGGAAACCGGGTTTGCTTAACCAAGAAGAAGGTGGTCGTGATAAACTATTAATGTATGCCGAGACTTCAACACCTATATATAAGCGTGTAATGACTCCCGAAGATGCTTTGCGCCCTCAAACCATCAACTTTTACAACTGTAACACAATTCTTATCGAAGATGTAGAGATCATCAATTCTCCATTCTGGGTAATTCACCCTATGTTTTGCGAAAGCATGATCGTTAGAGGTGTTACAATCTTCAACCGTGGTCCTAACGGTGACGGATGTGACCCTGAATCTTCTAAAAACATCTTGATCGAGGACTGTTTGTTCGACGTGGGCGACGACTGTATCGCTATCAAATCGGGCCGTAACATGGATGGTCGCAAATGGAACGTTCCAAGCGAAAATATCATTGTGCGCAACTGCCGTATGAAAAACGGTCACGGTGGTGTAGTTGTAGGTAGTGAGATTTCTGGTGGATACCGCAACCTATTTGTTGAAAACTGCGAGATGGACAGCCCACTGCTTGATCGTGTGATTCGTATCAAAACCAGCAACTGTCGTGGTGGTCTTATCGAAAACATCTATGCAAGAAACATCAAAGTAGGCGAATGTAAAGAGGCTGTATTGCGCATCAATCTTCAATATGAAAATAGAGAGAAATGTGACCGTAGCTTCAACCCTACAGTGCGCAATGTGCACTTGGAAAATGTAACAAGCGAAAAGAGTCAATATGGTGTAGTTATCATCGGTCTAGATGATGATAAATACGTTGACAATATCACTATTGACAACTCAACCTTCAATAATGTGAAGAATCAAGAGAACAAAATTAGTGGCGCTAGAAACGTAAAGTTCAACAATCTAAAAATCAACAACATAGAAGCTACAAAATAAGCCTCTACACACAGTTTGGTGAGTAAGGCTTGCCACCACGGTGAGTAGCGCTTGCCACCGAGCAGAGTAAGGCTGGTCACCACGCTGAGTAGCCCTACTCAGTAAATCGAATAGAGAGGGGTAAGAATCGGGTTAAAAACCAGGTTCTTACCCCTCTCCCTATTTACATGAAATCGAGAATAAATGAAGTAAAAATTTGTTCTAACATATTACTTTTTGAAAACTTCGACAATAACCAAATAGCTAGAAAACTACCTTAATAAAGGATCTAACACAATATCAATTAGCAGCTAAAAGCATATATATTTGTGACATGTTAACACAATGTCATCTTTCAAAAGAATAAAAGCGTAAGTGCCTAATAATATTTCATTTATTTATCATTATGATAGATTAAATCTTCAAATAAAAACTATCTTTGTGCTCTTTAAAACTGTGAAATTCGATATAAAATGGAATCACTGGAGAGTATAAAAATCTTAATTCAAAATGACGATATAGAGGCTGCACTAAGAGCATTAGAAACTCTTCTTCCCGGCTTAGAATCTCCTCAAGATCAAAGTGAGGCATTCTACTTGCGAGGCAATGCCTATCGCAAACTCACCAATTGGAAAGAGGCGATGAACAGCTACCTGCAAGCCATCGATCTAAATCCAAACTCGCCAGCGGTGCACGCACATAAGATGCTAATCGACATTCTCGAGTTTTATCATAAAGACATGTTCAATCAGTAAACTTCAATAAAAACGATAGATTATGGCAAAAATAAAAGGTGCAATTGTAGTCGACACAGAACGTTGCAAAGGTTGCGATTTGTGTGTTGTTGCTTGCCCGGTTGATGTTATCAGACTCACAAAAGAAGTGAATGTAAAAGGGTACAACTTTGCCCAACCCATTTTAGAAGACACATGCATAGGCTGTGGTGCCTGCGCAATAGTGTGTCCGGATGGCTGTATCAGCGTTTATAAAGTAAAAGTAGAAAACTAGGAGATTACCATTATGGCAGAAGAAATAGTATTAATGAAAGGAAACGAGGCTATCTCACACGCAGCTATTCGCTACGGTGTGGATGGTTATTTTGGTTATCCTATCACTCCACAATCGGAGGTATTAGAAACATTGGCAGACTTAAAACCTTGGGAAACTACCGGTATGGTTGTACTACAAGCCGAAAGCGAAGTAGCTGCAATCAATATGGTTTATGGTGGTGCAGGTGCCGGTAAAATGGTGATGACTTCTTCATCTAGCCCCGGGGTGAGCCTTAAACAAGAAGGTGTATCTTACATAGCGGGTGCTGAACTACCTTGCCTCATCGTAAACGTGATGCGTGGAGGTCCAGGACTTGGTACTATTCAGCCTAGTCAAGCCGACTATTTTCAAACAGTAAAAGGCGGTGGACATGGTGACTATAAGCTGATTGCTCTTGCTCCTGCATCGGTACAAGAGATGGCAGACTTTGTGGGTCTTGCTTTCGATTTGGCCTTCAAATATCGCAACCCTGCTATCATTCTTGCCGATGGTGTTATCGGTCAGATGATGGAAAAGGTAGTGCTGCCTGCTCCAAGACCACGCCGCACCGAACAAGAAGTGATCGAGCAATGCCCATGGGCATCTACTGGACGCACTAATGGACGCAAGCCTAATGTAATTACTTCTTTGGAGCTTCAACCCGAAGAGATGGAAAGAAACAATATCCGTTTCCAAGCTAAATATCGCGAAATTGAGAAAAACGAAGTACGCTTTGAGGAGATCAATTGCGAAGATGCTGAATACCTAATTATTGCCTTCGGTTCCATGGCTCGTATTGGTCAGAAAGCTCTTGAGATGGCTCGTGAAGAGGGTATCAAAGTGGGTATGCTTAGACCTATCACGCTTTGGCCTTTCCCAACAGAGGTTATCGCTCAATATGCCGACAAAGTAAAAGGCATGTTGGTAACGGAGCTTAACGCAGGACAAATGGTAGAAGATGTTCGCTTAGCTGTAAACGGCAAGGTAAAAGTAGAGCATTTCGGACGCCTAGGTGGTATCGTACCCGATCCAGACGAAATTGTATCGGCTCTTAAAAAACAAATCTTATAATAACAGTTCTATCAATTAAAAGATAGCGCTGCTTAACACTGAAAACTAAAAAAGATGAATCCAGATAAAATAAGATACATTTTAAACATGATCTTCTTGGTACTCGCCGCAGTATCGGTGATACTCTACTTTACAGTGGACTTCAAGGTGTTTATGTATGTTTGTGGTGCGGCTATATTTGCCAAAGTCATGGAGATTTTTATTCGATTCACCAACCGATAAAAAGAACAAGTTATGACGAAAGAAGAAATCATTAAATCAGAAAACCTGGTTTATAAAAAACCAACACTGATGAATGACAAGCCTATGCACTATTGCCCAGGCTGTAGTCACGGCGTTGTACACAAACTCATCGCAGAGGTCATCGAAGAGATGGGAATGGAAGATAAAGCAATCGGTGTTTCACCAGTAGGGTGTGCTGTATTTATTTACAATTATATAGATATCGATTGGCAAGAAGCAGCCCACGGACGTGCACCTGCTGTTGCTACCGCTATCAAACGTCTTTGGGAAGATCGCTTGGTATTTACCTATCAAGGAGATGGCGACTTGGCTTGTATCGGTACTGCCGAAACTATCCATGCGCTAAACCGTGGCGAAAATATCACTATCATCTTTATCAATAATGCCATCTATGGTATGACAGGTGGACAAATGGCACCAACCACATTGATGGGCATGAAAACGGCTACTTCTCCTTACGGTCGCGATCTTAAACTTCACGGCTACCCATTGAAGATGACCGAAATTGCTGCCCAACTAGAAGGTACTGCTTATGTCACTAGACAAGCGGTGCACACCGTGGCCGCTATTCGTAAAACCAAGAAAGCCATACGCAAAGCTTTCGAAAATTCAATGAATGGCAAAGGCTCTAACCTAGTGGAAGTAGTATCAACATGTAGCTCAGGCTGGAAGATGACACCCGAGAAATCGAACAATTGGATGGTGGAAAACATGTTCCCATACTATCCTCTTGGCGACCTAAAAGACAAAGAGTAATCTTCTAAATTAAAGATCGAACTGTATGAAACAAGAAATAATTATAGCCGGTTTTGGCGGACAAGGTGTCTTGTCGATGGGAAAGATATTGGCTTACTCGGGTCTAATGGAAGGTAAAGAGGTATCATGGATGCCAGCTTATGGACCGGAGCAACGCGGTGGTACTGCCAACGTAACGGTAATTGTAAGCGATGATAAAATCTCATCGCCTATCCTTAGCAAATTTGATGCAGCTATCATCCTAAACCAACCTTCGTTAGAGAAGTTTGAAAACCGAGTAAAACCCGGTGGAATTTTAATCTACGATGGTTACGGTATCATAAAACCGCCTACACGTCAAGATATCAAAGTGTATCGCATTGATGCCATGGACGCGGCAAACGAAATGCATAATGCCAAGGCATTCAACATGATTGTATTAGGTGGATTATTAAAACTTTCACCTATAGTTCATTTGGACAGTGTCATCAAAGGGCTTAAGAAAACTCTACCCGAAAGACACCACCACTTGATTCCAATGAACGAGGAGGCTATCAAAAAAGGTATGGAGCTGATTAAAGAGGTGAAATAACAACCTTTTTACTATCCCACTTTAATAATTCGTAAACAAAAAAGTATTTTTGTTTACGAATTATTTTTTATTGTATCTTTGCCTTACTTATGAGACGAATTTTACTCCTCAATATACTGCTCTGCATCATAGGGGCTCTGACTGCACAAGCACAAGTCAGACCGATACCTAATGACCCCTATGGTGATAGCACTGATGAATACGGCAATATTATTGACAAGTATGGCAATCAGGTAGACCCCTCGATGCGCCCACAACTAGACTCTACTGCTGTAGATTATGAAAGTCTACCTCCTAAACTATACATGTGGCATATCGGCGAGCAACTTGGCAACGTAGATATTATACCTGCCGACACTGCTCGAATCAACTTTCAAAACGTCAACTTGACTGATGGGATGAATGGCCAATACAATTACTTGGGAAACCTTGGTGCCCCACGTATTTCGCGCATATTCTTTAACCGTACCAATGATGAGCCATCTATATTTATGGCTCCTTACGATTACTTTTTTAAGCGTCCCGACCAGCATTTCTTCACCAATAGCAATGTTCCTTTCTCTAACTTGAGTTACCACAAGGCGGGTAGCAAGATTAATGGCGAAGAGAGGTTTATGGCCTACTTTTCTGTGAACGTGGATAAGCAGCTGGCATTTGGCTTCGACATAGACTATTTATATGGTCGTGGCTACTACTTTAATTCGAATACCTCATTCTTCAAAATTGTTCCTTTTATCAGTTATATGGGCGACAAATATGAAGGAACAATGATGTATAGCTATAACTACCTTAAAGCAAACCAAAATGGCGGTATCATGGACGACAGATACATTACCGACCCAGAAGGTATAGCTGATGGTGGCCGAGTGACCGAAACTACAAATATACCTACGAACCTTAATTATGCTACCAGCCGTATAGCTGATAGTTATATATTCTTGGCTCAGCGTTACAAAGTAGGGTTCGACAAAGATCTTCCGAAAGAGGAGAATGACAGCTTGCCGGCAAAGACAGAATTTATCCCTGTAACTAGCTTTATACACACGATGAAGGTAGAATGGGCTAACTATAAGTTCAATTCAAGCGATGTAAAGAACGACTATTACGAGAATACATACATGGATCCTAGCAACTCACTGATAAACGACTCTACAAGCTTTATCAGCGTAAGAAACACCGTGGGAATTTCACTTCTCGAAGGATTCAACAAGTATGCTAAGATGGGACTTACTGCTTTTGCTTCGTACAAATTCAGTAAGTATAACCTTATGAATTCAGACTCCACTATCACCAACAAATACACTGAAAACGAATTCTATGTAGGCGGAGAACTGAGCAAAAAAGAGGGTAAACTTTTACACTATAATGTATTTGGCGAAATAGGACTTTTAGGCAAGGCAGCTGGACAGTTTAATGTTAAAGGTAACGTAGATTTGAATATTCCTTTTTGGAAGGATAAGCTGCGCATCACAGGACGTGCTCACATCATCAATGAGTTGCCCGCTTTCTATATGCGCCACTACCACTCGAAGCATTTCTATTGGGACAATCCTGATATGGATAAGATCTTTAAAACACGCTTTGAAGGGGAACTCTTTGTGGGACGTTCTAAAACTCTGCTAAAAGCAGGTGTTGAGAATATTAAGAACTTTGCCTATTTTAACCAGAGTGCTGTACCTGCCCAATATGATGGCAACATACAGGTATTATCTGCCACTTTGAAACAAGACTTCAAGCTGGGAATATTGCATTTGGACAATGATATAACATGGCAGAAATCAAGCAATCAAGAGATTCTTCCATTGCCAGACCTTACGTTGTACAGCAATTTATATCTCGATTTTAAGCTTGCAAAGAAAGTATTAAGCGTTCAACTTGGAGGTGATGTGCGTTATTTCACCTCCTACTATGCACAATCGTTTATGCCTAACACAGGGCAGTTCCATCTTCAGCCGGAAAACGACCTAGTTAAAGTAGGCAATTACCCTATCGTAAACGTGTATGCCAACATTCACCTAAAACGTACAAGAATATACGTGATGATGTATCACATCAATCAAGGTCTAGGAAAACAAAACTCCTTCTTGGTGCCTCACCACCCTATTAATCCACGTCTATTTAAATTTGGATTATCATGGAATTTCTATGATTAAAGTAGCGCATACAGTATGATAAAAGCAGATCTGTCGCAGAGTAAATATCTTCTCATTGCTGGTATATGTTTACTAGTATTCACTTTCATAAATAAGAAGAAAGAGAAAGAAGATATTCAGCCAAGTAGAGACCTTCAAGAAATCATGTCGGATGGAGTTTTAAAAGTGGCTACTGAATATAACTCTAGTGCATTTTACGTAGATGGTGATACGTTGTCGGGATTTCATTATAGCTTAATTAATAAATTTGCTAAGGAGCAAAACCTAGAAGTCGAAATCACTCCTATAATGAGTGTTGAAGAGAGAATACACGGTTTAGAACTTGGCAACTTTGATGTGATAGCTTGTAACACTCCTATCAGTAGTGGCTACAAAGACTCTATCCTATTCACTACTCCTATCTTACTAGATCAACAGGTACTAGTACAGCGTAAAAAGAGAAACGAAGATGATTCAATCTATATCGATAGCCAAGTCAAACTAGCCGAACGCACTATTCATCTTGTAAAAGGATCGGATGCTCGCTTGCGTCTAAACAATATCATTAAGGAGATTGGAGATACGATCTATATTAACGAAATAGAGAAGTATGGCACAGAACAGCTGATAGCTATGGTAGCTCATGGCGACATCGACTATGCAGTATGTGAGAAAGAGACTGTAGAAGCTCTTAGAGATTCGTTCCCCAATATAGATGCCGAAACAGAGATAGGTTTTGCCCAATTCCAAGGCTGGGCTGTAAACAAAAACTCACTAGAACTCCTTGACTCACTTAATAGTTGGCTCAATCGCTATAAGAAAAGCAAAGAGTTTAATGCTCTCTTAAAGAAGCACTATTAGTTGCAATAGCTGCAAAGCCTCAACATCGTAGCCTCTATCCGAGCGAAATAACAGCTATTTGATAAACCCCATCCATTTATCTTTTGTTTATTATAAGATTCCTTATAAATTTGTCAATCGAAAAAATAGATTTGGTATTATGGGTGAAAAGATTATTAAATGGGGATTTATCGGGTGCGGAGAAGTTACAAGAACTAAGAGTGGGCCTGCCTTTCAACAAGTAGACCGCTCAGAGGTGGTAGCTGTAATGAGCAGAGATGGCAAAAACGCGAAGCAATATGCCAAAGATTATGGCATCAAAAGATGGTATGATGATGCTCAAGAGCTGATTGATGATCCAGAGGTAAATGCCGTTTATATTGCCACTCCACCTTCCTCACATGCCACTTATGCCATTATGGCGATGAAAGCGGGTAAACCCGCATATATTGAGAAGCCTATGGCGCAAACCTACGAAGAGTGCACTCGCATCAATCGTATTTCTAACGAAACCGGCACTCCTTGTTTTGTAGCCTACTACCGACGTTATCTTCCTTACTTCTTAAAAGTAAAAGAACTGGTACAAAGCGGAGCCATTGGTAACGTTATCAATATCCAAATACGCTTTGCACAAGCTCCACGAGATTTAGACTACAACAGAGACAATTTGCCATGGCGCGTACAAGCCGATATTGCTGGTGGTGGATATTTCTATGACCTTGCCCCACATCAAATTGATCTTCTTCAGGACATATTTGGCTGCATACTCGAAGCAAGTGGGTACAAAAGCAATCGTGGCGGCCTATATCCAGCTGAAGATACATTAAGCGCCTGCTTCCAGTTTGACAATGGGTTAGTTGGTAGCGGTTCATGGTGCTTTGTGGCACACGACTCAGCCAAAGAAGACAGAATAGAAATCATTGGAGACAAGGGACAAGTTTGTTTTTCAGTTTTCACCTACGAACCGATTGCTATTCACACCGAAAAGGGCCGAGAAGAGATTACGATAGAAAACCCTCAATATGTACAGCAGCCACTGATACAAGCTGTAGTAGATCATCTATTAGGAAAAGCTACATGTACTTGCGATGGTGAAAGTGCCACACTCACCAACTGGGTGATGGACAAAATCATGGGTAAACTATAACTCTACATCTATTAACAGCCTATTCATAAATCTTATCACTTTATATTCATACCTTTGCTATAAACCATAATACTTTTGGCTATGACTAAGGATGAATTAATGAGAAGAGCTATAGAGCTCTCTATTGAAAACATAAAAAATGGAGGCGGCCCCTTTGGAGCTGTCATTGCAAAGGATGGAGAGATTGTTGCCGAAGGGGTAAATCGAGTAACCTGCTCGTGCGACCCAACAGCACACGCAGAGGTTAATGCCATTCGTGAGGCGACAAAGAAGCTAGGTATATTCGACCTAAGTGGCCACGAAATCTATACCTCATGTGAACCATGCCCCATGTGTTTAGGCGCTATCTATTGGGCGCATCTCGATAAGATCTATTTTGGCAATAATAAGACCGATGCAAAAAACATTGGCTTTGACGATTCGTTCATTTATGAGGAATTAGGATTGAAACCTCAAGATAGGAAGTTACCATCAGAAGAGCTTCTTCATAAAGAGGCCATCAAAGCTTTTGAAGACTGGTCGAATAAAGAGGACAAAATTGAGTATTAGACCAATAAACTAGAGCATTAAAAAAGTCGTATCAATCATTAAATGACAGATACGACTTTTTTACTTATATAGCTAAGTTTTATTCTCACTTTTCCTTTTCTTCTTCTTGAGGAATACGAAACGAAGTATAGAGCTGTAATATTGCACCGATAGTAAGGCAAGCTATCCACTCATTTCCCCTTGTATAAATCATAAAGGCGCCTGCAAGCACTAAAGCCAATGCACCAAATATCTGTTGCATGCGTAGCCTTTTCAATACTTTACTCTTACCTTTTACCGGAGAATTGATTTGAGCCAAGGCAACCATACCCGCGCCAATTGTATAAATATATGGGGCATAAAGTTGCCATGCTGTGATTCTTAATATTGCACCGGCAAGCACCATAATGGCACCTACAGTAAAGAGTGCAGGTATAATCTGTTTCATATTGTTATTTGAATATAAAGATGTCCTCGTTAGCTTTTTTCATTAAATACTTCTCACGTGCTATTTGTTCAATGGCAGCTGGATTCTCTTCAAGCTCATTCAACATCAATGTACTCTCTTCGTACTCTTCGCGATAGCGTTCAATCTCATCTTGCAGATCACTTATTTCGCTATTATATTCTCGCTGACGCATAAGACTATTTTCATCTACAAAAACATAGATGACGAAAAATATGATAAGAGTAGCACTATACTTATGCTTCCGAATATAGCTCCATATTTCTTGCAGTCTATTCATATACAGTGTGGGATTATTTTCGTTTTTGCAAAGTTACAATTTTATAATTCAGATTGCTTATTCTATCTCTAAAACTTGTTATTGTCTTGGTCTGCTTGCGCATTTTTGTGTACTTTTGCATCATAGGTAAATAAAATAATAGCAAGACTTCAATATATGGAAAACTATATCGTATCTGCGCGCAAATATCGTCCCACAACATTCAACTCGGTAGTAGGCCAATCGGCACTGACGGCAACTCTTAAGAATGCTATCAGTACCAATAAGCTGGCACACGCCTACTTGTTTTGTGGTCCACGAGGGGTGGGTAAAACTACTTGTGCACGAATATTTGCTAAGACTATAAACTGTTTATCGCCAACTGAAACAGGCGAAGCATGCAACAGTTGTGAGTCTTGTGTAGCATTCAATGAACAACGTTCGTACAACATCCACGAAATGGATGCTGCATCCAACAACTCTGTTGACGAAATACGCCAGCTGGTAGATATGGTGCGCATACCACCTCAAATAGGCAGCTATAGTGTCTATATCATTGATGAGGTGCACATGCTTTCTACTGCAGCATTTAATGCTTTTCTAAAAACTCTAGAAGAGCCTCCTCATCATGCTATTTTTATCTTGGCAACAACTGAGAAGCACAAGATTATCCCTACTATCTTATCGAGATGCCAAATCTACGATTTTAATCGTATTGGTATAGAAGATACGATAGCACACTTGGCCTATGTAGCACAAACTGAAGGTATCATTGCTGAACCCGAGGCACTAAATGTAATTGCCCTAAAAGCTGATGGTGGTATGCGCGATGCGCTTTCCATCTTCGATCAAGTGGTAAGCTTCTCGGGAGGAAACGTGACTTACCAACAAGTGATTGATAATCTCAATGTGTTGGATTACGACTACTATTTCAGACTTACTGATCATCTTCTGAACCAAGATGTTTCGAAATCTCTGCTTCTGCTGAACGACGTATTGAGCAACGGGTTCGATGGAAATCACTTTATCACCGGCCTATCTTCACACTTTCGTGATTTGTTAGTAGGTAAAGTGCCGGCTACACTTTCGTTGCTGGAGGTTGGAGCAAGCATCCGTCAACGCTATCAAGAGCAAGCACAACGCTGCCCTACCCCATTCTTGTATAAAGCAATGAAGATTTGCAATGATTGCGATCTGAACTATCGTGTCAGCAAAAACAAACGTTTACTACTGGAGCTTACTCTTATCCAGGTGGCTCAATCACTATCAGCCGACGATGACTTAAGTAGTGGGCGTCGCCCTAAGAAGACATTAAAACCAGTATTCAGCACTCCTGAGGTTGCTCAGCAACAAGTGAGTGCTCAGCAGACTGCTGCATCTCAACAAGTGCAACAGCCTACTACAACTGCGCCAACTCAACCAGTTGCCGCACAACAACCCGTTCAACAGTCAACATCTTCTGTAGCCAATGACCAAGCAAAGAGGCCACTAGTAAACCGTACCTCCATGCGTGTGTCCATCAAGTCGACGGGAGATAACATTCAAGGACAAGCTGCCACCCCAGCAACCGGTAATTCTTATCAACCACAGCAGCCACAAACCGATAGGCCGTTCACTGAGCAAGATTTGAGTCTTGGTTGGCAGGAGTATATTTTAAAGCTACCTAAAGAGCATATCGCCTTATCAAAGCAGATGTCTTTGATGAAACCGATATTGCTAGGCAACCATGAGTTTGAGATTGTTGTTGACAATGAAATTGCAGCCAAAAGCTTCAATCCAATAACTGCACATCTGCAAAACTTCCTACGCAATCGCTTGCAGAATATTCATATAAAAATGAATGTACGAATTAGCGAAGCCACTGTTAGCACAATGCCAGTAAGCCGTACTGAAAAGTACAAGGCGATGATGGAGAGAAACGAAGCATTAGAGCACTTAAAGAGCGAGTTTGGCTTAGAACTTTATTAATGAGAGATTAACTAATATGCGCTGTATATTTAATAAAATCGTAGCGCGATTAGTAAGATAAAGACGCAACATCTCATCATATTTACTTAACGAAAAGAGGCATATAGTTAACGACTACATGCCTCTTTTCGTTTTAAAACAAGTTAGTTGATTTCTTCGAAACCATTGGGCATTCCATAATGATCTGTCAGACGTTTCAGTTCATCAGGAGTGATTTGGATCACTGTGCCGTGGCGAGGATTAAAGTCCATACTAATCTCACTATCCACCACTTTAAAGTTGTCTAGATCTGTAGAGCTGGTAAACTGATATTGACGTTTCTTGTACACATCATACATCAATATATAGGTATCTGAATTGGCTATTTTGAAAATTCCGGCACCTTCTACAGCTTCAGCAGTTTGCTGTTTATAGTCATCGGCCTCTTGCCACACACAGGAAGTTAGCGATTTAGTAGTAGCCTTCTTTATGCCATCGCCATGCCCTTCAGTCTTATAAAAGAGGTGGTACAAGCCATCTTTATAAATGATATCCCCATCGATACACGAACGCCCCGCCTGAGGTAAGAATAACGGTTTGTACGCTCCCTCTATATCTGTGAAGTCGGAATTGGCATAAGCGTAATAGATGATATCGGGACCGTCATTATGCTTCATAGACCAATAGACTAGATACTTGTTAGCCTCCTTATCGAATATCACCTGTGGAGCCCATACACGTTGCAGACCTTCCTGCCCGCTATATTTCTCTTGAATATTTACGATTGACGAACTCCAATTGACTAGATCGGTTGATTTGAGTAACACCATGGCACGATTGGAGTCCCAACCGTTGGCACATACCATATCGGTAACCACCATATAGAAAGTTTTACCGTCTTCGGAGCGCAGAATAAAAGGATCGCGCACACCACCCGTCTGACTAATATCCTTAGAATCAACGATGGGTTTATTGTTATTCAGTGCACGGTAGTTAAATCCATCGGGACTGATTGCGAAGCAGATGGCTTCTTGCTCGATGTTATTTCCGTTGAAGTAAGCAAATAGATAAGCAGTTTGCTGTGTTTTAGTACAGCCACATAAGAGGAAAAGTAGAGGCAAAAAGGAAGCCCCTAGTTTAGTTAGTTTCATAGCATTGTCGAATTTTGATTTATAGCGGCTAAAGATAACAATAAGTGTTGAATATACGACACCACATAAAAAAAGAATCTGCTATCCCAATACTCTATACAGTATCAAGATAGCAGACTCAAGCTTATATATCAAGCAAACCGAATCGTTCTGATTACATCATGCCGCCCATGCCGCCCATACCTGGAGCGCCCATTGGCATTTCTGGTTTATCTTCTTTCTTTTCTACGATTACACATTCGGTAG
>CAMTOQ010000050.1 GCA_947074205.1 uncultured Bacteroides sp. | reverse complement strand
GGCAGATACCTAAATCCAAAGTTCTTTTTGGGAATATCCAACCAGCCCTTGATATAAAGCTCGGCATGATACTCCTTTACAACTTTCTCATAAAATTGAGCATAAAACATAGCCTGCTGCACAATAGAGTCTACTGATACTTGGTTTTTGTCAGGTAGTTTGTGCGCAGTCTGTGCTTTCAGCCCCCCTTCGGTTAAGAAGAAAAATGAAAACAAAAACAATATAGTAGTAAGTCTCTTCAAGGAGTTCAAATCACTTTATTTACAAATTTAAAGAAAATAACCATAACCACACAAAACAAGTCTTTTTTTTCTACACAACACATGTGACATCTGTGCTTGATGCAGTTTGTGTAACTATTGGCAACAAGTGTTATCAGAAAAAAATAAATAGAAGGCAAACCATATCTTTTTATCAAATTGTCAATTGCAAAAGGATGTAAACAACGTCAATTCTCTTTTTGTTTGCTATTTTTTCTAGAGTTCTTCTCACAAAATACAAACTCGAAATGGCTGATTGAGCAAATACTATCATATAATCCCCTAAAAACTCAATATTCGGGCTTTAGAGCACAAACTAAACCATGGAGGGTATTTCTTAGTAGAAAAGTAGATTATATCTATCCTTTTGCACATTATTTGGGTTTTTAAGAGTTATTATATGGAATATTCTTTCTACATTTGTGCTTTACAACAGAGTTTTGCAGCACTTATGGTGAAAAGTAGCCTATCGAACATTGATATTTCGGAAAGACTATCCGACTTATGGGCCCCCTTAAACGAAGAGCAAAGGGAGTTCCTTAAAAACAATTTTTCATTACAAAGTTATAAGAAGAATGAAGTCATCTATTGTGAAGGCGATAAGCCTACACACTTGATGTGTTTGCTCAGTGGTAAAGTGAAAATCTTCAAAGAGGGTGTAGGTGGCCGTAGCCAAATCATCCGCATGATGAAGCCCAATGAATACTTTGCTTATCGAGCGTTCTTCGCTAAAGAGGACTTTGTAACAACTGCAGCAGCCTTTGAACCGGCTACAATCGGATTCATACCAATGAGTGCTATTGCAGAGCTTCTTGCACAGAACAACTCTCTTGCTCTGTTCTTCATCAAACAGTTATCTATTGACTTAGGTATTGCCGACGAGCGTACTGTCAACCTCACCCAAAAACATATTCGCGGTCGTTTGGCCGAATCATTACTATTCCTCAAAGAGAGCTATGGCCTCGAAGAAGATGGCTCCACCCTCAGCATCTATCTTTCTCGAGAGGATTTGGCTAACTTGTCTAACATGACAACGTCTAATGCCATCCGCACCCTGTCTAACTTTGCAGCCGAGAGACTTATCACTATCGATGGTCGTAAGCTGAAAATTATAGACGAGGAGAAGCTGAAGAAGATCAGCAAAATAGGATAATTCCCCCTATTCTATTATATACTTAACACACATTTTATTATGAAAAAAGGATTCTATCTCCTTCTTTCGCTCCTGATGATGTTGACCTTGAGTTGTCAGGAAAAGAAAGAAAAGAAGAATGAGTACAATCTCGTTCCTCTCCCCAATCAGATGATTCCAAACGAAGGAAGATTTGATTTAACCCCTCAAGTCAAAGTTATCGTCACCCCCGACTGTCCCCCACAAGTCATGGATATTGCCGATAGTTTGATAACCCGCATTGCTGTGACCTCGGGTATAAAGATGCAGCTCAGTACTAACAATACCCCCGAGAGTGATTCTCCGGCCATTGTGTTTTGCTTGCAAGACTCTCTGTCGCCCGAAGCTTATCAGCTCTCTGTAGCCCCCGGCCGAATTACTATTGCAGCCGCACAGCCTAATGGTTTCTTTTATGGTGTACAGACACTTTATCAGTTACTTCCTCCTGCTATTTATGGCAAACAGTTACAGCGTAAGGCCGATTGGTCTGTTCCGGCTGTCGAAATAGAAGACTCTCCTCGCTTTCCTTATCGTGGTATGATGCTAGATGTATGCCGCAACTTCGTTTCTGCCGACTACATCTATAAGTTTATCGATATGCTAGCTCAGCATAAGATGAATACCTTTCATTGGCATCTCACCGACGACCAAGGTTGGAGAATTGAAATCAAGAAATACCCCGAGCTTACCAATAAAGCTTCCGAACGCGATAGCACGTTGATAGATTATTATTACACTTACTACCCACAACGTTTCGAAGCAAAATCAAATGGTGGTTACTACACCCAAGAGGAAATTAAAGATATTGTGGCTTATGCTGCCAGCAAATATATCACTGTGATTCCCGAGATTGAGATGCCGGGTCATGCACGTGCTGCGATTGGCGCTTATCCTTATCTTTCATGCCGCCCCGATAGCGTTTATCCCGTGCCTGGAACATGGGGTATATTAGAAGAGGCTTTTTGTCCTAAAGAGGAGACATTTGAATTTCTTGAAGGTGTGATTGACGAGGTAGTGGAACTATTCCCTGGCCAATACATTCACGTGGGAGGCGACGAGTGTCTTAAAAACGAATGGTCTAATTGCGAAAACTGCCAAGCCTTAATCAAGAAACTTGGTTTAAAAGATGATGTAACTCCAAATCCTATTGATAACAAACTTCACACCAAGGAAGAGAAGTTGCAGAGCTATGTCATCACTCGCATGGAGAAATACATAAATAGTAAAGGTAAGAGTATTATCGGCTGGGATGAAATCTTAGAAGGTGGTCTGGCTCCTAACGCTACTGTAATGTCTTGGCGCGGCATAGAGGGTGGCCTCAACGCTGCCAAAGCTGGGCACAATGCCATCATGACCCCTATGCCTTATATGTATTTGGACTTCTACCAAGAAGATCCCGAAACAGCACCGGTTACTATTGGTGGATATGTCACACTGAAGAATACCTATCTATTCAACCCTGTTGAAGAGGATGCTCCTGAATTAGTGAAAGAACACATCCTTGGCGTACAGGGTAATGGATGGGCCGAATATATGCAGACGGAACAACGTCGCGACTATCAGCTTTTCCCAAAACTAATGGCTATTGCAGAAACGGGATGGACACTAGATGAGAATAAGGACTGGAACAGCTTTTGCCAACGCATGGAAGAGGAGTTCTTGCGCATGGACATACAGCAAGTAGAGGCATGTCGCAACTTCTTCGATGTAAATGTCAATACACGTGTGGTGGGCGATGAACTACTAGTTACACTAGAGTGCTTTAATCCTTCGGCTAAGGTATATTATACTACAGATGGTAGCGAGCCAACAACTAAATCATTGCTCTATACCGAACCATTTGCATTGGTAGATGGTATCGATCTAAAAGCAGCTGCCTTCATAGATGGGAAAAGAATTGGTAATACACGTCACAAACCACTTTATGGCAACTTGGTAAGCGGTAAGAAGTTCACTTCTACTCCCGAAATAGGATGGCTATCGGGTGACATTCTTGGTTTCGACGACCGCCTTGGTGCCGATACAGTTACACTTGGTTTAACCAATGGCAAGCGTGGCAACGGTGCATCTTATGTGCCTTGGACGCTATTCCAGATGAGTGAAAACTGCACCGAGTTGGTAGTGAACTTCGATTTGGAGCAGCCCACTGCTATCAGCAAGGTTGTATTCGGATCGCTTTACAACCCTGCGTTCCGTATCCTATGTCCGAGCGAACTGACTGTTGAGGTTTCTGCCGATGGTGTTAACTACCACAAAGTAGCTCAAGCTACATTCAGTCGCAACCACACCGAAAACAAACGCACAGCTTATATAGACGAGTTGGTTTTCGATACTGTTGATGCTACTTATCTCAGATTAATCTTCCAAAACGGAGGTACCGTGACAGATGGCGTTGACAGCTATCACGACACCCCTGGCAAAGTATATCAAGCAAGCATTGTACTTGACGAAATAGAAGTGTACTAAAAGTAAATACACATTATCACCTATAAAGAAGAGGATAGTCACAACTAGGTCAGTGGCTATCCTCTTTTGTTTTATTAGAGGTTCAATCATAGTTTCTCATTGAGTAGTGGCAGCATTTTTTCACCCTTCCCTATACCCAAACATAGCAAGGGCTACTCACCGTGGTGGCAAAGGCTACTCTGCTCGGTGACCAGCCTTTGCCACCATGGTGAGTAGCCCTATCCACCAAATTGAATATTACGGCCCTATCCCTCAAGCACTAACAGCTTAATAATCAAGATATATATCAAAGGAATTATTTTTATCTTCAAAGTATACAACTACTAAAAAACGAGATAGCCACACATCTTTCATCAACGGCTTTTAGGCTACAAAAAAAGCTGTCCTCCGCAAAGAAGACAGCTTTTTGGTAACGATATATAAGAGTTATAGACCCTTTTCCATAAGGAAGCGTTCTGCTTCCAAAGCAGACTTACAGCCACTTGCAGCAGCAGTAATCGCTTGACGATAGAGAGGATCAGCCACATCACCCGCAGCAAATACACCAGGCACTTTAGTGCGTGGAGTCATACCATCGGTAAGGATATATCCTGTTTCGTCAGTATCAATATATGGCTTGAAGATTTCAGAGTTAGGATTGTGGCCAATTGCCAAGAAGAAACCATCGATAGGCAACGAGTAGCGTTCCTCGTCAGCTTCGCGCCAACGCTTCACAAGGTTTACACCCTCTACACCATTGTCACCAAACAGTCCTACTGTGTTGGTTTCGAAAAGTACTTCAATCTTTTCGTTCTTCATCACACGTTCTCTCATGATGTTTGAAGCACGCAAGAAAGGTTTGCGCACAATTAGGTATACCTTAGCCGCCAAACCCGATAGATAGATAGCTTCCTCGCAAGCTGTGTCGCCACCACCTACTACAGCTACAACTTTTTTACGGTAGAAGAATCCGTCGCAGGTAGCACAAGCACTTACACCCATTCCCGCATATTTCTTTTCATCTTCTAGACCTAGATATTTTGCAGTAGCACCGGTTGCTATAATTACGGTCGAAGCTTCGATCACCTTCTTACCATCGATAGTAATGCGGTTTTTGCCTTCTTCCAAAACTGCATCAGTTGCAATACCAAAACGAATGTCCGCACCAAAACGAGTAGCTTGCTTACGCAAATCTTCCATCATCTCATTGCCACTGATACCTTCAGGGTAACCTGGGAAGTTTTCGATATCCGTTGTTGTAGTCAACTGACCACCAGGTTGAAGGCCTTCATATAATACAGGAGACAAATTAGCGCGTCCGGCGTAAATAGCTGCTGTGTATCCGGCAGGGCCAGAACCAATGATTAAGCATCTCACTTTTTCTATTTCCATAATTGTATCTTCTATTGTTTATTATTCTTTGATTTTACAGCCAAAATTAACGTAAGTCAATCATCTCGGCTGTAGGATGTTTTTTCTTATCGAACACAAAAAATCCGGCAGGAAACTTTTGTCCCTCCTGATAGTCATTAATGGCTATATCGTTTACAGTGCCATCTTGCATCACGCCTTGGATATAGAGCAATCGAGAAGTATCCTTAGCAATATAAAGCGTTATGCGCGACATCTGGTTTTTCTTGTCTTGCGACTCTAAAATCACCTCATATATAGGTTGATTGCCAAATGTAGAGGTAGATCCCATCTTATGGTTATAGCCCTTCTTATAAAGCTGTAACACCATATAGGGGTTTATTGTTTGCAACTCTTCCGCAGTAGGTTGAGTTACTGTCACCTCATCGCTGTTTGCCAAATAGCTCCATTGATTTTTTCCGTCAAAATAAGTAATGGCATCCGGAGTGGATAGCTTAAACTTATCGCCTTCTAGAGCAATCTCGCCTTCCACAGCTCCATGAGTAAGACCGTTTTGCGACATCACTAACATAAAAGTAGCTTTTATGCCACCGCCACTCTGAAGTTGACTAGCAGTCTTGTCCAATAGTGGATTGGCACCTTGCGCAGCAAGGCCACCTATCGATAAGATTGCGAGAAGCAACAGTGTTATATATGATTTCTTCATTTTTATTAGCTATGTAGTTATCCCAAACCGCTCATCTTTACTTCAAGATCGCGTTCATCTACACAAAGCACTTCGCGAGGCTTGCTACCTTGTGCTTTACCTACTACACCGGCTCTTTCCAGCTGGTCCATGATACGTCCTGCGCGGTTGTAGCCAATAGCGAACTTACGTTGTATCAACGAGGTTGATCCTTGTTGATTGATAATGATGAGTCGAGCTGCCTCTTCGAAAAGTGGGTCAAGACCCGAAATCTCCATATCGTCGAGACCACCAGCACCATTAGCATCGGGAGCCACATATTCGGGTAAATGGAAGGCGCATGGATAACCTTGTTGACGCGCGATGTAGCGAGTGATTTCTTCCACCTCGGGGGTATCGATAAAGGCACATTGTACACGCACCGGATCGGCACCTTGCAGGAACAACATATCTCCTCGTCCAATAAGCTGATTGGCTCCGGGGCGGTCTAGAATAGTACGCGAGTCCATCATAGAAGATACGCGGAATGCCACACGAGCAGGGAAGTTGGCCTTGATAGTACCGGTAATGATATTGGTAGTAGGACGCTGAGTGGCGATAACCATATGGATACCCACTGCACGAGCTAGCTGAGCAATACGGGCAATAGGCAACTCTACCTCCTTACCGGCTGTCATAATAAGGTCACCAAACTCATCGATCACTACCACAATATATGGCATAAACTTATGACCACGTTCGGGGTTGAGTCGGCGGTTGATAAACTTATCGTTGTACTCCTTGATGTTGCGCACTTGTGCCATCTTAAGTAGATCGTAGCGCGTATCCATCTCCACACATACAGAGTTCAGGGTTTGCACCACTTTAGTAACATCGGTAATGATCGCTTCGCCTTCATCGGGCAACTTCGCTAAGAAGTGGTTTTCGATAACCGAGTAGATGCTAAACTCAACCTTTTTAGGATCGACGAGTACAAACTTCAATTCGGCAGGATGCTTCTTATAAAGTAATGAAGTGATGATGGCATTTAGACCCACCGATTTACCTTGACCGGTAGCACCGGCCACCAACACGTGAGGCATCTTACAGAGGTCTACCATAAATACATCGTTGGTAATGGTGCGACCAAAGGCAATAGGAAGATCGTAAGTAGACTCTTGGAACTTGCGACTACCAATAATGCTTTGTCCCGACACAATGCGTGGCGAGCTATTTGGCACCTCTATACCAATAGTACCCTTACCCGGAATAGGCGCAATGATACGAATACCTAAAGCCGAAAGACTCAATGCGATATCGTCTTCTAGTCCGCGTATCTTAGAGATGCGAACACCCTGCTGGGGAGTTATCTCGTAAAGTGTAACGGTTGGTCCCACATTGGCAATGATACTTTTGATTTCAATACCAAAGCTGCGCAATGTATGGATAATACGGTTCTTATTTTCGTGCTGTTCTTCCTCGTCAATCACGGGTTCGTTGTTGTCATAGTGTTTCATCAACGTCACCGGTGGCAAGTGATAGCTTTGCAAGTCTAGTTTTGGGTTATAAGGCTCCAAAGAAGAGGATACGATCTCTTCGTCTACCTCTACGGGGGCTTCAATATTAAAGATAGGCTCATCCAAAGCAGGCTCCTCTTGTGCTACCACAGGGCGTACAGGTTCATCTTCGGCAATAGGTTCTTCTTCTTCCTCTTCGAAGATAGGAGCAGGAGCAACCGGTTCTTCTTCGTAGGTGGTAACAGTGCTAAAAGAGGGTTCAGCATCAGGTTGTTGCTCTTGCACTTGGAAGACGGGTTCCACCTTAGGCATCAATTGCTCTTCAGGTATCATATCTTCGTCAATGACAACCGGTTTCTCGCTAACAATTGTTTCTTGTGCAGCAAGTACTGTTTCCTCGGCTACAGGTATCTCTTCTTTCTTTTTCTTTTTCAGATACTCAAAAGCAAAAAGTTTACGCAACCAGTCTACCACACATTTGTTTAGAAAGATGGCCAACAAAAGCGCGGAGCACATTAGCAGTAGAGATACTCCTACCACACCGACTTGTGCCACCAACCAGTTGGATACATTATATCCGTGCAATCCACCCCAATAGATAGAGGTATCTATATAGATAGCCTTGAAAGCAAATCCAAGAAAGATAGAAGTCCAAACCATCAACAGCGAACAGAAAGCAAACCATTTCCAAACTCGAACTTTCCAAACGTGCATCATCTTCATACCAGATGCAACTAGGAAGACAATAATAAACAGGGCACCAAAGCCAAAGCAGGTGTTAATAAGATAGTTGGAAATTTGAGCACCACGCAGCCCGGCATTATTTTGGGCGTGGGTAGCCACCTCGGCAGGATCTATTGCTACACCCCCACTCTCAATAATACTCTGATCGGCTGAGTTATTGAACAGGAAGGATGAAAATGCTAAAAGCAGGAAAATAGCAAATAACACAAACGATAGACCTATACAGAAATGAAAGGTCTCACTTCTAAAGAATAGTGCTATCTTTTTAAAAAGCGAAACAGTTTGGGGTGCTTCGGGTTTATCTTGTTTCTTTTTGGCCATGACGTCTAATCTAAATATTCTTTAATCAATGATGCAAAAGTAATAAAAAATAGATGTTTCGATGTTTACAACCTACGAAACTTCTAACGAAAAATCAAAAGAAAAATGATATAGCTAATAATAGCCAATCTTAAAATAGAGAAAGTAACTATAACAGAAATTAAGTCAGCAATAAGTGAGTATATAAACATTTTTCTCAATATCTAAAAGTCAAGCCAATAACCATTTGTAGGTATTTTAATGCAACTGTAGATAAATGCTTATCGAATTGAGAAACATTATGGTTATATTTGTCCCAAAATAATTCAAACTGAGGTAAAAAGAGATGAAACGTCTACGTACATTCATATCAATATTGCTTCTTTCTTTGTTTGCGACTTATCAGATAAACATTAGTTTATTTATTCATAGCCACATCATAGAAGGAGTCAAGACGATTCACTCTCATCCATACAATGCGCCTCACAGTCATAGTACAGCCGAGCTGGTATTAATAGGTCAGCTTTCTAACTTCCACTCATTGGAGGCTTATGGCTTCTGCTTTGATTTCTCGATCCCTACTTGTTATACTATACCTAGAGCAGAACATACTCATAGAGTAATTAGTTTCTTGCTAGCGGATCATCCTTCCCTCCGTGCCCCACCCTGTCTTAAACTTGTTTGATTTCCACCTGCACTATCCTATTAACAAAGGATTTTACAGCATTTATTTTACTTTCTGATAGCTATTCCTTACACGGGATAGCCATCGAATTGCATACCCATAAGTTAGGGGTATAGCCCCTACTATTTTATTAAACAGGTATTTTTCACAATGAAGAAGATTTATTTCATACTCACATTATTATCGTTTTGGTTAGGTGTTTTTGCCGCAGAATCCAACCATGAGGATAACAACATATCAGGACATATATTTGTAAAAAACAGCGAGGAATCCATTCCGTTTGCTACAATTCAGATCATTGCATTTAATGAAGGTGCTGTACCTAAAACGATAATTAAAACAGGAACGACCGCTAACGAAGAGGGGAAGTTCGTTTTCAAAGGCCTACCTATAGGCCAATATAAGTTGCAAATCAAAGCTTTAGGTTACTCTACTGTTGAGAAAGTGATACAAGTGACCAGCGAAACACAATCGCTACTACGCTTCTCGCTGGACGAGGAAGGCTTTTTCACAGACGAAGTAGTAGTTTCGGCCAACAGAAACGCGGTGAGTCGCAGGGAAGCACCGGTTGTGGTCAATGTACTCAATCCAAAGCTTTTCGAGTCAATCAACTCTACAGATCTATCTAAAGCTCTTAATTTCCAGTCGGGACTTCGTGTAGAAAACAATTGCCAGAACTGTGGTTTTCCACAGGTGCGCATCAATGGATTAGAAGGCCCCTATTCTCAGATCCTCATCAATAGCCGCCCAGTAGTAAGTGCGCTTGGTGGGGTTTATGGGTTGGAACAAATCCCGGTAAATATGATTGAACGCGTAGAAGTTGTACGTGGCGGTGGCTCGGCTCTTTTTGGCGCCAACGCAGTTGGGGGGACCATCAACATCATTACCAAGGACCCCATCAACAACTATTTTCAAGTAGCCGGAACAATGTCTAACTTCAACGGCAAGTCTTGGGAGCAGGCTTTGGGTGCAAACATTTCGTTGGTATCTAAAGACAACAGCTATGGCATCGCCCTATATGAGACTTACCGCAACCGAAACCCTTATGATGCAGATGGGGATGGCTTCTCGGAACTAGGGAAACTCAACATGAATACATTTGGTTTCAGAACCTACTACCGCCCTAACCATTATAGTCGCATCAATTTGGAGTACCACACCACCAACGAGTACCGCCGCGGAGGTAACAAGTTTGAATTAGAACCTCACGAAGCGGATATAGCCGAACAAACCCGACACATTATCAACAGTGGAGGGGCTAGTTATGACGTATATTGGAATGAGACAAAGAATAAGCTATCGGTATATGGATCGATACAACATACCGACCGCCGCAGCTATTATGGCGCACAAATGAATCCAGATGCCTATGGCATGACAAAAGATCTTGTTTGGGTGGCTGGCGCTATGTATGTACGACAAATGGATCGCTGTTGGTTTGCACCGGCTACCTTCACTGCAGGTGGTGAGTATAACTACAACTCTCTACACGATGTGATGTTAGGCTATAACAGAGATATGAAACAAGACATTAATATCGCGGGGGCTTTTGTTCAGAACGAATGGCGCATGAACAAACTTACGATGCTAATGGGCTTGCGCATGGATAAGCACAACCTGATAGATAAGCCTATCTTTAGTCCTCGTGTCAATTTCTTGTACAAAGTATTGGATAATCTTCAGGCTCGTTTGACATACTCTACAGGCTTCCGTGCCCCTCAAGCGTATGATGAGGATCTACACGTTTCGGCTGTTGGCGGAGAAGTGGCTTTGATACAGATGGCTGATGATTTGCGCGAAGAGCGTTCGAATAGCTTTAGCGGTTCAGTGGATTGGACTCTACCTATGGGTCACTGGATGGGTAACATCTTAGTAGAAGGATTTTATACAGATCTTCGACATGTGTTTGCACTAACACATATAGGCAATGACGAAAATGGCAATATTATCCAAGAACGCAGAAATGCTCATGGCGCTCGCGTCTATGGTGCAAATATTGACGCAAAACTAGCTCATGGCAACAACTTTATGCTACAAGTGGGCTTCACAGCACAGAGAAGTCAATACACAGAGGAGGTAGTTTGGCGCGAGGAAAGTGAAGAGGGTGACCCCGAACTATCGACCAAACGTATGCCGCGCGCTCCGGATTATTATGGATACTTCACGCTAACAGCCATGCCTACAAAGAAGTTTGACTTCTCTTTATCGGGTATATACACGGGCAAAATGATTGTGCCTCACATGGCGGGATATATCGAAACAGATAGAATGGACAAAACGCCAAACTTCTTTGAGTTAAATCTGAAGTTGAACTATACATTTGCCTTACGTGACAACCTGAAGCTTCAACTCAACGCTGGTATCCAAAACATAGCGAATAGCTTCCAGAAAGACTTGGATAAAGGCGAGTTTCGTGATTCGGGATATTTTTATGGACCTACTCAGCCTCGCACCTATTTCCTTGGATTTAAACTTTCAAACTAAAAAGGGGATTCAAATGTTAGTTTTATTATGTATTCTAAAAAACAAAGTATAATGAGACGTTTTCTTTTTTGCCTCCTAACCTGCACTTTTCAGCTGGTTATTATGGCGCAAAGCACTTCCTATGACTTAAACTTTGATGAAAAGCTTTATACTATACAAAGCTTTACATTTGAGAATAAAGATTATCAGGTTCGTGCTTATGAGAATATTGTTTATGTAGGTAATCCTATTGATACTACTTATCAAAAAATGAATATCTACATTCCTGAGGATTATTACCATGGTAAGGAAATCAATGGGTTCACTCGCGAAACTGCACCTATTTTTCTTCCAAATGGTATCGGGGGCTATATGCCTGCATTACCTATGACACTCACCGGCAGCAAAGAAAACATCTTTGGGCAACGCGGCAGAAGACCGGGAGCTAATGGTTTACCACCAGGGGGAATGCCTCGCGGTCCTCGTCCTAATGGGGAGATGAGCAAACAATCGGCCATTCACTATGCTTTAACACAAGGCTACATAGTGGCAAGTCCCGGTGCTCGTGGTCGTAGCATCCAAAATAGCCAAGGTGTGTATCTTGGGAAAGCTCCTGCGGGCTTAGTCGATCTTAAAGCTGCTGTTTGCTATTTACGCTTCAACGACAAACTGATACCAGGAAGCAAGAAGCATATTATATCAAACGGTACTAGTGCCGGGGGTGCAATGTCGATGTTACTGGGTGCTACAGGCAATAGCAGTGATTATAAGCCTTATCTTCTAGAGTTAGGGGCCGCAAATGTAGAAGACAATATCTTCGCCGTATCTGCCTATTGCCCTATCACCGACTTAGATCATGCTGATAGTGCTTACGAGTGGCAGTTTAATGGGATAGACACCTTTAACGCCGGTATGATGAGAATGCTAGACGGCAATAATGCGCCATCGCAAACAAGTAATGAGTTAACGGATCATCAAAAAGAAATATCTGCTCAGCTAAAGACGCTTTTCCCTATTTATGTCAATTCTCTTCAATTGAAAGACGAGAAAGGAAACTTACTTACCCTCGACGAACAGGGTAATGGAAGCTTTAAACAATATGTGATAGAGCAAATATTAGCGTCAGCACAAAGAGCCATCGACAAAGGGGATGATCTAAGCCAAACTTCCTGGTTGACAGTGCAAGAAGGTATTGCCAAAAGCATCGACTTTAATGAGTATATACGTACAATGGGACGCATGAAAACGCCTCCTGCATTCGATGCCCTTGACCTTGCTGCGCCCGAGAACCATCTATTCGGCACGGCATCCATCAACGCGCAGCATTTTACAACCTTTTCATTTGCCCACTCGGCTGTAAATAGTTCATTAGCTTCACCCGACATAATAAAGATGATGAATCCCCTCTACTACATCGGTGAAGAAGGCTCTATGCCTGCCAACTTCTGGCACATCCGCTATGGCACGATAGACAATAATACTAGTCTAGCTATTGAATCTATTCTAGAATTATATCTAAAGAACAAAGGATACAAAGTGAATTTCGCCTTTGCATGGGACAAACCCCATACCGGCGATTATGAGCTAGAGGAACTATTTGAATGGATGAATCAGATGATAAAACATCAGCATTGATGGTGCTTTCTAACTATATGGCATAAATTTAAGTTCTTGCCAATGTGATATTTCAGAAACCATATACCGACGAATTGAGTTATTCAAAGGTATATGGTTTCTTACTTTTTAGATATCATAATGCCTAGCATGATTGAAAAAAGGGGAAACATAACGTTTGTCAATCGCTTGAATAGTAGAGATAAATTATATATTTTTGCCAATTAAACCCCAAGCCGTATGAAAAAGGAGAGTCAAGCCATATTTGAAAACAGTTCCATAGAGTTTGTAACTGTTGCTGCCGAGTATTGTGTTTTCATAGAAGATGCTGCCAACTATATGCCAGCCGATTTTGTAGACAAAGCTCTTAAGATTCTCCCCCTACTCTACCTAAAAGCATCGCTACTGACTAACTTCGAGCGTATTAATGACGACCAACTCGAGAGTTGTGTCACCGAATCTCAATACGAACAAGTAAAACAATCTCTTGCCGATGTAATGGCTGACAAGGATGACTACCTAGATGTTTTTGTAGAAGATATGGTATATAGTGATCAGCCTATTGCTAAGAACATATCAGAAGACTTGGCAGACATCTACCAAGATATCCGCGACTTTGTCTATGTGTTTCAGCTTGGTCTAAACGAGACAATGAACGACTCGCTGTGTGTGTGTCAGGAAAACTTCAAAGCCTACTGGGGACAAAAATTAGTAAACACACTACGTGCATTGCACGAAGTGAAATATAATCAGGGAGTAAACAATGATGATGCCGACCAATATGGTGACAGCCTCGATGATAATGAGGAGTTTGACTCTTTTGATTTTGAATAAACAGAACAATGGTAATCGAAAGAACTATAAATAAAGAAGAAATTCGCGAGCTACCTAAGGCAATCTATGAGGGACGTATCTACGTGGTTCAATCTGTTGAAGAAGCAGTAAAAGCCGTAAACTACCTCAAAGAGCAAACTGTAGTGGGTATCGATAGCGAAACTCGTCCCTCCTTTAAAAAAGGACAAATACACAAGGTGGCTCTGCTACAAGTGGCAACAGCAGAATGTTGTTTCTTGTTCAGACTCAATGCCATCGGACTTCCAAAACCTCTCATCGAACTTCTAGAAGACTCAAATGTTTTAAAGGTAGGACTCTCGTTGAAAGACGATTTCTTGATGCTTCACAAGCGTGCACCTTTCAACCCGGAAGGCTGCATTGAACTGCAAGAGTTTGTACGCCCCTTTGGCATCTTGGATAAGAGTCTGCAAAAAATATATGCTTTGCTATTCAAGCATAAGATCTCTAAGTCTCAGCAGCTCTCCAACTGGGAAAGCGACGTTTTATCAGATGGGCAGAAGCAGTATGCAGCAATGGACGCCTGGGCTTGTCTCAGCATCTATACTCTTTTAAATGAGCTAAGCAGAACCGGAGATTTTGAAATAGCTCCATTGAAAGAAGAAGTTAATAATAACAGCAAATAAACTAGTATATATATTATGGTAAAGTTGTACCTAAAGTCGGGTAAAGAAGAGTCACTTAAAAGATTTCACCCATGGATTTTCTCAGGCGCTATCGCACATTTTGACGGTGAGCCCGAAGAAGGAGAAGTGGTAGAGGTGTATACATCTAAAAAAGAGTTTATCGCCGAAGGACATTTCCAAATAGGAAGTATCGCTGTACGTGTGCTATCTTTCAAACAGGTACCCATTAACTTGGATTTCTGGAAGAAAAGACTAGCTGTTGCCCTCGATTTACGCCGCAGCATCGGTGTAGCCGACAATCCCGAGAATGACACCTATCGCTTGGTACACGGTGAAGGCGACAGCCTACCTGGCCTTATCATCGATGTATATGCACATACTGCCGTAATGCAAGCCCACTCTGCAGGTATGCATGTCGACAGAATGGAGATTGCAAAAGCATTAGAAGAGGTTATGGATGGACGTATCCAGAACATCTACTACAAATCCGAAACAACTCTGCCTTTTAAGGCCGACTTAGCTCCGGAAAACGGTTTCCTTCTAGGTGGTAGCACCGATAACATCGCGTGCGAAAACGGCCTAAAATTTCATGTAGATTGGCTAAAAGGTCAAAAAACAGGCTTCTTCGTTGACCAACGCGAGAACCGCGCCCTACTAGAGAGATACTCCAAGAACCGCAACGTTCTCAATATGTTCTGTTACACTGGTGGTTTCTCTTTCTATGCTATGCGTGGTGGCGCCAACTTAGTGCATTCGGTAGACAGCTCAGCAAAAGCTATCGACCTAACAAATAAGAATGTAGAGCTCAACTTCCCTGGTGATCCACGCCACGAAGCATTTGCAGAAGATGCATTCAAATATCTCGATCGCATGGGCGACCAATATGACTTAATTATTCTTGACCCTCCTGCCTTTGCAAAGCACAAAGATGCACTTCGCAATGCATTGATGGGCTACAGAAAGCTCAATGCTAAAGCTTTCGAGAAGATCAAACCCGGTGGTATCCTATTTACATTCTCGTGCTCACAAGTAGTAACAAAGGACAACTTCCGTACTGCTGTGTTTACAGCTGCTGCACTTTCGGGACGCAACGTACGCATCTTGCATCAGCTGACACAACCAGCTGACCACCCTGTAAACATCTACCACCCAGAAGGCGAATACCTTAAAGGTTTGGTACTCTACGTAGAATAAAGAAACTATATAAGGCTTAAAATAAGCCTTCGCTATTAATATTTGTTAATACAAGAAAAATAAAATCTATTATTACATGTTTTAAAACATGAATTTCATTACATTTGCAGAGTGTTTTTCATGGTATTAGATTTAAGGTTAATAAAGATTGGCTGTCTGAGATAGATAGCCTTCTTTTTTTATATACCCTACCCATTATTTAACCTCTATTACTCTCTTGTCTCTCCACACTATTTAGGTAAAAACATTATATTTGCATATTATATTCACATTTCTGAAACGTAATATACATATAAATATGAGTATCAAAAACCGATTGATCGTTATGAACTTCCTCCAGTTTTTCATCTGGGGGTCATGGTTAATTTCTTTAGGAGCCTATTTAGGCAATTCACTGAACTTCGAAGGAGGGCAAATTGGGGCAATCTTTGCCACTATGGGTATTTCATCTATTCTTATGCCGGGCCTTATGGGGGTTGTAGCAGATAAATGGATAAATGCAGAACGACTATATGCCATACTTCACTTCTTAGGCGCCGGCTTCTTAATCTTTGCCTCGTTTGCCAAAGACTATGATGCAATGTATTGGGCAATGTTCCTTAATTTGCTTGCGTATATGCCAACACTATCACTGGCAAATACCATTTCTTACAACGCCTTAGAGAAATACAAATGTGACATTATCAAAGACTTCCCGCCTATACGCGTATGGGGTACTGTAGGTTTCATCCTAGCCATGTGGACGGTCGATCTAACAGGGTTCAAAGCAACAAATGCACAATTTTATGTAGGTGCCATCTGTTCTATTCTTCTCGGTATATATTCATTCACTCTGCCCGCTTGTCCTCCTCAAAAGAGCGAAACTAAATCTATGGCAGAGGCATTTGGCCTTAATGCGCTCTATTTATTCAAGCGTAAGAAGATGGCCATCTTCTTCCTATTCTCTATGCTTTTAGGTGCTGCACTGCAAGTAACTAACAGTTATGGAGACTTATTCCTAACAAGTTTTAGCGATATAGAAATGTATAAAGACTCATTTGGTGTAAAACACTCTGTGATTCTTCTTTCCCTTTCTCAGATCAGCGAAACCGTATTTATCTTAGCTATTCCTTTCTTCCTTCGCCATTTTGGTATAAAGAAGGTGATGTTGATTAGTATGTTTGCTTGGATGCTCCGTTTCGGTTTATTTGGATTCGGTAACCCTGGTCCAGGTCTATGGATGCTTCTATTGTCAATGATTGTATACGGTATGGCGTTTGATTTCTTCAACATTTCCGGCTCACTGTTTGTTGAATTAGAAACAAGCCCTAAGATTCGTGCCAGTGCCCAAGGTCTATTCTTCATGATGACCAACGGTCTAGGTGCCATTATCGGCGGCTATGCAAGTGGTGCAGTGGTAAATGCCTTCTCAGTTTACGAGAACGGAGTACTTATCAGTCGCAACTGGCCGGATATATGGTTCATATTTGCAGGATATGCATTTATCATCGGGATATTATTTGCTCTAGTATTCCGTTATAAGCACAACCCTGCCGATTTAGTTAAAAAGGTACATGAATAAAAAAGTAGAATTAGAGGTAATCGATATTTCTAATAGCCAAGCTCAGATTGGTGCCTTTGCGCTACTTCTGGGTGAAAAAGATGGAACTCGTCAGCTCCCTGTAATTATAGGGACTGCCGAGGCTCAGGCTACCGCTATCTGCCTAAAAGGCGCAAAAGCTCCACGACCTCTTACTCACGACCTATTTTATTCTTCTCTAAGCGCCTTAGGTGCTAAGTTACTCCGAGCCGTTATTTATAAAGTAGAAGAAGGTGTCTTCTACTCTCACATCTATATCCGTCAAAATGAAGAGATAGTCCGCCTGGATTCCCGTACTTCCGACGCTATTGCTTTATCACTACGTTTCAAATCTCCTATCTATATCTATGATTCGATTCTTGAACGCGAGTGCATACGACCCACAAGATTTCCTCATCAAGATGCAGCGACTCACGAGGAATCATCTTCGCCTAAAATCAAATATGCATCTACAGCTGATTTAGAAGAAGCTTTAAATAAGGCCATACGTGACGAAAACTATGAATTGGCAGCCTGCCTTAGAGATGAACTCAAAAGAAAAAAGTAATTATGCACGTATTTTACGCTCCCGATATCTCCCAGAAACCAGTATTACCCGAAGATGAAAGTTTACACTGTGTCAAGGTATTACGCCTTAAGGAAGGGGATATAATAACTATTACAGATGGTAAAGGTTTCTTTTATGAAGCCAAAATAACGGTGCCTCACCAAAAACGTTGCCTTGTAGAAATTACCCAAAAGACATTTCAGGAACCATTATGGGCAGGACATATACACATGGCAGTGGCACCAACAAAGAATATGGACCGCAACGAATGGTTCGTAGAGAAGGCTACCGAAATTGGTATCAATGAACTGACATTCCTCAATTGCCGATTCTCTGAGCGCAAAGTGATAAAGAACGAACGTATCGAGAAGATACTAGTTTCGGCCATCAAGCAGTCACTTAAAGCAATGATACCCATTCTTAATGATATGACTCCTTTCGAGAAATTCATCCAACAACCTTTTGATGGGCAAAAATTCATAGCACACTGCCATAACAGCAACAAGGAAGAGTTGAAGAAAATAGTTTCAACAAGCCAAGATGCTCTTATTCTAATTGGTCCAGAAGGCGATTTCAGCGAAGAGGAAGTAGCAAAAGCTATTGAGCATGGCTTTATTCCTGTTAGTATAAGCAACTCACGATTGCGAACTGAAACTGCAGCATTAGTAGCCTGCCACACCTTAAATTTGTTTCATACAACCTAAAACAATATCTTATGGTACGAAAACTTATCTCTTTATTCTCTGTGTTTGTACTCTTAAGCCTCATCCTTAGCGGATGTAGTAAGCAATCAAAAGAGTACACTGACGTAATTCCAAAAGATGTACAGACATTATTCTCTTTAAATATCAAATCATTGTTTGATAAGACGGGAGTTACGGGTCAAGATGTGGATGTGATGAAGCAAGACTTTATCGCTGCCATAAGTACTGGAATGAGCATCCATAGTATGGAGCAGATCCAAAGAATACTAACCAATCCCGAAAAGTCTGGTATTGATTTTGAAGTTCCCATATACCTTTTCTTTAATGATGATATGTCTTACGTATGTCTAGTAAACAAGGTTAGCAACGCGACTGATTTACGAGCCACGCTCGATATAATGAAAGAGGAAAAACTGTTCCAGCAATACGAAAAGGGTAGTAACTATGAGTATGTATTGATCAACGGCAATGTAGTTTTAGCGTTTGATAATAATGCTCTTATTATTGTAGCTTTAAACAGCCCTTCTTTAGTTGCTAAAGCTAAGGTACACATTGACCAAATGATGAATCAGTCTAGAGAAAACAGCGTTGCTGCCAACAATGGGTTCATCAAAATGAAAGAAGAGAAGGGCGATATTCACTTCATTTCTTCAGCCGCTTCACTTACTTCACTATATGGGCAGCATATCAAGAACAACCTTGGTTACCAGAATATGGACTTTAAGGACCTCTACGTTTATGGGGCCGTCCGTTTCGAAGAAGGGGCTATCAAATCCAATTTCTCGTATTATACCGAGAATGAGAAGAACAAGAAGCTACTTAAAGAACAAGCCGAAACGCTTAAAAAGACCAAAGGTACTTTCAACCACTACTTCCCTGCATCTACACTAGCCTACGTAGAAATGGGGCTGAACGGCGAAAAGGTTTTTGATTTACTAGAATCCAACAAGGGCTATTACAATGAGCTTACTCCTTTACAAGAGGAAGTTCTTCAAAAGTTTATTAGTTCGTTAGATGGAGATTTGGCCTTTGGGTTAACAAACATAAGTATGTATGATATGCCCAAGTTTGATCTGTATGCAAGTATTAAAAGCAGCGACTTTCTAGAGGATGTATTCATCAACCAAGAACAACTATTCCCACGTGGCTACAGCATCAAAAAGGTAAATGACAACCTCTACAAGATGCAAAGTCTCGCTTTTAATTTCGACTATGGAGTAAAAGATGGTAAGTTCTTTGCCACAAACAGCAAAGATTACCAAAGCATATTGACTGCTACAGACCCCTCAATCAATTCTGCGCCCTTTGGCAATGAGCTGAAGGGTAAGAAAGGAATGGGTGTACTGAACATTGCACAAATCCTCGAACTTCCTCTAGTTAAAGCAGTGACAAGATTCAGCTCTAAGGAATACAAAATATACATTGATATGGTTTCAAAGATCAGCTATGTTGACTTTGAGAATCCAGACGATAATCGCTACGAAATGAACATTGTACTTAAAGATAATAGTACTAACTCGTTAGCGCAAATCGTGGAGTATGCTAAACTTTTTCTAGCACTCTTCTAAGCTCACAATTAATATGCAACAAATACACCTTCAGCAAACACTGCCACAAGTGTTTGCTGATTTAAACTCTATCACTTCCGACGTTTGGCATAAGGACGTTTTGCTTCAAAAAGGAGAGCTAACACTTATTGAGGCGGCATCCGGTACAGGCAAATCCTCTCTTTGTAGCTACATCTACGGCTATCGAAACGACTACCAAGGAATAATCAATTTCGACAACAACAACATCAGCAATCTACACACTAAAGAGTGGACCCATCTTCGACGTACTTCTCTGAGCATGTTGTTTCAAGATTTGAGGTTGTTCGAAGAGCTTTCGGCTCTGGATAATATTCGTATTAAAAACAAGCTAACCAAGTATAAAAAGAAGAAAGAGATTTTGCAGCTCTTCGAAAGATTGGGTCTTGCTGATAAGACACATACCAAAGTAAGCAAATTATCTTTCGGCCAACAGCAGCGAGTAGCATTTATACGTTCGCTGTGCCAACCGTTTGATTTCATTTTCCTTGATGAACCGGTGAGTCACCTAGATGAAGTTAACAGTAGTACAATTAGTGAGATATTGCTAGAGGAGGCGACGAATCGTCAAGCCGGAGTTATCGTCACGTCTATTGGTAAACATCTCGATCTGCCTTACAACCAAGTTTTAAAGCTTTAGTTACTAACGCCTTTTTATAATATATGAGACTCGTTTGGAAATTACTTCGTCAGCATATTAGTATAGCTCAACTGCTAGGTTTCTTCATTGCTAGCCTTTTTGGTGTCACCATCATTCTACTCAGCTTTCAGTTTTATAGAGATGTACTTCCGCTCTTCTCCGGTAAAGAGGGGCTGATAAAGAACGAATATATGATTATCTCTAAAAGGGTAAGTACTCTTGGCGGAATCATTAAAAGATCGAACACGTTTACTTCGCGCGAAATCAATGAGATTAAAGAGCAATCTTTTGTTGCGGAGGTTGGCCAGTTCACACCATCTCTATTCAAGGTCACTGCCGGAGTAGGGTTGCAAGGAGGATTTGGGCCTCGCTTCTCTACTGACATGTTTTTCGAATCGGTCCCCGATGCATTTATCGATGTCAACCTAGACGAATGGAACGCAGACGAAGCGGCCAACGGTGTAATACCCATCATCATCCCACGCAACTATTTAAACCTCTACAACTTTGGATTTGCACAAAGTCAGAACCTTCCACAGCTGTCGGAAGGATTAATAGGACGCATCAAACTAGATATTCGTTTAAAAGGAGATGACAAAGAGCAGTACTTTAAAGGGAAGATAGTTGGCTTCTCCAGCCGCTTAAATACTATATTAGTTCCACAATCGTTTCTACGTGATGCCAACGCGGAATTCGCACCGGGCCAAAAAGCCGAACCCTCGCGTCTCATTGTAGAGGTAAGCAATGCTTCCGACCCATCTTTAGCCGAATTTCTGGCTAGCAATGGATACGAAAAGGAGAACGAGAATCCCGATTCAGGAAAGATGACTCATCTACTTAAAGTCATCACAGGCATACTTGTAGGCGTTGGTACTCTTATCTGCCTACTAGCTCTTTATATTTTAATTCTAAGCATTTTCCTATTACTACAAAAAAACACGACTAAGCTGACCAATCTACTTTTAATTGGCTATTTGCCACGCCAAGTAGCTTTGCCCTATCAACTCATTACCATTTGCCTCAATGCGTGCATCATAGTCTTATCCTTTGTTGCTGTATGGTTGATTCGCCCACTTTACCTTAATTTGTTTAGTGAGATTTTCCCAGCATTCGAGCCTACATCAATACTCCCAATGCTTATTATTGGAATAGCAATGGCGGTGGTTATCAGCGTCATCAATCTACTCATTATCAACAGACGAATAAACAAGCTAACTCTGGCTAGCGATTCACACTAAACGATTCTATTCTCTCTTTGACAGTGAGTAGTCGGACGGAGACATACCATATTTACTTTTAAACGAGTTAGAGAAATGAGATAAATTGGTATGTCCCGTAGCATAAGCCACATCAGAAACTGTTAGTTTTTTATCATTTTTCAAAAGATTAGCCGCTTGTTGGAGACGAATATTTCGGATAAAGTCGCGAGCAGTCAAGCTAGTGAGTTCTTTCAGTTTGCGATAGATATGTACACGACTCATTCCCACCTCTGCTGCTAGCATTTCCACGTTAAAGTCCGGATTGGAAAGATTTGTATTGATTATCTTCATCACCTTCTCCATCAACATCTCATCGGGCGACTTCATATCCAACTTATCCATCTTATCTTCTTGCTCTTGAGCTCCACTAAATTTATTTTGTAGCAATTTTCGGTTTACTATCAAGTTATCTATAGTTCGTCTTAACAGTTCAGTGTTGAATGGCTTTACCAGATATGCATCAGCTCCTAACTCTATCCCCTCTAACTTATCATCAGATGATGAGCGAGCAGTTAGTAAGATAACAGGAAGATGGTTGATATTTGTATTTTGTTTTATTCTACGGCACAAAGTAAAGCCATCCATCTCGGGCATCATCACATCGCTAATCACTAAATCGGGGGCATCTTTCAGCATCATCTCATATGCCTCTTTACCATTCTTACAAATAGTAACTTTATAGTCAGGCGATAACTCTTGTTTCAGATAGTCTTGAATTTCAGTTTCATCCTCCACTACCATTATTTTGTGTTTAGATTTATTTTTTAGACTCTTCTCCTCTAGGAGCTTAGTTTCTAACAAATCTCCTTTGGCATACTCCCCGTCCAGTATATTCGTTTTATTTCTGGCGGCAGAGTTGTCGGCCAACAAGTTCACTTTTTCGATATGTGCCATGCCCAAAGGAATCTTCACCACAAATCTGCACCCTTTACCATCATGTCTATTCTCAGCGAAAATCACACCATGATGCAATTTAACCAAGGAGCGACACAGATGCAAACCTATGCCTGTACCCGAATTAACCTTTGCCTTGTCGCTATCCACTTGATAAAATCTATCAAATATAGCTTCCATCTTATCTTCATCAATACCAATGCCGGTATCGCTCACAACTATCTGGAAATAGTTAGCAAGTGCATCTGTTCTATTGATGTCAGTCCCCGTCGAAAGTATCACCTTTATCTCACCGTTATCATCCGTATATTTGAAAGCATTGGACAGGATATTTATCAGTATCTTATCAAAGTTGTCTTGATCTACCCAAGCTAAGAGTTCGCTATCCTCATGCATAAATTGGAAGTCGATGTTTTTCCTTACTGCTGCATAATCGAAAGTGGCCATTATATCCTGAATAACCATCACTATATCGGTGCTAGAGAACTTCATTTGCATCTGTCCTTTATCAATTTTCCTCACATCCATCAATTGATTAATCAGCCTCAATATGCGTTGACTGTTACGATAAATCATCGCATAGGTATTGTGCAGCTGGGGATCTTCCGTAAGTCTCAGCAACTTCTCTATAGGATTGATGATAAGCGTCATTGGCGTACGTATCTCGTGCGAAATATTGATAAAGAATTGCAGCTTGGCTTCATTTATCTGATTAATTTGGTCGCGTTGCATCATCTCCTTTTTGTGCAACATCCGACTTTTAACTATTAATACTACTCCATAGATTAGAAGAACAATTAGGCAGGCATATAGACAGTTTGCCCACCAAGTTTGATACCAAGGTGGTATAATGATAATACTTATTGTACGAGCATTAGAATATTCCCCATGATTCACAGCTCGCACGCTAAAGGTATAGCGGCCCGGAGGAAGATTGTTATAGGTCACCCTATTCTGTCCCGGCTGAGTGGCAAGCCACTTCTGTCCTAGCTCGTCGATCTTATATTGATACAAAATCTGCTCCGTATTGTTATACTGCAAAGTAGAGAAAACGATGCTGAAGGTATTATCTCGATGCGTGAGTTGGAAAATGTTTGATTTCTCTACAGATGTAAAGATAATAGGTTTGCCATTAGACTTACTGTTCTTATTAATAGCGGTATCGAACAGATAGAAATCAGTGATAAGCACATCCTTCTCTTTAGGATTAACGTTTATACTATTGGGATAAAAGTAGGTAATACCATTCACACCACCAAAGTATAGCCTTCCATCAACGCCCTTACAGTAGGCGCCGTGAGTAAATTCATTGCCCTGCAGACCATCACCGGCATAATAATTGATGAAGCGTTCTCTGTTTCGTTCTAACTTACTTATGCCTTTATAGGAGCTTAGCCAAAGGTTTTGCTCTCCATCCTCCAAGATGCCACATACTATATTGTTGGGAAGTCCATTGGCAGTGGTATAGTGATTTACCATGCCGGTGGTGCGATTCAAGCTAAGCAATCCGTTAGAGGTACCTGCCCATATTAAACCCTCCCTATCTTCGTGCAGACTGTATCCCACTCCCCCGCTTATGGGAGTATTGTTGTTGTTGACCTCCAAGAAACTAGCGGTTTTAGGGTTCAAGCAACTCACCCCTTTATAATGTCCTATCCATATTAAACCATCACTGGCACAATATAGTGCATTTACCCAGTCGTTGGCCAACTCATTGCGCGTCACATCTCCCGATTCATCTTTAGCAGATTGGTAGTGAATAATAGCTTTACTTTTTAGGTTGTATTGATACACACCAGCTCCTAGCGTAGCTATAAAAAGGTTTGAGTTTTTATCTTCGACAATAGACATAACCTTTTCACTTTGTATTTTCAACGGAGCATCAAATTTGCCCGTAGTTCTATCTAGCCGCATTAATCCTTCGATATAAGAACCAATCCACATGTTGTTCTGTGAATCCTCAAATATCCCCATCACTGTGTTTCCTAGCGAGTGAGTCTTATGGTCTAGCAGAAAATGATTGATTCGTTTCCCATTAGGCGTAAGTTCATAAACACCTTCATTGTCTGTACCTACCCACAAATGCCCATCGCGTGTTTGATACATCGACATAACGCATCTACTTCCTATGGGATTATAGTGAAGAGATTTGCTACCCATATAGGCAAACTCATTATCTTGATGTGGCAACAACACAACCCCTTTCTGGAAAAGTCCCAGCCACAAATTATCGTCATCATCTAGCAGTATGGAGTGTACTTTAACATCTCGCAGATTGAATGGAGCAGAATCAATAATATAATCCTTTACTTTTCTATCTATCGGGTCATAGTACATCACCCCTTGTCCATCCGTACCAATCAACATCTCATTATTGAGCATTTCCAAACAATATACAGAGAGCTTCTTGTTGTCAATATGGGGTACTTCTACAAACTTGTTGTTCAAACGATCATAACGTGAAAGTCCTTGCCTTTGTGTGCCTATGAACAGATTGCCGTGATTATCTTCCAGCACACCAGCAATAGAGTTATCATTTATATAGGGATAAGCATAGAAAGATATTTCTGAGGTTCTAGGTTGGTAGCTTATGAGCCCACTTCCCTCTGTTCCAATCCATATCACACCGTTAGAGTCTTCATAAAAGACAGATTGAAAATTATAATTGGCATCACCTAGAAGTTTATCTAAAGAGTGGGCCGCATTTTTGTTTAAATCTACTTGAAACATACCTTGTCCTGAAGTAGAGATCCATAAATTGCCGGTACTCAATTCTGCTATCTTAGTGATATGCGGATAGACTTGCTTATTGTTGCGCCATAGTCTTACTTCGCTAAAAGTATCTGTTTGCGGACAATATCTCATCAACCCATCAATGCATCCCACAAGAAACACATTGTCGTCGGTTTCATATAAAGTGCGCACGTAGCTGCTTTTAATGCTAACTGTGCTATGTGATAGCTGATGATAGTTTACAAAGCGATTGCCATCAAAGCGGCTTAGGCCATACTCGGTTGCAACCCAAATATAGCCACGGCTATCTTGAAAGATTTGATTAATCAAACTGCTGGTAAGTCCCTCATCAGTGGTGTAGTACTTGCCGGTTTGCGCTGTGGCACTAAAAGGCAAACAAATGAAATACCACAGCAGTGCAATAGGAAAAAATAAGAAAGGTTTTACTCTATGTGCGTTCATAATATCATCACTTTAATCGTATTAAGATAAGGCAAGTAGTGCTATTACTAAAATACTAATTACTAGGCGATTACCACTAACAAAAAACTATGTTTGGTGGATAGCCTTTGCCACCGACCAGGCAACAGCTTGCCAGCATGGTGACCACAGCTATTCACCGCGGTGACTAGGGCTACTCAGCAAACGCATTAAGATAGCCCCATATCGGACTATTCTATTAATCAAAATCTGAGTAGATATGCTTAATAAATGACTTAGTACTATTATACTTATTAACAAAAGTAGTTAAAGAAAACAAAGCTGCAAAGATATTACCCTTAAAAACACAATTAGTCTAGAATAATTACCATAAATACGATTCTTTTGTTCTTCATAAAAAAGAGAACTAGAATCCAGTTAGCCCATGTTACGAAGATAATTATAAAGAAATAAACAGGTAACAAATGAATAAATAGAGTTTTCTTTTATCGACCAATAGTGATATAGCAATACCACGAGAGGTGATAGATCGGAAGAGCACACGTCTGAACTCCAGTCACATTCAGAAATCT
>CAMTOQ010000049.1 GCA_947074205.1 uncultured Bacteroides sp. | reverse complement strand
TTAGAGCACAGTTAAGAGGAGTTAGGGATATAGCTTTCTTCTTATTTAGATTATCTAAAATTTATGCTTAATATTTGCAATCCCTCAGGATTTCGGTATGATGGAAAGTTCTTCCTGTTTAGACTTACAAAGTTATATGCCTAGCCCCCATGGTTTATCGGGTGAGCCCTGATCCCCGTGTTGTGCAAATATTGTGTTGTTTATGTTGTAAAAAAAGCCGCAAACACTGCTAATCAGTATTTGCGGCTTTTAAAGTGATTCCTGAAGGATTCGAACCTTCGACCCACGCCTTAGAAGGGCGTTGCTCTATCCAGCTGAGCTAAGGAACCATCCTTTTTTCTTTTGCGATGCAAAGATATGACGTTTTTTCGGGAAATACACTATCAGAGAGCAAGAATTTTTCGATTTTCTGCTATTTTTTTCTTGTTGAGGTGTTATCTGTTTGGTAATGAAACGCTTACTGGCAGGGCTTTTCTGCATTTTTTTCTAGGGAAAGTTGGTTTGGTGGCTAGCTGTTGCCTGCGTGGTGGCAAGGGCTGGTCTGCTCGGTGAGTAGCTGTCGCCACCAAACGGGATTTAAACAGTGTCTAAAAGGGGGATAAAATGATACCCTCTTGCTGATATATAATACAAATCAGCAAGAGGGTATTTAAATATTATGTGCTATTAAATTAAAGAATAGATTTGGCGATGCCAAGCTCCAATCCGCGAAGTTCAGCCAAGCCACGTAGGCGGCCTAGGCATGAATAACCTGGGTTGGTTTTTTTCTTTAAATCATCTATCATCTGATGGCCATGGTCGGGACGCATTGCTATAGAGCATTGGCGGCGCTGCTGTAAGAGCAGTAGGCTTTTCATTACGCCATACATGTCTACATCGCCCTCAAGGTGGTTGGCCTCATAGAAATTTCCTTCTTCGTCGCGTTGTGTGCTACGAAGGTGTACAAAGTTGATGCGGTCGCCAAAGCGTTCCATCATGCCGGCTAGATCGTTGTCGCCACGCACGCCAAACGAACCTGTACATAGGCATAGACCATTTGATGGGTTGGGCACAGCTGCAATTAATTTCTCAAAATCTTCCTCAGTGCTTAGAATACGTGGCAAGCCTAAGATAGGATAGGGAGGGTCATCGGGGTGAATCACTAGGTCAACACCTACCTCATCGGCTACCGGAGCTATTTCTTTCAAGAAGAAAATGAGGTTGGAACGTAGTTGCTCGGCATCTATATCATTGTAGCGGTCTAGCGCTTCTTGGAATTGTGCTACAGTAAAGCTCTCCTCTGAACCCGGTAACCCGGCAATCATGTTGCGTGTTAAAAGGGCTTTGTCCTCTTCGCTCATTTGCTCGAAACGAGCTTTGGCTTTGGATATCTCTTCTGGAGTATAGTCTTTCTCCGCATTAGGACGTTGTAATATAAAGAGGTCGAATGCCACAAAAGCCGCTTTTTCGAAGCGCAATGCTTTCGAACCATCGGGCATTGTATAGGCTAGATCGGTGCGTGTCCAGTCTAGTACAGGCATAAAGTTATAGGTTACTGTGCGCACACCACAAGCGGCAAGATTGCGCAAGCTCTCTTTGTAGTTCTCTATATAAGTCAGATAATCGCCAGTTTGAGTCTTGATGTGTTCGTGTACAGGTACACTCTCTACCACCGACCACACTAGACCTGCATCTTCGATGAGTTGCTTGCGTTTTTGTACCTCTTCAACTGTCCATACTTCACCGTTGGGTATATGGTGCAGGGCATTAACAATACCAGTAGCCCCGGCTTGCTTTATATCTTCAAGGCTTACTGGATCGTTAGGGCCATACCAGCGCCAAGTTTGTTCGCATAAATACATAGTCTGTTTCTATAGTTTATCGTTGTTGAATTCGATTATAGGCAGAATCCATCAAATCCGCCATCTACTACTGCTACGGTGCCTGTCACAAACTTAGAAGCATCGCTAATCAAATATTGTGCGGTGCCGTAAAGGTCTTCAGGTTCGCCAAAGCAGCCAAATGGGGTGTGGGCAATGATAGCTCTTGCACGATCCGTCAATGATCCATCGGGGTTAGTTAGCAAAGTGCGATTTTGCTCAGTAAGAAAGAAACCGGGAGCAATGGCATTCACACGGATACCTTTACCAAACTTAATAGCCATTTCAGTAGCTAGCGAACGAGTAAAGCTGTTGATAGCTGATTTGGCAGCACTGTAACCCATAACACGTGTCAATGGGCGAAGGGCAGATTCTGAGCTGAAGTTGACGATGCTACCTTTCTTATTTTTGATGATTACTTCACCAAAGATTTGTGTAGGCAATACTGTTCCTGTTAGATTGAGGTCAACAACTTTTTGGAAAGCGTCAATCTCTAAGTCTAAGAAAGTTTTATCGGGAGTTATAGTTGCACCTGGCATGTTACCACCTGCTGCATTGATTAAGGCATCGATGGTGCCATATTTTTGAAGAATAGCGGTACGGTTCTCGATAAGTACTTCGCTATTCAGTACATCCGACTGCAAGAAACAAGCATCACCACCATTGGCTACAATCTCGCTAACGATTTTGTTACCTTCTTCGGCTTTGCGACCTAAGATCACTACTTTAGCACCTTCTTTGGCTAGGTGAGCGGCAATGCCTTTACCCAGTACACCTGTACCACCTGTAATTACTACTACTTTGTTTTTTACGCTAAATAATTCGTTCATAATATTCTATTTAATTGCTATTGTTAGCGGCTAATTTAGCACATCTTTTTTATAGCTTAAAATTTATACGATTCTATTTGTTTACTAAAGACTGAATTGGAAACAAATTGTACTAATAGGATGTTATCTATTTTTTATCTAAATATATTTGAACTATGACTGATACTGTCAATTTAAAAGGTAAACCTCATGTTGTAGTTGTAGGCTGCAACTTTGGTGGATTGACTGCAGCTCGATTCATTAAAGAAAAATCGGGTGATGCTATTGATGTAACGGTGATTGACCGTAAACCTTATGTGGTGTTTATTCCGAATATACCTATGGAGGTGTTTGCGGGCAAAGACCCTGCTCTTGATTTGCAGATGCAATTCCATCAGTTTCTAAAACGTGATGGTTCTACATTTTTGCAAGCCGAGGTAAAGGATATTGATATTGAATCGAAGAGTATTAGTATTGTGCCTACCGAACGTCCAGGAGGTGCTATAGAGAAGGTGAGTTACGATTATTTAGTGTTGGCTGTTGGGGCTAAGTTAGACTATGCTGCTATCCCAGGCTTCGGAGAGTATGGCCACACAGTATCCGATACTTTCTATGGCAACAAGTTGCGTCGTTATCTGTTTGGCGGTGAATATAGGGGAGGACCGATCGCTGTAGGTACTGCTCGTTTCCAGATGGGTACGAAAGGACGTCCCGACTGGATTCCTACAATGACTTCTGCTTGTGAGGGGCCTCCGTTAGAAATTTCGTTGGGACTTTCTGCTCTGCTGGAACAACGCAAATGGGGATCGGCTAAAAATATTACGCTCTTTACACAAGGTGAATGGATAGCCGAGGATGCCGGTGTGCCTTTGGTGAAGGAATTTCTTCATATGGCAGTGGATCAGATGGGTATGACTTATATGAATCAAACTGAAGATATCAAGGAGATTACTAAAGATGGTATCGAGTTTACAAATGGCAAATCGGTAGAGGCTGAACTAAAGATTGTATTGCCTAACTGGGTGGCACACGACTTTATTAAGAAACTCCCAATTGTAGATGAAGTGGGCTTTGTTGTGACCGATCTATATATGCGTAATCCCGATTACCCGGAGATTATGGCTGTGGGAGATTGTGCGGCTGTGACAGCCCCTAAGTTGGGGGGTATCGGCGATCAGCAGGCTAGAATTGTGGCGCAACAGATTGCTAAAGATCTGGGTAAACTCCATGAGGAAGAACAAGAGATGAAGTTTGCACCGGTTGTGATGTGTTTTGGCGACATGGGGCATGATAAAGCTTTCTATATTCATTCGGATCTTATTTATGGTGGAAAGACAGGTGTTCTGAAAATGGGACACAAATATTTTATGATGAAGATGGGCTTCAAAGAAATGTATTTTGCACTTGGTGGTAAGACACCTGGATGGGGCATCAAAATGACCGAAATAGTAGGTGGATAGATGATAATTATTGAACAAAAATAGGGACGAAGCATGCTGCATCCCTATTTTTTTATATCTAGCCAAAACGCTCTTTTATCAAATCTTCTAGCTTTATCAGCTCGTCGCGATATTGTGCTGCTTGGATAAATTCCAACTTCTTTGCAGCCTCTTGCATCTGCTTGCGCGTCTTCTCAATAGTTTTTTCTAATTGTGGTTTTGTCATATAGTTTTCCAATGCTTCTGCTGCAATAACAGGTTGCGAAGGTTCTATATAGATCTTCTTGTCGCGATATTCGCTTTCTAATTCTTGGGTATGACTACCAAACACAGCCAAGTTGCGCGCCTTCTTGATCTGTTGTGGCGTGATGCCATTGGCTTCGTTATAGGCCAGCTGTTTTTCTCTGCGGCGGTTAGTTTCTTCGATGGTTAAGCGCATGCTTTCGGTAATTTTATCGGCATACATGATCACGGTACCGTTCACATTTCGAGCGGCGCGCCCTGCCGTTTGTGTTAAAGAACGGTGCGAACGCAAGAAACCCTCTTTGTCTGCATCTAGAATAGCTACCAGCGATACTTCGGGTAAGTCAAGACCTTCGCGGAGCAGATTAACTCCAATAAGTACATCGTAAACACCTTGCCGAAGGTCGTCCATAATCTTAACACGATCGAGTGTGTCTACATCACTATGGATATAGTTACATCGCACATTGTGGTTCAGTAGATACTCGGTCAACTCTTCTGCCATACGTTTAGTGAGGGTGGTGACGAGCACGCGTTCATCTTTCTCGATACGTTGCTGAATCTCTTCCATTAAATCATCAATCTGGTTGAGGCTAGGGCGCACCTCTATGACGGGGTCCAATAATCCCGTCGGGCGAATTACTTGCTCCACAATGATACCCTCGGACTGGGCTAGTTCGTAATCGGCTGGGGTAGCACTGACATAAACTACCTGCTGTGCCATGGACTCGAATTCATCGAACTTCAAAGGACGATTGTCGAGTGCGGCAGGTAAGCGGAATCCATACTCTACAAGGTTAGTCTTACGAGCGCGGTCGCCACCATACATTGCACGAATCTGAGGCACACTTACATGACTCTCGTCAATCACAATGAGATGATCTTCGGGGAAGAAGTCGAGCAGACAATACGGACGAGTGCCAGGAGCTCGACCATCAAAATAACGCGAGTAGTTTTCAATGCCCGAACAGTGTCCGAGTTCGCGCATCATCTCCATATCGTATGTCACACGCTCGTAAAGGCGTTTCGCTTCATACTCTTTACCGATAGAATTGAAGTAGGCCACTTGTTTAGTGAGGTCGTCTTCTATTTCGTGAATGGCGCGGAAGGTTGTCTCCTTCGTGGTCATAAAGAGGTTGGCCGGATAAATTTTGTAATCATCAAACTTGGCTACAGTGATGCCGGTAATGGGATCTACCTCCTCAAGAGCGTCAATCTCATCGTCCCAGAAAATGATGCGAAGCAGGTTGTCCGTGTAGGCTAGACTTATATCCACTGTATCTCCTTTTACACGGAAAGAACCACGTTTCAAGTCGATATCGTTGCGCACATAAAGACTGTCTACCAAACGACGCAACAGCACATTTCTATCCATCCTTTTGCCACGCTGCACTTCTATCACATTCTCATAGAAATCGGCAGGGTTGCCCATACCATATATACATGATACAGATGAAACCACCACCACATCTTGGCGGCCCGATAGTAGTGAGGATGTGGCTGCTAGTCTCAACTTATCAATCTCGTCATTGATGGCTAAGTCTTTTTCTATATAGGTGTCACTTGATGGCAAGTAGGCCTCGGGCTGATAGTAGTCGTAATAAGATACGTAATATTCAACCGCGTTATTAGGGAAGAAACCCTTGAACTCGCTATAGAGCTGAGCAGCCAATGTCTTGTTGTGACTTAGTATAAGTGTGGGCTTATTGATATTAGCAATAAGATTGGCGATAGTAAATGTTTTACCGGAGCCCGTAACCCCTAACAGCGTTTGAGCCGGTACGCCTTGGCGTATCCCTTCAGTGAGTTGCGCAATGGCATCGGGTTGGTCGCCCGTGGGCTTGAAAGCAGAAGTAAGTTCAAATTTCATACACTCGTGTAGTTTGATAGGACAATATTCGGCAAAAAAAACAGCATATACAAACTATTTTGACTTAAATACTTCGGATGTCTTTATGCTGTATCATAATGTAACGATTGCAGTAACCACCTTGTTTATGGAGTTGTGGCAAATCAGAAGAATATAAGTAGCTTTTGGTAAGTTTTGAAATCGTAAGTAAAATATTGCAAAAATATACTTATCTTTGCCTTACTGACCAAAATAATATTGATGTTAACTAATTAATAATGTAACCTATGATATGGAACGAATCCATTGAGTGTATGGACCGCGAAACGCTGCGGAAACTTCAAGGCATCCGACTAAAGAAAACCGTTGAGCATGTCTATCACAACACTCCTTTTTATCGTAAAAAGATGCAAGAAATGGGAATTACTCCCGATGATATTCAGTCGATTGACGATATTGTGAAACTACCTTTTACCACAAAACATGACTTACGCGATAATTATCCATTTGGATTAATGGCAACACCGATGAGCGAGATTGTTCGTATTCATGCCTCGTCAGGCACTACCGGCAAACCTACTGTAGTTGGATACACTCGCAAAGATCTCTCTTCGTGGACGGAGTGTTTGGCACGTGCCTTTACTGCCTATGGCGCAGACAACAAAGATATCTTTCAAGTTTCTTATGGCTACGGGCTCTTTACCGGTGGTCTGGGTGCTCATGCAGGGGCTGAGTATATAGGGGCATCTGTTATCCCAATGTCAAGTGGTAACACAGAAAAGCAGATTACACTGATGCACGACTTTGGATCGAGCGTATTGTGTTGTACTCCGTCGTATGCTCTATATTTGGCCGATGCTATTAAGGATTCGGGGTTACCACGCGAAGAGTTCAAGCTGAGAGTAGGTGTGTTTGGTGCTGAACCTTGGACTGAGAATATGCGCAAAGAGATTGAAGAAAAAATGGGCATCAAGGCCTTTGATATATATGGTTTAAGTGAGATAGCTGGTCCTGGTGTTGGCTACGAATGTACCCATCAGTGTGGTACTCACCTCAACGAGGATCACTATTATCCCGAAATCGTCAACCCAGAAACCAATCAACCTGTGGCGCCTGGTGAGATGGGCGAACTCGTGTTTACTCACCTCACTAAGGAGGGGATGCCGCTGTTGCGCTATCGCACCAAAGATCTTACTGCCTTGCACTACGATACTTGCGAATGTGGTCGCACGATGGTGCGTATGGATCGTATTTTGGGTCGTTGTGATGATATGTTGATTATCCGTGGTGTCAATGTATTCCCAACACAAATTGAGTCTGTCATTCTTGAACTTCCGGAATTTGAACCACACTATCTTTTGACTGTGGATCGTGTGAACAATACCGATACTATGGAGTTGAAAGTAGAGGTGCGTGATGGTTACTACTCTGACGAGATGAATAAGATGGTAGCGCTGAAAAAGAAACTGCAAGCCAGACTACACAGTGTGCTGGGGCTTGGCGTAGATGTAAAACTGGTTGAACCAAGGAGCATCGAGCGCAGCACCGGTAAAGCTAAGCGTGTAATTGATAACCGAAAACTCTAAATACTTAATACTTATGATTGCAAAACAACTTTCTATCTTCCTGGAAAATAAGTCTGGTCGTCTTACTGAAGTGACCGAGATTCTGGCGAATGAAAACGTGAACCTTTCGGCGCTATGTATTGCCGAAAATGCAGACTTCGGTATTCTTCGCGGTGTTGTGTCCGATCCTGATAGAGCTTACAAAGCTTTGAAGGAGCATCACTTTGCGGTGAATATCACCGATGTAGTGGGAATTAGCTGCCCTAATATCCCTGGCTCATTGGCACGTGTGTTGAAGTTTCTCTCTAACGAAGGGGTATTTATTGAGTATATGTACTCGTTTGCTAATGGCAATACAGCCAATGTGATCATCCGCCCTAACGATATGGATAATTGTATTCGTGTGCTCACTGACAAGAAGGTGGAGCTATTGGCTGCTAGCGATTTATATAAGCTATAAGAACTGTCCATCTCTTAATGATGGAAGCAAAAGATAACGATAAGGGCTGGGGAAGGGTGTATCTGCATTTTTTCTCCAGCCTTTTTATTGATAAACTAAAACTATGGAATTACAATTGATAGATTGGGGGCTAATCCCTTACAACGAAGCGTGGACAAAGCAAGAGCAGTTGTTCGATGACTTGCTGCGTGCTAAACTGGCAGGGAAGGAGTATAAAAATACAATTCTTTTATGCGAGCACCCACATGTGTATACTTTGGGTCGCCACGGGCAGGCCAATAATATGCTGTTGGGTGAGGAGCAGCTTCAAGCTATAGGGGCTTCTATTTACCGCACCGATCGTGGCGGAGATATTACTTATCACGGTCCCGGTCAGTTAGTTTGTTATCCTATTCTCAACCTAGAAGAGTATGGTCTTGGTTTGAAATCATACATCCATCTGCTCGAAGAGGCTGTGATAAACGTCTGTGCCAGCTATGGAATATCGACAGCTAGGGTAGATGGAGCTACCGGCGTTTGGCTCGATGCCGGGCTGCCTTCGGAACGCAAGATTTGCGCTATTGGGGTGCGGAGTAGTCGATTTGTAACTATGCATGGATTGGCTTTGAATGTTAACACTGATTTACGATACTTCAGCTACATTCATCCTTGTGGCTTTATAGATAAAGGCGTCACTTCACTTGCTAGCGAACTCGGTAAAGATATCTCGCTTTGCGAAGTGAAGCAACGCCTTAAGGAAGAGTTGGTGCGACTGTTAAAAGTCTAACCTTATTTCTTCATTCTTACTACTCGGATGCCCGAGAAGCGTTCGTTCTGCGCCAAATAAGCTTTAAGGGTCAACGGCTCAACCATCACCTTGCCTTTGTATGATGAAGCGTGAAGCAGGCAAAGGCTATCGCCTACATACATAGCCACACCCATGTGGGCAATGTCAAGACCTGGGGTACTTGACGTGATAAGTATAATATCTCCATTTTTGATATAGGATAGGCCGCCATGCAATACTTTGTCTTTAGGAATCCAGTTGACAGTGCTACCACTTAACGATTGCTCTACTTCTTTGATGCGTGCAATATTATCTGGCAGACCGTTGAGGTTAGGATATTTGTTCGCATTTCTAGTCATGTACGATAAACTTAGCTGCTGTGTATAAGGGCTATTGGCTGCTGTTACATCCTCGATGATGCCGTTTTTAACTCCATTGTTTATCCAGTCCGACATATAGTGTAGTCGTGAAGTATATCCATCAATCTTGCCATTGCGATAGCGGATATTCTGAAGATTATTAGCAAACTCAGTTTCCGACATATCGGGGCCTTGCCCTTCACATAGTGCCATGGCTAGCGCATATTCAACGAAGGTAGTGCAGTCTACTTGATCGCAGTTGATCATTAGAAATTCACCTTCATTAGACTCTAACGTGTTGGCTACATAAGGTGTGTCTAAAAACGATAAGGCATTGGCCAGAACTAAGCTTTTTTCTTGGTCTTTCGTTTGTGACTTCTCTTCGGCTTTTAATCCTGCTGTGCAGAATAGCGATAAGAGCAATAGAGAATAAATCTTTTTCATACTGTTGTGTATTTAGTATTTTTATATCCGTCTTTCAGATTACTTAATCTTCATTGATGCTTTTACAAAGTAGATAATCAGTAGTGCGTATGCTACTAATCCTGCAACTTGTGACATTGGGTTGTCTAACCATTCTAGCATACGGAAGTCTAGTTTTGCAAAGCGGATCCCTGCACTTACAACGCCCATCAATGCACCACCGGCAATGAATCCCGATGCTAGGAGAGTGCCTTTTTCGCCACGCTCATTGTTTACTGTAGCATCTTTGCTGCGTGTAGTCACATACCAGTGAATTAAACCACCTACAACAAGAGGTACATTCAAGAATAGGGGAATAAACATACCAAGAGCAAATGCAAGAGCAGGTACTTTGAAAAGAGTCAGTACAATAGCTAATACAGCACCGATGCCATAAAGTAACCACGGTGCATTAACACCACTCATCAATGGTTCAATAACGGCAGCCATCGCATTAGCCTGAGGAGCTTGCAATTCACCACTATTAAAGCCATATGACTCGTTCAAGATAATCATCACACCACCTACTGTGGCTGCTGAAACTGCAGTGCCGAGGAATTTCCAACCTTCTTGTTTTATAGGAGTAGTACCCAGCCAATAACCAATCTTCAAGTCGGTGATAAAGCCACCTGCCATAGAAAGTGCTGTACATACAACACCACCCATAACCAAAGCAGCAACCATACCGGTAGGACCTTTTAGGCCTACAGCTACCATCACCACAGAAGCAAGAATTAGTGTCATTAGTGTCATGCCCGATACTGGATTTGTTCCCACAATGGCAATTGCGTTAGCAGCAACTGTAGTAAATAGGAAAGCGATAACAGCCACTAAGATAATAGCTACAACTGTATGCAATAAGTTACCGTGCATCACATCGAAGTAGAAGAACAAGGTAATAAGTACCAATGTAATGATAGCACCAATAGCGATAAAACGCATGGATAAATCGCGTTGAGTACGCAAAACTGAAGCGTTAACTGCAGCGTCTTTCTTACCGCCCATCTCTTGGGCTGCTAAACCTACAGCACCTTTGATGATGCTCCATGATTTAATAATACCAATGATGCCTGCCATAGCAATACCACCAATACCGATACTCTTTGCATAATGGGTAAAGATCATATTAGGGTCCATGTCGCCAACGGCAGTCACGATATCGGGGTTCCAAGTGTTGATTACAGTATCTCCCCAAATCAAAGCCATACCGGGAACTATTATCCACCACACCACAGCAGATCCAGCAAAGATGATAAGTGCATATTTCAAACCTACAATATAACCTAGACCGAGCAGTGCTGCTCCAAGGTTAATGTCGAATACTAATTTTGTCTTTTGAGCGATAGTCTCACCAATAGCGCAGAAGCGGGTAGAGAAGTTTTCGTTCCACCAACCAAACGAGGCAACGATGAAATCGTAAAGACCACCAATAAGTCCGGCCATAAGTAGTGGCTTAGCTTGGCTACCTTCTTTTTCGCCTGAAATCAGTACTTGTGTTGTGGCAGTTGCTTCGGGGAAAGGGTATTGGCCATGCATATCACTCACAAAGAATTTACGGAAGGGAATCAAGAACAAGATACCTAACACACCACCTAGTAGGGAACTTACGAACACTTGGAAGAAAGTAACTGACATTTCAGGGTATTTGTCTTGAAGGATGTAAAGTGCAGGAAGTGTAAAGATGGCGCCTGCTACAATCACTCCCGAGCAAGAGCCGATGGACTGAATGATTACGTTTTCGCCAAGTGCATTTTTGCGTTTGGTGGCGCTCGAAATACCTGCTGCAATAATTGCAATGGGGATAGCTGCCTCGAAAACCTGTCCTACTTTAAGTCCTAAATAGGCAGCCGCGGCAGAGAATAAAATTGCCATAGCGACACCCCAGCACACCGACCACACGGTTACCTGTGGGTACTCTTTGTCGGGGCTCATAATAGGGTTGTACACCTCGCCTGGCTTTAATTCCCTAAAAGCATTTTCGGGTAAGCCCGTAAATTTGTCTTCATTCTTTAAGTCCATTGTCTTTCTTAATATTTTTTGTGTTATAATTAATGATGCTGATTGTATAATCGATGTGATTCTAAATGTTTTATGTAAAACAGCGTCAAAGAAAATAAAAAAAAATGGAGAATCAAAGATTCCCCATTCAGTTAACAATATGTTAAGTCTCTAAGCTCTATTAATTGCTTTTCGCATCTTTAGCTTGCATATTTCCTTCCACATAGACACGCATCATTTCGGTCTTAGCGTTAGTGCGTAGCGTAACAGATTTTTTAAAGTGACCTGGGAATTTTCCTTCTCCATTATAAGTTACTTTAATAGTACCGCTTTGACCTGGCAAAACTGGTTCTTTTGTATATTCGGGAACAGTACAACCGCACGAAGCAACTGCTTGATGAATCACAAGTGGAGCATCACCTACATTTGTAAAGATGAAAACGCCACTTACTACGGGAGCAGATTCAGAAAATGTTCCATAGTCATAAGTTGTCTTGTCAAATTTGATTTCCGCTTTTCCCTGAGCAAACATAACACCGACGCTTGCAGTAAGTAACATGACGAATAGTAATAACTTTTTCATATCATCGTTAATTTATTAGTTTGATAGCGACAAAGTTATATTATATTTTTAAATAATTCAGCCTATCTTTGCGAAATAGTATTAAAAACCCGTTCAAAATATTTACAAGATGCTTCGAATAAAACACGCTTCATTCTTTTGGATAGCTGCATGTTCGCTTTTCATGTTTTCATGTCAAAGTAACGATCACCTGACACTGTCTGGCTTAAGAAGATCAGATTTTCAAACGAACTTAGATAATCAACCTATTGAGTTGTATGTGCTCACCAATAATAATGGTATGGAGGCCTGCATCACTAACTATGGCGCTCGATTAGTGTCATTGATGGTACCCGATAAGGCGGGCCAGTTCGAAGATGTTGTTTGTGGATTCCCTACCATAGAACAATATACATCTCAACGCCAAAATTTTGGAGCTACAATCGGTCGCTATATTGGACGTATACTTAATTCTACATTTACCATTGATTCAATAGCTTATCAGCTTGTTCCGAATACAGCTGGAATTCACTGTGCTCACGGCGGAACACCCGGTTTCGCTGAAAAAGTCTGGACAGCCGAACAGTTGGATAAAAGTACGCTGAAGCTTTCTCTGCTTTCACCGGATGGAGAGAATGGATTTCCAGGCAATCTAGCTGTGGAGCTTGTTTATAAACTTACAACGGATAATGCACTCGATTTAACCTATACTGCCACAACCGATAAACCAACCGTTCTTAATCTTTCTCATCACTCTTTCTTCAATATATCGGGTGATATGAATTCTTCTGTCGAAGATCAAGTGCTTTATATCAATGCTTCGTCTACAACTCCATATGATTCTTTGAAATGTGTCACCGGTGAGTTTGTGACTGTAGAAGATACTCCATTTGATTTCCGTAAGCCACGCCTGATAGGCGAAAACATTGATGAGGACTGTTTGCAACTTAATGTAACTGGTGGCTACGATCATAACTGGGTATTGGATACGAATGGCAATGAGACGATTATGGCTGCTCAAGTGACCGACTTAAAGAGTGGACGCACCCTGCAGGTCTACACCAATGAACCGGGACTACAAGTCTATACTTCTAACGGTTTGAAAGGTGCACTTGTAGGGAAGGATAGCATTGCTTATGCTCGACGTACTTCTGTATGTCTAGAGACGCAGCATTTCCCTGATAGTCCCAACAAACCACAATTTCCATCGACGCTTCTTCGCCCTGAAGAAACCTATTATAGTCGCTGCATCTATCAGTTCGGTACAACCTCGAGATAATAGTGTGGTGACAGAATTAATTACTGTTTAAATGGTGTTTAAACAGTTGATTATTACTCTTAAATACATAAAGCACGGTTATTCCACAGAATAATCGTGCTTTTTATTTCCTTTAAACCTACTTGTTTTTTGCAAGAATTGTCTTTCTTGCAAGGTGTTGAAATCCTGTGTGTTAATGAGGGTGGAGCTCCTAGTTGTCTGTGTTGGAATATTTCGCGTGTGTAACTGCCTATAACAAAAAACTCCCAGCCTCTTTGAGGAGACTGGGAGAGTATATAAGAGAATTATAGATATCTTATTTAGCTACCTTTTCTAGCCATTTCAACATAAATAGCATGGTGAACATAGATATGCTACAAGCTACAACGAAAATGGTCCATGTCAACCAAATAGGAATTGATTCATAAAGCAAAGCTCCGATGAACAATAGTTGGTTACCAATAGCGGTAGCACCCAACCATCCACCTTGCATGATACCTTGGTATTTTGGAGGAGCAACTTTAGATACGAAAGATATACCTAGTGGCGAAATATATAACTCAGCAACAGTCAATACAAAATAAGTAATGATTAACAACCATGGAGTTACTTTTACAGGGGATGCACCCATTTCCAGAATCTCTCTATGTAAAGGCAAGTGAGAGAAATAAGAACCTACTGCCATTACTACGAAACCTAGAGCAGCGATACCCATACCAATTGCAATCTTCTTTGGTGTTGAAGGTTCAGCCCCACGAGCACGTTGCCATGCAAATATAGACATTACTACTGGAGTTAGACATACCACAAATAATGGGTTAAGTGATTGGAATAGCTCAGCACCTTCAAATTTGATAAAGCCAAAATCGATAACCATACCAGAAAGATCTGTGTACTCTTTAGCAAAGAATGTAAGTGTCAATCCATTTTGGTGGAATGAGAACCAAAAGAAGATAACTACAGCAAATACAGCAAATAATGCAAGAATACGTTGGCGAACTTCTTGAACATCCATTTCTGTAACTTGGCCGGCTTGGGCTTTCGCTTTTTGACTTGGATCTGGGAAATTTCTCTTGTTGAGGATATAGATCACTAAAGAGAATGCCATTGCAATGATGGCAATACCAAATGCATAGTGAAAACCAGTAGTAAATACGTTTAAGTAATCGCTTGCAAAGTCACTGTAGTTAGCAATAGGTGAAGACGAAACTTTATCTGCTAATCGTTGGAAATTATCAGCGGCAACTTCAGAAAGACTACCGTCTAAATGTCCATGGCATAATGAGGGCAGATCTGCATCATAATCATAACCAAAGGTGCCTAACCACCAGTTGCGGATGCCGACAGCGGCAAATGGAGCAAAGATAGCGCCAACATTAATAAACATATAGAACAAAGAGAAACCCGAGTCGCGCATAGACGAGTATTGTGGGTTGTCGTACATTTGTCCTACCAATGCTTGAAGGTTGCCTTTAAAAAGTCCATTACCAAATGCAATGACAAGTAGACCAAAACAAGACAATGTTAGCATTAGTGTTTTGTGTACAACGGGGGTTTGAGATGGAATAGCAAGAATCAAATAACCTAGTGCCATCAAAATGAGGCCAGTCATGATTACACCTTTGTAGTTGCGCGTTTTATCGGCAATAATACCGCCAATTAGGGCTAGAATGTAGATTGAAAAATAGAAGGTAGAATAGATGAGACCTGCGTCTGTACCATTCAAACCGAACTTTGCTTGCAAGAATAACACCAAAATGGCCATCATAGTATAGAAGCCGAAGCGTTCTCCAAGATTGGCTAATGATGCAGCAATTAGTCCTTTAGGATGTTTACTGAACATAAGATTAAATAGTTATTAATTAATAAATAGAGTTTTAACGTTGAGCTCTGCGAGGTGTTTAGAATTATCAATAACCTACATGAAAATAGGTAAATAGGATGAATTACTATACAAATGCTACGAGAATTGCAAATATATACTTTTTATATGTACTATTAAAATGTTAACCTAAGGTTATTAATCAATAACTAAATACACTAAGCATCCATGTCGCTTAAGTAAATTTCTAAAGCTTTGGTAGAAATGTGAATTTCACGGATAGAAATTCCTAATGAAATAATGAGTAATACAAGCGCAGTACCAAATACATAAACAGATGTAATATATAGTTCAATATAAATCAAAAACATACTAACTACGCAAAGCAGCAAGCTTGCAATTCCAGTGAACTGCATGGCACGAGTCAAGTACAATCGTTTTTTTAGATTGGCAATCTGCGCAGCTGTCACAGCTGATGGGTTCTCGGTATATTCATCTTTGAGATGGCGGACTAGCTGAGCATAGGATAGAAAACGATTGGTGTATGCAAGCATAATCAGTGAGATAGCTGAAAATAAAAGAGCTGGGGTTGTTAGGTCGATCTGCATAATACTATAATATTATATTTTGAGAATTATTCAATTACTAAGGCTGCAACTACAGCTCTTGCTTGTCGTATTAGATCGTTGGGGTTGAGCTTCACTTGGAGTCCACGCTGTCCGGCGCTGACGTAGATGAAGTCGAAATTTTCTGAAGTTGAGTGAATGTAAGTGGGGAAGTGTTTCTTCATGCCTATGGGCGAGCATGCCCCACGGATATAGCCGGTAAGTGGAAGTAGTTCCTTCATCGGAATAAGGTCGCACTTCTTATTGCCCGACACTTTTGCGGCAAGTTTGAGGTCTACTTCGTCTGCACCAGGGATGATGCAAACGAAATAGCCTGTTTTATCTCCTTTTAATACGAGTGTTTTAAAGACTTGTCGAATATCTTCTCCTAAAGACTCTGCTACATGTGTAGCACCAAGGTAGTTTTCATCTACCTCATAAGGAATAAGTTCGTAAGCTACTTTTGCTTTGTCAAGCAGGCGTGCCACATTGGTCTTTTGTATTTTCATATCGTGAAAGGAACTGAATGATTATTGTTCTTTCTTGAGTTCAAATCCTAACTGCATACCATCATATTGCGATGATAGTGAGCTAAGAGAATTTAAAGCAGCATTGTTAGTTTTACTAGATAGGAAAGTTACCAATTTAAGCAGTTTATCGGCGTCAAACAAAAGATCCATGTTGTTGGAAGTATAGTTGAGGTCTGCACCCATATTGATAAGACGAGCAAACTTTAAGTTCAACTTCTTTTCGTCATTATCGTATGAATATGTGCCCTTCATGGCACGACCTGAAATATCTGCAGAAAAGGTACTGTCGGCTGCAAAAGTAAAGCTCATTTTGCCAGGGGCAATACCAAACTTGTTTAGTTGTTCGTTCATTTTGCTTTCCACGCCTTTTGCTGCTGCGGCACCGCCTGCTTTCAAAAGTAGGTTGTCTGATTCGAACTCAACGGCCGAACCACTATATACCCATTTCCCAACTAATGATACATTGATGTTTGCACCAGTAACTGTACTCACAGCTTTCTCGATGTTTTCTCTATTGAATAAATCTTTTAGCGACTGAGCAGAAGCTGATTGGTATGATAAGAACAGTAGTGATGCACACGCTACAGCAGTTTTAAATGTCGTTTTCATAGGTTATTATGTTTTTTAATTAGTGATTAAATGCTGCTTAAAAGTTATTTAAACGATTTGTTGATAGACTCAATATAGCCTAATATCTCTTTTCTGCCCAATCTGTTAGTTGCAGAAGAGATAAAATAAGGAGGAAGTTCTTCCCATTGTTCTTGCAAAGCTTTAAGATAAGCTTTTATATTAGGGCCTAGTTTGCCACCCTTTAGTTTGTCAGATTTGGTGAAGATAATAGAAAAAGGAATTCCATTCTCACCTAGCCACTCCATAAATTCTAGATCAATCTTTTGGGGTTCTAGGCGGCTATCTATTAATACGAACAAATTAGTCATCTGTTCGCGATCCAAAATATAATGTTGGATGACCTTAGTGATTTGCTCTTGACCTTTCTTGCCGCGTCTTGCATATCCATAGCCTGGTAGGTCGACAATATACCACTCATTGTTGATTATGAAGTGGTTGATTAGCATCGTTTTACCTGGGGTAGAAGAGGTCATAGCCAGGCCATTACGGCCGGTAAGCATATTGATAAGGCTCGATTTTCCAACGTTTGATCGGCCAATGAATGCGTATTCCGGACGATTGTCGTCAGGGCATAACTTTACTTGGGTATTGCTTATTACAAACTCAGCATTATTTATTTCCATATAGCCAATTTATTTAGTTGTTTCTTGAATGAGAGTAAATATAGACCTACAAAGGTAAGCACTCCATTCAACATTAACAATTCATAGCCAAACTTATATTGATATTTATAGATTACCCATTGGTCTATGCCGAAGCAGATGAAGGGCGATGCTACGGCTACTAGGGGTACTAATCTATCTGCTGTATGACGTTTCGTAAGAAGTCCAAAGGCAAACATTCCGAGCAATGGTCCATAGGTGTATCCTGCTATAATATAGATAGCATCGATGATGCTCTGATTATCGAAAAGCTTCACCACGCAAATGCAAACTATCAATAGTATTGACATCAAAATATGTATGCGCTTGCGGGTGCTATTGGCTTTCTCTTCGCTTTTGCGATTAGTGCCTAGTAAGTCTATGCACACGCTAGTGGTCATAGCTGTAAGTGATGAGTCTGAACTACTGAAGGCAGCTGCTATGATGCCTATGGTGAATAGTACCGTAACAGCTTCGCCTAGATAGCCTTGTGTGGCAAACATGGGCAGAATATCATCATTGATTGCAGGTAAAGTCATACCCATCTGTTCTGATAATAAAATTAGAAGTATGCCGAGGCAAAGGAATAGGAAATTGAGTGGGATGAACGAGAATCCATATGTATACATGTTTTTCTGCGCATCTCGAAGATTGCGGCATGTAAGGTTTTTCTGCATCATATCTTGATCGAGCCCCGTCATTACTATAACGATAAAGATCCCACTAAAAAACTGCTTGAAGAAGTTCTGGCGCGACACCCAATCGTCGAAAATAAATATGCGCGAGTAGGGAGTGGCATCGATAGTTTGCCATATTGTAAGATTGCCAAAGTCTAAGCGATGTACAACGAAGCCAATAATGCAGATTAGTGTCACCACCAAACACAAGGTTTGCAAAGCATCTGTCCAAACAATGGTTTTGATGCCACTGGTATGTGTATATATCCATACAGCTACCACTGATCCGGCGGCTATTACGGCAAATGGTATATTCCACTGAGCAAATATATAAGTGTAAAGGATGAGACATACAAGATAAAGCCGCGCGGCAGTACCAAGCATGCGAGAAAGTAGAAAGAAGAATGAACCGGTTTTGTAGCTATATGGTCCCAGTCGCTGCCCTAAATAGCCATAAATGCTGATGAGGTTTAGCCGGTAATAGAGTGGCAGAAGTACGTGCGCTACTATCAGATACCCAAAGAAAAACCCAAAGACGGTCTGCATATAGGTCATATCAAGATTGCGTACCATTCCGGGAACAGATACAAATGTAACTCCTGATATGCTTGTGCCAATCATACCAAAAGCTAAGACAAACCATGGTGACTTATTTTCACCACGAAAGAATGCTGCATTGGACTTCCCCTTGCTACCGCGCCCGGTGATACGAGCTATCAATAACAATAGTCCAAAGTAGCCAATAATTGTAAGCAGTATTGTCATAATGCTACAAATATAAGAACGATTTAGTAAGATTTACTCAACTCTATCTTCAATTATTGATTATCTTTGTCCACATCGCTAAGGCGATAGTTTCAATAAAAGACTTATATGAATCAACAATATCCATCACAGCTGCTCGAGCGTGCCATCAATGAGTTCTCAAAACTTCCCGGTATAGGTAGGAAAACAGCCCTTCGGCTAGTTTTGCATCTTTTGCGTCAAGATGTTGATGCAGTTGATCAGTTTGGAAGTGCCATTGTTACACTTAAGCGAGAGGTAAAATACTGTAAGGTGTGTCATAATATATCAGATACAGATACTTGCCAGATTTGTGCTAACCCTTCACGTGATAATTCTACCATCTGTGTGGTAGAGAATATCCGAGATGTGATGGTGGTAGAAGGAACGCAGCAATTCCGTGGATTGTATCATGTGCTTGGAGGAGTAATCTCACCAATGGATGGCATCGGCCCTAATGATTTGCAAATAGAGAGTTTGGTGGAACGTGTAAAGAAGGGTGATGTGCAGGAGGTGATATTTGCACTTAGTACTACAATGGAAGGAGATACAACTAACTTCTATATCTACCGTAAACTTGAAAAGCTACCTGTGAAACTAAGTGTTTTGGCGCGTGGTGTTTCTATTGGTGACGAACTGGAGTATACTGATGAAGTGACGCTAGGTCGAAGCATTGTGAACCGCACTCCCTTTACAGGAAGTGTGTAAATTGATTTTTTACGAATACAAAGAATTTTATTTTTGATATGGAGAAAAGTATAAAAAAAGCTGTAGTATTACTTTGTACTGCGTTTGTTTGCTTTTGGTTGGTTGCCGGCGTTATTGTCTTATTAGGTGAAACAGATATAATGACGGTTGGCCTCTATGCTGCTGATGAAAGCATGGCTTATATCTTAGAATCAGCTTGTATATTGGCTACTGCAGCGTGTATCCCTTTGTCACTTAAACTATTTAGTGTGGCAATGAAACGCATAGTCGATAAACTAACTTTTCCTAAAGCGTTGCAGAGCTATATTCTTTTTAGCCTACTACGTTTAGCTTTTATCTTTATCCCAGTCTATCTTGGTTTTGCCATTTACTATCTTGTATTGACCAAAACAGGATTACTTTGTGCAATGATTGGGCTAGTGGCTTCCTTGTTTTGTGTCCCAGACACTGCGCGTTTGCGAAAAGAACTCTATATATCAACCGATGACGAATGAAACTATCTGTAGTTATAGTCAACTATAATGTAAAGTACTTCTTGGCGCAATGCCTCCATTCGCTTTACAAAGCTTTGCAGCCTTTCTCTGCAGAGGTTATTGTCGTAGATAACGCCTCCAAAGATGAGTCGCAGGCCTATATACAACGATTGTATCCACAGGTTCAGTATATTTTTAATGTCGAGAATGTAGGTTTTGCTCGTGCCAACAATCAGGCGCTTCGACTTTGTAAGGGCGAATATGTGCTTCTTCTTAATCCCGATACCATACTCCCCGAAGATAATATTCAGCAAGTTCTCGATTTTATGGAAGAACATCCTGAAGCGGGAGCTTGTGGCGTGAGGATGCATTCGGGCGAGGGTAACTTTCTACCCGAGTCAAAGCGGGGCTATCCGTCGCCTGAAGCTTCATTTTGGCGTTTATCAGGGCTCTACCGACTTTTCCCCAATAATCCTCGTTTTGATGCGTATTACCTTTCTCGTTTTTCACCAAACGAGCATCATGCTGTACCCGTATTGGCAGGAGCTTATATGATGATGCGACGCGATGCAGTAGTGAAAGCCGGGCTGTTCGACGAAGATTTCTTTATGTACGGTGAAGACATCGATCTTTCTTGCCGGATAGAGGAGGCGGGTTACACTAACTACTACCTTTCATACCCTATATTGCACTACAAAGGAGAGAGCACGAAAAAGCTTTCTTATCGGTATGTCAGTGTGTTTTATGATGCCATGCATATATTCTTCCGCAAGCGTGGGCAACACTATAATTTTTTATCTCGTAGTTTGGTACATGGAGGGATACATTTACAGTGTGGACTTAAAATGGCTGTTGTTGCGGTGCACCGTTCCCTGCTTCGTTTCGTTCCCGATCGTGAAGTAGCCACAAGGTTTGTTATTTTTGCTCATGAAGATAGTGTGGAGGGTATTCAAAAACTCATCAAAAAGCATGATTTAACGGGACCACACCATTTCATTATTTCAAATGAACGATCGGCTGCATTGGGGCATGATATCGTGATCTCCCAGATGCATACTTTTACCCATGTGGTTTATGATACTCGAGTTTTTTCCTATAAGAAGATGCTTGATCTTATAACCAATTGTCAATTGAAAAATGTAGAGTTGGGTGTATATCATCCCAAACAACACCTATTAGTAACCCCTGGAAAGAACTATATCTAACTAGTAGCTAAAATGAAGAATTCGTATCTAAGCAATGAATCTATCTTTCTGAGAGCTGTGGAGCCAGAAGATTTAGATGTCATGTATGGCATTGAGAATAATCCGGAATTATGGGAGGTTACAAGCACCACAGTCCCTTATTCGCGCTTCGTTTTACGTCAATACATCGAGAGCACTCAAAGCGATTTGTTTGCAGATAAGCAGCTTCGTTTGATGATTGCACGCCAAAGCGATGGGCAAACTATTGGTACAATCGATTTGACTGATTTCTCTCCACTTCATAATAGAGCCGCTTTAGGTCTAGCCATATCTGCAGAATATCGCAACGAAGGGTATGCTTCGAGTGCGTTGGAACTGGTGATAAATTATGCGCTCAACTTCTTGCATATGCATCAGCTTTATGCACACATTTCCTCTTCTAACATAGGTAGTATACGTGTCTTTGAGAAGCTTGGTTTTGCCAAGACATCCATTTTAAAAGATTGGGTGAGGGTAGGTGATGAGTATGAGGATGCTTTCGTGTATCAGCTAATAGCGAGAAACGAACCGTCTAGATAGGACAATATCAGTTCATCATCGGAACTTGCGGAAAACGCGACCATGTGTAATATTTATCACCTTGCATCGATAAAACATTCTGCCACATAGAATCAGCCTCCATCTCTAGAAGCTTGCTGTAATCTTCTTTGCCCACAATCCAAGTATTCTCCTCTATTTCTTGCTTCAGCTGTTGTTCCTGCCAACCGGAGTAGCCCACAAAGAAACGTATATTGTTTATTGCGTCATGATTTTGAAGGATGTGGCGCTTTATGTATGTAAAATCACCATTTAGATAAAGATTGCGATCTACTTGTAGCGAATCGGGAATCTCTTGTATGTTGTGGAGAAAGAAAAGAGTATCTTCGGCTACAGGGCCGCCACGGTATAAAGGAATATCGTCCAGGTATTTGAACTCTTGAATCAGTTCGTTCAACAACAGCGGATGGCGTTTATTCAAAACTAGCCCCATGCTTCCATCATCAGAATGGTCGATCAGCAAGACTACGGAGCGCCCAAACATAGCGTCACAAAGGAAAGGTTCAGATATCAGAATTTTCCCTTGCGACGGTACAATATCGTTAGATTGTATCTTAAATATATCGGCATTGTTTTGATTCATGCCTAAATATAGAAAGACTTTTATTTAGGAACAAATTATTATACAACTTTTTAGCTATTAGTGGTTGTTAAAATATTATCCAACAGGGTGGTTCTTAGCAAAGATGGTCATGCGCTCATCTAGCTGTTCGTATTGATGATCGCCGATAAACGAGGTGCAGGCGCGTAGGCCTTCCTGGTTGCTTCCGGTAGTAGCTAATGAGATGGCACTCACCCCATAATACATTAATTCCTTGGCCAGTTCGCTGCTAGACATTCCAGGGTAACCCAGCGTGAAGTAGAATCCATCTGCAACAGGATTCTCTAGGTCTTTATCATAAACCAATTGAAATCCATGGCGCAAAAAGATCTCTTTAAGCTTACTGGCGCGCTGTCCATAAACTTTTACCTCTTCTACAAAATTGTATGTGCCATCGGCTGCTGCCTTCAACATGGCAGCGAGAGCATATTGTGCGGAGTGGCTTGTGCCTGATGAAAGGGCGTAAAGTACACGATGAACAAATACAGAACCAAAGGTTCCGGCACCACCATAGCGTTTGGCTAATCCCTCATAAGCACGATGATAGAGCTTATTGGAGATGCAAGTCACCCCAATGCGTTGTCCTGCATAGCTAAATGCTTTTGACCCCGATATTAGTAGAACATAATTGTCGGTATAGTGTGATACTGAAGGTTGAAAAGGAGCTTGGAAAGGTTGACTTAAATCATTACGGAAATCCATAGCGAAGTAAGCCAAATCTTCTAATACGATTACGTCATACTGTGTAGCAAGACTCCCTATTGTTTTTAATTCTTCCTCTTGAAGGCAGATCCAACAAGGATTATTGGGATTGCTATAAACTATAGCGGATATATTACCTTTTGATAGATAGCTTTCCAACTTATGACGGAGCTTATCTCCACGATATTTATATACATCAAAAGTCTCATATTTCTGACCCATTACAACCAACTGCTGTTTTTGCACAGGAAATCCAGGATCTATAAAAAGGATAGTATCTCTCTTTTCGTCACATTGGCTACAAGTAAGAAATGCAGCATAGGTGCCTTGCATAGAACCGGTAACGGGTACACATCCTTCTGCACTGATGTCGCAGTCTATAAATGCTTTAATAAAGCGCGCGGCCTCTTTCTTAAGGGCAGGTAGGCCATTGATGTCGGGGTAAATAGCTGCTACACCTTTTTTTAATGCCTCAATCTCGGCTTCAACACCGACAGAGGAAGGTGGTAATCCAGGTACACCCATCTCCATTTTTATAAACTCAATGCCCGAGGCCGCTTCAGCCTCCGCTGCTATAGCTTTAACTTCACGAATTGTAGCTTTCCCGAAATCTTTTAAACTAAAAGCAGCGATAGCCTCGTCAATAAGCTGTTTTTCAATAGGAGTCTTTTCCATAATAGTAGTGTATAGAGTTGTTAGATTAAACTTAGCGTATAGTTTGGTTATTACAGTTCAAACATATCCGAAGGGATGCTACGCTTCAGCGTGTAGAGCTGTACATCGCGCCCGGCCAATATGCCTTTGTCTTTCAATGCTAGTTCAACTGTTTTATAAGCCAATTCTGGGTGGTTGTTATCTTTGCTGAGATGACACAACCAGATGTAACGCAGCTTGTCGCTGTAGTTCTCGGCTAAGAATTGGGCTGTAGCACTGTTGCTTAAATGTCCATTCTTACCGGTGATGCGATGTTTCAGGTGTGCCGGGTAAGAGCCCATCCTCAACATATCTTTGTCGTAGTTGGCTTCAAGAACTAGGTAGTTTGCTCTGCAAATATACTTTGCGGCTAAAGGAGTAATCTCTCCAAGGTCGGTTAAGAACGAGAATACTTTACCAAAGACCTCAATGCAATAGCCCACATTGTCAGTGCCATCGTGAGGCACTTCAAAAGACTCAATCTTAAAATCTTCTAATGTCATAGGAGTCTCTTTTTCGAGGATGTGTACAGAAGTTGATAGCTTCTCCGTGACACAATAGCTACGATTGATTCCCAGGTGGATGCTTGAAGTGGTATAAATAGGTATGTGATGCTTTTCGCCAAGATGTCCTACTGCCTTAATATGATCGGCATGGTCGTGAGTGATGAATACTGCACGAATAGTCTCGAGTGAAATGCCTCTTTCTTTAAGTGTCTTCTTGATAGCGCGAATGCCAATGCCTGCGTCTACAAGAATTCCATATGTGTCGGTGCCTAGATAATAACAGTTTCCACTGCTGCCACTGCCTAGACTTAAAAATTTTATCTTCATTATTATTCTTTACGATGGCTGTTATGCAAATTTGCCGTCTTCTTTGGGCAAAAGAGACGGCAAATATAATAAATATGGGACGGTTATCTTTTTAAACGCCCTTCTTTTTATCGATAATCTGAGTTACTTTTGAGAAAATCAATAATGCAACTGCTGCCACTAGTCCGATTCCTGCAAAATAATACCAGATGTAGTGTGCATTAGCACTTGCTGCCTCCCATGCTGCGTGCGATTCGAACAATATAGGATCGGGACAATATTTGGTAAGAAGTACACCAGCAATACCAAATCCGAAGATAGATGAAAGGAAAGAGTGCATATGGCTAAACCCAAGGTACATACCTTCTTCGCCTTTGGGCGCTTGCAAAGAGAAATACTCTAAATAGCGTGGTGAGATGAAACACTCTGCTAAAGCTTGAATGACGATACCAGCAATCATCATCACGGTAATGTTGCTCACGCCGCTGATGATATCGTTACCTAGGATGTTTCCCATAGCCATTAAGAGGGCAGAGATAGGGATAAGAAACATACCAACATTCATGGATGTGATTGCAGTGCGCTTTGCCATGAAACGTGTGATGACGTTTACTAAACATACCACAACGAAGGGGTTTACATTGGCAATCCACCCGGGTTTGGCACTTTCGCCGGCCATTCTAATCACATATTTGGGCATAGTAGCATAAAGCTGTTGTTGCACCATCCAGAACCCTGTGATGATAAGTATCAAAACAAGCAAGCGCCAATTGGACAAGATGCGTAGGAATCCACGACCTATATCAGCCATGCTTTTGCCTTCGCCGGCTTGATGTGCAGATTTGTATAAAAAGAATACAGCGATTAGCGCTAGTATTGTCATTGCAGCTGCAAAGTAATTAATAAAGATATATGCTCTGTCGCCTATCACATCGCGTAGTGGGTCAATAACAGTTTTACCAGTAAAAGCACCAATGTTTACCATCATGTAGAAGATGGAGTATCCCTTGGCACGGGTAGCTTCTGTGGTTTCGGTGGCTACCGAAGCCGATATAATAGATTTAATGAACGAACCTCCAATCATCAATACGAACAATACGGGGACGATAATCCAACGCGAGTTGCTTGTGGTTAACCCGTTGAAAGTAGTTGTTAGTCCATAAGAGACAAGGCCGGTTGACTCCAAGAATGTGGGCAGTACACCAAGACCTAAATAACCAATTGAGAGTAACGAGAAAGCTATTAACATCGATTTTCTGAAACCAATCTTGTCGGCATAGGCACCGGAGAAGATGGGTAGTAGATAAAGACCTCCTGAGAATAGACCTGAAATCATACTTGCTTCGAAATCATTAAAGCCAAGGATATTCGACAGATAGAGGGTTAGTACGATAAATACTGCGTAGTACGACATACGCTCTAGTAGTTCTACCGAGTTGGCTACCCAGAAAGCTCTAGAATACTTTGTCGTGGGGTTTTGTGATGAGTTACTCATGTTTTTTGATTATATTAGTTTTGCCCGCAAATATAGCCTTTTTGGACTTCGTTTCAAAGTAAAGACAGATTAGCATTTGTTATAGTTTAGTGGTTTATTTTGCTGAGTAAAGGTTTATTTCAAAAAGTCCTGAAGGGCAGGCTATGAATAATATTTTATTTTTTTCTTCTTCTCTCTGAACAAACAGAATTCCCTCGTGTTATAATAATGTGTTTTTCATAGTATTAGATATAAGATTAATTAAAGGAGATTGTACAAGCTTGTGAAAGTAAGTACGTCAAGAACAGTAGCGTCTGTTTTGTTGATAAATGTGTTGTTAAAGCACCGGCTTAGCGAAGTCGGTGCTTTAATATTTTTGTTTAGGCGCAAGTAATTTTTCTGTGAGAGTAACTAAGGCTCACCCGATAAACCATGGGGGCTAGGCATATAACTTTGTAAGTCTAAACAGG
>CAMTOQ010000048.1 GCA_947074205.1 uncultured Bacteroides sp. | reverse complement strand
TCGTCACCGAAACGAAGGTGAGAACAAGTGAAACCACCCGATTTCTTAGAGTCATAAGAGAAGTAAGCTTGGCAATATTTGTTAGTGTTGTCACCAATAATTTTTACCGAGTTTTTGTTAGCACCTACAGTACCGTCAGCACCTAGACCGAAGAACTTAGCTTCGAACATACCGTCACCGCCAAGAGCGATTTCTTCTTTCTTAGGAAGAGAAGTGAATGTTACGTCGTCTTCGATACCAATAGTAAATTGGTTCTTAGGCATTGGCAATGCCAAGTTTTCGAATACTGAAAGGATTTGAGCAGGAGTAGTATCCTTAGAACCCAAACCATAACGGCCACCTACGATAACAGGGGCACCTTCTTGACCGTAGAAGCAATCTTTTACGTCTAGGTACAAAGGTTCGCCAGTAGCACCTGGTTCCTTAGTACGGTCAAGTACAGCGATTCTCTTAGCAGTCTTAGGCACAGCAGCCAAGAAGTGTTTTGCAGAGAATGGACGGTACAAGTGTACAGATACCAAACCTACTTTTTCGCCAGCAGCAACCAAGTGGTCGATAGCTTCGCGAGCAGCTTCTGTTACAGAACCCATAGCGATGATTACGCGATCAGCATCTTCAGCACCATAGTAATCGAACAAACCGTATTTACGGCCAGTCAATTTGTAGATTTCATTCATGTACTCTTCTACGATAGCAGGAACTGCATCATAGTAGCTGTTGCATGATTCGCGGTGTTGGAAGAAGTGGTCAGGATTTTCGGCCATACCACGAGCCACTGGAGACATTGGGTTCAATGCGCGAGCACGGAATTCAGCCAAAGCTTCTTGGTCGATAAGTGGAGCAAGATCTTCATTCTCCAACAATTCGATCTTTTGGATTTCGTGAGATGTACGGAAACCGTCGAAGAAGTTTACGAATGGTACGCGAGCCTTAATTGTAGACAAGTGTGCTACACCAGACAAGTCCATAACTTCTTGTACAGAACCTTCGGCCAACATTGCGAAACCTGTTTGACGAGCTGACATTACGTCTTGGTGGTCACCAAAGATACACAATGCGTGGCTAGCCAATGTACGAGCTGATACGTGGAATACGCTAGGTAGGAACTCACCAGCAATCTTGTACATGTTAGGAATCATCAACAACAAACCTTGAGAGGCAGTGTAAGTAGATGTCAAAGCACCGGCTTGCAATGAACCGTGTACAGCACCTGCTGCACCAGCTTCTGATTGCATTTCTTCTACCAATACTGTTTCGCCGAAGATGTTTTTACGTCCTGCAGCAGCCCACTCATCTACGTACTCAGCCATAGTCGAAGAAGGAGTGATAGGATAAATCGCAGCTACTTCCGAGAACATATACGAGATATGTGCAGCAGCTTGATTACCATCACAAGTAATGAATTTCTTCTGTTTAGTCATAACGATAAATTAATATTAAGTAAATAATTCAACATTCTATATTTTAGTATAAAAATCCAAACATCCAGAGCGGAATGTGGTGTCCTTTGCCTATCTCTGCCTTGTGCAGGGCATATATAATGCCCGACAAATTCTTTATCTTGGTACCTTCCCCACAAATCTTAAATGGGGTAGTGCCATCAACAATAAAGGTAGCGTTTTTGTCGCCTTTGTGCACTTTGTGGTCTTTCCACAACGAGTTGGCAAAGAAGGTTTCCAAAACTTCCGACTCTTCTATATGAAGCTGGTTGAACGAATAGATCAGGTTGGAATTGTGCAACATGATTTTCGATGGCTTTTTAGGAAAATCTTCATCTTCGGGGTAGAGCAGATTAATCAATCGTGCGTCTGCCAAGTATTTGATGTAATTCATCACAGTGGCACGCGAAGTTTGGATTTCATTGGCCAGTTGGCTCACATTGGGAGCTTTAGCGCCCTCGGTAGCCAGCATATACAGCAGCTTCTTTATTTTAGGAAGATATTTTAGCTCAATCTGTTTGATTAGCAAAATATCAACTTCTATCATCATATTCATCGTCTTTAGCAGATTCTCCGAGAAATTGCGTTTCTCTAGGAAGAAGGGGTAAAAACCATGATGTAAATAGTCTTGGAAATGGTCGTGAGGACGTACTTTGGTAAGTATTCCTTTTGCAATCTGTTCGTGCGAATTGAGCAATTCTTCGAGCGAGTAGGCTCTGAACTTCATGCCGGTTTGCAGATTTAAATACTCTCTAAATGAGAAACCTCTTAAATTGTAGCTCTTTACGATGTCTCGCAGCTCTAGGTTCTCTTCTTTCAGACGCATCACCGATGAACCGGTAAATACGATCTTGAGTTCCGGAAAACGATCATAGCATTCGCGTAGCTCGTTGCTCCAGTTGGGGTACTTAAACACCTGGTCTATCAATAGCACTCTGCCTCCTTCTTGTTGAAACTTATCGGCAAAGTCTACGATGGTGTGTCCCGAAAAATAGAAATTGTTCATGTTTATGAACAAGCACGAACGGTCGGTACCAAACTTTTCTTTTGCGTATTGCAGCAGAAAAGTAGTTTTTCCTACCCCACGTGTACCTTTAATACCAATCAAACGATCACTCCAATCTATCTCGTCCATAAGGTCGCGGCGGACTGGTGCGTTGGTGTGTTCAACGAGGTATGCATGTGTACGGTAGAATGATTCCATCTTGTCTCTAATCTATTTTAGCGCGGCAAATATAGCTCTTTTTCTAGTATTTGCAAACTAGAGATTGCAAAATGTGCAATTAAAATCATCCTTAAAATTGCTCTAAATGTAATATTATGGATTAATATTCATTTTGATTCCAAAAATAGGAAAGATATTGCTACTGTTCTTGGTTTATTCCTATAAATATCCCTAAATGGAGCAGGCGTTTTTGTTATATTTCTTTTCTCGTTGGTGACCACGCCTACTCCGCTTGATGACCACGCCTTGCCACCGAGCAGACCACGCCTATCCACCACGGTGAGTAGGCGTGGTCACCAAATGGATTATTATAGCCTAAAAATAAGGCTGTTTAGCCGTGTTTTTTTGGGGCTATATCTATCTTTGCAAAAGCAATTTGATAAGATGAATAAGAAAGATTTTTGTTGGATTTTTAATCCCGAACACGATATGGCTTTGGCCGATGATAAGACAAGCTATATACCTCCATCGACTATTCGCAAAATGGCCGATGATTTGGCTTTGTTGCCCGTGTGGTTTGCCGATATTCCCGGGTGTGTGCTGGCGGCATCTGCCTATAATTCCGATTATCTAAACTGGTGTAAAACTCTATTCGATTTGCCTTTGCGACTGATGACACGCAACGAACTGTCTACCGCCTCGGATATTGAGTTCTTTCCATGGGGGTGGGATAGGCCGCTGGTGAACAATCTGCAGCAATGTGGTGTCCGCAAAAATGATCTTCCCGGTGATGGCTATCTGAGCTTGATACGTTGTCTGTCTCATCGCTCACAGGCTATAGAACTCTTTACTCGACTGAATTATTCGCCTAATCTATGTGGTGGTGCCAATCTGCTCACTACTTTAGATGAGTGTCGCAACTTTGTCGAAACTCATCCACGCGCGGTGCTGAAGGCTCCGCTTTCGGGGAGTGGCAAGGGCTTGAATTGGTGCAAGGGGCAATTTACCCCCTTAATTGAGAGTTGGTGTAAACGATTATTATCTACCCAGCATGGTGTGATTGCCGAATCTGTATATGATAAGGTGCTCGACTTTGCGATGGAGTTTTACTTGGATGGTGTGCAGCCGGTAGGGAAGTTTATTGGCTATTCGCTCTTCGAAACCTCCGCAAGTGGTGCCTATGAGGGGAATCTGCTGTGCAGCGATCAATATATAGAAGATCAAATTGCTCGCTTTGTTTCTAAAGATTTAGTAGAAGGACTAAAACAACAGGTGTCTGCTACTTTGGGCAGATTGCTATCCGGCTACAAGGGCTATGTAGGGGTAGATATGATGGTGTGCCGATTTAGCGACGAGCCAATCTATAGAGTGCACCCTAGTGTAGAAATCAATCTAAGACTGAATATGGGAGTGGTGGCACATCAGGTTTATAAGAACTATGTAGTGCCGCAGCGTCGAGGGGTTTATAAAGTGGTGCGACACCCTTCGGGCGAAGAGGCTTTGAAGTGGCACCAAGAGATGCAGGCACAATATCCATTGGTTGTAGAGGATGGGCGTGTGGCGTCAGGCTATCTGGCATTGACTCCTGTGGTGCGCCACACGCAATATGTGTCTGCTATTTGGATTGAATAGCCTTGCTTTCGTTGCCATAACGGTCGATAGCTGTCACTGCAAAGTGGGTATATTCCTTCCAAGGCAAAATGCTACTATATATATATGTAGTGCCGACTACCTGTGTGGCGATGATATTCTCTGCTTTTGTGATGTCTACCGGATAGCTGTTTGACGCATAAACGGTGTAGCGTGGTGCATTTCCTTTATCATTGTCAGTAGAGGCGTTCCAAGATAGTTGAGTATATCCATCACGATTCTTTGTTACTTTAAGTTGTGTAGGTGCTGATGGGGCCACATTGTCTAGCCATGGCATTGCAGGTTGCAGTGCAGGATGGGCATAGTGGTTTTCTTTTAGTTCATCATAAAGTCCTTGCGAGTTTTTCATTAAAAACTCTACTCGGTAGTGGCCGGCTCCTGCCATATTGGTGTGACGAATAAAGTTGAGTTGTCTGTCTACTTCATCTCTAGTCCAATTGCCTTCCGATGGGTCAAGGAAATAGATCCCTAGTCCGGGTACAACATGACGTCCGTTGCTTTGCTCCTGCCAATCGAGTGCAAAGGGGTAGAAGTTATCCTTCTTATAATACATCATGGGATAGATTTGATCTTGTATACCTTCGCCCAACCAGCCTTGAGGGTCCTGATATACGGCATCAATGGCATTCCAACCGCGTGACGAATAGCGCGTCAAATCACCATATTTCCCCACAGGGCAGGTGCTTACTTTTACCCAAGGTTTTAGCTGTTTTACTCCATTATAGAGATGTCTCACAATGTCGGTAAGATTGTCGCGGCGCCATTGTGCTAGTGTGCGTCCTTTGGCGTAGCGCTGAAAATCGTATTTATCAGGAAAGTTGCGGGCATGTTCGGGGTAGCGCAAATAGTCGTAGTGCACGCCATCTACGTCATATCGGCTAACGATCTCTTTGGTTATATTTAGCAGATACTCCTTGGTATCGGGATTGCCGGGGTTTAAGAAGTGCTCATTCTTGTAGGTCACACAGAGGTTTCTCTTCTTCTTTGTCACCGATTGCGCACCAAGTGTGGTGTGGTGCCTTTTACCACCAAGTGGAATGGCCACTATCCAAGCATGGAGTTCCATGCCTCGTTTGTGGCACTCCTCAATTGCAAATTGTAAAGGATCATATCCCGGATCGCCATTCACCTTATTGGTCAAAATCGAACTCATCGGTTCGATAGGCGATGGATAGACTAGTTCGCCACGCAGGCGGGTCTGGAACAATACAGTGTTGAAGTTGGCTGCATGTAGTTTGTCCAATATTTCGATTAGCTCGGCTTTTTGTTGTCTAACGCCTTGTTGTGTGGTGGCTTTACTTCGTGGCCAATCTAGACCATAAACCACTGTGACCCAAGCAGCGCGCACCTCATGTTTAGGCGACTGAGCTTGTAGTGGTGATAGGAAATAAATTAAACACAGGGAGATAGTTAATAAGAGTCTCTTCATAAAAGGTGAAATATTTCTTTCAAATGTCCGCAAAGTTAGTAAAAGTGACGTTAATCTTTCTGCCGTTCGGTACTTTATGTTACATTTGCATCTGTTAATCCCTTATATATTATGGTAACATTTACTGTATGTTTGCTGTTTCTAGTTGTTGGATATTTTGTATACGGCAAATGGATAGAGCGGATGTTTGGTCCGGATAGCCGTAAGACACCTGCACTGCTTAAAAGCGATGGAGTGGACTATGTAGTACTTCCAAAATGGAAGCTGTTTATGATACAGTTTCTAAATATAGCCGGTTTAGGGCCCATCTTTGGCGCTATTATGGGTGCTAAGTTTGGAGTAGCTTCCTATTTATGGATTGTTTTGGGCAGTATCTTTGCTGGTGCAGTGCACGATTATTTTTCTGGTATGCTATCTATTCGCCATGGTGGAAAGATGCTTCCCGAAATTATCGGCTTTTATCTGGGGACGACAACAAAGAAGGTGATGCGCGTGTTTTCCGTGCTGCTGATGATACTTGTGGGGACTGTCTTTGTAGCCGGCCCGGCAGGTTTGTTGGCACAGTCGGTTTCGGCCATTGATGTTACGCTTTGGATAATTCTTATTTTTGTCTATTATCTATTGGCAACATTGCTGCCCATTGATAGGATTATTGGACGACTTTATCCTCTGTTTGCCATAGCTCTATTGGTGATGGGAGCCGGTATCCTAGTCATGCTTTTTGTTGTTCATCCTGTGCTGCCCGAGTTCTGGGAAGGTATGGACAATAAACATCCTGCTGCCGATACATTACCGCTATTTCCGATAATGTTTGTCAGCATAGCATGTGGGGCAATATCGGGATTTCATGCCACGCAAAGCCCCATGATGGCGCGGTGCATGTCGTCCGAGAACCAAGGAAGACCTGTATTCTATGGTGCAATGATAGTAGAGGGGATTATCGCTTTGATATGGGCTGCTGCTGCTACTTACTTCTTTCATGAAAATGGTATGGGAGAGGGCAATGCAGCAATTATAGTAAATGCCATTTCAAACAATTGGTTGGGTGCAGCAGGTGCGGTGTTGGCCATTTTAGGAGTAGTTGTTGCTCCTATCACATCAGGCGATACAGCATTTCGAACTGCAAGGCTTATAATTAGCGATTCTTTTAGTATCGATCAGAAGAAGATACGCAATCGACTTGCAATTTCGATTCCTCTGTTTGTGGGTTCTATAGCACTATTGCTTTATAGCCTTACCGATAAAGAGGGCTTTGATACGATTTGGCGCTATATGGCCTGGTCCAATCAGACGCTTTCCGTATTTACATTGTGGGCTATTACAGTCTATTTGGTGTTGGCAAAGAAATTATATTGGATTACTCTGCTGCCTGCATTGTTCATGACTACGGTATGTGTCACCTATATCTGTATAGCCCCGGAAGGATTTCGTTTAAGTATCCCGTTTAGTTACGGCATAGGGGCTGTCTCGCTGATTGTATCGGTGTTGTGGTTCTTGTTGTGGAAACATCGAATTAATGAAAATCAATTCAATAAACTCAAGTATAATGAAGAAAATTAAGAGGTCTGTTTGGATTATAGTTGTACTGTTTATTTACATCACAGCTATGTGTGCCTATTTGGCGCCACGAAATACGGAGATTAGCAACACAGAGAAGATTGTTACAGTTGGAGCATCTTATGTTGTTTTGTTTCTGCTGTGGTTAGTTTTGAGACGAAAAGAGCGTATCAAAGAGAGACGGATGAACGAAGAAAAAGAAAGACAAAACCAAAACCAAGATAAAAACTAACTTTAGAAGATTAGATGAAAAAGTATCTTTTAGTAAGCTGTATGCTGTTGATGTCTATCACAGCTATGGCACAATTTGAAAAGGGCAAATGGATTATTAACCCCTCTTTCACGGGGCTTAATTTCTCATATAGCGATGACCAGAAGGCCAAGGTGGGTGTAAATATGGATGCTGGTTGTTTTTTGGCCGATGGCTTTGCGCTTATGGTGCGCGCAGGTGGTGATTGGAGCAAACCGGTAGATAAATATACCGTAGGTACAGGTGGTCGTGCTTACTTTAACAAAACCGGTATCTATCTAGGTGCTGGCGTCAACCTTACTCGCTATCGCTATAAAGGTGGCGACCATGATACAGCATGGAGATTGGGCTTTGATGCTGGCTATGCCTTTTTTATTGCTAGGAATGTAACCATTGAACCTGCTGTGTACTACAACTGGTGCTTCAACGACAATAACTTTTCGGAGTGGGGATTTAAAGTAGGTTTCGCTCTATACTTCTAGAGCTTCTTCTAGGCAGAAACAAAAAAAGTCTCGAGATGTGTGTTTTGCACATCCCGAGACTTTTTTTTAGTATCTTACTGCTCAAGGAGTTTCTCTTTAAGGAACTGCCCCGTGTAGCTAGCCTTGCAATCGGCTACCTGCTCCGGCGTGCCGGCTACAACGAGAGTGCCACCACCATCTCCACCTTCAGGACCAAGATCAATCACCCAGTCGGCGCATTTAATCATATCCATATTGTGTTCGATAATAAGTATGGTGTGACCTCGTCTTATCAACGCATCGAAAGCATCGAGCAGCTTGCGAATATCATGGAAGTGCAATCCTGTTGTCGGCTCATCAAAGATGAAAAGGGTAGGGTCTGCTTTCTCTAAGCTAAGGTAATAGGCCAACTTTACACGCTGATTCTCACCACCCGATAGGGTAGAAGAGGATTGTCCTAACTTGATGTAGCCCAAACCAACCTCTTGTAATGGCAATAACTTCTTGATAATCTTCTTCTGCTTATGCTCAGTGAAGAACTCGATAGCCTGATTTACTGTCATCTCTAAAACATCATAAATAGAAAGACCTTGGTATTTCACTTCTAGTGTATCTGCTTTGAAACGTTTGCCATGGCACGATTCGCACTCTAAAACTAGGTCGGCCATGAACTGCATCTCTACCGTAATTGTGCCATCGCCCTTGCACTCCTCGCATCGACCACCTTCGCTGTTGAAGCTAAAATATCCGGGAGTAAATCCCATCTGCTTTGCTAGTGGCTGTTCGGCCCAAAGTTTGCGTATCTCGTCGTAAGCTTTGAGGTAAGTCACCGGATTGGAGCGAGAAGACTTCCCAATCGGGTTTTGATCGACAAACTCTATGTTGCGCAAGTTGCGTACGTCTCCCTCTAGTGCGGCAAACTCACCTGGGCGGTCGCTGCATTCGTCTAGCTCACGCTTCACTGCACGATAAAGTATATCGCGAACCAAAGTACTCTTGCCCGAACCAGATACACCTGTAACCACAGTCATAACATTGAGCGGGAACTTCACATCAATCCCTTTAAGATTGTTTTCGCGTGCACCTTTTACCTCAATGTAGCTGTTCCAAGAACGGCGATGTTGAGGCACAGGGATAATCTCTTCACCAAGCAGATAGTGAACCGTATGGCTGCTGCTTCCCGCTTGCAAGTCGTTCATATCACCCTCGTACACCACTTCGCCACCTAGTCGACCTGCTTCAGGACCGATGTCGATAATATAGTCGGCCGCACGGATAATCTCTTCGTCGTGCTCTACCACTACAACCGTGTTGCCTAGCTCTTGTAGTTGTCTTAAAACTCTAATCAGCTTGTCTGTGTCGCGGCTATGTAGTCCAATACTGGGCTCATCGAGAATATATAAACTACCTACCAAGCTACTTCCTAGAGAAGTTGCTAAGTTGATACGTTGGCTTTCACCACCCGAGAGCGAATTGCTCAGACGGTTGAGTGTGAGATATCCCAACCCTACATCATTGAGAAAGCGCAGACGACTATTGATCTCTAATAATATTCGTTTAGCAATGCTAGCATCGTGCTCGTTTAGCTCCAGGTGGTCGAAGAAATCTTGTAGTTGAGTGATTGGCAAATCTACCAGCTCCGATACCGATTTGCCGCCTACCTTCACATAGCTCGCTTCGGGTTTAAGACGAGTGCCATGACATTGAGGACAAATGGTCTTACCTCTATAGCGAGCTAGCATTACACGGAATTGTATCTTATATAGGTTCTCTTCTACCATCTTAAAGAAGGCATTGATACCTTCGAAGTATTTTGTACCTTCCCAAAGCATTCGCTTCTGTTCGTCGGTAAGCTCATAATAAGGGGTGAAGATGGGTAGGCCCGCCTTCTCGGCACCACGAATTACCATATTCTTCCATTCGCCCATCTTTTCGCCACGCCAGCACACCACCGCGCCATCATAAATAGAGAGGGAGCGGTTGGGGATTACTAGCTGTTCATCAATGCCCATCACTTTGCCAAAACCTTCGCAAGTAGGGCAGGCGCCAATGGGGGAGTTAAATGAGAACATCTGATCGCTAGGTTCCTCGAATACTATCCCGTCTGCCTCGAATGTTGTACTAAAGGTATGTAGATCTGTAGTTCCATCTTCTTTGTAGAAACGAAGCATACAGGCTCCATGCCCCTCGAACATTGCTGTCTCGGCCGAGTCTACTAATCGGCTTATTGCATCCTTAGCGTCATCAACCGACATACGGTCGATTAAAAGATAGATAGTATCCTCGGGCTTTACTTCGTATTCGTCAATGCGTAGTATCTCACCATTTACCTCAATGCGGCTAAAACCTTGCTTTTGGTAGATGTTCAACTGTTCGCTCAATGAACGTTCTTGACGAGGTATAATAGGTGTGATAACAATATAACGAGTGCCTTTAGGATAAGAAAGCATACAATTTACGATGTCCTCGGTAGAATGCTTTCTCACTTCTTGACCACTCACAGGGCTATATGTCTTCCCTACGCGGGCAAATAGCAAGCGGAGGTATTCATATATTTCAGTGGAGGTCCCAACGGTTGAGCGAGGATTGCGGCTATTAACTTTCTGTTCGATAGCGATAGCGGGTGGAATGCCTTTGATGAAGTCGCAGTCGGGCTTATTCATCCTACCCAAAAACTGTCGAGCATAGCTACTTAGACTCTCCACATATCGACGTTGACCCTCGGCATAGAGAGTGTCGAAAGCAAGAGATGATTTACCCGATCCGGATAATCCGGTAATCACTACCAGTTTATTGCGGGGTATATTAATGTCAATATCCTTAAGATTATTGACCTTTGCGCCTTTAATGGCTATATTTTTACTATCTGACATATACTGTGAGATTGTTGATTCAGATTTGTTTTAATATACAAAGTTACATAAATTAGTTCTGCAAAAGATATACCAAGCCCTTGGAAACGTTTTAAGAATTGTTATTTATCTTTTAATAGTACTTGTCTTCTCCCTGTGTTCTGGATAAATTATGGCTCTTCAGTTTCTTGCACTTCCCCTCATTATACTATCTTTGCTAACTAATCCGCCTTTTTAGTAATGAATCATGAAACAGAAACTATTATTACTTCTTATTATTTGTTTAGTATATTGCACTTCCGCTTTGGCGCAATCAACAGTTAACAGACACCCGAAACGCGAGTTCAGAGGAGCATGGATACAGACCGTTAATGGGCAGTTCCAAGGTATGTCCACGGAAAAAATGCAGCAGACTCTTATCGATCAGCTCGATGCCCTTCAAGATGCGGGTATCAATGCCATCATCTTTCAGATCCGACCTGAAGCTGATAGCTTTTATCAATCAAGTTTGGAGCCTTGGAGTCGCTTCTTGACTGGTCAACAGGGTCGTCAACCCAATCCATATTGGGATCCTTTGCAGTTTATGATTGATGAATGCCACAAACGCAACATGGAGTTACATGCTTGGATTAATCCTTACCGTGCATTGACTAATGTAAATAATGGCTTAGTTTCCAATCACATCTATTTCAAGCATCCCGAACGCTTTGTCAAATATGGCAATCAGATCTATTTCAACCCTGCTTATCAGGAGAATCGAGACTATATCTGCAACATTGTTACGGATATAGTTAGTAGATATGATATAGATGGTATACATATGGACGATTACTTCTATCCATATCCAGTAAATGGAGCTGATTACCCTGATGATGCTGCCTTTTTTGCTCAATCTCGTGGCTTTAAAGACAGAGGAGATTGGCGTCGCGACAATGTGAATCATCTAATTAAGCAGTTGCATCGTACTGTTAGAGATACTAAGAAGTGGGTGAAGTTTGGTATTAGTCCGTTCGGTATCTATCGCAACCAAGCTAGCGACCCTAATGGTAGCAAAACTAACGGTTTGCAGAATTACGATGACCTATATGCGGACGTGTTGTTGTGGATGCGTGAAGGTTGGATAGATTATGTCCTCCCACAGATCTACTGGCACGTTGGACATCCTCGCGCCGACTATGAGACGTTGATTAGATGGTGGGCTGATAATGCCAACGGTTGTCAACTATATATAGGCGAATCGGTGATGAATACGGTTGAGAATAAAGATCCCGATTATCCTAACCAACATCAACTTCCCAGGAAGATGGCCTTACAACGTGCATTGCCTGATGTTCAGGGTAGCTGTCAATGGCCGGCTAGCTCGGTGGTGCAGAATGCCGGAGGCTATGCTGACATGTTAAAGCAGAGCTATCACAAATACCCAGCCTTACTACCGGTTATGAGTCATATTGACCACAAGGCCCCCGGAAGTGTGAAGAAGTTAAAGTCTGTATGGACACAAGACGGCCCTGTGTTGTTTTGGAGAGCTCCAAAACATAAAAAGGAAATGGACAAAGCGGTGCAATACGTCGTGTATAGATTTGATAGTAAGAAAGCGGTAGATCTAGAAGATGCGACAAAGATTGTAGCCATCACTCGTGAGAATCACTACAAGCTACCCTATGAGAATGGTAAGCAGAAGTACTATTATGTAGTGACCGCATTAGACCGCTTGCACAATGAATCAAAACCACAAAAGAGAGAAGTGAAACTATAGATCTCAGGTCGCTGGACTTTTACCAATACAGTAAAAGTCCGGCAAGACCACAACAGAATATCATTAAGATAGGATTAATCTTAAACTTGCGGGTACCAATAAAGGCAACAAGGAAAATCACTACACTAACAATAAAAGAGTAGAGGTCATCCTTTGGAGAACTAAAGTTATCCACATTCATCAATACTAATGCTGCTGAGGCCAATAATCCAACAACAGCAGGGCGCAAGCCTTTAAAAACAGCTTCTACCATTGGATGTTTCTGGTAAGCCAAGAAGAACTTACTAATAAGAAGCATTAGTATGAATGATGGTAGCACAACTGCAAAGGAGGCAATAATAGAACCCCACACGCTACCGGTCGAGGTGTATCCCACATAAGTTGCGGCATTTATTCCAATCGGTCCCGGTGTCATTTGACTGATAGCTACTATATCGGTAAACTCTTGTGAAGTAATCCATTCGTAACGAGTTACCACCTCACCTTGAATCATCGATAACATAGCATAGCCACCTCCAAATCCGAAGAGACCAATTTTAAAGAAAGTATAGAATAGTTGAAGGAATATCATAATATGTACAGTTATTGTTCTTGGTTAGGTTTCTTATTATTCTGTTTCATTTTCAACCTTCCCCAAAGGTATCCACCAATTCCGGCAGCAACAATAATCCAAATTGGTGAGAATCCAAGGAGCCAAATCAGAAGTGCCGATACTACAGGTATCCAAATAGTATATCGATTAATTTTAGCAGATTTAGCCATTGTAAATGTTGGGGCAGCTATTAAGGCTACAACAGCAGGCCTTATCCCTTTAAATATATTCTCCACGTAAACGTTATCTTTGAAGTTGCTGAAGAATAGGGCAATGGCCAATATTATGAGGAAAGAGGGTAGTATAGTTCCCAAAGCAGTTACCACACTTCCTCTTACCCCTCTCAGTTTATAACCAATAAAGATAGATATGTTCACTGCAAAGATGCCTGGTGCCGATTGAGATATGGCCATCAAGTCCATGAATTCGTCTTGACTAATCCATTTTCGTTTAGTCACTATTTCGTTTTCGATGAGTGGCACCATTGCATAGCCGCCACCGATTGTAAATGCACCTATCTTAAAGAAGATGCCAAAAGATTCGAGATATATATTCATATTTTACGCTTCGTCGTCATCACTGGCTTTAGCATATTTACTTGGACTTACTTTAAAATGTTTCTTAAATACTTCTCGGAAATATTTAGCATCATTATATCCTGTCATATCGGCCACCTCTATAATAGAATATTTGCCTGTTTTGAGCAGTTCGGCTGCTTTATTGAGGCGGATGGCACGAATATAGTCTGCAGGTGCCTGATTAGTAAGCGCTTTAATCTTATTATAAAAGCTAGTGCGACTCATATTTAATAAATTGCACAGCGAATCTACATTAAAATCTTGGTTTTCGAGGTTCTCTTCAACCTTTTTCTTAACTGTTGTGATGAAATTCCAATCAATATCAGAAGAAAAGTTTATACTTTCATCTCTCTCGTTAAGGCTTTCTGGGCTTGCAAAACGTTTTCTTAATAATGCTCTATTCACTAATAAATTATAGATAGTAGCTTTTAGAATGGCTATATTAAATGGTTTCGAAATATATTCATCGGCTCCTGTATCTAAGCCGTTTAATATGCTCTTTTCATCATTCAGCGCTGTCAACAAAATAACGGGAATATGAGAAGTCTCAATATCTTTCTTAATAATCCGACAAAGCTCATCCCCCCTCATTTCGGGCATCATAATATCAGAAATGATAAGGTCTGGATTATAAGCTTTAACTATAGATAAGGCCTCTTTTCCATTCTGTGCAGTTTGAACAATGTACAGACTTGCAAGTGTTTGCTTCAGATATTGACGCAAGTCATCATTGTCTTCTACTATTAATATCCTTTGCTTATCTGTATCCAGAGTTTGTTGTACATTAGTGTAAGAGGGTGCACTCATATCTTCATATGGCTCTTGAGAATCGAGAAACCCTTTTCGTATATTAGTCGCTTTATGAGCATCTTTAATCTTTTTCGAGTATTTAGGAAAGGATACTCTAACAGTAGAGCCAACTTGCTCCTTGCTTTTGAAACTGATCTTTCCATCATGTTGTTTCACAAGTTTCCATACCAGCATCAGCCCAATGCCGCTACCTACAACCTTGGAGTTGATAGCATTGCTTCCTCTAAAATGCATCTTAAACAGATTCTTTACCTCTGAAGAGGGAACCCCTATACCAGTATCTTTTACTTCAACCGACCAATCGCTACCATTGTCATCTACCTTTACTGTCACACTTCCATTATCGGGGGTATACTTCAAGGCATTAGAGATTATATTTTTTAGAATTGAATCCATCTTCTCTCTATCAAACCAAACATTTTCATGTTTAAAGTTTGTTTCAAGGTTAAAGTTGATGTGTTTTACCTGTGCATAAGATTGGAAAGTAGAGAAGATGTCTTTTAGATAAGCGTATAGCTCGTGCTCTGAAATATACAGCTCTGAAGAATAGACATCTGCACGCTCAAAGTTAATGAGGTTAGTCGTCATTCTAAGCAAAGCATTCACATTGCGTATTGCTATATTCATATTTGCCACTCCGTTTTGCGACAAAGTCTCTTGGTCTCTTATTTCTTCCAGAGGAGCTTTGACTAGCGAAAGCGGTGTACGAATGTCGTGAGCTGAGTTAATAAAGAACTGTATTTTGTCCTCGGACTCTTTCCTTTTTCTTTTTGATATAAAATAGCGCACTGTTCCTATTGCTATTAGTGCGAGGAGAATAGCGTATACAGCAAATGCCCAAACCGAAAGCCAAAAGGGCTTTTCTACAAGTATTGTTATGCTACGCTCTTCAAGAATATTCTCCTTGTTCTCATTCGATATAGCTCTTACTCTTAGTGTATAGTTTCCGGGAGGTATACCAGTAAATCTAATAAGACCTTGGCGTGTAGGAACGGACCATTTGTTGAAGAAGCCCTCGAGCATCCATGAGTATAAAACATCGGACTGATAATCATAGTTAATAGAAGAGGCTTTTAAAGAAAACACATTTTGATTACTTCCCAATGTTATATGTTTGGTGTTATCTATGTTCTGCGTTAGTACAGAACCTGATTCTCTTGGGAATATTAGTTCATAATCAATACTGAAGTCTTTGAAAACAAGCCTATTTTTATATGGATCATTCGTTGTTTTGCGTACTTTGAATCTAATTGCTCCATTGTTTCCTCCAAAAATAAAACTATCGTCTCTGTTAAGATAAGTTCCAGAAATGGCATTGAAGGTGGGGTATGTTAAACCTTGATCCTTAGTCCAGTTTTTAATCTCTTTATTCTTTGTGTAATACCGCGAAAGCCCATTCTCCGTGGAGATAATAATATAGCTGTTATCTTTACCTCCAACTAAGTTGTAGATATTATTAGAAATAAGAGAACTGTTATTAGTATGAAAATGCTCAAACTTTTGAGTTTGTATATTGTAATAGAGTAACCCAGAGTTGCTAGTACCTATGTATAGCCCCCCTTCCTTATCTTCATATAAAGTATAGACCAAAGAGGCACCAATGGGTAGGTGTATTTGTTCTATCGCTTTCGTTTTGCTGTTCAATAAGAATAAACCATTGCGCGTTCCAATCCAGAATTCATCTTTGTTTCGTTGTAATATGCAGGTGGTGCTATTGATATCAAACAGTTCAACTTCACCCGTTCTTTTGTTGATTCTTTTAAAGTTGAGGAAACCTCCAACCCACACATCATCTCCTTCTCCCTTGGTGATGCATCTGATATATTTATCGGCTTTAATAGAGCTGTTATAAACTTGTTCGAACGAGGTGATGCTAGTTTGCTTTGTCTTCTTGTTGATAATATAAATATCCGAATTATATCCCCCTGCCCATATTATACCTGGTTCAACTTCGCATAACGTTAGAAATATATGATTGAAGCTAGCACTATTCTCTTTGCTTACGTCAAAAAAAGATGTCCAGTGTTGTGTAGACTCCTCTAGTAGACTGATTCCATTGCCCGTAGCAAACCATATATCTCCATCAGAGTCTTCTAAGATGCCATTTACTTGATCGTTAATGAGCGATTGGGTTCCACCTATAGAATGTTTGTAAATCTTGAAGCCTAGAAAACGATTACTTACCATTGTGATTCCAACGGGAAAGACAGACATCCAAATTCTATCTTCCTCATCTATGTAAATGTCATTTATGGCATTTCCGTTCATTTTATTGTATTCCTCATAGTCGGCTACGATATATGGTTCTGTAATAAAGTTATCTGTATTTGTTTTAAAGACACCAGCACCATCGGTAGCTATTAGCAGAGAATTATTTTTGAAAGGGCGAATCGCATTGATAGACATACCTTGAAGATCATGGTACTCTATTTTGTTTTCATGTGTGTCTGGATCATACACATATAGCCCCTTTCTTGTGGTGGCTACGAGAAGTTTTTGGCTATTGTTATCAAGATATAAATCCCTTATAGCAACGCCGATATCATCAATGGCGCTATAATGATTAGAGACGATGGAGTCTTCTTTAATTTGGGCAAAATGTATTCCATTATCAGTGCCAATAATAAATTCACCTTGGTTTGAAGAGTGAATAACTTTAGTTATAGTAGAAGGGATATTAGTAGCGTAACTTATTAATTTTCTTGATAGGATGTCCCACCGATATACTGTTCCATTACTACATAGCCATATCACATTGTCTTCGTCAAGAAATCCATAGGTGATATCTGGCTGTGGTGTATTCTCTTTTGAAGGGAATCGGTAGACCAACTTGAAGTTGTCTCGATTGTGGTCGTATTCAAAGATGGTGCCGTTTTTGTTAATTTGCCATACATTGCCGCGATTGTCTATTTGAAGCCAATTGACATTGAACATAGATGCAATAGGTTCAAAGCCATCCTGCAACTTATAATTCTTAAATTCGCTACCATTGTATCTGTCTATCCCACCTCTGGTAAGAAACCACATGTATCCATTTTTATCCTTCCGTATGCTATACACTCGTCTGTTGCTTAGCCCATCCTCTGGTCCAATGTATTTGTAAATTTGTGCGCAACAAATATATGGTAAAAGGCATAAGAAAAGTAATAGTTTTCTCATAATGGAATCTTTGTTGTGATAGTCCGATAGAAAAGCGGACTTTATGCAAAAATAAGTAATATATTTATATTAATGTCAATATTTGGCTAAAATTCTTTATTGTTCTGAAGGAAACAGTATTAAATATCTGTTGAATCTTAAAAATAGACTAGTATCTGTCCTTATTTTGTATTATTGCTGTTGAGTTAATGAAGCGTCATTTATGATATAAAAAATGGATCAGTTTGTTTACACAAACCGATCCATTTTTATTCAGTAAAGATTAAGTCTTTTTTATTTCTGAGTTTTTTGTTCAATCCACTGGCGTGCATTAACAAATGCTTCGATCCATGGTGTAACCTGATCGCTGTTTACGCGATCGGCAGGATAGCATCCATTCTGCCATGGGAAGATAGCACGTTCCAAGTGAGGCATCATGGCCAAGTGGCGGCCATCATTGCTAGCAAGTGCTGCAACCGAATAACTAGAACCATTTGGGTTACCTGGATAACCGTCATACGAATATTTAGCTACCACGTTGTAACGATCTTCTTCGTAAGGAAGTGCAAATTTGCCCTCGCCGTGTGCCACCCAAATACCTAGTTTGCTGCCGCTCAAAGAGCTAAACATCACACTCTGGTTGGTTGGGATAGTTACACCTAGGAAGGTCGACTCAAACTTGTGTGAGTTATTGTGTTGCATCTTGCCTCTTACTGGGTGCTCAGGGTTGATTAGGTTAAGTTCCATCATCAATTGGCAACCATTACAGATACCCAATGACAAGGTGTCAGGACGTGCGTAGAACTTATCCAAAGCTTCTTTAGCTTTAGGGTTGAACAAGAAACCGCCAGCCCATCCTTTGGCAGAACCAAGAACGTCAGAGTTAGAGAAACCACCACAGAACACAATCATGTTTACGTCTTCTAGAGTTTCGCGGCCATGAATCAAGTCGGTCATTGTAACGTCTTTTACATCAAAACCTGCTAGGTAGAGAGCATAAGCCATTTCGCGCTCACCGTTTGTTCCTTTTTCGCGGATAATAGCTGCACGTATACCGCTCATTCCTTCGCGATCTGGTGTGATGCCATATTGAGAAAGCTTACCGGTAAATCCTGGCATCAAAGCAAACTCAACTGGTTGCATTCTATAGTTTTCGAAACGTTGCTTTGCGCAACCATTGTGCGATTGTTTGCGGTCGAGTAGGTAAGACGAAGCATACCACATGTCGCGCATATAATCTATACCAAATTGGTAGTCGAGTCCGTCTTTTGATACCATGATATGGCGTTCTTCGGTTGGAGTACCTAGTTTTACGAAGCCAATACCTGCATCTTCCAAGATTTTCTTCACTTCCGCTTTGTTCTTATCTGCTACTTGAATCACGATACCCGGATTCTCAGCAAACAAGATCTTAACTAGATCTTTTTCATTGATTTTGTCCAGATTGATTTCTAGTCCACCTTCTACGTTAGCGAAACACATTTCAAGCAGTGTCGTAATCAAACCACCAGCAGAGATGTCGTGACCAGCAAGAATCAAGCCTTTGTGAATCAACTCCTGTACAGTAAGGAAAGCGTCACGGAAGTATTCAGCGTTTTGTACGCATGGCACTTCGTCGCCCACTTTGCCTAGAGACTGAGCAAATGCAGAACCTCCTAGTTTCAATGCGTCAAAGCTGAAATCAATATGGTAGATTGCAGAAGCAGCATTGTTTGCCAATACAGGTGAAACCACTTTCTTAACGTCTGCCACTTCAGCACCTGCTGATACAATAACTGTTCCCGGAGAAATCACTTTGCTGCCATCAGGATATTTTTGAGTCATCGACAATGAATCTTTACCTGTTGGTACGTTGATTTGAAGTGAGCAGCAGAAATCGCTCAACGCTTTTACAGCGCTATAAAGACGTGCATCTTCACCCTCTTGCGAGCGGCAAGGCCACATCCAGTTGGCCGATAGAGAGATTGTATCCATACCTTCGGCTAGAGGTGCCCAGATCAAGTTGGTCAAAGCTTCACTAACAGCCAAAATAGAACCAGCAGCAGGGTCGGCCAAAGCAGCTTGAGGGGCGTGGCCGATAGAGGTAGCGATACCCTTCTCACCACGGAAGTCAAGTGCCACTACACCGCAGTCGCTCAATGGCAATTGCAATTCGCCTTGACATTGTTGGCGTGCAATCTTACCTGTTACCGAACGGTCTACCTTGTTGGTTAACCAATCTTTACAAGCCACCGCTTCTAGCTGAAGCACATTTGTAAGATATTCATGAAGTTTAGGCAATTCGTATTGAGGCATCTCATAGTGACGCTCAACCGTTTTGTCTATCATATATGTTTTTGGTGAAGAACCAAACATTTGCTCTACAGCAAGGTCGAAAGGACGAACACCATCAGCTTGTTTGAAAGAGAAACGTTGATCGCCTGTAGTTTCGCCTACCACGTACATAGGAGCGCGTTCACGTTCAGCAATCTTGCGCACATGTTCGATAGCCTCTTCTTTGATCAAAAGACCCATACGCTCTTGAGACTCGTTAGCGATAATCTCTTTTGCCGATAGGGTAGCGTCACCGATAGGGAGTTTATCCATTTCAATTACTCCACCGCATTCTTCAACAAGTTCCGAAAGACAGTTTACGTGACCTGCTGAACCATGGTCGTGGATTGAAACCACAGGGTTGTTTTCTTCTTCGCAAAGAGCGCGAACCACGTTGTAAGCACGTTTTTGCATCTCTGCATTAGCACGTTGCACCGCGTTAAGTTCGATGCCGCTGCTATAGCGACCTGTGTCTACCGATGATACTGAACCACCGCCTAGACCGATACGGTAGTTGTCACCACCAATCACTACAACCTTGTTTCCAGCTTCTGGCGAACCCTTCAAGCAGTCGCGTTGAGTACCATAACCCACACCACCTGCTAGCATGATTACCTTGTCAAAACCATAAGTTTCGCCATTCTCTTGGTGCTCGAAAGTCAATACCGAACCACAGATTAGAGGCTGGCCAAACTTATTACCAAAGTCGCTCGCACCGTTTGATGCTTTGATTAAGATTTGCTCTGGAGTCTGATACAACCATTGGCGCACTGGGAATAGATCTTCCCATGAACGATCTTCATCGGTGCGAGGGTAAGAGGTCATATAAACCGCAGTACCTGCGATAGGCCATGAACCTTTACCACCACCCATACGGTCGCGAATCTCTCCACCTGTACCGGTAGATGCGCCGTTGAAAGGTTCAACAGTAGTAGGGAAGTTGTGAGTTTCCGCTTTAAGCGAAATCACACTTTTTATATCTTTTACTTGGAAAAAATCGGGCTTAGAGTGGTCTGCAGGTGCAAATTGCTCAATTACTGGACCAGCTGCAAAAGCAACATTGTCTTTGTAAGCCGAGATTATTTTATTTGGGTTCTCTTGTGTAGTCTTTTTGATCATCTGAAACAAAGATAACTCTTGTTCCACACCATCAATGACGAAAGTACCGCCAAAAATTTTATGGCGACAGTGTTCAGAGTTGATTTGAGCGAAACCAAAAACTTCCGAGTCGGTAAGTTTGCGGCCCAAATCTTTTTCTACCATTTTCAGATAGTCCATCTCTTCTTTCGAAAGAGCCAAACCCTCTTGCTCATTGTAGGCTTCAAGGTCCTCTACGTGTTGTATAGCGGCTGGTTGGCGGTTGGTGGTAAACACCTGCTGATCCAAACCATGATACATACGTTGTAGCATTGGGTCGTATTCTGCGTTTTCATTCTCTACGGGAAAATATTCTTCGATGCGATCAACAGCCGAGAAACCCATGTTTTGGGCAATTTCTACAGCGTTGGTACTCCATGGAGTAATCATTTCGCGTCTTGGGCCCACAAAGTAGCCTTTCAAATTTTCTTCGTTTTCGGGGGTTGCATCGCCAAAGAGCCAGCAAAGCTTCTCATTGTCTTGGGGTTGGAGTGCCTGACTGCTCTCTACTGCAATCACGCTTTGGGAAGGAGTTCTGAAAAAAAGAATCATATTATTAGTTTCTATAATGATGTTGCTCAGATTTAAGAAAGTCTCTAATTAGTATAAATAGAGGCCCCTCTCTTTTTCGCGGCAAAGATAGCTATTTTCATTAGTGGACCTACCAGAATGGGCACAAAAATCTAAAGTCTTCTTAAAGAATTGCTTTTGTACTGGATTTTATCCCTCCCATTTTTAAACTCTGATAGTATTGTTAAATCTATTTTTGGCCTCTTTTTATACTCATTTGTTTGAATATATCAATACTACACGATTCGAACTTTCCTCTTTTAATGAGATGTTATGAGAAGTGCTAGGTTCGTTCAATTGCGTTCTTTTCGGACAATGAATACATAGATTTTTATGCGACAGCTTATAGCAGAATAGATCGACAGTTGTTTCAAGAGTGTTTAGATTTTTGTGTAGTCTCAACTTCTTATCTTGTAAATATGAGAATATTTTTTTTTTGATTTTATATCAAATAATATATCAACAACTTGTGAATTTGAAAATAAGGTGATCAAATACGAACATTTATAAATTTAAATGGTTTAATACTTAAATTAAGTATTCCAAAAAAACTATGTTATGAGTACGATAAAAGATAAACTATTTATTCTAGGTTTGGCATTGACAATGTGTTTCCCTTCATTATATGCACAAAATCACCCGCTAACTCCTAAAGATGGGAAAGTGGATATTGTAATAGGAGGAAAGGATGATACAGTTAATGAGACTGAGGTTTTCAACATATTAATAGAGAATGCACCCAAGTCGCCGCAGTATCGCACTTTACCTCAGTTTGCTATAGTTGGTAAAAATAAGAAATTCTATTTGTCAATAAGTGGCCAACTAAAGTCTACTGTCGCTTTTGATTGGGGTAATCCTTTATCATCTGATCCAGCACTTTTTATAACGTCTGCCATTACGGCTGCTCCAGCCGGTAGTGGGGCTGCGGTTAGTTTTACTGCAAAGCGCTCAAACCTTGCTTTCAACTTCGTAGGATTGCCAGGAACCGATAATCAGGTAGGTGTATATATTTCTTTTAATTTTACGGGCAATGGCAATAGTTATGGGGCTAGTTTGCTTAACGCATATGCCCAGTATAGAGGCTTCCAAGCAGGTTACAATTTAACAATGTATCTTGACCAAGGAGCTTGCCCATATACTATTGATGCTGAAGGCCCAAACAGTTGTGCCGGATTTTATAATACATTATTCAACTATCAAGGAAAGATTAGCAAGAGGGTGTCATTTGGTATTGGTATTGAGTCGCCTATAGCATCTATCACCACATCTTCTTATTCTAAGCATGAGGCTGGAAGTGTTTTAAGCTTGCCTGCAACTTCTACCGTAACTCAGCGCTTCCCCGATATACCTCTTTATTTACAATATGCTTGGGGGACCAGCAATCATGTAAGAGCATCAGCCATGTTACGAAATCTTTTATATAGAGATTTGCTTGTCGGAAAGAACGAAGATGCCTTTGGTTGGGGTGTAAAATTAACAGGCTCTCTATCTACCAATAATAGCAAATGGACAACTTACTTCATGGCTCAATATGGCAAAGGTGTGGCATCTTATATGCAAGACAGTTATGGATTAGGATTGGATTTGATCCCATCTCCGGGTATATTGGGGCGATTGGATAAAACTAAAGTATGGGGTGGTTTTGCTGCTTTGCAGTACAACTATACAGCCAATATATTCTCCACACTTATTTACAGTCAGCTGCGCAACTATATGGACAAGTATAGTGGTGGTAGTACCACCTATGATGACCAATATCAGTGGGGACAATATATACTTGGAAATTTAATATGGAATATAAATAAATATTTTCAGATTGGAGCCGAATATATATATGGTAGAAGAATGAATTTTAGTGGAACTCAACATCATGATAATCGCATTATGGCGATGTTCTCTTTATCCTTTTAAAAGATAAGTAGGGCGAACCTATTTATATCTATAATTCAGCAAATCACCTATTGCATGAACAAGCTCAGTCTACAAGTTTTTTTATTTGTTTAAATAAATGGATGCTCTTTTTGGTGTCCGACTATTGTTTCCATCAATTTAGTGTGAGGTGTTTAATAGGTTCCCTTATTCAGTCTGCTGGCAAGGCCTATCCTGCTTGCTGACTAGCTGTACTCACCGAGCTGGCAAAGGCTTGCTACCTCGGTGAGTAGCTGTGTTCACCAAACCATGTTAATAGAGCTGATTTTTAGTTTTGTAATTACTTGATAACAAGTGTTTTGTGTTTTAATGGGGACTTCGCCTTTTTGTTTGTTTTATTGCAGTGTGTGGTGCAAAACCAATTATTAAGATTGTAGTACGTATACTAATAGAGAAAGACTACACTCTTTTGCTGTCAAATATTTTTAATAGTAATGACTGGTTGTTAGAAGCTATATGGCGTCAAACGAATTGCGTGCTACTATTTTGTTGTTACATCGAAATACGACTTCAAAACCTACTTGCTTTTCTGTATCTATATCCTCGCTTTGGATCGAAATTTTTTCCACTTCATAGGGTTGGAGTGCATTTATTTCGCTTTCGCTGATAATCATATTATCATACAATACCTGAATGTTTAAAGGGGTGGAGGCTGATAATCCTAGATTCTCTATTTCGAGCTCTAATGCTTGCTTCTCCTTGTTGTAAATAGGTCGTCTAGCAGAAATTAGCGGAGATTGATAGTTTACATAGGGTAGGTGGGCGTAACCATAAATCATTTTACCTTTTATATCTTTCCCAATTATCTTAGGTGCAAATTCATCGTGCGAGATACCATTGCCTTTTGCGTTGAAAATAACGATTAAATCATTCCCAACGTTTCTGGATTTTATCGGCTTACATCCACGTCCAAAGTTAACTTCTTGATGCGAACCAAATCGTAAAGAAGAAATATCTATATCTGTTTGAGGATTAAAGTCGCTCTCCGATTTGATTAGTACTTCAATCGTCCGTGTTTTAGGTGTTATGCTATCCTTATTCAACACAGAAATCAACATTCCTTTATTTAATGGGATGCAAATGTTTTTAGAGCTATGTTTGTCGTTAGGCAAATCGTACCACTTGATAGTATCAATCACGGCAAAGTTCATCTGAATAGCTCTGCCATAGCTGTCTTGAAACACTTTAGGACGTTCGTATTTAAACCAATTTTCAACATTACCATCTGCATGATTGGCTATGCCCGGCATGTAGGCTTCTCCTTCTTCGGTCACCCAATGCAAACCGTCTTTAGAACGTTGATAAAAGGCTATGCGCCCTAGCCAGTCGTTCACAATCATGTGATACTGTAAATGATCTCGCCAAACAACAGGGTCTTCAAATTCTCCATCGACATTTGGATAAATACTACTGTCTGAGATTTGCTTGTATGAATCGATTCCATCCTTACTAACCCAAATTCCACCACCACGGCAAATCATTAAATAGGAACTGTCTTGGCGTTGTGCAAATGTCAAATTGGATAGTCCTTCGATTATTTTACGCCCGCGAGAATCGAAATCGAATTTCCCAAACATCCAACTTTTACTGTTGATACTGTCTGCAATATAGTAGCCGTTAATGACATAAACCGCTATTCTCCCATCTTTCAAGCGAAATGCTTCCGGATTATGACCTTTGCCTATTGATTGCTCTACCTTATATGGACCGGCAAGACGCCTGCTCACCGCATGAAATACGGTGGAATTGGACCAAAACATATGTCCTTTTGGAGAGTTTTCCGGCCATCCACATACAAACATATGATAAACGCTGTCGGGGGTCTGAAGTATGTTTCCTCCCCAAAACGAGATGTCATCTTGTTCTATTCCGTTGTCTATATAGCGGTTTAATACACTATCTACTCCCCATGTGTGCTCTGCACGCAGACTGCCTTCCATTGTTTCGAATCTATCCATGAAGCAGCCTCCTGTAACCAACTGTGACCACTCGGATGGGCGTTCTCTACTTACAATTTGTGCCACGCATATCTGAGGCAAGATGAAACATAGTATAATGCAGATAGTTTTATTCATAAATCGATAAGACATTTGTGTAATTCAACAATAGTTTTGCTTTTGGTGCGCGGCTACTACTTAATGTGAGTTCGCCCAAAAACGTTTTACTTCCTCCCAATTGTAGTAGGGCGCGGTTGGAGACTCCATTGCCAAGAGCTGTTCTGCTTCATTATGCAAGAACTTTACCAATATATTTCCTTTCTTATCTCGATAAAAGATGAGTTGTAGGTTGGCCCCCATAGGTGCAGCTTTGTAGTCTTGCCAAGCCTGATAGTAGAGATGAGGCTCCTCTTCGGGTTGTGCAAACTGTTTCAGTTGCATTAGTGTCATCAAGCGCAACAGGTTAGTGTCGTGTCCAAAACGGAGGTTGGCAGCAGTAGATTTATTGATTGTTATGGCTTGGTCTGCGCTCTCCACAATATTTCTCAATAAGGAAGAGGCACTCTGTGCCGGAATATTATCATTTAGTGGAGCAGCGCTATTGCAGATATACATACGGTAGTTGATGACTTGCCAAATATCGAACAGCTCCTCTGTTAGGAACAAATCATAGAATGACAAATCTAAGTCTACATCTTGCATATCTGAAGCAATCCAATATAGTCCCATCATTAGTTCTTGTGGCTGCTCAATCGACTGAGGATTCACAAAAAGAGTTGATAGTATACGTTCAGGTTGAACCTGTTTATTCTCAAATTCGCTAAAGTGTGTCTGATACCAGTCTGACTTCTTGGAACCAAATGCTTTCATAGCGGGAGTCTCGTAGGCAATATAATTCATGTGCACAGAATCTGCGCTGCATGTGATCCCTAAGTTAGGTTGCATTGATTGCAATTCAGTGCAAAAAGATTCCATACTATCTATGCAGCGTTGCACCACACTAGAGCGTGCGCAAACCGCTTTATTCCCTGTAAATACAGTTGGAAAATTCTGGTATAGTCGTTTCGCAATCTCTTGGTGTTGGCGACTCCCTAGCGGAGTAAGCTGTCCTGCATTACCTTTTGCATTGGCCCAAACTAGTTTTAAGCGTTCTTTCACATCCTCGCCCAATGGAGTTAACTCATTCTGTTCAAATACATCAATCACCTTGGTATATCTATCTTCTGATGGAATCCAGCGTGAGCCATGTCGTCCATAGTGACTAATATAAAAAGGACTATAACCTTCGGGAGCAGCACTAAGATTAGAACCATTGGCCGGATAGGCATAGTAAACACTGCCGGTTTTCTCGATACATTGTTTCAGTTCATCGTTAACTGTAAGTGGATTGTTTCCTACTTGTTCTACCTCCCAATTAATTTCAATAGGGTTGTTTGCCATCTTCCAGATAATAGGTAGTGATAAGTTGTCGAGTATCCACATCTCTGTTCCTTCCAAGGGTTCTGTAACCTTTATCAGGGTAGGCGAGGAGTCATTGAGGTTATTCTCAGTCTGATAATAGGTCATACCATTGTAGGTGAACTTGCCATTTCGCTTTAATTCGCGAAATGCCGATTGCGAAATCATACCAAATGTTTCCGAAGGGTTGAGCGTGA
>CAMTOQ010000047.1 GCA_947074205.1 uncultured Bacteroides sp. | reverse complement strand
GTATGTTGATGTTTGGTAACTTGGTGAAAGAGATTGGTGCCAACACATTCCGCTTATTCGATGCCGCTTCAAACGGTATTATGAATGCAGCTACCATCTTCTTGGGACTATCAGTGGGTGCTACTATGACAGCCGAAGCATTCCTCGATTGGACAACTATCGGTATTATTATTGGTGGCTTCATTGCTTTCGCGTTCAGTATTGCCGGTGGTATATTGTTTGTGAAGCTCTTTAATATCTTCTGCAAACGCAAGATCAATCCACTAATCGGTGCTACAGGTCTAAGTGCTGTGCCTATGGCTAGCCGTGTGGCCAATGAGATTGCTTTGAAATACGACCCTAAGAATCACGTATTGCAATACTGTATGGCAAGTAACATCTCGGGTGTTATTGGCTCGGCAGTAGCTGCCGGTGTATTGATTTCGTTCTTGTCGTAAGAATAGACACTACAATTATTAGATTTAGTATTCTGTCCGGCGGAGTCTCTTTATTGAGGCTTCGCCGGAATTTTTGATGTGCTATTCAAGAATTCTTATCTCTTCTAGTTGAAGTTCTGTATCGATTAGAAGATACTGTTTCAGCTGTGTATCCGTAAAGATAACCTTACGTTGGTTTTGCTCTATGGGAGTAATGGTTTGAATTCGGGTATGTCCCACCACATGGCATACATTCGATACAGCAGATGCCATAAGAGAGTCGGGACGAATCCATAAAGGCGACTGATAGTGATTGTCCCCCGAAATATCCCCGTCTATCTTATTGATAAAGTCACCTATCATGGGGTGAGTATGAAACTGCGGATTAATATCCGATAGTTTGTACAGCCCTTTTTCGCGCATCCATTCCCTGCTAATACCTGCATGAGAGAAGAGATAACTGCCATATTGAACACAGAGGCCAATCTTTCTCTCCGTAACCAGTTGTAGTAGATAATCATGCATAAATGAGGAAATGCCACTATTAAAGCCCTTACATCGAGCCCCACCCATATATTGCAAATCGTGATTGCCAATCAATAGATCAGTGCTCCCTTCTTCCTTAGCAAATTCTACGATAGATTGAAAATTGTCTATTTGTTGTTCGGGACTAACCCTATCATCCTTGTCGTCTACATAATCGCCCAAAAAGATAAAGCGATCCACATTGTCGATTTCTAGTTCAACAATATCCTCCCATAGTGTTAGTCCATGAACGTCACTTATCACACATAACTTCATCCTATTCTAGTTTAAGCGTTAGAGATAGCATCACACTAAACGTTGGTGATACCAAAAGGGATATGAACAGCGGGTATGTTCGCGAGATTCTTAAAATGGAGTTTTTGGTCATCGAAGAATATATGCGGTCTCATTACGTTCAATACACGCGACTTTTCTATACCACCCATAAAGAAAGCCTCGTCCACCTCTAGTCCCCAGTGTTTCAGTGTGGTTATCACTCTTTCGTGAGCCGGAGCGTTTCTAGCGGTTATGATGGCTGTTTTAAGAATACGCTTGTAGGAGGGGTCATTGTCGAATCTCTCTTTCTCGAGCTTCTGGAAGTAAGATATCTTTTGCAATAGAGATCCCACAGGACCCAGCGATAGGGGCTCTGAAGCATGTTTGAGTTCATGCGATAGAAATTTCTCAAGGTTATTGGATGATGCTTTGAACATCACCTCCGACTCATCTCCGGCTAATACACCATCGAAATCAAAAGCAAGGCGGAGTTCCGTATCGTCGTCATCATCGGAAACTCCATTGTTGCAGACTGTCCCTGCAGCGAATCCTGCATCGTTTGCCGCCTTTGTGTCTTCGTGATTAGCGGATAAAAATAATGAAGCATTAAAACTCGGCAGGTAGTGAAAGTTGGAGTTGCCCGAGGAAAAGCAAGCCCTCGAAATATCCAATCCATAATGCTTGATACTTCTAAATGCTCTCCGACCTGTTTCCGGGCTATTTCTAGAAAATAGTATAATCTCTACCGGTTGCTCTTCTGGGAAAGCATTGTTTAGACTTAGCATTCGTTTAATAAAAGGGTAGGCTACTCCTTTATGATAGGGAACATCAACATTCTCTTCCTGATACTTTCTATACTGCTCTTCGCCAAATTGCGTGAAGATGTTATCCGACTTGCTCATGTCGAACAGTGCACTCGAAGAAACAGCAATCACTAATTTATGATCTATTGAATAGGACATCTCTTTTCTTTTTTATAGATGGGTTGCACAAATGTATAAAAAATACTACCCAATAGGTCGAATCTCCGATTTTTATTGCCAAGATAACTTAGTAGGCTATAGTGCATTGGGCAATGTTCTACAGTGCATGCATGTATTTACTCTAGAGCATCCCTATATTCACATCAGTTCATCTATGGATGTACTGATGTCCATAAGCTAATGGACTGCAGTAAATCCATGGATGTACTTTCGTCTATAGCTATATACACTGGGTTGGCTAAGGTTAGCTAGGAGGCAGAGAAGTTAATGTTGAAAATGGGTTGACCTTTAGTAAGCTGAAGTAGAGAATGATTGAGGGATTATTAGCTGTGGGGAGGCTTGGCTTGAATGAGAGAATACTAAAAGTAGCTACTCGCACGACAGAAATAGCTATATCAACGATTAACAGTAAAATCTACTCCTCCACCTTCACAATCCTCAACGCCGTCAATTCCTTGCCCGGCAGTTGTACTAAACTGTTCCCACTGTACGTACTATCGAGACGAGTAATCGTCATATCCCAAGCATCAATTACATCTACATTGTAGTTGGCTGTTTCGGGTAGGAAGAGATAGATGCTTGCTGGTTGATCTCTATTAAAATAAAGTAGATAATACTCCTCATTGTAAGTCACACAAGGGTAGGGCATCCACCATTCATAGATCACAGTAGGTGCTAAATGCCCAGGCGATGCCTTCACGATGTCGCGCAAAAACTTGATGCGTTCAGGACTCTCGCCACGCAATACACCTCCTTTGGACCACCACAACACTTCATCAGACTTTTCGCCCAACTTATCAGTGTCGCTAGATAATGTTTCGCCATGAGTGACGTAGCCACCGCTGCACACCCCTTGCCAGAACTTATTCACCATCTCTTTGCCCGTCAGGTTGCCCCAAGATAGATAAATATTTCCTTCGTAACGGCATTCGTCGTAACTCACTGGCTTCTTGTATCGTTTTAGATAATCTTTCGCCTCAAAAGTATTGGCATTTTGAATGGAAGCATGAGTGATATTAGGGTCGCTAAAGTCATAGACCACAGAGCCATTGTGTACACTGCTAAGGTGACCATAAGGATCGTTTTTGGCGAACATATCGAGATAGTGCACCCAATCTTCGGCAGGTTTGTTGGTCATAAAGTCATACTCGTTGGCCATGCTCCACCACACATTCTTATATGGTGCAAAGCGAGCTATCAGGTAATTGATATAGCGATCTTCAGTTTCCCTATCCATACTGCCAAATCCCCAACGGTCGTAAGGGTGGAAGATGATAAGATCCGCCTCAATCCCTAGAGAATCCAATTGTGCAACACGATGTTCAATATTCTGGAAATATTTCGGGTTAAAGCGAGTGTAGTCCCAATCTTTCAATGCCTCGCCTTCGAACGGATAGTGCTCAGGCTCGTTGAGATTCCAATTATAGCTTTTGGGGAAGATACACATACGCATCTTATTAAAATAACCATTCGATAGCGTCTCCAATGTCTGATCAATCAGCGTATCGTTTTGATGTACCCAAGCATAGCAGGTCGTCCCAAAAGGGTAGAAAGGAGTGCCGTCAGCATAGCCAAAGTAAACGGAATCTTGCACCATCACCGGCCCATGATTGGTAGGCTTAGCGGGAGTGCAGACAATATGTCCTTTCTTTTTACCTTTCAGTTGCTTACTATTACTGCTGATGGCATAGTTCCACCGCCCTTCTTTTTGCGGCATAAAACGAATCTTATATAGCCCGTCGCCATCATAGAAACCTGAGACTACCACAGTGTCTTGCTCGTTGATAAACTCTGCTGTAAGCTGTGTGTCTGTAAATGGATTGCCACTAGATGGGCCTTTCAGGGTAGTTTCGAATATTCGCCACTTCTCGATGGGTTGTTGGGCGGAGACCTGGCTGGGGAGTATGCATGATGATGCAATTAGAGTGGCTAGTAGTGTCTTTTTCATAAGTATTAGATTATTAGATATTTGTATAACAAATATAATGGGTCTTCTTCAAAAAAGAAATGGCTGGAGGGAATTATTATTCACTTCAGCCATAAATATTTATATCCTGCTTTTCGCGTTGAAGGGTGTTTAAATAGTGTTCAATCAGTATTTAAACGTCATTTAAACATCTCACAAACCCTTTACGAATACCGTTTGGGATATCTAAACAAAATAGCCAGTAACGCAAAAATCCCCATCGTAAACGGATAATAGAGATTACCCACAATGCTAATAGGAGAGATACCTGCTAGACCAGCTGCCATAAGGAGTTGCGCACCGTAAGGAATAATGCCCTGCACAAAGCACGAGAAAGTATCTAAGATACTAGCCGATTTGCGAGGGTCGAGGTTGAAGCGAGTAGCGATGTCTTTGGCAATTGGCCCCGTGGTAAGGATGGCGATAGTATTGTTGGCTGTACATAGGTTGGCTACACTGACTAGCGCTCCGATACAAAGTTCGGCACCACGTTTGCCATTTACACGACGTGTCAATCCTTTGATGATATACTCTATCCCACCATTAAAACGGATCAGTTCTAACATTCCGCCTGCCAATAGAGTGATAACGATAAGTTCGCCCATGCTATTGATACCGTTGCTCATGGCGCCAAAGCAACCAAAGAGGTCGAGACTACCCGTAGCAACACCAATGATACAAGTCACCACGATGCCTAGCATCAAGACGATGCATACGTTGAGACCTGCAAGAGCGGTGCCTAGTACCACAAGATAAGGAATCACTTTGATCCATTCGATATCGGGTGTATAAGTGAGTTCGCTGACACCGATACCCTGCCATACATAGATGGCCAAGACCACGATGGCCGCAGGAACTACTATCATGGAGTTGACACGAAACTTATCTTTCATGTCGCAACCTTGTGTCTTGGTGGCGGCAATAGTAGTATCGGAGATAAACGAGAGGTTGTCGCCAAAAAGGGAACCACCCACTACAATCGCGACCATATAGGGGAGGGCAATATCAACCTTGTCGGCTAGTCCCACAGCCACAGGCGTGAGTGCCACGATGGTGCCCACGCTGGTACCAATGGAGAGCGAGATAAAGCAAGCGGCAAGAAATATACCTGCCAACAATAAGTTGTCGGGCAACACATGTAGGGTGAGGTTGACTGTGGCATCTATTGAACCGATGGCTTTGGCAGTGGCAGCAAAAGCTCCTGCTAGGATAAAGATCCAAATCATGAGCAGGATATTTTTATTGGCAGCGCCCATCGAAAATTGGCGAATGCGCTCGTCGAGTTTGATGCCGTGTGTGATGGCGATGGCATAGCACGAGGAGACAAGAAACGCTACGGTGATGGGGACTTTATAAAAATCGTTCACCACAATAGAGGTGACTAAATATAGACACAGAAAGACGATGAGCGGGCTCAAAGCTCGCAAGCCGGACATGGGTTTTGGATTATGCAGTAGACTCATGTTGCAAAGATAGACATTACTGCCCTATCAATCAATATTTATTATGCACATAACGTGAGGGTTAGCTTAGTTAAAAAATCTACCTGAATATTTGGTGAGTGATTAGAAGATTGCTAAATTGTGTCCTTTTTAGTAGAAATGCATATAAATTGAATCAATAACTTTAAATAGAGATGAATATGAGAAAGTTTTCTGCAGCAATGATGCTGGTAGTTTTGACGCTGATTATTGTAAGTTGCAAGTCGGGTAATAAGTCGACTGTACAACCAAGTGAGGTTGCAGTTTATCAAGTAGATGATGTTCTAGCCAATGGTGATGAGCTGGTAGGTCAAGAAATTGAGGTAGAGGGACTTTGTACCCATATCTGTGCGCATGGAGCACGTAAAATCTTCTTGATGGGAAGTAATGACGATAATACCCTTCGCATTGAATCGGGTGGTGATATCGGTGCTTTCGACCAAAGTTGCGTAAACAATAAGGTGCTTGTAAAGGGTACGTTGGAAGAGAGTCGTATTGATGAGGCTTACTTGAAAGAGTGGGAGGAGAGCGAGTTGGCTAAGACGGCGGAACAGCATGGCAATGGTGATGCGGGATGCGACACAGAGAAAAAGGCAAGAGGTGAATCGGGCAATTCTGCGCTACAACGCATTGATGATTTTAGAAGTCGCATTGCTGCCGAGAAAGAGAAATCGGGAAAGGAATATCTTTCTTTCTATCATCTTGCTGCTACTGGATACGAAGTATTATAATAGCGAGGATTTATGCTTAACGATACGGATACAACGAGATACGACAATAGGATAAATAAAGGCTCGAGGTTTCGAAAATGGAGCCGTTGGATTCATCGCGATCTGTCTTACTTCTTTGCGGGGATCTTGCTAGTTTACTGTGTCTCCGGTGTTTATATGAATCACCGCGACACAGTGAATGTGCACCACAAGGTGAAGCGGGTTGCCTTTCAGGAGTCTTCCTATCCATCGGGGATGAAGCTGAGCCGAGAAGAGGCAAATAGCTTAGTGAACCGTTATGCAGAGGGCAAAACCTACACTCAACATTACTATCCATCGGAAGATCGGCTAAAGATCTTTATTAAAGGTGGTTCATCACTGGAATTGAACCAACAGAGTGGAGAAGGATTTGTGGAAATTCTGTCTAGACGGCCGATAGTGAGCGATATGGTGAAGCTACACTACAACCCCGGGCGCTGGTGGACCTGGTTTTCGGATGCCTTTGCTATATCCATGATACTTGTTGTGATCACAGGTTTCACCATGATGAAAGGCAGAAAAGGGTTTCTAGGCCGTGGTGGTATACTGATGCTAATAGGTATATTGGTACCGATATTTTTCTTGTTGTTATCGTGAATTTAGATCTAACAGTATATATACCATCTTATTTATAGTGAATCTTCTGTCAGGGCTATAAGAAGAATAAACCTTCACTTTTGTTATTTGTTATCTTATCATCATCTTATACTTTAATGATATGACGAAGAAGATAGCAAATCAATTGGTGGAATGCCTGGTGAAAAACAATGTTAAACGTATTTATGCAGTCACTGGGGATAGCTTGAATGAGGTAAATGAGGCTGTCAGAATAAATACTAATATAGAGTGGATACATGTGCGACATGAGGAGGTAGGTGCTTATGCCGCTGGGGCTGAGGCCCAACTAACTGGTGAAATCGGCTGTTGCGCAGGGAGTAGTGGCCCTGGGCATGTGCATCTTATCAATGGACTCTACGACGCTCATCGCTCTAATGCCCCGGTAATAGCAATTGCATCGACAATGCCGTCTAATGAACAGGGAATGAAGTATTTTCAAGAAACAAATACTCTATCGCTATTTGATGACTGCAGTTATTACAATGAACTAGCTACTACTACACAGCAGTTTCCAAGAATACTGCATGCAGCATTGCAAAATGCCGTAACGAAAAGAGGGGTTGCTGTAATTGGCCTTCCTGGCGATTTAGCTAAGATGGAAGCGGAATCAACGCGTGCTCCAAAAACTGTATATAAGGTAAATTCGTCCATCTGCCCTGACGAAGACGAATTGGGACAATTGGCTGATCTTATCAATAACCATACTAAGATTACGCTATTCTGTGGTATGGGCTGTAAAGGTGCACACAAAGAGGTGGTGACCTTATCGAAGAAGATAAAAGCTCCAGTAGCCTATACTTTCAAAAGCAAGATGGAGGTGCAGTACGATAACCCTAATGAAGTTGGATTGACGGGCCTTCTTGGTACACCATCGGGTTATTATAGTATGCATGAGGCTGAACTTCTGTTAATGTTAGGTACTGATTTTCCATATTCAGCTTTTCTACCCGCGAATGTAAAAACTGTGCAGATTGATAATAAGCCCGATAGGCTAGGACGAAGGACCTCGTTGGAGATGGGGCTTTGTGGTGATGTTAAATCGACCATTAGTGCTTTGCTACCATTACTTCAAACAAAAACGGAGGATGAATTTTTGCAAAAGCAACTGAAGCGATATCGAAAGGTTCGCAGTATTTTGGCGGCTTATGTTGAATCAAAGGGGAAGCCTAATTTGATTCATCCTGAATATGTAATGTCTGTGGTTAATAAATTGGCGGATAAAGATGCTATTTTTACTGTTGATACTGGGATGTGTTGTGTGTGGGGAGCTCGGTATTTGGAAGCCACAAAAGAGAGAAGCATGCTTGGCTCCTTCAATCACGGCTCGATGGCCAATGCTCTGCCTCAATCGATAGGTGCCGCATTTGCTTTCCCAGATAGGCAAGTGATTGCTTTGTGCGGTGACGGTGGATTATCTATGTTGCTAGGCGACTTGCAGACTATTGCTCAATACAAACTCCCCGTAAAGCTGGTTGTATTCAATAATAGGGCACTGGGAATGGTGAAACTGGAGATGGAGGTAGATGGTCTTCCCGATTGTCAGACCGATATGGTTAATCCTGATTTTGCGAAAGTAGCTGAGGCGATGGGGATAGAAAACTATTCGGTGACTGATCCTGAAAAAGTGGAGCAAACGCTTCAAACAATGCTTAAAGTTGAAGGACCGGCGTTGATAAGTATATTCACTGATCCTAATGCGCTAGCTATGCCACCCGTTGTCAACTGGGACGAGATGCAGGGTTTTGCCCAATCGATGTTGAAAATGGTGACCTCAGGACGAACTCAGGAGGTATTAGATATCATTGATTCTAATTTTAAGCATATAAAAGAGGTGTTGTAAGTGTTTACAAAAATATAGAGGCTACCTAATAACTAGGTAGCCTCTATATTTTTGGAGTAAATTGTTTAAACTTATTCGCTGATTGTCTTACGATAGCTGGCTACAGCCATCTTCTGTGACAATTGTGCGCTAATCAAGCTATTTTCCGCTTGGATCCATGAGAGCTGTGCTGAAAGCACGTCAACCATAGTGCCATTTCCTTCGTTGTACGAGTAGGTCACCAAGTCGAGATTCTCTTCGGCAACTGTTATGGTTTCCTCGGCAGTAGTGACTAGCTTGCCTGTTTCGTTCAAGTTGGTGATGGCAGAAGAAAGCTCTTGGTTGATATTATCGGCCACATAGCTTTGCTGCAACTTCTGTATGCCGATATAAGCATCCTGTTCACGACTAGTCTTGAAGCGTGCACCCCAACGGAAGATTGGGATAGATAGGTTGAGCCCAACAACAGGCGTAAATTGCAAGGGTTGTCCTAAATTGGGAGTTAGTGTGGCCCATCCACCAGCTACATACATACTTACTTGGGGGTTGTATTGGCTTAGCGCAGCTTTGCGTTGAGTCTCACTTTTTCTGATATCCACTATAGTACTTGCATACTCAGGACGTCTTTGTAACACCTCTTCTAAAGTCATGATTTGCTGTTGCTCTGAACTTGTACTAATAGGGCTAAGTTGCCCAACGGGTGCATTTGGATCGATGCCCATCAGTGTATTAAGCTTTTGAAGCGCCAAAATATAGCTTTGTCTGGCTTGGATCAGCTGCAACTCGGCTTCTTTTAGACGTGTAGTAATCATCAGAAGGTCATTGCGACTGATAGCACCCAATGTGAAACGCTCGTTGGTCAGATCGTATTGTTTCTTTACAATATCTTGGTAAAGCATAGCAGATTGAAGTGTGGCATAAGCTGCAGATGCACTCCAATAGTAGGAATCACTTTGATAGATTATTTGATCCATCGTAAGTTCTACATTCAGTCCGGCAAGTTCTTCAGTATCTTTGGCAATTTTGTACTTTGCATTAAGCGAACCTCCTGTATAGAGGGGCTGCGACACCATGGCTTGCGCCTTAAATGTATAAGTACGATATTCTCCTAGAGGCTCGTTCCATTTATCGATTTCTCTGAGGTTTATTGTGCCATCGCCAACGAGATCGACAGCAGGCAAGAAACCTGTATGAGCCGCTTTGCGTGCCTCGGTGCTACCAATGGCTTGAAGCTGTTGTTGCTTTAGCACTTGGCTATAGCCTTCCACGCGTTTGCGATAGGTTTCAAGACTCATAAAGTCTTGCTCTTGTGCAGCGGTAGTGAGGCTGCAACCAAGCAAAATGAGTGATATTATTTTAATTTTCATCTTTCTGTAATTTATTTAGTCTTAAGCCTTGATGCGGTGAATAGCACAGAAGGCTACAGGTAATATAAACAATGTTAGAATGGATGCTACAAACAGTCCTCCCATGATGGTGGCAGCCATACCGCCAAACATCGCGTCGAAAAGCAGTGGTAACATACCTAGGATAGTTGTTCCTGAGGCCATGGCAACGGGTACAATACGGCTAGTGGTAGCAGTAATAACAGCGTCTACTGGTGCTTTGCCCGAGTTCATCTCAATACCGATTTGGTCGACAAGCACGATAGAGTTCTTAATATTCATACCAATTAAACCTAATATACCTAGCGTAGCAAAGAAGTCCATTGACTTGCCAAACACGAATAGACCTAATACTACCCCAATAAAGATAAGTGGTAGCATCAATATGATAACCGTTGGTTTTCTATATGTTCTAAACAAGAACAAAAGTACGGTGAATATCAAGAAGAACATCAATGGGAAGTTTTCGGCCAAAGCTGCATTTGATTCGTCTTGGCTTTCTTGATCACCAAAGTATTTCATGGTATAGCCTTCTGGAATCTCAATGTCTTGTACAGATGCCCATACATCTTTAAACACGGCCATTGTGTTATTTCCTCGTAGAGGATCGCATTGGGCCATCATCAAAAGATCGCGATTGTAGCTTTTAACGTTGCTGAAGTCATATTGTAGGTCAAAGCCACTGACAATCTGTTCAAGCGTGGTCGATTGAGTGGTGCTACCAAATACGGGTAACGTACGGATGTCATTGATACGATATCTCGAAGATTCTGCTCCATTTTTTAGAAGAATAGGCAACACTTGGTCTCCTTTACGATATTCACCGATAGTCATACCATTTGTACCGATTTGGATACTTTGGGCCATACTTTGTCTTGTGATACCGAGTGGCTGTGCGCGCTCCGGACTGAAGTTAGGTTTCCAAACAGGTACCTTGTTACCCCACGAGTTACGGATATTTGTAACACGGCTATCGTTGTGCATTTTTGCTATAACCTGATCGGTCAGCATAATCAGTGTATCGGGATTGTTGCCGATAAAACCAATCTCAATGGCAGCGTCAACTGCTGGTGAAAGCATAAAGAGCGTAGAGCGAGTAATGGCACTTGGATAGTTGGCACGCATATAAGTGCTGAAGTTCTCCTCGTGCTCAATAGTGTATTTACTATCGGTTAGCTCTACAAGTACGTTACAGAAATTGGGCTTGGGCCCTACAGATGTAGAGGCAAGATAGTATCGCATAGGTGTACTACCATAGGTAATGGATACTTTTTTTACCTCAGGCATTGCCAGTAGATGTTCTTCTACTGCTTTCATGTCCTCTACCACCTGTTCAACTCTATATCCATCTGGATAGAATACGTCTGCACGATAGTAAGGTTTATCCATTGATGGGAAGAAATTCTGAGGCATAAGTGCCATGACAACAAAGGACAAGAAAAGAAGTCCCACCATAACCGATAACGTTACTGCTTTTCGTTTGATCAGCGATTGCAGAATATTGGCAAATTTATGATAGAACGGTTTGTCATAAGGATCTTTACCACCATCGTCTACCTTGGCTTTCAACATAAAGTTACCAAATACGGTAGTTTGAGATAACGCAAGTATCCAACTTAGTCCTAGCGAGATAGCCAATACGATAAACAACGGCTTCACAATCTCGGCAACTGCCGAAGGGGCAAGATACATTGGAAGGAATGAACAGATGGCAATAAATGTTGCACCTAGAAGTCCCCACTGAGGGATCGTTGCTCCATCTATCAATGCTTTACGACGGTCCACTCCTCGTTTAATAGCAATTTGAGCATTATCCGTTACCACGATAGCATTGTCTACAAGCATACCCATGGCAATGATGAAGCCTGCTAACGATGTTCGATTTAGTCCGACTCCAACTATCGACATGATGAGCATAGTACCCGCGATAGAGAAGACAAGAGAGGTAGCGATAAGCACACCGGCGCGCATACCCATAACTAGCATGATGATGACAATTACAATGAGCAATGACTCTATTAAGTTGAGGATAAAGCCGTTGTTTGCTTCTTTTGCAATAACATTTTCTAGGTAAAGAGGTTCTAATTCGATGCCGATAGGAATAAGCGGTAATATCTCTTGCAGTTTAGCGTCTACGTTTACCCCGGTTTGAACAACGTCGCGCGTAGGGTCGGTAGAGACACCGATGCCGATAGCAGGCTTCCCATTAACTCTCATAATGGTGGAGGCTGGTTCAAGATAACCTTTCTCTACTTCGGCTACATCACCAATCTTTACCTGACCATTGTTGGTCGTGAGTACCTGATTTTTTATATCATCGATGTTAGAATACATACCGTCTGCAAGTATTCGAAGCTGTTGCACTCCGGCATCAACCTGACCTGCATTGATAATTTGATTCTGTGACTGCAATAGGGAGGCTAGCTGCTTGGGGTCAATACCCATCCCGGCAAGCTTATTGACAGATATAAAAATATTGATAACCTCGGTTTGCTCACCAAAAGTGGCCACTTTCATTACGCCATCAGCCGTAACAATTTGTGTTTTGATGCGTTGTGCCCAATTGCGCAACTCTTCATAGGAGAATCCTTCTCCTGCAGTAAGTCCATAATAGATACCGAACACATCACCGAAATCATCGGATACGGTAGGGGTAGAAGCACCTGCCGGTAGCTGTGGCTGGATGTTGAGCACTTTTCGTCTCAGCTCATCCCATTTTTGAGGAATGATTGACGCTGAAAGCGATGGGAGCAGTTCGAAAGTGATTTTCGAAAGTCCAAACATAGATTCCGACTTGATTTTGTATACCCCGTTCATGCTCTGAATCTCGCGTGATATTGGCTCTGTAATCAGTCGTTCTACCTCAGCAGGCTCTGCTCCAGGGTAGCGAGTCATAATGACCGCTGTCTTTATGACGAAAGGAGCATCCTCCTTTTTGCCCAACTTGCCAAACGAGAATACACCTCCAATGAGCAAGACAGCTAGGAAAAAGTAGATGACCTTTGTGTTGTCTAATGAATATTTGACTAAACTCATAATCTTGTTTTAATGTAAATTGGATAGAGATACTTTCTTTACAAAAACTCTTTCTATCAATGATAGTATAGCTTTGCGGACAAGGTTAGTTTAATATCTTAACGGTCTCACCTTCTACCACTTGATAAATACCTGCTATCACTACAGATTCGCCGGCTTTAAGACCACTTGTAACGAAAGCGCTTGAATCGCCCGTAGGGGTCATCACGGTAATGGCACGTTTTTCTACTTTGTTGTTGCTGACTACCCATACATAAAGTTGGTTGCCGTCACTCTCGCAGAATACGGCTGTCAATGGAATCACTGTCATAGATTGCTCTAAGAATGGTCCTACATTGGCAGAGAAATGCACACTACATGTAAACCCAGGTTTTACATCGAAACGCGCGCGATCGAATGCTGGGTCGTCAATAACAAGAGTGACCGGTATACCGGTACCATCTGCCGACATATCAAGATATTCTTCAACTACAGCATTAAAAGACTGACCTTTATAGGTGTCAAACTCCACCATATATTTTTGATCTTTTGCATTAAGAAGGTAGATGTAGGCATCAGGAATTGTAAACTTGATGCGAAGTTTATTGGTATTAACCAACTGAACTATGCCTTCACCCGCGTTTACGCGTTGGTAGTTTTCGGCAATACGTGTCTCTATTGAACCATCGAATGGGGCCAAAAGACGTGTGTCGTTCATGTTGTTCACCGAAAGCTCATAGGCAGATTTCGCTTTTTGGAAGTTTGCTAGACTGATTTCATAGTCTTGAACAGACACGGCTTGGCGCTCTAATAGACGTTTATTACGCTCTAGTTGTGCTGCGGCAGTTTCATAAGCCGATTTATCAGCAGCATACTGCAAGGCGATGTCTCGTGGGTCAATGGCTGCGATAAGGTCACCTTTCTTTACACGTTGCCCTTCGATAACGGGTAGATTGATAATTTGGCCGCTCACGCGGAATGCCAACTTAACGTATTCCACCGCTTCGACAACTCCTGAGAAATCTTTATGGATTTCTGAACTAGACTCTACAACGGCAGTTTTTACTGGTCGGACAAAAGGGGTTGTCTCCTTTTCCTTCTTTCCACATGCTACTAAAAGCAGCAGAGCGAAAAAAATGATAGCATAATTTCTCTTCATATTTTTATTATGTTAAAAGCTGTTCAACTATTTTTATAGTGCGCAAAGATATATGTGAAATGAGGTAAAAATATATTCACTATGAATAATTGAATAATATTAACAGCAACTATCTGTTAATAATCACTTCTTTACCTTTTATAACAGAGTAAACGCTTTCATAAACTGATATGTTCACTTTTTCTCCTCTTATTAGCTTAATAGACAGCTGACTCTTCTTTATTTCGAGGTGTAAGGTATTTCCTCTAAAATTGATGTTGAAAGAATATTTTTTCCACTTCGTTGGTATCGTTGGATTAAAACTCAATTGATCACCTTTTATCTGCATTCCGGCAAACCCTTGCACCAATGCTAGCCAGCTGCCGGGCATGCTTGTAAGGTGTAGACCTTCGGATAGTTCATTGTTGTAATTGTCGAGATCTAGCCTTGTGGCGTGTAAGAAAAGGTCATAGGCCTTATCTAAATCGCCTATTCGTGCAGCTAATATGGAGTGGATGTAGGGAGATAGTGAAGACTCATGAAGAGTTTTTGGCTCATAAAAGTTGAAGTTCTTAGAAATTTCGCTTTCAGAGAAATTTTGATAATACAGATAGATGCCAAGTAATACATCGCTTTGCTTGATGAAGCATGACCGCAAAATTAAGTCCCAAGACCAGTGTTGGTTCACAGGGCGTTGATCGGCTGGTATTTCGTGTACACTTTTTAGTTCTTTATCTAGGTAACCATCTTGCTGAACGAATATACCAAGTTCGTCATCTTTGGGCAAATAGATATTGTTAGCTATTTCTCTCCATTTCTCTATCTCCTTTTCGTCGAAATGACAAGACGAGCAGATTCGGAAATAGTCGTCTGCGTAATTTGTTTTAACATCTTGCACAGCTTTGATTATTGATTTGAGAGTTTCAACGCAGGAGTAGTTTGTGTACCAGTTGTTGTTGACATTGTTCTCATATTCATTCGGCCCGGTAACTCCTAGTATCACGTATTGATTTTTATGATGTGAATAGGAAACTCTCTGCTCCCAGAATCGAGCAATAGCTATCATCATTTCTAAACCAAACTTAGCAATGAAGCTATCATCTCCTGAAAACTCTACATATTGCATCAATGCGTAAACAATAATATTGTTGCGATGGATTTCTTCAAAGGTTATTTCCCATTCGTTGTGGCATTCTTCACCATTAAAGGTGACCATAGGGTAGAGGGCTGCTCCATGGTTTAGTCCTATTTTGCGGGCATTCTCGATCGCTTTAGGAAGCTGATTGTAGCGATAAAGTAAGAAGTTTCGCGCTATGTTCTGTGGTTTGGATAAGAGGAAGAAAGGAACGCAGCATAGTTCGGTGTTCCATTGTGTGTTTCCTCCATACTTCTCACCCGTTAGTCCTTTGGGGCCAATGTTGAGCCGCGCATCATCACCTCTATAATTTTGGTTGAGTTGAAATATATTGAATCGTATACCTTGTTGTGCTTCGGGGTCTCCTTCGATGATAACATCTTCTTCTTGCCAGATCTTTTCCCATTGCTCTCTATGTTCGCCAAACAAAGTATCCCAGCCTGTTTTTAATGCAAGTTCGCAGTTATTTTTCGCATTGTCAACCAAAGTCAGGCTGTCGTAATAAAGAGAAGATACTACTGAGGTATATTTAATTAGGGTTATGCTATCGCCGGGCTTTACATCGGCTCCTGTACTGAAACCGGTAAGCTTCTCTTTTTCAATGCGAATAGGACTTGCATTTACCTCCTTGCCATTTTTGAGGAGTTGATACGTCAATGCACAGCATACTTGTGTATCTCGTCGCTTGGTTTGCACCCAAAGATATGCGAATGAGTTGGTAGCTTCCGATTGTAGGATATCCCACATTTTATCATTGAAGTTGGCACTTTCGTGTTTTACATCACCATTGATATAAGGTACTATTGATATTTTTCCTTCATAGTTAACAGAGGTGACGCTATATTTTAGAAGGGTAAGATTTTGATTGGCAATGCTGTTAAAGTGTTCCACATGTATATTCAATATATTGCCTTTTGGGGATGTGGCTGTAAAATCACGATAGGATATTCCTTGTTTCATATCCAGTCGTCGGCTAAAATCTTTGATGTCCCATATTGCCAAATTTAGCTCTTCATCTATGAGTCGGACGTACAAACCACTCCAATTGGGAGCATTTGGTACACGCGAAAAGAAGTTGGGGTAGCCATTCTTCCACCAACCTACGCGTGTGCGATCGAGGAAGTTTACACCGGCAACATAAGAACCTGGTAGTGAATCGCTGCTATAATTTTCTTCGAAAAAACCTCTTTGTCCGAAGCGACCATTTGCGAGACTAAAAATGCTTTCAGAATCGCGCATTTTATCCGCATGAAATCCTTTTTGTATAATGTTCCACTTATCATTTACTAGATAACTCTTCATAGTATTGTTCTTGTTATTTGAAATGTGTTGAAAGATACAAAAAAAAGATGCATTGTGTTTATTTGCAATGCATCTTACTTGTAAAAAAATAAATTATCTCTATTTTTTATCTTGATGGGCTATTGTTTCTTTGATAAATGCCACACATACAGCGCCTACTATTAAGAGTATCCCTGCAAACACAAGCATGTTTACTTGTTGTTTACCCAGTAGTAAGAATAGGCTGCCGCCTAGTAATGCTGCCACGATTTGTGGGATACAGATGGTGCCGTTGAATAAGCCGAGATAGGCACCCATATTTTTGCCGGAGATTGAGTTGGTCAATATAGTAAAAGGCATCGCCAGCATTGCTGCCCATGCACACCCGATCAATGCAAACGAAATGAATAGCAAATATTGGTCGCGGAAGAAGAACGTAGTGATAAAACCGATTCCTCCAAGTATCAAGCTGAATGAGTAGGCTAGCTTACGATGTTTAAACATTGGCAAGACTACTGCCCAGATCACCGACCCTACTGCCTGCACTGCGAAATAGATGCCTACCCAGTTGCCTGCAATCTGATAGGATTCGGATTGCGGATCAGTAGTGTTCCATACTGTGTCGGCAATCGCTCCATTGGTGTATGTCCACATATACATAAAGGCTGCCCAACTGAAAAACTGTACTAACCCAACAGTCCAAAATACACGTGGCGCATGTCGTAGTAAAGAGAAAAAGTCACTCTTCTGTGTCTTCTCCTCTGCTGTGATGCCGTGAAACTCTTCAAACTCCTTTGGAGGCATCTCTTTTACTTTCGATACCGTATAGATTACGCATAGAATCAAAATCGCTGCTCCGATGTAGAACGAGTAAATCACTGAATTGGGGACTACACCTTCGGCTGCCTTGTTGCTGATTCCCCACCAGGTAAAGAGGAACGGAAATAGGTAACCAGCCAAACTACCTGCATTGCATAAGAAACTTTGGATGGAGTAGGCTAAACCTTTCTGTTTTTCGTTTACCATATCGCCCACCAACATCTTGAAGGGCTGCATTGCCATATTGATTGAGGTATCTAGAAACATCAAAGCCACCAAACCAAAGATCATGGCTGCATGTACCGTCATACTGAAACTACCTGCATTGGGCAATAGACACATCACTAAAACCGCGATGAGCGATCCTACGAAGAGGTAGGGCATTCGTCGACCATATCGTGTCCATGTTCTGTCACTGGCAGATCCAATGATGGGTTGGACAATGATACCGGCCAAAGGTGGCAATATCCAAAAATAACTAAGACTATGGGGATCGGCTCCTAGCGTAGCGAATATGCGACTGATATTAGCACTTTGTAATGCGTAGGCTATCTGTACACCAAAAAAGCCAAAACTGATGTTCCAGAGCTTCCAAAAACTTAAATCGGGTTTTGTTTTCATACTATTATGATGGTTATTAAATTGTATTCTATTTTGTCGTTCCTCTTACGACTAAGTTGGTTCGTACTATTTTATTATTTGTCTTGAAATCCGTTTCTCCTTTGAGCTTCTCCAAAAGGAGTTGTATCGCACTTCTTCCCACCTCTTGCCCGTGTTGTTCTACGGTAGTAAGTTTTGGATCTGTATTTTGTGCAATGGCTCCATCGGTAAAACCACATATTGAGACATCATCGGGTACTCTGAGACCTGCTATCTTGCATGCATATAGGATTCCAGCTGCTGTCTCGTCGTTGATAGCAAAGAATCCATCGGGTCTGTCGTCGCGTTCTAAAATATCAGGTGTAATAGCGATCGCATGTTCACGCGTATCACACTGTTTAATCATGTTGTTGTCAACGGGAATTTTATATTTTCGCATCGCATCAAGAAAGCCGTTTCGTCTATTTTTTGAAATTTCTAAATGCGCGTCTGCACTATAAAAGAAGATTCTCTTACATCCTGTTTGGATCATATATTCTACTGCTGAGAAGGCACCTGCATAATCATCCACAACAACTCTACCAGTCTTGATGTTGGGGCAAATTCGATCATAAAATACAATAGGGATATTGTTGTCTATAAGCTCTTGGTAGTGATCGAACTCGGAGGTATCTTTAGCCAGTGAGCTAATTACACCACATACTCGAGCTGTTTGGAATGATTGAATTATTTTTTTTTCATTATCGTATCTTTCATTGCTTTGTGCTATCAATATATTGTATCCTGCTTTACTCCCTATCTCTTCGATGCCACTTAATACACATGAAAAGAAGTGATGCACTAGTTGAGGAATAATTACACCTATAGTATTTGACCTGTTGGTTCGCAAGTTCAAGGCCATTGCGTTGGGCTTATAATTATGCTGCTTTGCATAATCATGAACCATATTGCGTGTCTCTTCGCTAATATCGGGATTGTTTTTCAGAGCTCTTGATACTGTTGATGGAGAAACTCCAAGTTCCCTTGCAATATCCTTGATTGTAATCTGCGGTTTATTCATAATATATAAAACGTGTTTTCAGGTTAACAAAGGTAGTAATAAAGGCCAGTTTGATACAAATACCTAGCTGTATATTGCTAGTTACACAACAAAAATAGCTTTTCTATATATAATATGTTTTTTAATTTTTGCATTATTTGAAACTTCGTAGTGCAAACGTTTGCAAATGTATAATTAAATATTTTACATCCTTTTTGTGTTTACTGATGTTAATTGCAATATTTTTGTTTTGTCAAAGAGATACTCTTGTGCAGCCATAGGCAATCAGGTGTGTCTTAGTTGAGTGGAAATCACATTATATTATAATTGTTAACTTTAATTTTTTAATGCATGAAGCAAGTTAATCTTAGAATCTATCAAACGATTCTGCCCTTACTTTTTGGGCTATTGTTCTCATTAGGAGCTTTTGCGCAGCAAATCACAGTCAAAGGACATGTGAAGGATGCTTCTGGTGAACCAATTATCGGTGCTAATGTCGTGGTAAAAGGAACAACTAATGGTGCTATCACCGACTTAGATGGTAATTTTACTCTCCAAGCGCCATCGGGTTCAACTATCTCTATTACCTATGTAGGTTATTTACCAGCAGAAGTTACTGCTGCTCCTACTGTAAATGTTACTCTCCAAGAAGATTCTGAAGTATTGGACGATGTGGTGGTTGTAGGTTATGCCACAGGTAGTCAACGCACGATTTCGGGTGCTGTTCAGAAAGTTGGACGTAAAGAAATGAATTCGGGTGTTGTTGTTGACCCTCTAGGAGCCTTAAAAGGTAAAGTTGCGGGTGTTAATATCCAAAAGGTAGGTGGTGACCCAACGGCAGCGCCTTCTATTCGTGTGCGTGGTACAACTTCGCTTACAGGTGGTAATGATCCTCTAGTAATTATCGATGGTGTATTTGGTGATCTTGGTATGCTAAACGCGATCTCTCCTGCTGATATCGAAAGCTTTACAGTTTTGAAAGATGCTTCAGAAACAGCTCAGTACGGTTCTCGTGGTGCATCGGGTGTTATCGTTGTTACTACTGTTAAAGGTAAGTCTGGTGTTAAGAGCCTTAGCTACGATGGTAACTTTGGTATTGAAACTGTATATAAGAACCTAGAAATGCTTGATGGTAATGAGTTTCGTAGTGTAGCCGAGCAACGTGGAGTATCTATTCTAGATATGGGCTCTAATACCAATTTTATTAAAGAATTGCAACGCACAGGTTATACTCAAAATCACCGTGTGTCGTTTTCTAATGGTACTGATGACTCTAACTATCGCGTATCTTTTGGTGTTGTTGACCAAAAGGGTATCATCAAAGATAACTCTATGCGCAACTATACTGCTAAAATGGATGCGATGCAGAAGATGTTCGACAATAAATTGAAACTAGAGTTTGGTATGTTTGGTTCTTACAAACAAAACCAATATGTAAGCGATCATCAAAAGACTTTCTACTCTGCTGCTTCTTATAACCCAACTTTCCCAAACCACAAAAATGCAGAGGGACTATGGGACGAAAATGCTAATGCTAATGAGGTGCAAAATCCTCTAGGCCGTCTTGAAATCAATGACCGTGAAACGAATGCTTACATTAATACCAATGCTCGTATCACTTATACTATTATTGAAGGTCTGAATTTGAGTGCTTTTGGTTCTTATACTTATAATGTAAAAGAAAACAAGAAGTATATCCCTATGACTATCAAAGCTGGACAAGGTAGTCGTGGTGAAGCTTATCGTGGTGACAACAAGTCTCAATCATTGTTGGGTAACATGATGCTGACTTATAAGAAATCAGTTGGTGAAAATTATTTTAATGCATTAGGACTAGCCGAAGTTCAACGTGTAACAAATACAGGTTTTGGAACTACTTCACGTGGCTTCTCTACTGATGATTTTGGTTATAACAACTTAGCTGCTGGTGCAGTAACTAGATGGGGTGATTCAAACTCTTACTATAATACATCAAGTTTGGTGTCGTTTATGGGACGTTTTAATTACTCTTATGCAGATAAATATATTGCTACTGTTAATGTTCGTACAGATGCTTCTTCAAAAATTGGTGAAAACAACAAATGGGCATTCTTCCCATCAGCTTCTTTAGCTTGGGTAGTATCAGAAGAAGATTTTATGAAAGATGTTGATTATGTGAGTAACTTCAAAATCCGTGCAGGTTATGGCTGGGCAGGTAATCAGGATGCCATTAGTGCTTACAATTCACTTCTTTTGATGTCGCCCAACGGTACAACAACCATCAATGGTGTGCCTTATGTAACTACCAATGTTACTCAGAACTATAACCCTGATTTGAAATGGGAGGTGAAGAAGACATTTGACGTAGGTTTTGACTTAGGTTTCCTTGACGAAAGATTCACTTTGACTTTTGATTACTACAACTCGAAGACTACTGATATGCTTTATACATATACAGTGAAGGTTCCTCCTTTTGCTTATGATAGACTTTTGGCCAACCTTGGTTCTATGCGCAATAAAGGCGTTGAATTGGGCTTCGGTATTGTACCTATCAGACAAAAAGATCTTGAGCTTACTATCAATGCTAATGTAGCTTTCCAGAAGAATAAGCTCTTGTCTTTGGAAGGTAAATATATGGGCCAAGACATGACTACTGACGAATACATGATTCTTACTCGTATGAACGGTGCCGGTTTCATTGGTGGTGCTAACTCTGTAGTCTATCAAACTGTAGGTCAACCTGTAGGTATTTTCTATTTGCCACAATGTAATGGTTTGGTAAATAATGGCTTTGGTGACTACTCATACAACATCACTAACGATGGCGAACGTAAGATCCAAGGTCAGGCAATGCCTAAGACTCTAGTGGGTGGTAACATCACTTTGCGTTGGAAACAATTCGACCTTTCTGTACAGATGAATGGTGCTTTTGGTCATAAGATCTACAACGGTACATCATTGTCTTATATGAATATGAGCCAATTCCCAACTTACAATGTATTGAAAGATGCTCCATCTAAGAATATTACAGACCAAACTGTAACAGACTACTGGTTGGAAAAAGGTGATTATCTACACTTTGATTATGTGACCTTAGGTTACAACCTCAATTGCAGTAAGCTTAACTACTTGAAGAGTATGCGTATTACTTTCAACGTGAACAATCTTGCTACTATCACCAACTACTCAGGTCTTTCTCCAATGATCAATAGTTCGGTTGTTAATGATAATTTGGGTATGGATGACAAACGCTTCTATCCATTGTCACGTACTTATTCATTAGGTCTTAGTATTAATTTTTAAACGATTACAATTATGAAAAAATATTCAATATATAGCATCTTTGTAGCTGTCGTTGCTTTGCTGTTCTCTTCGTGTAGTTCGTTTCTCGAAGAGAATCCAAAGGACCAGATTACTGAAGAACAGGCTTATGCTAATCCGACACTTGTGTATCTTACGGCTGTAGCATCGCTCTATACACAAGTAGGTGCTAATGGAGGTGGTAATGGCCTTCAAGGCACAGACCGTGGTGTGTATGACCTTAATACATTCTGTACAGATGAAGCTGTTTTACCTATTCGCGGTGGTGACTGGTATGATGGTGGTTTATGGAGCAATTTATTCCTCCACAACTGGGGTACTAACAATGACTTGCTGTATTCATCTTGGCTTTATCTTTATCGCGTGATTGTATTGGCTAATACATCAATTGATAAGATGCAATCTATTCTTGATGCTAATCCTACTAATACAGCAATCCCTCCTTATTTAGCAGAGGTAAGAGCATTCCGCGCAATGTACTATTACTATTTGGTTGATATGTTTGCACGTGTTCCTCTTGTAACATCTTCTAAAACAGAGATGTCTGAAGTAGAGCAATCAACACGCAACGATATTTATCAATTCTGTATCAAGGAGCTTCAAGAGTCGGTAAGTCAATTAAATGAAGCTCATAGTAACTTGCCAGGCGAATATTATGCTCGCATGACTCAACCTGTAGCTTATTATCTTTTGGCTAAGCTGATGATTAATGCTGAAATCTTTAGTGATAACGATTGGACAGATGGTACTAAACCTAATGGCTCAACTATGTCGTTCAGCGTTGATGGTCAGTCGATGAACGCTTGGGAAGCTTGTCAATACTATTGTCAAAAAGTTACTGACTTAGGTTATAAACTATCGGATAGCTTTGCTGCTAACTTCTCTACCACAAATGAAAACTCAGTAGAAAATATCTACGTGGTTCCTATGGATCCAACTCTTTATACTAATGAGTTCTATTATTTGATTCGTTCACGTCACTACAACCAAGGTAATGCTTACGGTCAAGGTGGTTGGAATGGTGCTAGTGCTACAAAAGAAGTATTGGATAACTTCGGTTATGGATCGTCTACACAAGACCCTCGTTTCTTGTTGACTTACTATGCTTCTACAGTTAATGGTCCTAATGGTCAGCCTATCACACTTGATGATGGCACAGAGTTAGTTTATGTTCCAGAAGCAATTAAGCTAGATCTATCTGGTGACCAATATGAAAAGACAGCAGGTGCACGTATGTTTAAATATGAATTGGATGTGGCTGCTACCAATGATGGTAAGCTTCAAACAAACGACCTTGTACTTTTCCGTTATGCAGATGTATTGTTGATGATTGCCGAAGCCAAAGTTCGTAATGGCGAAAATGGTAGTGCAGAGGTTAACCAAGTTCGCTCTCGCGTAGGTGCAGAGAATATAGCCAATGTGACTTTGGATGATATTTTGGCCGAACGTATGAGAGAGTTAGCATGGGAAGGTCATCGACGTCAAGATATGGTTCGTTTCGGAACATTTACCAATGCTTATACCGATCGTCCTCAGTTGCCAGGTGAATCAAGTGGTTATACAACTGTATTCCCTCTTGAAGAACGTATTTTGAGTGTTAATACAAAACTTACACAAAATCCAGGATACTAATCAATTTAAAATTTGACTATTATGAAAAATATTCTAAAATATCTATCGGCGGCACTTCTGTTGGTCTTGACCATTACAAGTTGCCACGATAATGACAATTGGGTTATCATAGAAGACGTACAGCCTGGAAATTACGTAACAGGCGATGCGACTATATATAGTGCAGCATCAACATCTGCATCTTTTAAACGTGCCGACCTTGACGGATTCGAAGATGTAAATGATGTATTGAGCATCTACACTTGGCTGAAGGCTGGCGCATCATTCAACATTCTTAAAGTGAATGCTGACGGAGAACCTGTTAGTTATGGTATGGGATCATCTGTAGCCTCTTCTGCCTACACTACTTACGAACTTGCTGCAGATGCTACACCTTTTAGTGTGAGCAAAGATGCATTATACCTATTGATCCTAAACAATGCAGACAATCAGTTGACTATTGTCGAAGCCGACTTTGGTGTTATCGGTGATGCTACCCCGGGTCTATGGAATGATGAGACAAAATTGACTAATGTTAAGTTTGATGAGCAATATTCTACTGTTGACATATCTATAGAAGGACTTGTACTTAACAATAAGGAGATTAAATACCGTTTTGCTAATACATGGGGTTTAGCTATTCCTTACCAAGGAGCTACAGTAACAGTTCACTCAAATATGGGTGGTGCAGGTTCTAGCACGTCTGCTTTGACTGCTGCATTCTCTGAATGTAAAGGCGGTGGACAGAACTTCAAGATCAATGAAGCAGGTGTCTATACTATCAACTTGAAGTACGAGCTTCGCTCTAATAAATTCACAGGTAAAGCTGTATGTACTGAAAAAGATACTTCTTCGGCCAAGTTGCCAGAGAATATGTATATCATTGGTTCTCCTTACGGTTGGGATTGGAACAATTGTGACGAGTTAATCAAGACTCATGTTGATGGTGTCTTCTGGAAGATGTTCTATCTCAATGCAGGTGACGAAATCAAATTCTCGAGCGTAATGGCTTGGGCAGGTGAAGATTTCGGTACTGAGTCTGAGGATGCAATCGGCTTCGGTGACTACGCTGCAGGTGGCAATAATATTAAGATTGCTGAATCGGGTTATTATCTTGCAGTAGTAAAATGCACACTATCTGCCGATAAGAGATCAGTGATTAAATCATTTAGCCTATTGCAACCAGTTGTTTACCTAGTAGGTAATACGGCTCCTGGTGGTTGGGGCGAAATGTTCAGCGATGCAGCCAAGTTTACTGTAGAAGGTGAACTATTTAAATCTCCAGCTTTGGTGGCAGATGATGAAATCCGTATGTGTGTGTTGATTGATGGAGTAGACTGGTGGCAATCAGAATTTATATTCTTCGATGGTAAGATCGCATATCGTGGTTCAGGTGGTGACCAAGAACGTGTACAAGGTACAACTGGTCAAGTGATAACTTTGAATTTCAAAGATGGTTCAGCCTCAATTCAATAAGAATTAGACCTAACTAAAATACTATAATCCTCTTTGAAAGGCCATCCCTACACTGAGATGGCCTTTCTTTCTACTTAAAAACACAGACTTATGAAACGATTCCTATGTTTCTTCTCGATACTTTTCGCACTTTTCCTCACAATAAGTGCGCAAATCATCACCACTTCGCCTGAGTTTCCTACTGAGGATGAAGAGGTGACTATTACTTTTGATGCTACTCAAGGCACCGGTAAGCTGAAAGGCTATAAAGGTGATGTGTATGCTCACACAGGGGTCATTACTAGTAAGAGTACTTCCGCTTCCGACTGGAAGTATGCCCCAAACTGGGGAACAAACACGGCTAAATATAAGATGACCAATATAGGGAATGATAAATGGACTTTGACCATTACCCCTAACATTCGTCAATATTATGGCGTAGCTGCAGGTGAAACCATTCAACAAATGGCTTTCGTGTTCCGTAGCTCTGACAATTCGTTAGAAGGTAAAGATACTGGCAACAAAGACATTTTTGCTAATGTGTACGAGTCTGGCTTACAGCTCCGTTTTGAGCAGCCAACCTCTACACTTTTCAATCAAGGGGAGAGTACAACAATTGCCGTTACAGCCTCTGCCTCTTCTACTATAACTCTTTCAATTGACAATAATCAGATAGCTTCTGTTAGCAATGCCACTGAACTATCTGCCAACTATACATTCAATCAAACCGGGCAGTTTGTTATCAAAGCGGTGGCGGTTTCGGGAACATTTACTACTGAATCGACTCTTCTTGTTAGTGTAAGTGAAGCTACGCAACAGGCAGCTATGCCTGTAGGAGCACGCCCTGGGATTAACTATATTAGTGACACGGAAGTAACATTGGTTTTGGAGGCACCCGGCAAGAAGCATGTTTACGTTATTGGTGACTTCAATGATTGGCAGTATGGCACCGCCTATCAAATGAAACAAGATAAAGACTTTTTCTGGTTAACATTAAAAGGTCTGGAGAAAGGTGTGGAGTATGCTTTTCAATATGTTGTAGATCAATCTATAACAGTGGCAGACCCATACACTGCAAAAGTTCTTGATCCTTGGAATGATCAATATATCCCTAACTCAGTTTATCCTAATCTTAAAAACTATCCAAAAGGAAAGACTGAAGGTATAACTTCTGTGCTTCAAACCGCACAACAACCTTATGAATGGAAAGTTCCTAATTTTCAAAAGCCAGACAAGAATCATCTTGTTATTTATGAAATGCTTATTCGAGATTTTACCGAACAACATTCTTATAAGGCTGCCTTAGAGAAGCTTCCTTATCTTAAAACATTAGGTGTTAATGCTATTCATCTGATGCCTATTAATGAATTCGAAGGTAACTCTAGTTGGGGTTACAATCCATCTTTCTATTTTGCAGTCGATAAATATTATGGAACTAGCGATGATTTGAAAGAGTTTGTCGATGCTTGTCATATCAATGGTATGGCAGTCATTCTCGATGTAGTACTTAACCATAGTTTCGGTCAGTCTCCTTTCTATCTTCTATATAGGGATGCTGATGGCACACCTTCTAAAGATAATCCTTGGTACAATCAGAAGTCAAATATAACCAATCCCGATCTGCAATGGGGATACGATTTCAACCATGAAAGCACCTATACACGTGCTTTGGTCGATAGTGTTACAGGCTACTGGA
>CAMTOQ010000046.1 GCA_947074205.1 uncultured Bacteroides sp. | reverse complement strand
GATGCAAAGGTAAAAGCTTTCAGAATAACCACCAAATGTTTTCACATTTATTTTGATTCTTATTTTCCGGCTTTAAGTTGAAGTGGTTTTGCTTATATATCCTCTCTTATCGAAAGGAGAAAATCACCAGTCAACTATCTCGTTACCTACATCATCATTTCAAAGTTTTCAACTTAACTTCTCTTGCTAAGCGGATGCAAAAGTAGAGGGTTTTGCGTCTGCAGCCAAATGTTTTTGGGTATTTCTTTTGAAATAAGTTTGGGTGATATAGTCAACGATTTGCAGGTGTGCGAGTTAGCGTTTTAGTTTTATTATTCTGTAACATTTTTACTATCAGAAAGGTATACAATATATAATATGCGTGCGCGCGAAGAAAGAGTTTTGCGAAGCTTACATCTGCACTACTCATTTAATGATGCTAAGCTTCTCACCCTATTGAGAAGCGCTTCTCAACGGCGTAAGAAGAGCGTTAAAAATAGCTCCTCGCGATTGGCAGCTTCTCGGTACGAGGCAAAATAGCACTAGCCATCGAACAAGCGCTTATCATTAGTTGATTAGATTACTAAACCATCTTTTATAGAGCATTCACAAACAGAAATACACTTAGATTTGTTTCTCCTTTAAACAATTAACCGAAAAAATGTTCTTAATTATATTCATATCCGTTATCTGTGGGGCGATACTAACGTACGTACTATTATTTGCATCTAGATATTTTCTTCCCAAAAGCATCCATCCTCTATACATCATTGAGAAAAGGAAGAGCAAAAAGAGAGAAAATAGCTGTAATCTAGTGTGCGAACTACTTACAAGCATGAATTGCACTTATAAAACGAAGATCAACGATGAAGAAATCACATCCATCGACTTCAACTATCAAAGTGGCAGTTTCAGCATTGATACCTCTTCCAAAAGCTCCTATATCAAGATTTACTATCTTTTTATATACGAAACCGAGTCCAACAAATTGGCGCTGGTAAGACACTTGTGCAACCACCTGAACATCAATTCGAAAATACCTAAGTTTATCTACTCCATAGACGAGGTGCAAAACAAAATATATGTCCATATTTATAGCTGTGCGCTTTTCACGGCAGAGATAAACAATATAAAGAGCTATTTGGAGAACCTACTTATAGGGAACTTTGAATATCAGCGTATCTTTAGCCTTCAGTTTAAAGAACTCGAAACTGAGTGCGGCACCGACACCGATGATCTAGAAGAGAGCAATGCTAATTGGAAAAGACAGCTATTTCTACTGCGCGAACAGGAGATACAGCATCAAAACCCCAAAAAAGACTGTCGCTTTAACGAGACACGTGTATTAACAATCGGACAGCTCATCAAAACATTATGTGGGCAAAGGGGGCTAATACCGATGAAACTCAGTATACTAACCACTAACGATCACTACAATATAGAAGAGGCTGACAGAATCTGCGAGTTCGATATACTATCGGCTATTGTCGAAAAAGACAATAATATGCCACCTCAAATCAAGAGTGAACTAGTAACGCTTGTTGGCAGTTGCGATTTTATAAATAGCAACGGCAAAGTGAGCAAACGGATACTAACTGCTACCCTTACGCCGGAGGGAAATTCAGAAGATTCGCTTTACTTTAGACTCACCACTTCGCTATCGGCCACAAATATCAATAAGGCCATTGGGCAAAACAAGCCCAACAACAGTGTAGCGGCACAGTCGATGCTAATAGCCTATGACTATGCATCCCCCAAACAGAAGATAGACGAGTTCTGCTACATGAATAGCGATGCCATCTGGAAGATAAAGAACAAGAAAGCCAATGAACTATCTCCAGAGCAGCAACTTCTAGCCATGTGCAGCAGCTCCAATCCATCCTACAATCTTTATTGGGGCAAGAAGCTCTACCTCGAAAAGAGATATTACGAAGCTTTACTTCATCTAGAAAATGGTTATTATGAGATGCAATATCATTACACCAAGATGAGCAAGCATCAAAAGAATGTATTCTATGAACTTTGTTTCTTAATAGGATTCTGCTATTGCGAACTAGGCGAATACCAGAGAGCATATTACTTTTTGGATGCCCTGCCACAGCTCAACAATATTGTCTATACCCAAGAGTACATCAACTGCCTTGCTAACTCAAAAGATTTTAGAGCGCTCAATGTAATTGATAACCTTCTCAATTTTGTGGTCAAAGATGAAGATGGGGATGGCGAAGAGGTAAATAGCAGTTTGGTATCTTTCATCAACTTCCTGCGTCGCCGCAAAGCTTATGTATATATTGATATAGGCGAGTTGGAAGAGGCCGAACGAATCTACACCGAGATGCTCGAAGAACCGGAAAATAGCGACTATGCACTCAACGAATTGGCCTATATACAACGGCTAAAGAAAGAGAGCGAGAAGTCTGTGTAGCCAGATGCTACCAGCCAAAGAGATTTCGCAACAGCCACCAAAAAACAATAATTGCCAATAAGCACCATATCAATATAGGGCTGTAGATCTTATTGTAAAAACGAGGGTATTTATTGCACAGAAGCTGAGCCGCATAGAGCAACGACAGCACAGGAATAGAAGAGACTAAGAGCGCGTTGTAGCGAAAAGCCTCGAGGAAATTGAAATGCAACAATTGATGCAGTGCTCGTTGCGAGCCGCAACCAGGGCAACGCAGCTGGGTAAGTTGAAGAAAAGGACATTTGGGAAAGAGCGGATTTCCGGCAGGATTATATAAGAAATAGACTCCCAACAGCAATACCACTCCACCCCCTATAAACCATTTATAATTCATCCGAATTTAGCCAATGCCATAAGCATTAAACCAAGAGAAGCCTAAGAACAAGCATAAAATCGAATAGAGTACAATAATTCCCAAACCTAGGAAGAAACTAATTTTAGTCCACATACCGGCTTTTTTACTCGAGTCAAGTGCGGCAGCATAATCACCGCGAGTGAAGCATGAAGACACCTGGGCAGCGTATACTATTCCGACAACACCAAAAGGCAAACAACAAAATAGAGTAGCGAGAATAGACTCAGCGAGCCATGTCTTGGGACAGATGTTTTGATCCATAATGATCGATTTTAAAGATTAATATATAATTTGTGTATCACTTTGCGTATCACCGAAGGCGCTTCGTTTTCATAGCTTAAGCAAATGTAATACTTTTATGTAAAATTAAAACAACGAACCACCTTTTTACCAAAGCTTGGTTACAAAAAAAAATGCATATACCGGTAAATACCGATATATGCATACATTATTATATATATGTAGAATGTTACTTCAATCCCAACTTCTTAGCGATGTGCTTTGGAATGGAGTTCTTATTAACCACAATGTTCATCGTTTTATAAGTGGCAAAAGGTTTTGAAGCATACCAAATACCATCGTATTTGCCCGACTTGCCCCAAGAGTTTTTCACCATATAATACTCTTTACCTGTTTGGTCTTTAGCGATACCGTAGATCACCATACCGTGGTCATCTGTAGTCTCCCAGTTATCATAAGCCTGTTGACGCATTTCCTGAGTCACGTTCACCTCTGGCAATGGGCGAGCTGTAAGCTCTGCACGCTTATCGGCAGGCGACATACCTGTCCAACGTGCCATATCCGAACCAGTCATTGAAGCAGCTTTAGCAGCATCGGGCATCACAGCAATACCATTGCGAGTAAAGCCTTGTTCGCTCACATCGCTACCCCACGCTATTGTGTAGCCATTGTTCACAGCATTGTCCATCACTTCCATCAACTCATCAATTGGCAAGTTGTAAGACATGCCATTACGCCAGTTGTCTTGAATCTCCAATGGAAACTGAGAATAGAAAGGATGGTGAGTGTATGAAGTAAGAGAAACATAATCGTCAGCATTCAAACCCAACATTTGAGCAAACGATTGAGGTGTATAGGTTTTACCTTCGTAGGTAAAAGATTCTGGAAGTTCGCCTAGATAGTTGTCGTAGATCTTAGACAAACCATCGCGCCACACTGGAGAAAGTTTTGAAAACTTACCCTTAGCAATAGCATTCACATAACCTTCGGCCACAGCGTCAAGCTCGTTGTGCACATGTAGCGAGTCGCCATACATGATACCGGGCATTGCATCTTGAGGCACAAGACCATAGTTTTTCAAGCAATAAATCACATCATAAAAGCTACCGCCAGGCGAGAAAGAGCTAGCACCTTGAAAGCGTACATAGTTGCGGGCACGGTCAGTCATCGTGTTATGAACTACATACATTTCAGATAAATCGTACTCTCCCTTACCCATACGCAACAGTTCAGATTCCAAGAATCCCAATCCTGAAAACGACCAGCAAGTGCTAGAACGATTTTGATTTTTCACAGAAGTGATTGGATTTTCCTTCACAGTAGTAAATACAAATCCTTCTTCCTTTGTCGCATCTTGAGGCGCATCTTGTGCACTCATACACAAGCTATAAAATAACATAGAGCTTGCAAACAGTAACTTCTTCTTCATTTTACAAATTTCTTTTAGGATAACTAATTGTGCGACAAAGATAGAAGATATTCCGATAATAGCTGTAAAATTGTAAGCAAATAACAAATTGTACAGCTAGACAAAGAAATATTAAAAAAACAAACACTTTTTCGGCACTATTTGTTATTTTTACACAATAAGGGGTAAAAGCTATCAAACATGCTTATAATGCCTGTTTAGAGATATAGAGATGAACACATAATTGCAAAATCTTTCAATGAATTAAGTATGCTTGCATCAAATCAACAAATAGGATTAGTCCTTGAGGGCGGAGGAATGCGCGGGGTGTTTACCTGTGGAGTGCTCGACTGCTTTATGGACAAAAATATTCATTTTCCGTATGTCGTGGCTGTCTCGGCCGGAGCATGCAATGGCCTATCTTACATTTCCAATCAAAGAGGAAGAGCACGCTACAGCAACATTGATATGATGGAAGAGTATCAATATATTGGACTCAAACACTGGTTCACCAAAGGGAATATTGTAGACTTCGAACTGCTTTTCAATGAGTTTACTGAACGGATACACCCATTTGACTTTGATACTTATTTTGCTTCACCAAAGCGCTTCGTGATGACAACGACAAACTGTTTGACCGGCGAGGCCAACTATTTCGAAGAGAAAAAAGATAAACGTAGGCTTGTAGATATTGCACGGGCATCTAGTAGCATGCCTTTTCTTTGCCCCATCACCAATGTAGATGGCACACCGATGCTGGATGGAGGTATTGTAGACAGCATACCGCTTTTGCGGGCCATCAATGATGGATATCATCACAACGTGGTGGTGCTAACTAGGAATAGGGGTTATCGTAAGAACTTCATCGATATCAAGGTTCCTTCTATCTTCTACTCCAAATATCCAAAGCTCAGAGAGGCTCTGAGCCGACGTTGCGCAGCCTATAATGAGCAGCTTTCCATGGTAGAGCAGCTAGAAGATCAAGGTAAAATCATATCCATTCGTCCCCAACAGCCTATTGTTGTGGATCGCATCGAGAAAGATGTGCGCAAACTAAAAGATCTATACGAGGAGGGGTACACTTGTGCCGAGAAGATGCTTAGAGAACATGCTGTCACGAACGACTATCTCGGTAGCACAGTTGCTTACAACTTTGGTTCATCATCCCTAACTTGCGGAGGAGATTCTACTTCTTCATATTCGGGTTCACTCTCCTCTTCTTCATCTTCAATGGGTTCAGGTTTCTGAGGACCGTAGTTTAAAAATAAGAAAGCACAAATCACACCGGCGATAGCTCCAGAAAGATGACCTTCCCAAGACACATTTGCTTTAACAAAATGGGGGAACATCTGCCACACCAGACTGCCATAAAGAAAAGTTACCAATAATGATATAGCCATTAAGGGCTTATGTCTACGCAACACACCACTAAAAAACAGGAAGAAGGCCAGCCCATATATCACTCCACTAGCCCCAATATGCCACCCGGGCTTACCTATAATAAATGTAAACAATCCCGATCCGATCCAGAGAGTAGGAAAAATGAGATAGGCCAAATCGCGGTAAAAATAGAAGAGACACCACGAAAGGAAAAATAGCGGGATAGAATTTGCCAATAGATGATCCATATCACTATGAATCAGAGGGTGAGTAAATATGCCGACAACTCCTCGCCATTGCAATGGGTACACCCCAAAATGCGATACGTCTAAATTTAAAGCAAGCTCTGTTACCTTAATCATATATAGAATAAATAGGACAATAAAAGGAGAAAAACCTGCTAATACTATCCTCATAGTTTCTGGTTTCATCATAGATACATTTTTCAAAGTATCTGCAATGCTACAAATAATTAAGGTATTTTTAAAAATAACGAGATTAATTTTTCTTACTTCCCGCTATTATTACTACTTTTGAACGAGTGAACTACTAAAATAATTTAAAAGAAAACGATATAATTAACATTAAATTGAAAGCCTATGAGCTATTTGCATTTTGACAAGACTGTGATGGCCAATCTTGAAGAATCTTTACCGAGAGAGATTCTGAGGACTAACCGTTCCGGCGCTTATCAATGTACGACCATCGTAGGGTGTAACACTAGAAAATACCATGGACTACTTGTTATACCAGTTCCTGATTTAGATGATGAAAACCACGTACTACTCTCTTCCTTAGACGAAACCGTGATTCAGCACGGTGCAGAATTCAATCTCGGTATTCACAAATACAGTGGAAACAACTTCAGCCCCAATGGGCATAAGTACATCCGTGAATTCGATTGCGAGCATCTTCCTGTAACCACCTATCGTGTAGGTGGAGTGATTCTAAGCAAAGAACATATCTTTGTACATCACGAAAACCGTATTTTGATTCGCTACACGCTCCTTGAAGCACACTCTGCTACTAAGTTGCGTTTGCGCCCTTTTCTTGCATTCAGAAGTGTGCGAGAATACACGCATGCCAATGACAAAGTCAATCGTGAGTATCAAGAAGTAGAAAATGGCATCAAGACCTGTATGTATCCCGGCTACCCAGAGCTATTTATGCAACTCAACAAAACCAATAAGTTCGAGTTTCAACCCGATTGGTATCGTGGCATAGAATATCCTAAAGAGCAAGAACGCGGATACAACTTCAACGAAGATTTATATGTACCGGGCTATTTTGAGGTAGATATCAAGAAGGGCGAAAGCATTGTATTCTCTGCTTCTACTTCGGAGATATCTCCACGCAAATTGAAAAAGCTTTTCGAAATAGAGGCTGCCGACCGTACTCCACGCGACAGTTTTTATCATTGCCTAAAAAACTCTGCCCATCAGTTTCACAACAAGCAAGATGATGAACACTATATTTTAGCGGGCTACCCTTGGTTTAAATGCCGCGCCCGCGACATGTTTATCTCTTTGCCGGGCTTGACACTTGCTGTAGGCGAGATGAATGAGTTTGAAGATGCTATGAAAACGGCCGAGAAAGCTATCCGCTGTTTCATCAACGATGAGCCCAACCCCTATCGCATCTACGAGATGGATGACCCCGATGTGCTATTGTGGGCGGTTTGGGCCATTCAGCAATATGCTAAGGATGCACCTAGAGAGCAGTGTCGCAACAAGTATGGCCAGCTCTTAGAAGATATAATAAACTATTTCTTAAACAGGAAGCACAACAACCTGTTTCTACATGACAATGGCTTGTTATATGCCAATGGCACCGAGAAGCCTATCACATGGATGAACTCAGTGGTGAACGGACGTCCCGTAATACCACGCACCGGTTATATTGTAGAAATCAATTCGCTTTGGTACAATGCACTGAAGTTCGTTGCCGACCTAAAACGCGAAGAAGGAAATATCACTTACGCCGATTCATTAGATGCACAAGCCGAAAAAGCAGGCAAATCGTTTGTCGAAGTTTTCCGCAACGAATATGGCTATTTAATGGACTATGTGGATGGCTATATGATGGATTGGAGCGTTCGCCCCAACATGATCTTTACAGTGGCTTTCGATTATTCTCCTCTAGACAGAGCACAGAAAAAACAGGTACTAGACATTGTTACAAAAGAATTACTCACTCCAAAGGGTCTGCGCACACTGAGCCCCAAAAGTGGGGGCTACAACCCCAACTATGTGGGTCCTCAAATAGCACGCGACTATGCTTACCATCAAGGCACAGCATGGCCTTGGCTAATGGGATTCTATATGGAAGCCTATCTGCGCACCTACAAGATGAGCGGTGTATCATTCGTGGAACGCCAACTAATCGGCTTGGAAGATGAGATGACACACCATTGCATTGGTTCGCTTCCCGAGCTGTTTGATGGCAATCCTCCCTTTAAGGGACGAGGAGCGGTATCGTTTGCCATGAATGTGGCCGAGGTGCTAAGAATTCTGAGATTATTGTCTAAGTATAATTTATAAGAGGAGAAACAACAGATGAAAGTTTTAATGTTTGGTTGGGAGTTTCCCCCTCATATACTTGGAGGCTTGGGCACTGCCAGCTATGGACTCACAAAAGGGATGTCGCAACAAGAAGATATGGAGATCACTTTCTGTATCCCTAAACCTTGGGGCGATGAAGATCAAAGCTTTTTAAGAATCCTAGGAATGAATAGCACCCCTGTGGTGTGGCGCGATGTAAATTGGGACTATGTGCAAAACCGTGTAGGCAACTACATGGATCCACAGTTGTACTACGACCTACGTGAGCATATCTATGCCGATTTCAATTACCTTAATACAAATGATCTAGGTTGTATAGAGTTCTCGGGAAGATATCCGGAGAATCTACACGAAGAGATAAACAACTACTCGATAGTGGCCGGTGTGGTGGCACGTCAACAGGAGTTTGAGATTATCCACTCGCACGACTGGCTGACTTATCCTGCCGGAATACACGCCAAACAGGTATCGGGCAAACCATTGGTGATACACGTGCATGCTACCGATTTTGACCGTAGCCGTGGCAATGTAAATCCAACAGTATATGCTATTGAGAAGAACGGTATGGACAATGCCGATCATATCATGTGTGTTAGCGAACTAACACGTCAGACGGTGATTCATAAGTATTTTCAAGATCCACGTAAGGTAACCACTGTACATAATGCTGTGTCTCCCCTACCACAGGAAATTGTAGATATCGTACCTAAGAAAAACCCTAAGGAGAAGTTAGTTACTTTTCTTGGACGTATCACCATGCAAAAGGGTCCTGAATATTTCGTAGAAGCTGCTGCGTTGGCTTTAAAGCGTACCAAGAATGTTCGTTTTGTAATGGCCGGTAGCGGTGATATGATGGAGCAGATGATCAGCCTTGCCGCTCAACGTGGCATAGCCGACAAGTTCCACTTCCCCGGCTTTATGAAAGGCAAGCAGGTGTACGAAGTACTGAAAGCTAGTGATGTTTATATCATGCCATCAGTATCCGAACCTTTCGGTATTTCACCGCTCGAAGCGATGCAGTGTAGCGTACCTACTATCATCTCCAAGCAATCGGGATGTGCCGAAATCTTGGACAAATGTATCAAGACCGACTATTGGGATATACACGCCATGGCCGATGCTATTTATGGCATTTGTACTTATCCGGCTCTTTACGAATATCTTCGTGATGAGGGCAAAGCAGAGGTAGACCAAATCGTTTGGGAGACTGTAGGACTTAAAGTACGCAATATCTACGAGAACGTTATCAAGAATTTTTAAAATCAAAAAAGCAATAAGATATGAGAACCATCTGTCTTTATTTTGAAATACATCAGGTGATACACCTTAAACGCTATCGTTTCTTTGATATAGGTAGCGACCATTACTACTATGACGATTACGCTAACGAGCACTCTATCACTGAGGTTGCCGAGCGTTCATATATTCCAGCCCTTTCAACATTGATTGAGATGGCAAAAGCCAACAATGGCTATTTCAAGGTAGCTTTGTCTATCTCGGGAGTAGCTTTAGAGCAGCTAGAAATCCATGCACCTGCTGTTGTGGACTTGCTGCACCAGCTCAACGACACCGGTTGTTGTGAGTTCTTGGCAGAGCCCTACTCTCATGGCCTCTCGTCGCTAGCCAACGAAGATTGCTTCCGCGAAGAGGTGATGCGCATGAGCAACAAGATCAAGATGATGTTTGGTAAAGCACCAAAAGTATTCCGCAATTCTAGCCTCATCTATTCAGACGAAATTGGTGCGGTGGTTGCATCAATGGGCTTCAAGGGTATGCTCACCGAGGGTGCTAAGCACATTTTGGGTTGGAAGAGCCCTCACTATGTGTACAACTGCAACATGGCTCCCAACTTAAAATTGTTACTTAGAGATTATAAGCTATCTGATGATATCAGCTTGCGCTTCTCTAACTCTGATTGGAGTGAGTATCCACTCTTTGCTGATAAATACATCGGTTGGATGGATGCTATGCCACAAGAGGAGCAAGTAATCAATATCTTTATGGAGTTAGGTGCGCTTGGTATGGTGCAACCCCTTTCATCAAATATTTTGGAATTCTTGAAAGCGTTGCCAGGATGTGCCAGAGAAAAGGGCATCACCTTCTCTACGCCTACCGAAGTTATCACTAAGCTAAAACCTGTTGCTACACTCGACGCTACCTACCCCGTATCGTGGGTAGACGAAGCACGCGATACCGGCTGCTGGTTGGGTAATGTGATGCAACGCGAAGCTTTCAATAAGTTATACAGTGTGGCCGAGCGTATCTTACTTTGCAACGACCGTCGCATCAAGCAAGACTGGGACTATCTGCAAGCTAGCAACAACTTCCGCTTTATGACTACTCGCGACACCGGTGTATATCTAAATCGTGGTATTTACGAATCTCCTTACGATGCATTTACCAACTATATGAATATACTTGGCGACTTCATCAGTCGTGTAGACTCTCTATTCCCCGAAGATATTGACAACGAGGAGTTGAACTCATTGCTAACTACTATCCACAACCAAGGTGTTGAGATAGAGGCTATGCAAACAGAACTTGAAAAGCTAAAAGGAGAGAAAGAGAAGCTTACTAAAAAAGTAGAGAAGGCTAAAAAGGCGACTAAAGCACCTGCAGCAGAAGCTGAGAAAGCACCTGCTAAGAAAAAAGCTACTGCAAAAACTAAAAAGTAAAAGCTTTCGATTGTTTATTTATATGGGCATGGGCTCGGTATTTTACCGAGCTCATGCTATTTTTATATAACCACCCGTAAGTCGTAAGAGAAGCCTACTCTGTGCCTTTCTTGTATTCGGTGGGCGTACAGTTGAAATGGGCCTTAAAGCACTTACTAAAGTAAAATGGATCTTCGAAACCTACTGCGTAGGCCACTTCAGAAACAATCATCTCGCCTTCTTTAAGCAGTAGAGCACTTTTATTTAGGCGTTTTATCTTAATCAGTTCATTAGGCGAAAAGCCGGTTACACCCTTAACCTTTTTGTAAAAGATGGTACGCTTAATAGCCGAAAGCTCTACAAACTTCTCGATAGTGAAACCGCTATCTTGATAGTTTTCTTCCAAGATAGCATCTATCTTCTCGAAAAACTCTTTGTTCTTATCTACTGCATTGATGAGATTGCCATCAATAACCAACCCATTAGAGAATCTCTTCTTGAGCTGCTCGCGCTGTTCAATCATCTTCATCACGCGCTTTTGAACGTATTTCAGACTAAACGGTTTAGTGATGTAGTCATCGGCACCACTCTCAATACCCTCAAAGCGATGTTCATTCGACGAGTGCGCTGTTAGCAAGATGATAGGGATGTGGCACGTCTGGAAGTCGTTTTTAAGTTGGCGAACCACTTCGAAGCCATCCATCTCCGGCATCATCACATCACAGATAATCAAGTCGGGATTGTTGTTGATTGCTTTCTCTAAACCCTCTTTGCCATCAGTAGCTGTATCAACATTTACGTATTTCTTAAACCCGTCACTTAAGAAGTTAAGGATGTCATCATTGTCATCAATAATCAATAGGTTGTAGTTCTCCAATGCACGCTGCTCTAAAGCCTCCAATCCCATTACAGGTTCTTGCACCTCTTCTTTAGAGCTCTTCTGAGTGATTTCAGGTGTAACTGTCTCTATAAAATTCTCACCGGTGTATGTCTCTTTCACGGTAGATAGTTCAAAACGGAAAGTAGATCCAATGCCAGAAGCATTCTCTTCGAAGGCAACTTTGCCTTTGTGTACCTCGATGAAATCCTTTACCAAAGAGAGGCCAACACCCGTGCCCGAGTTAACTTGGCTGATCTGAGCAAAACGGTTGAACAGCAAATGTTGCTTCTCTTTAGGAACCCCTACCCCACTATCGATTACAGCAACAGCACAGGTATTTCGCTGTTCGTCATACTCAAATGCAACTTCTATTCGCCCCCCTTTGGGCGTATATTTAAATGCATTCGACAGTAGGTTGTAGATAATTTTATCAATCTTTTTACGATCAATATAGATCTGTAGTTGCTCTACTTCGGTGGTGAATGTATAATCAATCATCCTTTGTTCGGACAGTTCCATGAAACTACAATAGATATCTTTGGCGAAAGCCACCACATCCGTCTCTTCCAAGTCGAGTCGCAGCACATCATTTTGGATTTTACGAAACTCGAGTAACTGATCGATAAGTCGGCGCAAATTGAGCGAATTTCGGTTGAGCACTCGTAGCTGCTTACTAGCCGATTCGGGCAGATGCCCCATCTCGTTAAGATTTTCGACTGCACCCTGAATTAAGGTGAGAGGAGTACGAAACTCGTGTGATATATTAGTAAAGAATCTCAGTTTGTGATGCGTTAATTGCTGTTCCATCTCAATAGCTCGGTTAAGACGGTCCATTTTCAGAATCACTCGGAATATGAGAGTCAGCAGTAATACAACCAGGATCAAATAAATGGCGTAAGCCCAGGTTGATTTCCAAAATGGAGGAGTTACGGTGATAGAAAGCGTTGTGGTGTGCTCATTCCAAATGCCATACGAGTTGGCTCCCTTTACTTTAAACACATATTCCCCCGGAGGCAAATTCTTATAGGTAGCTGCATTCGAGTGACTGGGCACACTCCAATCTCTATCATAATTTTCTAATCTATAGGTATATTGATTACGCTCCGGATTACGCAGATTGAGCGTGGCAAACTCAATCGTAAAAACATTCTGGTCGTATTTTAAGTTTATCTTATCCGTATAGTTAATGGCTTTTGAAGATATAGATTCAATCTCTTTCAAGTCAACCCCATCAACCTGAAAGCCGGTAAGTTGCACCGTCGGAGTCTTAGAGTCGGGATTAAACTTCACCGGGTCAAATAGCAGCAAACCATCTAGACTTCCCCATGCCATCATTCCGTTTTTAAGCATCAGGTTTGCCCCCTCATTAAAGGTGTTGCCGTATGACATCTGTGCAAACTGATACGTTGCCACCGAGTGATCTTTCTTACTGAATCGCGACAACCCACTCTCTGTACTAAGCCAAAGATCGTCCTTATATTCTAGGATGCCCAACACATAGTTGTCGGGTAAAGCCTGCTGCGTGGTGATTGTTTCAAAGTGTGCATTTCGCTCGGATGTAGCCTCTATAAAGCGGTTTAAACCACCGCCGGCCGTACCAATCCAGACAGTACCCTCACTATCTTGATAGATTGTCTTAATATCGTTGCTACTCAGCATATCATCGCGTAGAAAGCTCATTCTGTAAACTAAATACGAATTGGGGTGATCGATAATTTTGTTTGGGTCAAAGCGTATCAACCCATCACTGGTAGCCGCCCAGATCGTACCGCTGGTGTCTTGATAAAGATAACGTACCAGACTACGATTGCCACGATTGGTAAGTATATTACGGAAAGTGATTTTGCCATTCTCTTCTTCCACAAGGCTCAAGCCATTGCCAAAAGTCGCAATCCAGATTCGTCCTTGATTGTCTTTTAATATATGAAAGGCATGGTTGCTACAGAGCGAACTATCATCATCGGGCTGATGCTTAAAGTTGTTGAGTATCCTCTTGTTCACAATGTCATATAGATAAACGCCCTCACCTTTAGAGGCAATCCATAGGCGTTGTTTATCATCCTCAACCAAGGAATAGGCATTGAAGATATCCTTTATCTGTTGGCTACGGTTCATATCAGGAGTGTAAACATGAAGCCCCCCGTTTTTAAGCCCCATCCAGATATTGCTTCTTGAGTCTTCGTAGATTGCTCGAACATTGTTGAGTTTCCCAATAGCCTCATCTTTCTCAGGTCGTATGGTATGAATATAGGGTTGATTTTTTACTAGCTTGATAAGACCGGTATACTCGCTCCCCAGCCAGATATTGCTATATTTGTCTGCTGTAATTGAAAGGAAAAAGTCGGAAGCCGGTGCATTTTTATCCGATTTACCCATGTAGCAAAGAAGTTCCTCGCGCCCTGGATGGTAGCGATATAATCCATAGCCGTATGTTGGAATCCAACATAAACCGTCGATGTCAACCAGTATCTCATCGATTGCAAAAGGCTGACGCGTCAAATCGACTTGCGTGGTTAGATGCTCCGCTGCCAAATCGAGTTTTTTTGCAGTAGGGTTTATCCCATCAAAATACCACACAATGCCATGCTGATTGTAAAACCAAGCTCCACCTTTATTGTCGCGAAGCATTTCTGCATCTACAAAAGCTCGTTTATCTTGGTTCAATGCAGATCTCACAAAAGAGAGGTTAGTCAAATCGAACTCCCATAACTCACCTGTGGTAAAGAGGAGTAACTTCTCGCTCGAAAGTTTGATAAGGTCGGTTATGGCATTATCAAATGGCGTTGATAGTTCTTCAAACCTATTGGCCAAGACGTCATAAGCCTTCAATGCCGATTCTTGAGTAGCAAAATAGATACGATTGTTTAGCTGGATGGCCTGAGTTACATTACTATTGCCCATAGCAGGTTTAGTAAGCACTCCCTCTTTTGAAATCTTATAGACACCCTGCCCTGTACCTACCCATATATTCGCTTGAGAGTCTTCCAATAAGAATAGCGTATTTTCTACTCCATCTATCTCACTAAGAAACCATTGATTGTCAAAGATACCATCACTGTTTTGTCGAAGGCGCATGATGCCATCTGTACCTTTCCACAGCCAGATATCGCCATTGGTGGATTCGTAAAAATTTTCATACCCCAACAGGCCACCAGTTTGATCTTTTACATAGACAAACGAATCACTCTCTTTGTTGTAGTAGCAGATCTCATTTTTATAAGTCTTTACCCACAAATCGCCACGACTATCGGTAAACAGACTACGGATACGGTGGTCGCTTATATTATTCTGCTTGTCGGTGAGATGAAGATAAGAGCGTATGTTATAACCATCGTAACGGTTAAGACCATCCATTGTGCCCATCCAAATGAATCCATCGCCATCAACAGCAACAGATCTCACCGTATTCTGAGACAGTCCTTTTTGGTGGGTAACTTGGGAGAGGTTTATGTCGTAAGTATCGTGTGCAGTAAGTTGTAAAGCACACATCATAACAGCACATATAGATAATATGTATTTTAGCATAGTCGATTCTTTAAAGGGTCAATGAGCCGCAAATGTACAATAAGGAAGTTAAATTTATACCGTCTTTTTTGACTTTTATTTAGTATAAATTGTTTAATAAACACATGTTGATTTTAGGAAAACCCCTCACAGAGCACCCACCCGCACTCTATCCCAAAATCATTGCACCGCTACACACACAAAAAAGATATATCAGAACTTCCATTCTGATATATCTCACCGACATAAAGTCGTTCCAAATAAAGGCTTATTTAAAGAGAATATGAAACTAGAATTTAAAACACTGGCACTTTATCGCCATTTACAAATATATCTTCACCCTGCACATTATTCACATTATCTACCTTTCCAATAAACTGAGTGACTTCGCCCACACTGATATTTTTCATCACTACATTGTTGGCGGGCAGTTTACTGTTTCCTTTCAGGTCGTAGATAGCTTCCGTCCTATCGCACTCTATGTTGCTCATGTGAAGTCCGTCAATACGTGTAATGCGTTCTTCATAGGTTGGCACTAGGTCGCGCCATTGATAAAGCACATCGGTATCCACCTCTAACACACGCTGCATGGCACGAGCTTTTATGTTCTCCATATGGATATTCTCGATAAATCCGCCGCGGCGATTATTGGTTTTTACGAAGAACAACCGAAACACAGAGTCGAGCACCACGCAGTCGTGCATATACACATTGCGCACACCTCCCGACATTTCGCTACCTATGCCGAGCAGCACATGCCCTTTTTTAATCTGACAATTGCGCACCACAATGTTTTCACAAGGAGTGTTTAACCGCCACGCATCTTGGTTACGCCCCGATTTGATTACCACAGCATCATCGCCTTGATCGAATACACAATTTTCCACTAAGAAGTTGCGACTCATTTCTAAATCTACACCATCGTTATTGTGTCCATGTGCTTTCACATCGAGGTTGCGCACAATACCGCCATCGCACAGATACATGTGGATAGTCCAAAAAGGACTCTCACGAATTTCAAAGCCATCGAGTAGCACGTTCTTACAACGATTAAATTGAATCAAGTGTGGACGAAGGTTGTTTTCGCCAATCGCCATCTGACGTTCCTTGACCGATACATCCGTAGAAGCCATTGTGTAGAGTTCGGCCAAAGCATCCAAATGTGTTTGCGGACGCTTAAACCAAGTTGTCCACGTTTCCATAATGGGGCTTAGGCAACCTTTGCCTGTAATAGCAATATTCTCACACTCCAGGGCATAGAGCAATGGAGAGTAGTTGTAGCACTCCATCCCTTCCCACGAGGTCATCACAGCCGGCAAGTAGTCGATAGGATTATCCGAGAATTGTAGCTCAGCATTCTCCATAAGATGAAGATTTACATTGCTCCTGAAATGGATTGGACCTGTGAACCATCTACCTCGAGGCACAATGACACGACCACCTCCTGCATCAGAGCAGGCAATGATTGCTTGATTAATGGCTGCGCCATTGTTGAACCCTTCTTCAGTGGAAGCGCCATAATCAGTGATAAAGAAATCCTGATCGGGAAATATATATTCCTTGATAGCGTCCATCTCAAAAGGGGCGTTCACCACAGTTGTTTTGTAACTGGCCGGCCGAGGTGAACACGATGAAAAGATAAGCACTACAAGTAGTGCCACCAAGTTGTAATTTCTCATACTCGTTAATTAAAAGAATTAATAAAGAATGAGAGCCACTGCCCTTACTCCATGTAAAACACCTCTGGTAGCGGTATGGTGACCGGCGAATTATCTGGATTCACCTCCATGATATCGGCCATATAGTCCCACCACTTCTGCACAATGGGATTCGCTCCCATATCCTGCGACGATTGTTCCCCTTTGGTTTTCTGGCAAGCAAAAAGGATATTCGTTTCTTTGTCCCAATAGATAGAGTAGTCGTAAACCCCACCATCTTTCAACATTTTCTGTAGCTCAGGCCAAATATTACCATGTCTTCTTTCGTACTCTTTCTCGAAACCTGGTTTCAAGAACATTTTAAATGCTTCTCTTTTCATCGTATTTAGTATTTAATTGGTCAAAAAAAGGTTACTTCTTAAGGTATTGGTTTAGTTGATTCGATTTCAGATCTTTCAATCCCTCAACAATACAAGTGGCGTTAAGCAGAGCCCCTTCTTTGGTATTGTGCACACCATCCACAAATAGTGCAGCTGTAGCATCCTTACCCATTGTCTCGTATTTCTGAGCAATTATTTCGTTCAAATCAATAAAATCAACACCTTCGGCTTCGGCTACCTCTTGCGCCCATTTGCCGTAAGTCTGATCGCAGCGGTTCACGCGATCGGCTGTCCAGCGGTTGGCAGGCGTATGCGAGGTTACTATCACATTTGCTCCTTTGGCTTTGGCCTGACGCACATAAGTGCGCAAGTAGTGACCAAAAGTATAGATAGTTTCAGGGCCGCCATGGCGTTCCATCACCACAGTTTGCGATTCATCACCCGTACCTTTGAGAGAGGCACGTGCTCTGCCGGTATTGAGAGGTCCACCATCATTATGTCCGAAGTCGATGATTAAAAAATCGCCCGGCTTAATACCTGCCAAGACCTTTGACCACAACCCTTCTGTGATGTAAGTGCGACTGCTTCGTCCACCCAATGCCCAGTTTTCAACGGTAATCTTATCGGTATCGAAGTAGTTTTCGAGAAAGCTTCCCCAGCCCCACATCTTATTTTCACCTTTGCCCTGACCACATTTCACAGTAGAGTCGCCAATCAGTAGCACCACCGGACTGTTGCTGTCTTTGCGGCTAACACCAGCCACCACGTCGCGTGCATTTCCTGGATCGCTCACATGGAAGATAGGTTCCTTGGTCATTTGCTCTTTCTTGTAGAATTGTACAGCGCTATCGTTCATCTTTGGATGTTGATTGTTGAGCATATTGATGATCTCGGCACCCGCCCATATTACCGGGCCATAACCGTGAGCCGCATAAACGTTGATAGGGCGATAATAGTAGAAAGCAGGGTCGAAAGCCATACCTGTACCCACGCAAGTTCCATCTACCTGTCCCTTTTCATTGATTTGAGTAGACACAGCGTGCCAGCCAAGGTTGGCAACCGGTCCGTAAGTGATGGCATCAATCCATCCTTTATTGATAGCGTGTGCTATGCAATATACATAGATGGCCGTTGCCGATGTTTCAAGATATGAATCGTTGCGATCTAGCAATTGGTGCCAAAACCCTTCGCCACTTTGTAGTGCGGCTAGCCCCTGAACGTGCTGCTTAAACAAGTTCATCACCTTCTCTCTTTGAGGATGATTTTCGGGCAGAACATCGAGCACTTCGCACATGGTGAGCAAGGCCCATCCATTGGCACGTCCCCAGAAAAAAGCAGGAGGATCTTGCATCTCTTCTACCCATCCGTGACGGAACAGTTTCTTCTCGGGCACCCACATACGGTCGGCAAACTGCAATACTTGTTTCACCGACTCGGCCACATACTTTTGCTGATTGTCGCTTGCTATATTTGAGTAGTAAGCCACCGGAGGAATCCCCATAAACATATCATCTAACCACAATGTGTTGTGTTGTGGACGAGTACGTGCAAATGTACCATCGGCCAAACGATACTCATTGTATAAGATGTGGTTCATATAGTTCTCGATCAACGGTTTCAAGTCGAGCGATTTATCTTTTATCTGTGCCTTGATCATGGCTGCACACACTGCCCCGGCATCATCCAATGCATGTGGGGCGATGATCTGCTTCATCTGCGGATCTACCGTGCCGTATGTCTCATACACCTTTTTAAAGTAGGGAGTTACCTCTGCCAAGAACTTAAAGCGATCGGTCACATACTTCATATAAGCTGAATCGCCTGTAGCCTCAGCGGCCGCCATCATGGCCGAGTAGGTGACACCCCACTCATAACTGGCAAGTCGGAACGCGCCACGCTCCAATTGAGCATCAGCATTCATATTGGCATAGTCGTTGATTACCTTACCGGTCTTCTGGTCTACCACGCGAGTGTGCGTCTCATCTTCCAAATAGCCGAGCACACGGTCCATATCACCTTTCACCTCCTCAACGGTCAATACTCCGTAGGGCACTTTGTAGTCGGGTTGGAGCAAATGCAGCGGTGCATTCGAATCGTTGATTACCTCTTTTTTCTTTTGTGCGTAACCGCTTGGCACTGTCAGCAATACCATAGCGCCTATCACTCCAAGTGTTCTTATTCTCATCTTATTTAGTTTTTTGTTAGAATCGTAGTTATTATTTTTTCTTATCGAAATTGTAGCCGCGGAACGAACCCGTTAAATCGGGCCCAAAATAGAAACCGGGCTGTGTGGGTTGATTATAGGCCACACCTTGTGTTGCTATACTGATGCGGTATACCGGATCTTCTAGAAAAGTATAAAAGCGGTAATCGGTATTAATCGGCGACACATAGAGTCGCAATGAATTATTATCTTCCGTACGAATCAGCACCTCTTCGCGCCAGTCGCCAACAATATCTCCTTGCAAGCATGGATTGGCTTTGGTACCGTTATTCGATAGGCAGTCTTCAAACTCAGCGATTCTATTGCACACACCTTGCTCCCAATCGTACTTTGTGATAAAGTTTTTATCGAGCAACTCGCGCATCAAATCGCCCGTCCACCACACAGCCATATTGGTAGGCAGTCCCACCATATTTTCATTAATCAATTCGCCTTTTACGTTGTAGATGCCACCCGATCCCCACGACCACATCTCTAAACCTTCGTGGTTGGGATCAATATCGGCAGCCATACAGCGGCCTACATCCTCGGGGCAAGGTATTTGGAAGAGTATCTCGCCAGTTGCCGCATCGCGGAATGTAGTTCCATCTTTCTTGTTTTCATGACACGACCACACCTGCAAGCCTGACATCGATGGAGCAAACTGAGTAAGATGCATTGCATCACCATGCCCCATTTTAGTAGAGTAAAGTCCTGTGCCATCATTGTTGATAGTACATTGACCATATACTATTTCATCGCAACCATCACCATCTACATCACCTACGCGAAGGTTGTGATTGCCTTGACCCGCATAATCTCCATTACCGGGTGTATTACTATCGAACACCCATTTCTGAGTGAGCTCTTTTCCATCCCAGTCGTAAGCAGCAAGTACTGCACGGGTATAATAACCGCGGCACATCACTACGCTAGGTTTCACACCATCCAGGTAAGCAATGGCTGCCAAGTAGCGGTCACTGCGGTTGGCGCGTGCGTCTCCCCAATCTTCCAAACGTCCACGGGCAGGCATATAGTCGATGGTTTGCATAGCTGCGCCTGTCTCTCCGTTGAAGATGGTTAAGTATTCGTTGCCGGTCAATATACGGCCTTGATTTTTAGGATTACCCGGCTCGCGATAGTCAGCATTGGCATCTCCAATAACTTTACCTGTACCGTCTACCGTACCATCAGAAGTTTTAATCACCACCTCGGCACGATTGTCACCATCCAAGTCGTATACCATCACTTGAGTGTAGTGAGCACCGGCACGTATGTTCTTGCCTAGATCAATCTGCCACAACCTTTGTCCTGACAATTTATAGCAATCTATAAATACGTTGCCGGTATAGCCATCGTGTGCATTGTCGTGCGCATTCGAGGGATTCCATTTCAGAATGATTTCATACTCGCCATCACCATCTACGTCGCCTATCGAAGCGTCATTGGGAGAGTAGTCGTACTGCTCGCCCGCTAAAGTTATGCCATCTGCAGGTCGAATTAGAGGAATGTTGATATATCCTTGTGGGGCATTAGCAGGGAGGGTGTAACTTCCGGTTAGTAGAGCGGATTCTTTATTATCTACTACCGGTATCACGGTGTAGGTGGTTGCCATGGTTGCTTGATAGCTATCCTTATAGAAAGTCCCTGCATTGGCTGGAACTTCAGCAATCTTCTTCCCATCACGGTAGATGTTGAAGGCAGTAGATTCTGGATCAGAAGATAGGTAACGCCACGAAATAACCACTTCCGAAGGATTCTCGCGTAGGGCTACCACTCCTCTGCCCAACTTCTCTTTTTGCATCTCCCCCATGTTGTATACCGCTTGACTTTGCAAGGTGGTACTTAAGAGAAGAGCGATGATAAAACAACTGATTATCTTGATTTTCATAGTCTATATTTTAAATTTATCTTTTCATTAAATCCGAGGCAAATATATTGCCTATGGCTTGTAGCGCCCTAGAAATAGATACAAACTCCTTTAAATGCGTACAATTGTTAGTCAAAATTGGAAATATCGACCATCATTAGATTCAAACGCTTACCATCGGTGAAATGTCCCGATTGGAACAAAAGCTTACTACCGTCGGGGCTGAAGCTAGGATGCGCATGGTCGGGTTTCATTTTCGTATCTGTTGCGATGCAATAGCGCTGACCGTTGTCTACATTTATCAGCCACACATTGCCACCGAAAGTATCGCCTGCCACCCAGCGGTTGTCGCTACTAGCATTACAATGCCAAAAGCCGCGACCGGTGAGTTGACCCTCCATAGCTTCTCTATCTTTATCCATTTCCACTTGACCTATCATCTCTACATCATCGGTGCGCAGGTTGATGCGTGCAATGCCGCTAGCCTGTTTGCGCAAGCGAGGCTGAAAACCTAGTATATTAAAATAGACATAGTCTTTGGAAGCAAATGTTTCGTGGGTCACCCAGTCGAGTGGAGTCTCTTGGTAAAGTGGTTTAAACACACTGCCATCGGCTGTACAGTACCACATACGTTGGTGGGCATCGCCACCTGTTTCATTGCAAAACACAATCTCGCCCGGAGCAAAGCGACTAGTTTGAATATGTCCTATCTTAAACTCTGTATCAACCACCTTCGACACTTCACCCGTTGCCGTATTCATCTTATAGATGGCACTCAGCACCGGTTTTATCTTCACAGGCTGATTGCTACCGGGGAGGTAAGCGTTTTTCATCATTCTGTCGCGTTCCTCTTGAGTTCCTTCGCGCTCTATGCCGATGTAAGCAAAGTCATCGTTGCAGTCGATGGCATAACCACCAGCCTTTCCTATTTCGGCAGGAAAAGTTCCGATATGTCGTTCATAATTCGATGGACCTTTTACCTTGCCTTTGTTCACATCATTGAAGAAGGTGTCAAGATTGAGCACATACAAGTTCCATCCATTCGATTCGTTTCTACTTATAAAAAGTTGGTTGGAATGATTGGCTAGATAGGCATTCGCTATATTGTCGCAGTCTGTGGCTTGGATGATTTTGCCTGTTGCCATTTCTATAAAGAAATATTGGGTAGGTTTAAAGGTCTGCTCTTTGCCATCGGGAGTTGTTCGGGTCACCGATCTGCCATCGCCTCGGCTACTCGAACGAAACAAAAGATATTTACCATCGGGAGTCCACATAGGGTCTGTTTGGTAGAGGTACTTATCATTTCGTGCAGTATCGGTAAGTACCGTGATGGTTTGCCCTGTTTGGCCGTCTACATAAGTTTGCACCTCCGAAGGAACGGTCTTGCCAAACTGCGCACAGAGTGTAGATGCAGAGAAAAGAAGTATTGATAATAACAGATAAAATTTATTCATACTATAGATTGTGTTTTTATTAGATATAGAGGCAAAAATATCATTCTTTAGCTATACAGCATCTAGAAACACGTACACATCTATGTAAATTCGTTCAAATGCCGATAAATAGGGCTTTTTATCCGTATTTTGCTGTACCATATCAGCCCATTTATTGGATAGGGCTACTCAGCTTGGTGGCAACGCCTACTCACCGCGGTGACCATGCGTTTCTACTACGGTGAGTAGGCGTTGCCACCAAAGCAAGTTACCGGAGCCACTAATCTACTGACAGTCAAACCATTCAGAAAAAGACACTAGCAGACAAAAACAGAGGTGTACCTACGACTAGGCACACCTCTATTAAATAATGAAAATGAATGACTTATTTTTAATAACCAGGGTTTTGCATGGCTTGTTTTTCCTCCGGTGTCAATGGCGAACCACTTGAGTTAGTGATACCATCTAAGAACGATTGAGGAATTGGACGATAATAGTGAATATTAGGATCGAAATTACCCAAACCTCTTGTTGCACCATCGTTGAACTTATGCCAACGAGCATCCAGAGTCTTTGTGCGGGCCAAGTCTTCCCAACGGAGTAACTCGCCACAAAGTTCACGAGTTCTTTCGTTTAACAAGAAACACATCATCTTTTCAGCGTTTGATGTAGCACCCAACACTTCGTATAGAATACCATCCGTCTTCGAGTTGTAAACATCTGCTACACCTGATAGCAACATTGCATTTTTAGTAGAAGCAGTAGTTTCTTGACCTTCCATGTCGTTTGATTCATAGTAGGTATTGCTTTCCCAATAGATCGATCCATCTGCACTATAGCCACCACCTTTGCCTGCACAATAGGTATTGTTTTTATATGCTTGTCCACCATCTACATGTTTCGAGCGATCTTCGCCTTCGGCATAACCCCCACGTTGACGAAGCTTGTTGATCCATTCAATGGCATTGCCATAATAAGATTCGCCTTTGCGGATGTAAGCCTCAGCAATCATCAACACATCGTCGCCGGAACGGGCGATGATAGCATCGCGTGTACCAAACTGTGAAGCAATTGAGTTGCGATAGCCATCACGGAATTTACACAGCGCCACCGAACGAGCAATTTGATCAGAGTAGTTGCCACGACCGCCAAAAGTATTCCAGCTTTGAGGCTCACCCTTGAAGTAGCGCACAAATGTATGAGTGTTACCCATCACACCATCTTTCAATGCATTGTTCGTTGGGTCGTTTTCATATTTAGCATATCGAGTATCACCTTGATTGTTTACAATATACTTAATACCTACCTCGCCTGCATTGAATCGTTTCTCGCCAACTACTGCACCTGCAGGTGCAAAAGGCATATCGGCATCGCCCCAAGTAGGAGCACCTTTTTGGTCGTTAGCACCATATTTAGTGATAAACGATTTCCAAAAACGTGAGTCGTTTACACGGTCGAACACCTGCATAGTATATTCAGTGGCACTGGCATAAGAGAACTCACGTCCACCCGAAATATCACGTTTTGTTCCCGATAAGTTCTGATATACTGAAGGATAATAAAGATGTATCTGATTACCATAACGTCCCCAAGTAGAAGCATCATCCGAGAACTGAGCAGCCAAGACTACTTCGCTTACCTTTTCGTTGGCACTGTTGGCAGCTGTAAAGTCCCAAAGCTCAATATAGTCGGCACAAAGTGGATGTGCTGACACCACCTCTTCACCATATTTAATTACAGCGTCTAAGTCGGCTGCCACATAGCCACCGTTCCATCCGCTATAAAGCTCGGATGCACGAAACAAGTGTGCTTTCGCCAAGAAGTGAGCTGCTGCGTATTTCGTGATACGTCCGGTTTGATCAGCCTTAGTTGGCAATAGATCATAAGCCTGCTTAAAGTCAGCTATGATCTGATTGTAAACATCTTCTTCGGAGTTTCTACTGAAGTAGAATTCTACTCCAGTAGAAGGATTAAGTTTCAACGGTACACCACCATACTGCTTCACCAATTCAAAATAGGCATACGCTCTCAAGAAGTAGCCTTCGCCCAAACGAGTGTTGTAGGTAGCACTGCTTTGGTTGTAGCCTGTAGGCATATTCTGAATAATGATATTAGCAGGTTCAATAAGCCCATAGTAGTTGTCCCATATCGGTTGATTAGAACCTCCCTCGGCCGAGTTGAGCGTAGAGCCGTAGTGGTTATAGTGTGCCATGATATTATTGGCATCGGTAAACTCATCTACCCCTAAATTGTAGTTAGTGATACCCCATATATAATTGAATTTGAACTTCAACTTTTGATAAGCTCCGGTTACCAAGTCGTCCAACCCGTCTTGCGTTTTAAAGTAATCTGTACTTTGTCCTGTGATCAGTTGTTCGTCAAGGAATGACTCCTTACAGGATGTATTGATAGTTGCCAATGAACCAGTCATTGCACCGATCATTAATATTTTGCTTAATTTCATAATAATCTACTTAGTTAGTTTAGAATCCAATATTTATACCAAGCACGAAACTCTTCAAAGTGGTGCCCGAGCCAAATGATCTGGTGTTGTTATCATAGTTCATCAGATCTGTATCAAGGTAATCACATTTCTTATAGACAAAGAAAGGATTCATAACCTGTGCATAAACTTTCAAGTTGCTAATACCCGATTTTCTCAATTGTTGAGGTGTGAAATTGTAAGCCAATGATATATTTCTCATCTTGATAAACGAACCATCTTGGTAGTTCATAGAAGAGTTATAGGTATCTGCAGCCTGGCCGTTAGATCCTGGAGAGTAGTAAGGCGCATTCTCGTTTACACCTTCTACCCAGTAGTCTACGCTACGTTGCATGAAGCGGCCATCTAGTGTTAGTGCACCATTGACTACAGTAAACTTCCAACGCGAAACCATGAAGAATGACAATTCGAATTGCTTGTAGGTGAAGGTATTCAACCAACCTGCTGTCCATTTAGGGCGTGTTGTACCCACAATCTCACGGTCGTTATTGGCATCAATCGTTTCATCTCCGTTCAAATCTTTCACTTTGATTTGACCTGGTTTACGGCCATATTTTGCAGCTTCTTCAGCTTCTTCTGTCTTCCAGATACCATCGTATACATAGTCATAATACACACCGATTTCTTTGCCTACAAACCAACGGTTGTTTACGTCTTCTGTTGCACCATTGGCAAGCTCTTCAATCTTATTCTTATCTTTCGACCATGTAAGTGTAGTAGACCAACGGAAATCTCTAAGCTGAACAGGAACAGCATTCAACTGCAAGTCGATACCCCAACCAGATGTTCTACCAACGTTAGCAAAAGTCGATGTATAACCGGTTAGCGATGGAATTGTAGTGCCAAGCAACAAGTCTTTTGTTTTAGTTTTATAGAAGTCTACACTACCATTAAGACGCTGATCTAAGAACCCATAGTCGATACCCACATTGTATTGAGTTGTCTTTTCCCAACCTAGTTTCTCATTAGCCATCTTGGCAGGTGTTCTCTGCGAAGGGTCTGAAGGAACATATCCTAAAGATGAATCTGTTTGTCCCCAGTTGTAGTACAAGGCAGTGATAGCACCCTTGGTAGCATAAGGCGAGATAGCAGCATTACCTGTGACACCCGCACCTATACGAAGCTTCAATTGATCAATCCAAGTAACATCTTTCATGAACTCTTCTTGGTCCACGCGCCATGCAATTGCACCCGATGGGAAACTTGCCCATTTGTGACCTGGAGCCAACTGTGAAGCACCATCCCAACGAATAGAAGCTGTCAATAAATACTTGTCGGCAAACGAGTAGTGCAAACGTCCCATGTAAGAAACCATCTGCTTTTCTACCAATCCTGTACCAAAGGCATTCAAGGTACCTGCTGATGCAAGGTTATACCAAAGCTCTTGAGGTGTTGCTACATTTACAGCGCGCATACTAGAGTTTTCGTAGTGGTATTTTGAAGCCGATTGCATAGCTGTTAAGCTAATGTTATGCTTATTGGCAATAGTGCGGTTATAATAGATCAAGTTATCGAGAGTCCAAGAACGAGTGTTGTCACTGCCATAAGAAGCTTGGTTGTTACCATCACCATTGATACCATCGGCTGCATTAGCAACTCCGGTTGTGTAGTAAGTAAACTCTGGACCGAACTGGAAGCGATAAGAGAGACCTTCTAGTGGTTTCCACATCTGACCAAAGTCTAAGTGCAAGTACAGACTAGCTGCAGCACGGAAAGTACGACGTTGGTTCTTGTTGTGTTGAAGTTCGTTGATAGGATTGATGATGTTTACGTCACCATTAGGGTTACGAATATAATCACCGTTTTCATCGAAAGGCACTGTCCAAGGCAACATGCTTTTCAATGCACCGTATAGATCGCCCGAACCTGTGACTGACTTCGTGAAGCTATAACCATAATCTTGGTCGGCATACGATCCATTGATAGTGGTACCAACCTTCGACCATTTTGTTGGAGACATATCTAGAGTAGTCTTCAAGGTGAAGCGTTCGTATTTTTGTCCGGGTTGTGTACCTTTTTGGTTCAAATAACCAAATGAAGTATAAGCTTG
>CAMTOQ010000045.1 GCA_947074205.1 uncultured Bacteroides sp. | reverse complement strand
GGAAAAGTATGGAAATTATTTTGAAAGAAGACGTAGTAAACTTGGGTTATAAGAATGATATCGTAACAGTTAAGGCTGGTTATGGTCGTAACTTCTTGATCCCAACAGGAAAAGCAATCATCGCTTCTCCTTCTGCAAAAAAGATGTTGGCTGAAGACTTGAGACAACGTGCTCACAAGCTTGAAAAGATCAAAAAAGATGCTGAAGAACTTGCTGCTAAGTTGGAAGGTGTTTCTTTGACTATTCCTACTAAGGTTAGCTCTACAGGAACTATCTTCGGTTCTGTAAGCAACATCCAAATCGCTGACGAATTGACTAAGCTTGGCTTTAATATCGACAGAAAGCTTATCACGGTTAAAGATGCTGTGAAAGAAGTTGGTAATTACACTGCAATCGTTAGACTTCACAAAGAAGTTTCAGTTGAAATTCCTTTTGAAGTAGTAGCTGAGTAATCTTAATAAGGTTATCAATATCAGAAACCTCCCATGACCATTGGTTATGGGAGGTTTTTTAATGTGTCTATACGAATGGGTACAAGAAAGCCCTGAGCAATTTTTGCTCAGGGCTTCATGATAAATTCTCTAATCTCTTAGATTATTCTGCAGGTTCAACACCAACTACTACAGTTGTGTCAGTGATTAAAGTGCCATCGATTACAGTGTCTGCAGTCAAAACTACTGCTTCAACTTCTACTGGAGTAGTTTCAGTAACTTCAACAGCTTCTACTTGAGCCTTTTTGTTACCACATGAAGATACAACGCATACTGTAGCGATTGCTGCGAATACTAATACTAATTTTTTCATTTTCATTTGCTTTTTAAATCTATAATACATTCATTTGCTTATTAAAACAGTACAAAGATATGTACTTTTGAAATACAATGTTACAAAATAACAAAGAATTTCGTAATTTGTTTTGAGATAAGGAGTCTTATAGAACAAAAAGGTTTTTCGAAAATAGTCTAGTCTTCAGCGATGCTATTGTACAAGTAGCGTTTGATGCTGCGTTTCGGAGTCTTCTCAAACTCAGTAGGATAGAGTTGAATTTGGCTCACACGCTCGTAGTTGGCTACGCTGTTGTTTAGATTCTTGAGATTTTCGTCCATTATGGTTTTTAGATTCTCAGGGTTGTTAAGTCCTAGTGAATCTAATGCTTCATAGTCAGCATAGACTAGTGCTACTAGTTTTTTGTTACGCTCTATAATAAGACTTTCTAAAATGAAGGGCAAGTTGTTTAGTTTGGTCTCTATTTCTTCGGGGAAGATGTTTTGACCGCTAGCTCCCAATATCATTGTTTTGCTACGTCCGCGAATGAAAATGTTGCCATTGCTGTCCATGGTTCCAAGGTCGCCTGTGCGTAGCCAGCCGTCTTCGGTGAAGACTTCGCTTGTAGCTTCGGGGTTCTTGTAATAGCCTACCATGACATTCTCTCCATGCACCTGAATCTCTCCTAATGTATTCGAAGGATCATCTTTAACGATACGTGCTTCCATGATGTCGAGTATCTTACCTGATGAGGTAGGGATGAACTCATTCCATGGTGCGTAGCTGATAAGCGGGCCGCACTCTGTCATGCCGTAACCGATGGTGAAGGGGAATTTGATCTTATAGAAGAACTGTTCTACCTCGGGGTTCATAGCAGCACCACCAATGATGATTTCTTTGAAGCGTCCGCCCAAGGCATCGATTAATTTTTTGCGAATTTGACCGTATATCTGGCTGTCCAAAACGGGTATGCTAAGTGCCCACTTCATTCCTCGTTTGTTGATAAGAGGCTGAATGGTGTTCTTATAAATCTTCTCGATAACTAGTGGTACGGTGATGATAAGACTGGGTTTTACCTCTTCGAAAGCTTTAAGAAGTATCTTTGGAGAAGGAATTTTACCCAAAAGTGTAACATGTGTACCTACTGCTGTAGCAGTAAGGAAGTCGAAAGCGCAACCATAGGCATGCGCTAAAGGTAGGAACGATAGCACTCGATCGCCCTTTTTAAGCAATTCGGTGCGGATACCGAAGGTCACATTCCCCGCAAGGTTGTTACCGGTGAGCATCACTCCTTTGCTAAAGCCTGTTGTGCCCGACGTATAGTTGAGCAACATTACTTTGTCGTTCGAAAGTGTGGTATATTGCACGTCGTGACGATCGAACCCATTAGGATAGGTCTCGAACATCACATCATCAATTCTCTTTTGGAATCGTTGAATGGTCTCCCCATCGCGTTGGTGCAGGCATCTTAAATCTGTAAGAGAGAATACACCACGAAGGTTTTGCATCTTTTCCTCTTCTAGATTTTCCCAAATTGAATCGCTTGTAAATAGGAATACCGACTCTGAATGGTTCACAATGTGGTGCACATCGTTGGGATTGAATCCCTCGAGAATGGGCACCACAATAGCTCCATAAGTGATGGTAGCCATATAGGCGATGCACCAGCGGGTATTGTTTTTGCCAATGATAGCAATTTTTTCACCACGGCGCAAGCTGCAATGTTTGAATAGTAAGTGTAGGCGAGCTATCTCTTCGGCCACTTGACCATAGGTGAAACTGATGTCATCACCGTAGTCTGTATAACAGGGTAAATCCCAATTCTCGCGGAAGCTAGTCTCGTATAATTTAATGAAGTTTTCTTTTATCATTGCACGTTTCTAATATATCTGTGCAAAAATAACAATTCTGTAATGTAAACATACGCTGAATTCTAATTATTTATGATAACTAAAGCTATTTATATAGCTTCTAAAGAGGCTTTTTCTTTCTTTACCTTATTATATTATAACAGATTATAGGGATGATGATATATTGTGTAACTTTGCATTAACTTAAAAAGAGATTATTGCATCATGATAGATACAACCGTTTTTCAGGACAAAACAGCTGTGTACTACACACTTGGCTGTAAACTGAACTTTTCAGAAACATCTACTATTGGTAAGACTCTGCGCGAGGCAGGGGTGCGTACAGCTCGTAAAGGCGAGCGTGCTGATATTTGTGTGGTAAACACTTGTTCGGTGACAGAGATGGCCGACAAGAAGTGCCGCCAGGCTATTAATAAGTTGGTAAAACAGCATCCTGGGGCGTTTGTTGTGGTTACAGGCTGCTACGCCCAGCTTAAACCGGACGCTGTCGCAAAGATCGATGGCGTAGATGTGGTACTAGGTGCCGAGCAAAAAAACGACTTGTTGCAATATCTGGGTGATCTTCATAAGCACGAAGCCGGAGAGGCGCATATCACTACTACAAAAGATATCCGTCTGTTTGTTCCTTCTTGTTCGCGTGGCGATCGCACTCGCTACTTCTTAAAAGTGCAAGATGGTTGCGACTACTACTGTTCTTATTGCACTATACCTTTTGCTCGTGGACGCAGCCGCAATGGCACTATCGCCTCGATGGTAGAGCAGGCCACGCAAGCCGCTGCCGAAGGCGGTAAAGAGATAGTGCTTGCAGGTGTAAACATCGGTGACTTTGGTAAGACTACCGGTGAATCTTTCTTTGACCTTGTTAAGGCACTCGACCAAGTAGAAGGTATTGAACGCTATCGTATTTCTTCTATCGAACCCAATCTGTTGACCGACGAAATTATAGAGTTTGTGGCGCAGTCGAAGCGCTTTATGCCGCACTTCCACATTCCGTTGCAATCGGGTAGTGACGATGTGCTTAAACTGATGCGTCGTAGGTATGATACAGCTTTGTTTGCGTCGAAGATAGAGAAGATTAAGCAAGTGATGCCTCATGCCTTTATCGGTGTTGATGTGATCGTAGGTACACGAGGCGAGACAGATGAATTCTTTGAAGATGCCTACAACTTTATAGCAGGACTAGACGTCACTCAGCTACATGTGTTTAGCTATTCAGAACGCCCCGGTACGCAAGCCTTGAAGATTGAATATGTGGTGTCACCCGAGGATAAGCATAAGCGCAGCCAGCGCCTTTTGGCTCTGTCGGACGAGAAGACGCAAGCGTTTTACGAACAATATATAGGCAACACGATGACAGCCTTGATGGAGAAATCGAAAGAAGGTACTCCAATGCATGGCTTCACCGATAATTATATTCGTGTGGAGATTGATGGCGATGACTCGCTGGACAACTGTCTGGTAGATGTTAAGCTCATTGGTTTCAATGATGACCGCACCTCGCTTAAAGCCGAAATCGTTTCTTGATAATACTACTATACTGTGAAAAAACTATCTATCGTCATTCTCAATTGGAATGGTTGTGAAATGCTTCGTACCTTTCTACCCTCTGTTATCGAGTTTAGTGAAGCAGATGGGGTAGAGGTGTGTGTGGCCGATAATGCCTCTACCGATTCATCGGTAGAGATGTTGCAGACTTCATTTCCAGGCGTCCAACTTATTCTGCTTGACCGCAATTGGGGATTTGCAGAGGGTTATAATAAAGCCCTACAGCAAGTAGATGCTGAATATGTGGTGTTGCTCAACTCTGATGTAGAAGTAACTCTCAATTGGCTCACTCCACTTCTGTCTTACATGGACCAACATCCCGAGGTGGCGGCTTGCCAACCCAAGATTCGTAGCGAGCGAAACAAAGATATGTTTGAGTATGCAGGTGCTGCCGGTGGCTTTATAGATAGATATGGCTATCCTTTTTGTCGCGGGCGTATATTCAATGAGGTAGAGGTGGACCATGGACAGTATGACTCGTTGCGCCCTGTTTTCTGGGCCACAGGTGCTGCGCTGTTTATTCGCCTGGCCGACTACTGGGCTGCCGGTGGATTGGATGGCCGTTTTTTTGCACATATGGAAGAGATAGATCTTTGCTGGCGCCTTCGATCGCGAGGCCGAGCCATTGTTTGTGTGCCTCAGAGTGTGGTCTACCATGTGGGTGGAGGCACTCTCAATAAAGAGAATCCCCGTAAAACCTACCTTAATTTTCGCAACAATCTGCTGTTGCTTTATAAGAATCTTCCAGCCAATGAACTCGCTTCAACTCTTCGGGTACGCTGCTTCTTAGACTATGTAGCCGCATTGCAATATCTTGTTACGGGTAGCTTGCCCAACGCAAAAGCTGTGGTTCGAGCTAGACGCGATTTTAAGCGTATGCGCCAAGAGTTTACAAAAGATAGAGAAGAAAATCTGCAAAAAACTGTCAATCAAAATGTTCCCGAAAGGATAAATAGTAGTATATTGTGGCAGTTTTATGTTCGAGGCATAAAACGTTTTTCTCAGTTGACTAACTTTAATGATTAAACGAGATGGAAGATAAATTGACTCGAGGCATTGGGCTTGTGGCCCATGATGCCATGAAGAAAGACCTTATAGAGTGGACACTTTGGAACTCAGAGCTGTTGATAGGACATAAATTCTACTGCACAGGTACCACCGGAACGCTCATACTTGAGGCCTTAAGAAAGAAACATCCTGATGTAGAGTGGGATTTCACTATCCTAAAATCCGGTCCGCTGGGTGGTGACCAACAAATGGGCTCGCGTATTGTAGATGGTCAGATTGACTACCTGTTTTTCTTTACCGACCCCATGACATTACAGCCACACGATACTGACGTGAAGGCGTTGACTCGCCTAGCAGGAGTAGAAAACATCGTATTCTGCTGCAACCGCTCCACTGCCGACCATATTATCTCTAGTCCGTTGTTTGTCGATAAAAACTACGAGCGTATTCGTACCGACTATAGTAGCTATGCAAATCGATTTGCCAATCAGACGATTGTAGAAGAAGCGGCTGAATCTGTGAATCGCCGTCGAAGAAGAAAAAAAGCATAAGAGTAATCTTTGCCCAGTATATAAACATAAAGCCTACCATCTCTTTAATAGATTTGGTAGGCTCTGTTTTTTATCTGCTACAATGAAGTTCTACGCCCGATCCATCAATATCGGCGCCCATAGGTGGGTTGCGCTTACCAAGTTTTAGCACCACTTCCTCTACAATACCGAAATCGTTTAGGATGCGTTGGCAGATGCGATAGCCTACATTCTCTATAAGTTTAGCAGGAATACCCATCTCCTCCTTTATGGCTTCATACACTTCGGCATAATTCACCGTTTTCGCCACATCGTCTGTCAATGCAGCTTCTTCGAAATTGACTCTCAGCTTTAAGTTCACATAATACTCATTGCCTACTACTTGCTCTTGTGGCATCACTCCATGATAAGCAAAGAAAACAAGATTGTTTAGCGTGATGTAGCTTTCCTTTATATTCATAATTAGCAGCGGTTTCTTTTTAGTAATACAAACGGATAAATTCCCAATCTATTATTGCGTGTTGACAATCTTTTTGTCTTCTTTCAAAGTGTTGATTAATAGTTGCTTATCTAATTGCGAAAAGTCGCTTTGGTGGATAGCCTTTGCCACCGTGCTGGCAAGGGCTACTCAGCGTGGTGGCAAAGGCTACTCACCGCGCTAGCAAGGGCTACTCACCAAACCATGTATTGCTAGGTGATTTGGCCTCTAAATATCCACTAAAAACTAATCCACTTTAATACAGATAGAATTCTGTATTAAAGTGGATTCAAGAACTATAACTAAGATTGTGTTGTCTCTTTTATTTAGGGTTGCGCCCTGTCATTTCTACAAGATGCTTCACCTTTTCGTTTAAGCTCTCTGCTTTCATCAGTTGCTCAAGAGTGAGGTGCATTCTGTATCGCCAATAGTGTCTAGGATTGGCGGGCACATTGATGCGCTCCTCTTCCACATTAGGATTTCTCCATCGCTCATCAATCGACATCCAATCTTGGAACGACATGATGCAAAGTATAGATTGGCTATAGAGTTGATTGCGCACCACCTCTTCGCAAATCTCCGGTGTAGCTATAGCGGGTGCAGTACCATAGTGCCCCAGCATATTGTTGAAGTAACGTTGGGTTTGACCATAGTCTTCTTGCCACCAACCGCGTAGGGTAGACATGTCGTGAGTGGAGAAGGTCGAAACTGACGAATAAGGATACTCGTTGAGGTGTCCGAACTCATAAGCCGGATTTTTTGGCATACGCTGAATCTCCAAACTCAAGATGCGTAGTTCATTCATCACCCATTCCACACATTGAGGAATCATGCCCAAATCTTCACCGCATACCAACATACGAGTAGATTGCGTAAGCTGTGGAAGCTTTTTCATTGCTTGGTCGGCCCAGAAATCGTTGTGGCGATGGTAGTAATATTGATCGTAAAGCCTATTAAATGCATTCTTATCCCAGTCTGAAAGAGCCTGATACGCATAGTCTAGCTGTACGCCAATACGCGGATGATACATACCCGGATTACTTCGGTCGCGCACAAACAGCACATTACTAATCAGTGCATATAAGCCATCGCGAATCCAAACACTGTCGCTATCCGTCTTACCGGCAAAATAAGCTTCAACTTTTCGTTGGGTGTCAAATGCAGGTTTCATTCGGTAGCGTTCATACTCACCGGTAGATTCCAAGAATGTCTCTTTGACCTGAGGGGTGTGAGGACCGAACATGTCTTTTAGGAAATATTCGTGGATGTATGGAGTTAAGAAATCGCCCCTAAACGTCATGCCATAGCTTTCAATCTCTTCGCGACTCATTGGGAGTGCCGGCACAAATTGCCCCAAAAGGCCATGTACAGCGTCCATCGGAATCTCCCAGATTCTGAAGAAGCCTAGGATGTGATCGATGCGATAGGCGTCAAAATATTCGGCCATCTTTCTGAATCTCTTCATCCACCAGCTATAGCCGTCTTTTTCCATCACTTCCCAGTTGTAGGTAGGGAATCCCCAGTTTTGTCCGTTGGCCGAGAAGTCATCGGGTGGAGCACCGGCCTGTCCGTTCATATTGAAATAGTGCGCCTCTTTCCAAGCCTCTACGCTTGTGCGGCTGATACCGATAGGAATATCACCCTTCAACACTACTCCGTGTTTGCGGGCATAAGTAGTAGCCTCTAGCAACTGGAGGTGCAGATGATATTGAACGAAGTAGTAGATAGCAATATGTTGATAATCGGCCGTATCGTGTTGGCAGATTTTCTCTATCTCTTTTTGATTGTATACCGAGTAGCTAGGCCACTTAGTAAAGTCGGGTGTCTTGTAGGCATCGCGCAGGTAGCTGAATACCGCATAGGGCTGCAACCACTCTTTGTTGTTTTCGTAGAAAGCAATGAAATCGTCCGAGGCCAAAGTCTTTTCTCCCTCTTGTTTAAAAAGAAGTTTGATGTAATCCCATTTGGCCTGGTTCACGGCTTCATAGTCGATAGATGCCAATGCATTCAGCTCTTTGCCCTTAGCATCGAAATTACTCATTGTCTTTTTGTCTTTTAGCAATCCCATCTTCTTCAAATCGAGATACATGGGGTGGAAGGCATATATAGAGATACTGTTGTAGGGATAAGAGTCAGTCCACGTGTGGGTCATCGTTGTGTCATTGAGTGGCAATATCTGCACCACCTTTTGGTTGGTCTCAACGGCCCAATCGATCATTTTCTTCAGATCTCCGAAATCGCCTACACCAAAGCTGCTCTCAGAGCGGAGCGAAAATACCGGAATTGCAACGCCGGCCCCTTTCCATGCGGGGAGGTCGAAATAGACATATCTATCGGATATCACCACTGTTTCGTTAGGTTGTGTTCCTCCTTTGGCCAGATAGCGATTAGGGTTGTTTTCCCAAGCCACCACGCGCTTCTCTTTTTTGCTGTAGAGCACAAACTTATACTCTAACGGGAAGCTGATTTGGGTAGTGTCAACCTCCACCTGCCATTCGGGGAAGTCGAAATCACTCATCACAAGTGGATGACTAGGGTCCCAGTTGCCCAACACTTGTTGGTTGCCGCTGATGGCAAGACTATAGTCAGAACCGATGCAAGGGGCATGCGCAATGAAGCGAATACTATCGTTGTATGTAGTAGGTATACTATCGCGCTTATTGTGTGCGAGTAGAGATTCGGTAAAAGCAGAGCTGTAGAAATACTGTTGTCCTGGAATCATCTTCCAAGCATCGTATACGGTATAGAGCTTCGACTCTTTTCCGTCTACATGAAGTTTTCTTTCAAAGCTGCTCCATTCGTGGCGTATATCCTCTTTCTCTTTTTGGATAACATAGGAGTAGACTATTGTGCCTTTGTCTGTAGGGAAATTGGGCTTTAGTTCACCCACCCAATGAATACCATCAACGGTATGCATGCACAGAGTTTCCTCAGGGTAGATTACCCCCGAATCTTGTAGGTGGTAGGATAGGCACACCTCTTCACCCCAATTAGTTCTGTATTCAATATTGAATGATACCAGCATATATATTAGATTTGTATTATTAACAATTTCTTGCAATTATAACTTATTATTTTTTGTCCTAGTAATTTCTATAATATATAATGTTTTAAATTGTTATGCAAACGTTTGTGCTGAGTTGTTGTAGAACATCTTATTCGCAATATTCTGAGAAAAAAAGAAGCTCCGCCAACAAGACCATTCTTGTTAGCGGAGCTGTATCTTATTGATTATAAGTTTATTTATCCACAGCGTGATGAACCACAAGTGGTACAAATCAAGCAACCCTCTTGGTAAACCAAGGTTTCATTGCCACAGTTAGGACATTTTTTGCCTTTGGCTGCAGTGCCATCCTGAACATATTTCTTCAAAGCACGTTCTACACCATTCTTCCAAGTGTTGATATTCTCATTGTCGAGCTGCAACGAACCTACCAATTTGATAACTTGTTCGATAGGCATACGATAGCGCAACACACCCGAAATTAGTTTAGCATAGTTCCAATACTCTTTGTCGAACTTCTCAGAAAGTCCCTCTACAGTCATCTTGTAGCCACGCTTGTTTTCGAACTGGAAGTCATAACGCTTATTACCGCTTTCGTCCATGCTCTTGATGATGCGACCTTGAGTAACACTCTTAGGGATAAATATACCCTCTTCATCATCTTGCAAACCGGTAAATATCTCGTAAGGATAACCATCTAGCAGGCCGATAAGAGCTACCCATTTTTCCTTATTGTTCTGGAAACGTACGATGTCAGCCTCGAGCACAGTAGGTCTAGTCTCTACTACGGTAGGTTGCTTGCAAGGTGGAAGATCGTCTTTCTTGTCCGATTTAGTAGAAATCAATACGCCCGAACGCGATCCATCTCTGTACACGGTACAACCTTTACAACCCGATTTCCATGCTTCAACATATAGTTTGTTTACCAGCTCTTCGTCCACATTGTTTGGAAGATTGATAGTTACGCTGATAGAATGGTCTACCCATTTCTGGATACGTCCTTGCATCTTCACCTTCATCAACCAATCCACGTCGTTTGATGTGGCCTTATAGTAAGGAGATTGCTCAACGAGTGCATCAATTTCCTCTTGAGTATAGTGCTTAGCGGGATCGTGTCCGTTTGCTTCCATCCAAGTCACAAACTTGTGGTGAAATACAATATATTCTTCAAATGAGTCGCCCGATTCGTCAGTAAAGTCGATGCGCACATTTGTATCGTTAGGGTTTACTTTGCGGCGGCGCTTGTACACAGGCAAGAATACAGGCTCAATACCAGATGTTGTCTGAGTCATCAAGCTAGTGGTGCCGGTAGGAGCGATAGTCAAGCACGCAATGTTACGGCGGCCGTATTGGCTCATCAAGTCGTACAACTCAGGATCGGCTGCACACAGACGTTGAATAAATGGATTGTTCTTTTCGCGTTCGATGTCGAACACTTCGAAAGCACCACGTTCTTTGGCAAGCTCTACCGATGAGCGGTAAGCGCTAGTAGCTACAGTCTTGTGCACCTCTTCCGAGAATGTGGTAGCCTCTTCAGTACCATAGCGTAGTCCTAGAGCTGCAAGCATATCGCCTTCGGCTGTAATACCCACACCTGTGCGTCGGCCCTGTCCACTCTTTTTGTAGATCTTTTCCCAAAGTAGCTTCTCAGTACGTTTCACCTCAGTATCTTCTGGGTCAGCGTCTATCTTAGCCATGATCTTCTCAATCTTCTCCAACTCTAGGTCGATGATATCGTCCATGATACGTTGCGCTAAGGCTACATGTTTCTTGAACAAGTCGAAGTCAAAGTGAGCATCAGGCTTAAATGGATTCACCACATACGAGTAGAGATTGATAGCCAACAAACGACAAGAGTCGTAAGGGCAAAGAGGTATTTCACCACAAGGGTTGGTCGATACCGTGCGATAGCCTAGATCAGCATAGCAATCGGGCACAGATTCGCGGATGATGGTATCCCAAAACAATACACCGGGTTCTGCCGATTTCCAAGCGTTGTGCACAATCTTTTTCCAAAGATCAGCAGCTTTAATATCTTTAGTATAAGTTGGAGTATCCGAATCAATAGGGAACTTCTGTGTATAAGTTTGGTTGTCCACAGCTGCCTGCATAAATGCATCATCTAGCTTCACCGATACATTGGCACCTGTAACCTTGCCCTCCGTCATCTTAGCATCGATAAATGCTTCAGAGTCGGGGTGTTTTATAGAAACACTCAACATCAATGCACCGCGGCGACCATCTTGTGCCACTTCGCGTGTAGAGTTGCTGTAACGCTCCATGAACGGAACTAAACCTGTAGAAGTAAGTGCCGAGTTTTTAACCGGAGAGCTTTTTGGACGGATGTGCGAAAGGTCGTGACCCACACCGCCGCGTCTCTTCATTAGCTGTACCTGCTCTTCGTCAATTTTGATGATACCACCATACGAGTCAGCAGTTCCATCAACGCCAATTACAAAGCAGTTAGACAGAGAAGCAACTTGGAAGTTGTTGCCAATACCTGTCATAGGGCTACCTTGAGGCACAATATATTTGAAATGATCTAATACATCATATACGTCTTGCGCAGAGAGAGGGTTGGGGTATTTACTTTCTACCCTTGCAATCTCGTTGGCAATTCTCCAATGCATGTCTTCTGGAGATTTCTCATAGATGTTTCCGAAAGAGTCTTTTAAGGCATACTTATTTACCCAAACGCGGGCCGCTAATTCGTCTCCCATAAAGTATCTTAGCGATTCATCATAGGCTTCATTGTAAGAAAAAGTCTGTTTTTCCACTTTGGTATTATTTATTAGTGATTGATAAAATAAGGTTTTTGTGTGTAGAAGTAATGCCTCATTTTATAAAGTAGTGCAAAACTAATATCCTTTTTTATATTCTCAAAATATTTATCACTATATATTTTCTAAAGTTTCAGAGTTGTCAGAAACGCAAAGCCATCATTCAGTTAATCAATACTTTAGTTGTTTCATTTCTCCTTTAATGTTGTCCAAAAAGAAAATTGTGATTAATTAGGTAGATATAAGATAATTCTTTTATATCTTTGTTAGAAAATAATTATTATGATAAATTCGATGAAAGAAAGACGTACCATACGTCGATATACCGATCAGGATATTTCTCCTAAGATGTTAAATAATTTGCTCGAAGTGTCTTTCAGAGCTTCTACGATGGGTGGTATGCAATTGTATAGTGTGATAGTGACCCGCGATGCCTTGAAAAAAGAGGAATTATCGCCGGCCCACTTCAACCAACCAATGGTAAAAACGGCCCCTGTTGTACTTACTTTTTGTGCAGATTTTAGAAGATTTTCTCAGTGGTGTGAGCAGCGCGAAGCGACTCCTGGATATGATAATTATCTATCATTTATGAATGCGGCTACAGATACTCTTTTAGTTGCTCAGAACTTTTGCACCTTAGCTGAGGATGAAGGTTTGGGTATTTGTTATCTTGGTACAACCATTTATAATTCGGATAAAATTATTGAAACATTAAACTTGCCCGAATTGGTATTTCCTATCACAACCATTACGGTAGGTTATCCTGCCGATATCCCTGCATTGACTGATCGTTTACCATTCGAGGCATTGATTCACGAAGAGACTTATCACGATGCTACTCCAGAGGATATTGATTCTATTTTTAGATTAAAGGAGTCGTTAGATGAAAATAAGAAGTTTATTGCGGATAATAATAAGAAGACGCTAGCACAGGTTTTCACAGACGTGCGCTACACTAAAGGCGCCAATGAGGCCATGTCTGAGAACTTATTAGAGTCTCTGAAGAAACAAGGATTTTTAAAATAGCAACATAAAAAAAGTGGCTGACTTCCCGAGAGGAGTCAGCCACTTTCTTTTTATGGTTATTTCTTTTGCTTAAGCGATGTTTCAATCGTTTCAATGTCAGAACGGAAGGACTTATCTACTTCGCATTGTCCTTTCACTGTTTTAACGGCATGAAGCACGGTTGCATGGTCTTTTCCGCCAATAAGTTTACCGATCTTAGACGTAGAAAGCTCTGTAAACTGCTTGGTAAGGTACATAGCCACTTGCCTTGCTTGTACTACCTCTTTCTTTCTTGATTTTGTATGAATAGCACTCAATTCAAGCCCGAAGAACTTACAAACGGTGCCAATGATATCCTCTACGCTTATTGTGCGAGTTTCATTGCGTACTGTGCCGTGAACGATGCGCTTAGCTAGGTCTATATCAATATCTTTGTTGAAGATGGTAGAGCGAGCCATCATTGCAATTACGATACCTTCGAGGTCGCGAACACTGTCGTTCACATTCTCTGCAATATATTCTATTACATCTTCGCTAAAGTTTAATCCATCGCGGTGGATCTTGCTTTTCAAGATGTTCTTTCTAAGTTCTATATTAGGTCTTTCCAATTCGGCTACCATTCCCCATTTGAAGCGGGTCAGTAGGCGCTCTTCCATACCTTGCAGAAGCATTGGTGCGCGGTCGCAAGTCAATATCAGCTGCTTACCATTTTGGTGTAGGTGGTTGAAAATGTGGAAGAATGTATTCTGTGTACGGGTCACACCAACAAACTCCTGGATATCATCAATAATCAGTACGTCAATAGACTGGTAGAAATTGATGAAATCGTTAGTTGTATTGTTACGTACAGAGTCGGTGTATTGAACCTGGAAAAGGTGTGCAGATACATAGAGTACGCGTTTGTTAGAATACAATTCTTTGATACGAGTACCTATAGCATTTGCTAAGTGAGTTTTACCAACACCCGAAGCTCCATGCAAGAATAGTGGATTGAAAGCAGTACCGGCTGGTTTCTGAGCTACTGCTTCGGCTACGCTTCTTGAAAGCTTGTTGCTATATCCCTCAATGAAGTTCTCAAAGTTATAGCTGGGATTTAGGTGTGGATCTAAGTCTTGTGGAGCAGGTGCCTGCAAAATGCTAGGTGCCTTATTGCCTCCGTTACGGATAACGGTATGTTGTGGGATAGCCATCGAACGATTGCTTCCCTCTAAATTTACAGTTTGGGTAGGTGTAGAAGAGCGGTCCACCATGATGTTGTACATCAGCTTGGTGCCGTTTCCGATAACTTTGTAAAGTGTACGGCGCAGCAAGTCCACGAATTTATCCTCAAGGAATTCGTAGAAAAACTGGCTAGGAACTTGGATAACAAAAGTATTGTCCTCATACTTCATGGGGACAATCGGCGTAAACCAAGTTTTATATGTTGATTCAGGGACATTGTCTCTTATAATTTCGAGACAGCGGTTCCATAGATCGACATGGCTAGATTCAATCATAGTGTGATAAATACAATATTATAAAACGGGCAAAACTTCTACAATTGCAAATTTCTCAATCTTATCTGAAAAAAACAAATGGGTAAATGTTTGTATATTCAGAAAATAGTGTAATATACTAATAGTTAGTTAGTTATCCGTTCTTTCGGCGTTTGTTTACTCTTTTTAAATTTGTTTTTTTATAAGAGGTTGAAAATCAATTGTTAAACCTGTAATGCTAATATGAATCAGAAAACAATATCATGTTTTTCAGCATAAGGCTTAAGCGAGAAAATAGTAATTCACAGAAATGTAATACTAATACGCTATTTAGATGAATTCTAATTAGATGATTTTTTCTCTTTTCTTCCAAATAATGAAAACTGCACATATCGCTTGGGATGCTCTTTAAGATCTAATAGCAAATTGCTAGCATTTATAGCAGTTTCATTAAGGTTGTTATACAGATTTGGATCGTTTAGAAGGAGTCCAATCGTGTTGTCATTATCATTCAATTTCTCGGTAACAGTCTTCACGTTAGCAAGTGTCACATCAATCTGTTTGGCTATATTTACGTAGTCAACATCTTTCAATTGCTCGCTAACCGACAAGAAATTATCTCCAATATTATTAAGCTTATTTGTCAGCTCAGGGATATCTTTCTTCATGAAGCCTTTTAGGTCGTTGGTTGTCACTTCCAAATTGGCCATAGTCTTCTCTAGCGAATTGAGAGTAGACGGAATACTTTGATTAGAAAGTATGTTGTTAAGCGATATCAATACTGAGTCTATCTTAGGAATAAGTGTAATCAGTTGTGGCATCATTTTAGCAGCCTGATCAAAAATTCCTTCGTTAATTCCACCGATGATGGTGTCTCCGGGTAGATATTTTTCTCGTGGGTTATTGGCCAACAGCAATCGCATCTGAACTTCTCCCATTAGTTGCGGAACAAGCTCGGCGGTTGTTCCTTTAGGGATTCGCATTTGAGGATCTACTTCAATCTCGACAACTACATCGCCTGGATGTGAGTAATTGAGCATGATATCTCTAACGATACCCACCTTTACACCATCGGCATAAACTGGCGAAGAAGTGGTTAGTTGGGCTATATTATCAAACTTGACGAAGAAGTAACTAGTTGGCCTGAATAGGTTAATTCCTTTCAGATAATTGATGCCGTAAACTAAGATGAATAAAGATACAATACCTGCTATTCCAATCCTCACTTCTTTTGTTATGAATTTCATCTTATTTGTTTTTTTATTTCTTTTTCTTTTTAAACTCATCAATCGCTTGATTGATATTAACCTTATTGCCACCTCTGAAGGCTACTATAAAAGCATCTTTAAACTTAGGGGTCATTTCTCGCCTAGTTCGCAATACTTTATTATAATCTTCTGAAGCTCCACATGTATATTTGTATATACCGTTCTCCTTGTAATACTCAAAATTCTGTATTCCCTTTAGTCGTTTATCTCCTTTCTTGAGAATGGTACCGGCTGTAAGGAACTGAACTTTAAATACAAGGTTTCCTGTGTTAGCACTACTCGCTTTTGCGCTATTGCTTGACGCATTGCTAGCGTTGCTACTGCGTTGCGGTGTAGAGCTCGTCGTACTAGTAGTAGCACGTTTGGCTTGCGCCGGTGTATAGCTTTTACCGGGGCGCTCCTTCTTGTAAGTTAGAAACGCATGGTAAATAGAGTTCGATAAACTATTTAGCCCTGCCTCTGTGTTTAGGTATTTCTCTTCCTCAGGGGATGAGATGAATCCTAGTTCAATCAGAACGCTAGGCATGGCGCTATTCTTAAGAACCAAAAACTCGGCCTGGTGTACACCGCGGTCGATTCTTTTACTTCGGTTTTTAAACTCCTTTTGTACCAATGAAGCCAAGTTTACACTCTGCTCCATATATTTGTCCTGCATGAACTCAAATATAATATATGATTCAGCAGAATTGGGATTGAACCCGGAGTATGTTGTTTTGTAATCATCTTCATAGAGGATTACACCATTTTCTCTTTTCGCTACCGCTAGGTTTTCCGCCGAGCGCGATAGTCCCAATGTCCAAGTAGATGGCCCTTTTGCCGTACGGTTGTTTTTTACCGAGTTGGTATGGATGGATATAAAAAGGTCCGCTTTCGCATTATTGGCAATCTGTGCTCTTCGGTCTAGTGGGATAAACACATCGGTCTTACGTGTATAAATCACTTTCACATCAGAGCAGTTTTTAGAGATTAAACCTCCTAACTTCAGTGCTACCTTTAAGTTTATATCTTTCTCTTTTGAAATCCTCCCTACCGCACCTGGGTCACGTCCACCATGTCCGGCATCAATAACGACCACAAACTCTTGGGCATGCACAAAAGATGTGCCACCAAAGAAAAGTGTCATAATTGTAACCACTATGAACAGTAACTTGTTGTTGATAGAGTGTGTTTTCATTTAGGACAATTGTTCTTGCAAAATTAGTTTAAAAATATTCATACTAACCCTTTTTCGTCTAACATTTGCATTTTTTCTTATTTATATGCTTCAAAACTCTTCTTTTACTTGTTATTTTGCATACTCATTTAACTAAAACCACTGCCAATGTTCACTTTTATAAGAAACTGGATGATGCCGATAGCTATGCTCATAGGGTGTTTATTTTATCCCTGGTTAAGGCATTTATCGCCCTATACGCCAGTTTTGATCTTTGTTATGTTGCTGCTTACTTTTTGTAAGATTTCTCCACGTGATCTTAAACTTGAGAGGTGGCATTTTTGGTTGCTTTTGATTCAACTATTTGGTTCCATAGGTTTATATTTGCTGATTGCTCCATTTCATCCCATCGTTGCTCAAGGTGCCATGGTGTGCCTTCTTTGTCCTACTGCCACAGCTGCTGCGGTGATCACTGCAAAACTAGGTGGTAATATGGCAAGTGTTACAACCTATACTCTATTGGCAAATCTGGGAACGGCCGTAGCAGTGCCTATCCTCTTCCCGCTTGTAGAGCCGAATGCAGATGTTACCTTTTACCAGGCATTTATGGTGATATTTAGTAAGGTATTTCCATTATTAATCTGCCCTTTCTTTCTAGCTTATTTGCTTCGTAAATTTGTGCCAAGTGCACACCAGTGGTTGCTTAACAGAAACGGTTGGGCTTTTTACCTCTGGGTATTATCTTTGACTATTGTAACTGCGCAAGTATTTAGCTCATTCATTACAGATATTTCCGATTGGTACATCGCTATTCTCCTAGGATTGGCATCCTTATTTGCATGTGGGGCCCAATTTGCCTTGGGAAAGGCCATAGGTGGCCATTACAACGAACGAATCAGTGGTGGACAATCGTTGGGTCAGAAGAATACTATTCTTGCTATCTGGATGGCACATACTTATCTTAACCCCTTGGCATCGTTCGCACCGGGTACTTATGTGTTGTGGCAAAACATAGTGAATAGTTATCAGCTTTTGAAGAAACATAAAAATGAAAAAAGGCAATAAAGATTTCTCCAGCGTCGAATCATTAATCCAAAGCTGATAAGATACGTGCAAATATAAAATGCACAACACCAAGTAGATTAACCCTTATTGTGTTGAGCATTTTTCTTACCTTTTTGAGAAGATATAAGACCAATCGTCCGCTATTTGCCGTTAATAAAATAGCTTTTACCGGCTACGGTTTCAATATCATAGATATAGGTAGTGGGACTGTCAAGCGTGTTGATTGGTGCCTCCGGAGATACCAAAGGCTTGCGTATATCCTGCCTACTCAATAGAGGATTGCTGCTAGCTGTGCTACTATTTATCGCCTCAAGTTTTTCCCCATCCATAAAGAGCGGTGTGTTCGAACGAATGCGCATTGTGCCACCCACGGTTGATAAGAGCTCTGCAGATTTTAGCTGATTGTTCTCCCACACCATCTCGTTGAGTGTGAAGCCACCTCTACAGCGTAACCCTTTTACATTACCCTCGCTCCATACTTGCGGTAGTGCAGGGAGCAAGTAGATGCTTCCATCGTGACTTTGAATTAACATCTCCGCTATGCCGGCTGAGCAGCCAAAGTTGCCATCAATCTGAAAGGGGGGATGTGCGTCAAACAGATTGGGATAGGTGCCCCCATTCTGCCCACTTTCATCTATTGTAGGCGATAGTTGCTCAGTGATTAGCTTATAGGCTCTATTGCCATCCAATAGTCTTGCCCACAAACACACTTTCCATCCCATAGACCAACCCGTAGAGTGGTCGCCACGACCTTCGAGCGAACGTTTAGCAGCCTCTAGCAATATAGGTGTATCTATCGTGATTTGTCTACCCGGATAGACACCCCAAAGGTGTGATATATGACGATGACGATCTGAGGGACTGTCCCAATCCTCCATCCATTCTTGTAGTTGTCCCCAACGGCCAATCTGCATAGGGGCTAAGTTATCCGCTACATTTTGTAGACTGTCTACAAAAAGCGACGATTCATCCATCACTGCAGCGGCCTCTATTGTGTTGCGAAACAGGTCGCTTATCATCTGATTATCCATTGTAGCACCTGCCACCACCACGAAATCGCGCTTGTCATTCACGTTAGGTTTGTTCTCAGGCGAGTAAGAAGGTGATGCAACTAGCCATCCATTTTGCGGTTCTTTTATCAGGAAATCCAAATAGAACTCACATGCACCACGCATCAGTGGATAGACTTCGGCCAGATATTCTTTGTCGCCCGAGAAGAGGTAGCGATCCCAGAGATGCTGTGCAAACCAAGCGTTACAAGTAGGCCAAATGCCCCAAGCCGCTCCATCTACCGATCCCGTAGAGCGCCATATATCAGTGTTATGATGCAGTGTCCAGCCACGGCATCCATACATTTCGGCTGTTTGTTTACCTTGGTCGGCCGTCTCTTTGATGAGCTGCAAGAAAGGTTCGTGCATCTCGGGAAGATTTGTAAGTTCGGCTGGCCAGTAGTTCATCTCCACATTGATGTCTGTTGTATATTTTCCATCCCAAGGGGCACGGCGTTGGTAGTTCCATATGCCTTGAAGATTTGCAGCTTGCCCACCGGGCTGAGAACTACAAATCAGCAAATAGCGTCCAAATTGAAAATAAAGGGCTGCCAGCTGCGGATCTAGGTTGTTAGCAAACTCTTCTATTCGCACATTGGTTGGCTTTTGAGCTTGTTTGGTAGCACCCAAATCTAGCGATACACGGTTGAATAGTGAGGCATAGCTAGCAATATGATCTTTTTTCATCCTATTATAGTCTTTCCCTGCATTCTTCATGTAGTTACTAGCTTGTTGCACAGCATTGCCCGATACATCTTTGTAATTCACAAAATTAGTTCCAGCCGATACATATATAATAGCACTATTAGCACCAGTCAATTGCAATAGACTATCACCAACAACTTCTAATTTCCCACCTTTGTGCTCGATGCGCGTCAGTGTGCAAAATCGTATCTTTCCTTCTATCGTTTCATGATCATCGGCTTTGCCTTCTAATTGCAGCTCCTTTTTGGAATTTACACAGATCTTGATATCATTGGTGTAAGGAGTAGAGTAGTGGGCATCAAACGTAATCTTACCTTTAGCCGAAGCCGTGAGTCTTATCACTAGCAGATCATCGGGAAATGATGTAAACATCTCACGTTCGTAGGTCACCCCATCTACTTCAAACCTCGTGATACTAGTAGCATCGGCTATGTTCAGTTCTCGGTAGTAGTTATTGTAATGCTGATTGTCTTTAAAGTCAAGATGCAGCGAGCCGATAGTCTGATAGGGCATACCATTGGCGTGAGGTGAGCTGATAGCTTCGCCGCAAAGCGCTTGCGCCTCACTGTTCCTTCCTTCGAATATTAGCTGTCGTATCTTTGAGAGTGCCTCTTTCGCTTTGGGATTCGTGTTGTTGTGTGGGCCACCTCCCCACACCGTTTCCTCGTTCAGCTGAATGGTTTCGCTCTGCGGGTCGCCATAGACCATTGCACCTAGTCGTCCATTGCCAAGCGGAAGGGCCTCCACCCATCGTTCTGCTGGTTTGTCATACCACAGTTTCATCGCATTGTCTTGCGCGTATACTCCTAAAAAAGCTGCCCCCATTAGGAGGCAGGCTGTAATTGTCTTCTTCATTTATTTTAATTCAACTTTTATCGATTTCAGATCTCTATCATTTGAACTTCCACCGTAGTAGATTTCGTAAATGCCATTTAGAGGATGCATCGTATTGCTTAACACATCAAACCATTCGAAGCTCTCGTAGGGTAGTTCGATTACTACATTTTGTGTTTCTCCCTTAGCAATATTCACACGTTTGTAGGCGCGCAATGCTTTTTTCGGCCCCTCTTTATCGTAAGAATGCTTTAAATAGATTTGTACAACCTCTTCACCATCTACGTTACTTTTATTGGTTACCGGAATAGTCAAAGTCAATGTTTGTCCTAGTTTTAGTTCTTTTCTATCGCTGGTGGCTTTTCCATATTTAAAGTCAGAGTAGCTCAATCCATGGCCAAAAGCAAACAGTGGTGTTTCGTCCATATATCGGTAGGTACGCCCTTTCATATTGTAGTCTTCAAAGTCGGGTAGCTGATCTGCATTTTTATAGAAAGTCACAGGCAATCGTCCGGCAGGATTGTAGTCGCCAAACAAAACTTCGGCTACAGCTTGTCCACCTGCTTGTCCCGGATACCAAGCTTGCAAGATGGCTTCGCAATTCTTGCTTTCAGGTTCTAGTCCCATTGCTGATCCAGAGTAGTTGACCAATACAACTTTCTTGCCTGCCTTTTTGAGTTCGGCCAGCAGATTGCGTTGTACAGCAGGAAGCTCTATATTGGTGCGGTCGCCCCCTTTAAATCCTTCTGCGTTTACAGGCATTTCTTCACCTTCGAGTAGTGGAGATATACCACCCGCAAATACAACTACATCTACATCATTTAGTTTGGACAATAGTTTAGTTATATTGAATGGCTCTTCTTGTATCAAGTTGAAATTGAGAAAAGATTCTGGTCTTATAGCAGAAAATGCCAACTCGATGTTGAATTTCTCTCCAGCTTTGAACGGCATAGAGTAGATGTTTTGAGGACCTCTGGCTGCCTTTTTATCGTAAACGACTTTGCCGTTAATAGATAAGACAATGTTTCCATTGGTTTGAAGATTAAAGAACGCTTCACCATCTTCAAGTGGTGTGAATACAGTTTTATATAATGCAGAAAATCCAGTGAGATCTACTCCCGCCGCAAAGGCTGTCGCTCCCATTGTATTAAAGTGTAGCGGTGTGCTATACCACTCTTCCGCAGCAGGCTTTCCGCTGGGACTTGGCATGTTCCAATACTCCCCTTTGAAGCCGGCTTTGCCTTCAAAACTGCACTGACCTAATAGACTGTTGTAAGTCATCCCATCTGTGTGTCCACAACCTTGCAGATATACCAATTGCTCGGCAGGGAGATAGCTTTGCATCCCTTCGAGAAGCGTTACAGTGTGAGATGGAAACCCATTGTAGTTGGCCCACTGCATCACCGAGTCGTTAGCGTTAGGACCTATCAGCGCTAACTTGGCTTGCTTATTTAGCGGTAGGATATTCCTCTTGTTTTGTAGTAGCGTTATGGTCTGTCGCGCCATGTTCAACGCCAATTCGCGATGCTTGTCACAGTCGACCACACTATAGGGCAACTGCCAAGGTTTCACTTCCTCCATTTCGCCTAGTTCAAAGCGAGCTTTGAAAAGACGTTTTAGAGATACATCTATCTGATCTTCGGTGATTAGCCCCTGAGCTACAGCTTTAGGTAAGCTCCTATAACTTTGTCCACACTCTAGGTCGGTGCCTTGAATCACAGCATCCGATGAGGCATGAGCAGAGTCTCTGTGCGTTTCGTGTCTGTTCTTTTCATAGAAGTCAGAGATAGCCCAGCAGTCCGACACCACTATGCCATCAAAGCCCCATTCTTCGCGTAGAATCTGCGTCAATAATCTGTTGCTGCCACAGCAAGGCTCACCTTCGTAGCGGTTGTAGGCGCACATCACCTCTTTCACTCCCGCCTCTTGTACTAATACCTTGAAGGCAGGTAGATAGGTTTCCCAAAGATCACGTGGCGATATGTTCTCAGCATCGAAGCTATGTCTGTTCCATTCCGGTCCGGAGTGTACCGCAAAGTGTTTGGCACAAGCGTGTAGCTTATCGTACTTTGCACTATCGGGCCCTTGCAGCCCATTAACCACAGCAACCCCCATACGAGTGGTTAGATATGGGTCTTCTCCATACGTCTCCTGTCCACGTCCCCATCTTGGGTCACGGAAGATATTGATATTGGGAGTCCACATGGTTAGCCCTTGATAACGTTTGTACTCTCCGCGGCTATTGAAGTCGTGGTTCTTAGCACGTGCTTCATCCGATGCAGCTGTAAACACCTCGTACACCAGCGGGTCATTAAACGATGCTGCCATACCTATGGTTTGTGGAAATACGGTTGCCAATCCTGCGCGAGCCACACCATGTAGTGATTCGTTCCACCACTCATAAGGGCGGATGCCCAGTCGTGGTATAGCAGGCGAATTATTTTGCATCAGTGCCGCCTTCTCTTCCAGCGTGAGCCGTTGTACTAAGTCCGCTGCGCGTTGCTCTGCTGTGAGGTTAGGATTTTGGTAGGGCAATTGGGCGAAGCCGACAATAGGAGTCAGTGCCATTGCACCTATCATAACTAAGTGTTGGATGGTTCTCTTAGAGATAAAAGAGTTTTTCATGCTTTATAGATTTTCAAGTAAATTAGATACGATTTTTCATCTGCAATACTAACCATTTTATTCTATTTGTCATAGAGCAATTGATACAAATGCTTCACTATGCGTTACATTATCCCCTTTTTGTGGGAGAATATGCGGTTTATTTGGTGAATATTTTTGTTATCCAAATAATTCATGTTCATTTGTATATAAGTGATATCAACGCATTTATCAAAATATCTAAGTGAAATGAAAAAGACAATTCGACTATTTACCGCAATGGCCACTTTGGGCCTATTGTGCTCTTGCCAACAAAAACACAATTTTATAGTAGAAATTGATGGATGGGGCAACGATACCATTTATACCACCCTCACTAATCTGAATGATTATTCTGAATCTGATGTAGCAAATACCATCTTTGTGGCCAAAGGTGGTAGAGTGATCTTAGATGTTCAAGAGCCGATGTTTGTTCGTTTCGATCTTAACAATTCGCACTCTATGGCCAACTATGTATATGCTTTGGTGCTACCTACTGCGGAGATTAACATAACAGGGAAGAAGATGGAAGATCGCACCGTCTATACAGCTACCGGGACCGACTTTATGGTGGATTTTATAAAGGGTAGGGAGCAGTTAATGTCGTATGACCTAGCTATTGATAGCATTAATAAGTTGATTGAAAGGGACGGTATTACCGAAGAGTATTATGAAGGACGCAATAAGCAGTTTTCTGAACGCGAGAAATCACAGAATCGCTACATATTGAGTAATCATGATACAGACCTAGCTGCCTATTATGCTTTTCAGCAAAGCGATTTAGATATCTTCTTTATCATGCATTCTGAATTGGGCGATCAAGCTAAGAATGGAGTCTTCAAAGACTATCTTGCTTACATATATAAAGACATGAAAAACCGTCAACTCTACCAAGAATTGACAGAATCCAATGTGATATCGGCAGGTAACCCAGCTCCCGACTTTACGCTTAAAACAGTCGATGGCGCTGATTTTTCTCTTGCCGACTTAAAAGGTAAATGGGTGGTTCTTGACTTCTGGGGTACTTGGTGTGGCTATTGCATCAATGGTGTTCCTGATATGAAGCAAGCATACGAAAAGTATAAAGACAAAATGGAGATCGTAGGAATAGCTTGTTACGATAAAGCAGATAAAGTGAAAATCGCTATTGATGAACATCAGATGAACTGGACACACTTGATGAACGATGGATCGGTTCATGCTAGTTATGCCGTTGGCAGTTATCCTACAAAAATAATAATAGACCCAACCGGTGTTATAGCTTACAGTGCAGTAGGTGAGTCACCTGAATTCTATGCCGAATTGGATAAGTTAATGGCGAAATAGAACGTCATTGACCTATAAAACTAAGAAAGCCTCAAAGTCGATACAGACTTTGAGGCTTTTAATTTATTATGTGAGTTGCACAATTAGTATTACAATAATTGTTCTGGATCTAAATTCAACGATTCAATATCTTTGAAGTAGCGATAGGTGCCTACCTTCAGTTCTTCGGTGGCTGCATCATCGCATACAATGATACCTCTTTCGTGCATTTGCAAGGCCGAGATAGTCCACATCTGTGAGATGGCTCCTTCTACAGCATGGTGCAATGCACGTGCTTTGTTGTGACCATTTACAATAATCATCACCTCTTTTGAATCAAGAATAGTACCCACACCCACTGTTAAAGCCGTTTTCGGTACTTGATCGATATCGTTGTCGAAGAAGCGAGAGTTAGCTATGATAGTATCGGTGGTCAAAGCTTTTTGGCGCGTGCGCGAACGCAGCGATGAACCCGGCTCATTGAAAGCGATATGCCCATCGGGGCCAATGCCTCCCATAAAGAGGTCTATGCCGCCATAAAACTTAATTTTATCTTCAAAGCGCATGCATTCTGCATCCAAATCGTCTGCGCATCCGTTCAGAATATTAGTATTCTCGGGTCTGATATCGATATGGCTAAAAAAGTTGTTCCACATAAAGGTGTAATAGCTTTCAGGATGTTCTGCAGGTAAGCCCACATATTCGTCCATATTGAAAGTCACTACATTTTTAAAAGACACTTTGCCCGCTTTGTAGAGCGCTATCAATTCGCTGTACATGCCTATGGGCGAAGAGCCGGTGGGGCATCCCAGTACGAAAGGATTTTCGGCAGTAGGTGCTGCATTGTTGATTTTGGCAGCTACATAGTGTGCTGCCCATTTCGACAAGGAAGAGTAATCCGGTTGGATAATCAATCTCATAATCTTAACTATTTAGGGGGTTAATAAAGTTAATAGTTTACTAGAGTGTTAGGCGTCCTGCTTTAGCCGTTTGGCCATAGCTTCGGCCAGCTCATAACATTGCTGGTAGGTTTGCTCCTTCATGGCTTGCTTCATCTCAATTGGGGTAGATACCAGTTCGAATTTGCTTTTCTCGGCAAACTCGCCCATGCGTTTTACCGCTGCACCTGCCCAAGTGAACGAGCCAAACAGTCCCAAGTAACGATCTTTGATGTCGCGAATCAATATTTTAGACAAAAGCGATTCTATTTCGGGATAAATTTGGTTGCTGTAGGTAGGCGATCCTATGATGAGGCCTTTGTATCTAAAGATGTCAGCTATGATATAGGAAGAGTGGCTCTTTGCCACATTGTGCATCACGATGTTTTTTATACCCTTATAAGATAGCTCTTGCGCAATGGCTTCGGCCATCTCCTCGGTATTGCCATACATACTGCCATAGGCAATCACCACTCCCTCTTCGGCTTCGTATTTGCTAAGTTGGTTGTATATGCCACCAACTTTGTCTTTATACTCATTCCAAACAGGTCCGTGAGTAGGGCAGATGTACATTATATTAAGGTGCTTAAGTTTTTGCAGAGCCTTTTGAACGGGACCGCCATATTTGCCCACAATATTGGAGTAGTAGCGCACCATCTCGCCCCAATATTTATCGATATTAATCTTCTTATCAATAAAGCCACCATCTAGTGTGCCGAAGCAGCCGAAAGCATCGCCCGAGAACAACACACCGTCTGTTTCATCGAAAGTCATCATTGTTTCGGGCCAATGCACCATAGGAGTGATATAGAAGCGTAGCTTGTGGTAGCCAACATCTAGACTGTCACCGTCCACAATCATATATTGATTTTCGGTCACTCCATAAAAACCTTCGATCATGCCAAAAGTTTGTTTGTTGCCTACTATTTGTATGTTGGGGTAATGCTGAGTTATTAAACGGATCGAGCCCGAATGATCGGGTTCCATGTGGTTGATGATAAGGTAATCGATGGGCTTTTCGCCAATAATGTTTTTGATTTTACGGAGATAGATCTCAAAAAAGTTGATATCTACGGTATCGACCAAAACGATTTTTTCATCGTTGATAAGATAAGAATTATAGGAAACACCATAGGGCAACGGCCACATTCCTTCGAACAGGTTTTTGTTGCGGTCATTCACACCGATGTAGTGTATTTTTCCTTTGACTATAGATTTTGGTTCCATTTTAAAACTATATTTTAAAATTTATTTCTTTTGGACAAATATACTTTATTTTGTTTTATCCCTCATATTTCTTGCCTTGATATGTCTCTCTTTCTCTCATTCTTTTTTGAATTCGATCGGTGATTACATGGTTTTTCAATCTCCAATCGGGCGCTATTAAGAGTTCGCGAGGCGATTGAGACACAAAACGTTCAATGATAATGTCGGGTCGCAACTGTTCCACATAGTCAATCACAAGATCAATGTATGTATTGAAGTCGTGAAATAAGCTGAAGCTCGTTGGATCTTCTTCGAACTCGTGCGCCATGCGTGTACCTTTAATCAATTGTAGCTGATGCATCTTTAAGGTAGTCAATGGCAACTCGGAAAGCTCTCTGGCTTGCGATACAATATCATCATGCGATTCGCCTGGAAGGCCCAAAATGACATGTGCTCCGGTCATTATACCTTTAGCTGCGGTGCGGCGTATGGCATCGGCTGCTTCGGCAAAAGTGTGGCCTCGATTGATGCGTTTTAGAGTACTCTCTTTGGTACTCTCCACACCATATTCAACCAATAAAAAGGTTCGTTTGTTCAATTCGGCTAGATAGTCTAGCAGTTCGTCGGGCATACAGTCGGGGCGAGTACCAATAACTAGTCCAACAATACCGGGAGTGGCCAATGCTTCTTCGTACTTCTTTTTCAGCTCTTCCAATTCACCATATGTGTTAGTGTAGGCTTGAAAGTAGGCTAGATACTTCATATCGGGATACTTGTAGGCAAAAAACTCTTTTCCCTCATTGAGCTGAGTAGGTATGCTCTTCTCGGTATGGCAATAGTCGGGGTTGAATGTTTGATTGTTGCAATAGGTGCAACCACCTTTACCTTTAGAACCATCGCGGTTGGGGCAAGTAAATCCGGCATTCAGTGAAATCTTTTGCACTTTGTAGGGGAAATGCTTTTTTAGAAACGTAGTGAAGTCATTATATAAAAAAGACTGGGCCATATTTGTATCAATTGAGTGAGATACAAACATAATCAAATTCGATTAGATGTAGAAGAAAGTGGACGAAAATATCTATTGGCAAGCGCTACTCAATAGGGGTTGGTGGCAACAGCTTGCCTGGTCGGTGGCAAG
>CAMTOQ010000044.1 GCA_947074205.1 uncultured Bacteroides sp. | reverse complement strand
ATTATCTAAAATTTATGCTTAATATTTGCAATCCCTCAGGATTTCGGTATGATCCTTAGCGGGCAGCACAGTTGGGGACTTGGATGGGGTATAAAACGAAAAAAGACCATCAAGAGTGGAAGCCTCTCAACAGTCTAAATCTTCAAAGTAGCGGGACCCGGGATTGAACCGGGGACCTCATGATTATGAATCATGCGCTCTAACCAGCTGAGCTATCCCGCCATTGTTTCTCGATTGCGGGTGCAAAGATAGGTACTTTTTTGTAACCTCCAAAATTATCGCTGTTTTTTTTGAGAAAAATCTAATCTTTTTCTCGGGTGAAGTGTTGAAGGTACACTCTATATAGAGGGTTTTATGCTTAAAATGAGTAGATTGGCTAAGAAATTATATAAACGTTTGGTCTGCTACAAAAAAGTCTATATATTGGCACACACAAATTAATGAATGCTATGAAAAAAGAAAAGATACACTTAGAATATATGCTTAAAGGTGCATCGCGCAGTGTGCTTTGGTCGTCAATCAGTACTCCATCAGGTTTGGAAAACTGGTTTGCGGACAAAGTAGTGTCGGATGACAAGACCGTGCAGTTTCATTGGGGTAAAACAGAAAGCCGCACAGCTGAAATTGTTGCGGTACGTTCTCAGTCTTTTATTCGTTTTAAATGGACAGATGAAGAAGAGGCTCCGGGGCACTTTGAAATAAAGATGAACTTTAATGAGTTGACCAGAGATTATATGCTAGAAATTATTGATTTTGCCGAACCCGATGAGACTGAAGATATGAAGGAACTGTGGGATATGCAAGTCGTAAAGCTGAAGCGTAGTTGCGGTTTTTAATTAAGTTTCAAACAAAAAGTTTTAGTACGTCTATTTTTGTACTAATTTTGCATCTCAATCTTAATGAATTAAGAGTTTAAGATGCTACGCATTAAAAAATTAGATAGATTCATCATAAAAAGCTTCCTACTACTCTTTCTGGGTACATTTTTTATCTGCTTATTCATCTTCATGATGCAATTTTTGTGGAGTTATGTGAATGTGCTTGTGGGTAAGGGACTTGATATGACAGTTATGGGCCAATTTTTCTTCTATTCGGCCCTCTCTTTAGTACCCGTTTCTTTGCCGTTGGCTGTACTACTGGCCTCATTAATCACCTTCGGGAATTTTGGTGAGCGCTATGAGTTGTTAGCAATGAAAGCAGCGGGTATTCCTCTCATAAAAATTATGCGACCACTTATCGTGTTGGTATGCATCATTTGTGGTATTTCCTTTTATTTCCAGAATGTAATTGGCCCCATAGCCCAACAGAAGTTGGGCACGCTTATCATATCTGTAAAGCAGAAGTCTCCGGAATTAGATATCCCGGAGGGCGTGTTTTATGATGAGATTCCAGGCTACAACATTAAGGTGGCAAAGAAAGATCGCAAATCGGGAATGCTTCATGATGTGCTTATCTATGATTTGAAGGAAGGACCTGAAAACGCACGTATTATTTTTGCTGACTCAGGACGCATGGAAATGACAGCAGATAAGCAACACCTCAACCTTTATCTGTATGATGGAGAGCTCTTCGAGAACTTGAAATCTCAAAATATGAAGAGTAAGAATGTGCCATACAGACGAGAATCTTTTACGGATAAGTTTGTCATTATCGAGTTCGACTCCGATTTTAATATGGCTGATGCCAGCATTATGAGCAATGCCGCCACAACGAAGAGCATGGGTGTGCTCAGGTCTTCTGTAGATTCAATGAATGTGGTGGGTGATAGTATAGGCAGACGTTACTATACCGATTTGAAAAATAGTGCCTACTCATTATCTTATCGTTTGTCGGCCCAAGACTCGGCTAAACTTTATGCTCCTACTCGCATCCGATATAATATAGATAGTATCTTCGAAGCATCTACGCTCAATCAGAAACAGAAGGCCATGAGCACTGTGGCCTCACGCTCAGAAGGAATGGCAAGTGATTTGAAGTTTAAGACCTATACGATGGATGGTAATGACTATCAGATTAGACGCCATAATATAGAATGGCATAAAAAAATCACGATCTCCCTTTCTTGTCTTCTTTTCTTCTTTATTGGAGCTCCTTTGGGTGGTATCATTCGTAAGGGTGGATTGGGTATGCCTGTTATCGTATCTGTGCTACTGTTTATTTTCTACTATGTAATAGATACTAGTGGTTTTAAGATGGCACGTGATGGACGTTGGATTGTATGGATGGGTGTATGGATGAGTTCTTTTGTACTTCTTCCATTAGGAGTTTTCTTGACCTATAAATCCAATAAAGATTCGGTTGTACTCAATGTGGATGTTATTATGGGTTGGATTAAGCGTGTACTTGGTATACGCGGGGTTCGACATATAGCCAAGAAAGAGGTGATAATTCATGATCCTAACTACCCTGATATATCAGTTCGTTTGGCCCGTTTGACCGATGAGTGTAGAGATTATGCGCAGAGAAATAGACTGAAAAAAGCACCCAACTACTTTAAACTGTGGATGGGAAATGTTGATGATACAGAAATAAGAGATATACAGCAAAGATTAGAGGAACTGGTAGACGAACTCTCCAATTCACGCTCTGCTAGCCTGCTAAACCTACTTAATAATTACCCCATTATCCCGCCAAATGCGCACACCACACCGTTTCATATTTATTGGTTGAATGTGTTGTCAGGGCTTTTTGTACCACTTGGCTTGTTCTTTTATATCCGTATTTGGATATTCCGTATTCGACTCTCTAAGGATATGGAACGAATCATCAAAACAAATGGTGAGGTGTTGAGTGTTATAGAACAGGGAGAAAATTTATAGAAACAATAGTATAAGCGATTATAATATGGAAAAGATCAGATTAGATAAGATTGAAGAGGCGATTGAAGACTTTAAAAGAGGCGAATTTGTGATTGTGGTCGATGATGAAGACCGTGAAAACGAAGGAGATCTGATTATCGCTGCCGAGTTGATTACTCCAGAGAAAGTGAATTTTATGTTGAAGCATGCGCGTGGTTTGCTCTGTGCGCCTATCACTGTGTCGCGTTGCAAAGAACTTGATTTGCCCCATCAAGTAAGCGATAATACTTCGGTGCTTGGAACTCCTTTTACCGTTACTATTGATAAGCTGGAGGGCTGTTCTACCGGAGTGTCTGCTAAGGATAGAGCTGAGACTATAAAGGCATTGGCCGATCCTACATCTACACCAGCTACATTTGGCCGTCCGGGGCATATCAATCCTCTTTACGCACAAGAAAAAGGGGTGCTCCGTCGTGCAGGTCACACTGAGGCAACTATTGATATGGCTAGATTAGCCGGTCTTTACCCTGCCGGTGCGCTGATGGAGATAATGAGCGAAGATGGCACTATGGCGCGTCTCCCCGAATTGCGCGAAATGGCCGATAAGTTTAATCTTAAATTGATCTCAATTCACGACCTAATTGCTTATCGCTTAAACCAAGAGTCGATAGTAGAGAAAGGCGTGGAGGTGAGTATGCCTACCGAGCATGGCGACTTTCGTCTTATTCCATTTAAACAGAAATCGAATGGTTTGGAACATGTGGCCCTCTTTAAAGGCGAGTGGACGGCCGATGAACCTATATTAGTGCGTGTACATTCATCGTGTGTTACGGGTGATATATTCGGTTCTATGCGTTGCGATTGTGGTGAACAGCTTCAAAAAGCCATGGAGATGATAGACAAAGAAGGGAAAGGCGCTATCGTTTATCTTAATCAAGAAGGTCGAGGTATAGGTTTGATGGAGAAGATGAAAGCCTATAAGCTACAAGAAGATGGTATGGATACCGTTGACGCTAATGTGTGCTTGGGTCACTTGGCAGATGAACGCGATTATGGTGTTGGAGCACAAATACTTCGCGAAATAGGTGTGCACAAGATGCGTTTGCTAACAAATAACCCTGTGAAGCGTGTAGGCTTAGAAGCTTATGGCTTGGAGATTGTTGACAATGTGCCAGTAGAAACCGTGCCAAACCCCTTTAATATGCGCTATTTGACGACTAAAAAAGAGCGTATGGGCCATACTTTACATATCAATAAGTAATTTGGCACTATGTTTCTGTAAATCAATATAATTTGCTATTTTTGTAACCGTATTCACTCAACAATAAATAAATAGATACGAAATGAACCAATTATCTGATCGTTTGAATAGCTTGTCGCCTTCTGCTACGCTGGCTATGTCGCAGAAAAGTAATGAACTAAAAGCACAGGGTGTGGATGTAATCAACCTAAGCGTTGGTGAGCCAGACTTTAACACCCCCGACCACATTAAAGAAGCTGCGAAACAGGCTGTCGATGAAAACTTCTCGCGTTACTCTCCAGTTCCAGGATATTTGGGACTTCGTAATGCCATCGTTGATAAACTGCAAAATGAGAATGGTTTAACATATACTGCCGCTCAGATTTCTTGCGCTAACGGTGCAAAACAATCGGTATGTAATGTTATCCTTGTATTGGTTAATCCGGGTGATGAGGTTATCGTTCCTGCTCCTTACTGGGTGAGCTATCCTGAGATGGTGAAGCTAGCTGAGGGTACTCCTGTTGTAGTGTCTGCAGGAATTGAGCAAGACTTTAAAATTACTCCTGACCAATTGGAAGCTGCAATTACTCCTAAGACTAAAGCTTTGATTCTTTGCTCTCCATCTAACCCTACAGGTTCTGTGTATAGCAAGGAAGAGTTGGAAGGTCTTGCAAAGGTATTGGAAAAGCATCCTCAGGTAATTATCATTGCCGATGAAATTTACGAGCACATCAACTATATTGGTAAACACCAAAGTATTGCTCAAATTCCATCTATGAAAGATCGTACAGTTATTGTGAACGGTGTGTCTAAGGCTTATGCCATGACTGGATGGCGTATCGGATTTATTGCTGGTCCCGAATGGATTGTAAAGGCTGTGAATAAGTTGCAAGGTCAATATACCTCTGGCCCTTGTTCGGTATCTCAGAAAGCGGCAGAAGCTGCTTATACCGGTACTCAGAAACCTGTAGAGGAGATGCGCGAAGCTTTTGCTCGTCGTCGCAACCTTATTGTTGAGCTGGCTAAAGAAGTTCCAGGATTCGAAGTGAATGTGCCCGAAGGTGCTTTCTATCTCTTCCCAAAATGTAGCTCTTTCTTCGGTAAGTCTAATGGCGAACGTACAATTGCCGATTCTGATGATTTGGCATTATATCTACTCGAAGAAGCGCATGTGGCTTGTGTAGGAGGTTCTTCATTTGGTGCTCCCGATTGTATTCGTATGAGCTATGCTACAAGCGATGAGAATATTGTTAAGGCTATCACTCGTATTAAAGATGCCTTGGCTAAGCTTAGCTAACATCTGCTAGCAATTTGCATATATATAAGAGTCGTTCAGAAATGGACGACTTTTTTTGTAGACCTCGTTGTAGGTAAACGGGGGAAATAAAAAAGGCTATCCTCGCATTGGAGAATAGCCTTTTAATTTTTTTGATTGTCTATCAAGCTGGATGAATTGCTTCAGAAGGACAAACATCTGCACAAGTACCACAGTCAGTACATACTTCTGGGTCGATAACATAGATATCACCTTCAGAGATAGCGTTTACTGGACATTCGTCAATGCAAGATCCGCAAGCAATACAATCGTCTGTAATTACGTAAGCCATTTTCTATAAAAATTTAATTATTAGTATTTATACAACGCGACAAAAATACACGTTTATTTTTATTCTCTAGTCAGATTTGCCATAAAAAGCTTTAATTTGTAACCCTTCTAAATAAAGGGCAAAACAATAAATTAACCTACCTATCGTTTTTTTTATTAGTGAAACGAATAATCTCTTTAATACTAGCAATAATCGTGACGTGCGGCTTGTCTGCACAAGAACGTCGTGTACAAAATCGTCCGTATATAGATCAGCGAATTTGGCATTATGGGTTTCTTGCAGGCATTCATATGCAAGATCTGAAATTTGTCAATAATGGTTTTGTTACCGATGATGGCGAAAGCTGGTTTGCTGATGTCCCCGAGTATTCGCCCGGCTTTTCTGTAGGGGTTTTGGGAGAACTTTATCTCAATCATTATATGTCTCTTCGCATTGTGCCGACTCTTTATTTTGGCGACAAGCGTGTGCAGTTTAGAGAAGTGGAAACTGGGAAAAAAGAATCGCAAAATATTAAGTCTGCTTATGTATCGTGTCCTATAGATGTGAAGTTTTCGGCGGAACGCTTTAACAACTATCGCCCTTATGTGATGTTAGGTTTAAGTCCCACTTACGATCTTACTGTAAAGAAGGGTAAGGCTCTTCGTGTTAAGCCCTTTGATTGCTATTTCGAGATTGGAATGGGATGCGATATTTATCTACCTTTCTTTAAGCTTATTCCTGAACTTAAATTTGGTTTTGGTTTGGTCAATCTTATTGATAAGAAGCGGAATGACCTAACCGACAAATCGCTTGAAAAGTTTACTCTATCTGTTGATAAAGCCAAAGCTCGCATGATAGCTTTGACTTTCTACTTTGAATAATTATACAAAAAAACTTTATATCTTTCTGTATCTTCATTCTCTTGTTATGCGTTTTTTTGTGCTTTGATGCATTATTATACGAAAATATCCTCTTTTTTGTATGTATATCTAATTTCTATTGCTATTTTTGCAGCATCAAAAGTATATTTATTCAGATGAAGAAGAGATTGGATAGGCTCAATGCCGTGAAAGCGATTATTTCAAGTCGCGAAGTTGGTTCGCAGGATGAGCTGCTTCAGATATTGGAAGAGAATGGGTACAAGCTTACCCAGGCTACATTATCAAGGGATTTGAAGCAGTTGAAAGTTGCCAAAACTGCCAACTTGGGAGGGAGATACGTTTATGTATTGCCCAATGATATAATGTATAAAAATTCACGTGTTACTGCTTCACAAAATCTGCCGCTTAATAACGGTTTTATATCTCTTCATTTTTCTGGAAATCTAGCAGTGATTCGTACGCGCCCAGGGTATGCTAGTAGAATGGCTTACGATATCGATAACCAAGAAAACGAGGATGTACTTGGCACAATTGCAGGGGATGATACAATAATGATGGTGCTTCGCGAGAATGTAGACCATGCCGATATTCATAATTTCTTGTCGATAATATTCCCCAATATTCAATAACATTAAAAATTTAGATACGCTATTTAATTATGGCAGAGAATGATACTCAAGAAGTAGAGGTAATGGTTGCTGATTCTTCTCACGAAGTTTATGTGGATACCATTCTTCAAACTATAAGTGATGCAGCTAAAGTTCGTGGCACCGGTATAGCAGAACGTACACACGATTATATAGCTACCAAGATGAAAGAAGGAAAGGCTATAATAGCCCTTAGAGGAGATGAGTTCGCAGGTTTTACTTATATTGAATCGTGGGGCAACAAGCAGTTTGTTGCTACAAGTGGATTGATAGTGCATCCCAGTTTTAGAAGCATGGGACTTGCAAAACGCATTAAACATGCATCTTTCCAACTAGCTCGTCTTAGATGGCCATGGGCTAAAATATTTAGTTTGACCAGTGGGGCAGCGGTGATGAAGATGAATACAGAATTGGGCTATGTGCCTGTAACGTTTGATGAGCTAACTGATGATGAAGCCTTTTGGAAAGGTTGCGAAGGATGCATCAATCACGATATCCTCACGATAAAGAATAGGAAACACTGCATCTGTACGGCGATGCTTTGGGATCCTATGGCTCACAAAAAAGATAATAATCATATAAATCAATAAAGTTATGGAACAAAAAAAGAAGGTAGTTGTAGCTTTTAGTGGCGGACTCGATACTTCGTATACAGTGATGTATCTAGCAAAAGAGAAAGGATACGAAGTGTATGCAGCTTGTGCAAATACCGGAGGTTTCAGCGAAGAACAGTTGAAGCAAAACGAGGAAAACGCGTATAAGCTTGGAGCTGTGAAATATGTTACGATTGATGTAACTGAAGAATACTATGAGAAGAGCTTGAAATACATGATATATGGTAATGTATTGCGCAATGGAACTTATCCTGTATCGGTGAGCTCTGAGCGTATCTTTCAAGCATTGGCTATTTCGCGTTATGCTAACGAAATTGGTGCAGATGCCATTGCGCATGGTTCTACCGGTGCAGGCAATGATCAAATTCGCTTCGATATGACTTTCTTAGTATTGGCGCCCAATGTTGAAATTATCACTTTGACTCGCGACAATACATTGACTCGTCAACAAGAAATTGATTACTTGAATGAAAACGGTTTCTATGCTGATTTTACGAAACTAAAATATTCGTATAATGTGGGTCTTTGGGGAACCTCTATCTGTGGAGGTGAGATTCTAGACTCAGCAAAGGGATTGCCCGAAACGGCTTATCTGAAGCATGTAGAGAAACAAGAACCTACAGAGCTGCGCATCGAATTCAAGAAAGGGGAAATCTGTGCTGTAAATGGTGAGGTGTTCGAAGATAAGATCGCTGCCATTCAAAAGATAGAAGAAATTGGTGCTGCTTACGGTATTGGTCGCGATATGCATGTAGGCGATACTATTATCGGTATCAAGGGGCGCGTAGGCTTTGAAGCTGCGGCACCTATGTTGATTATCGGTGCACACCGTTTCCTAGAGAAATATACGTTGAGTAAGTGGCAGCAATACTGGAAAGACCAAGTGGCTAACTGGTATGGCATGTTCTTGCATGAGAGTCAATATCTAGAACCTGTGATGCGTGATATTGAGGCGATGTTGAGCGAAAGTCAACGCAACGTAAATGGTACTGTCATATTAGAGCTTCGTCCACTATCTTTCTCAACCGTGGGTGTGGAGTCGGAAGACGATCTAGTGAAAACTAAATTTGGTGAATATGGAGAAACGCAAACTGGTTGGACTGCCGATGAAGCGAAAGGCTTTATCAAGGTGACTTCTACTCCGTTGCGTGTTTATTATGCCAACCATAAAGATGAACAGATATGATTAAAGCTGGGATTGTAGGTGGTGCAGGTTATACTGCGGGCGAATTGATTCGTCTTTTAATTAATCACCCGGAGACTGAGATTGTCTTTATCAATAGTGCTAGTAATGCGGGCAACCGCGTTGCTGATATCCACGAAGGACTTTATGGTGAATGCGATATGCGATTTACAGACAAACTTCCTTTGGATCAGATTGATGTGTTGTTTTGCTGTATGGGACACGGTGATACTAAGAAGTTTATGGAATCTCATGTTATTCCTGAAGAGCTTAAGATTATTGACCTCTCGATGGATTATCGTATCAAAAGCGATTCGCATGAATTTATCTATGGCTTACCCGAGCTGAATAGACGAGCTACTTGCAAATCAAAATATGTAGCAAATCCAGGATGCTTTGCTACCTGTATTGAGTTGGGTTTGTTGCCTTTGGCTAAAAATCTATTGCTAAATGATGATATTACAGTTAATGCCATTACGGGAAGTACCGGTGCGGGTGTAAAGCCAGGCGCAACGAGTCACTTCAGCTGGCGCAACAATAATATGAGCGTTTATAAGGCATTCGATCATCAACATATCCCTGAAATTAAACAGTCGTTGCAGCAACTCCAAAATAGTTTTAATGTAGAGATTGATTTTATACCTTATCGTGGCGATTTTCCTCGTGGTATATTCTCAACAATCGTTGTTAAAACAAAAGTTGATATCGAGGAGATTGTCAGAATGTACGAAGAGTATTACGCTAAAGACTCTTTTGTCTTTATTGTGGATAAGAATATTGATTTAAAACAAGTAGTCAATACAAACAAATGTTTGATACATCTTGAGAAACATGGTGATAAGCTTTTGGTTATATCATGTATCGACAATTTGTTGAAAGGTGCTAGCGGCCAAGCTGTTCACAATATGAATCTACTGTTTAATCTAGAGGAGACTGTGGGCTTGCGTCTTAAACCATCTGCATTCTAATAACAACCAATTACTGATAAAACCGTATCTTATGAATTTATTTGATGTATATCCGCTATTTGATATTAATATAGTAAAAGGAGAAGGATGTCACGTATGGGACGACAAAGGAAATAAATATCTAGATCTTTATGGCGGACATGCTGTAATTTCAATAGGTCATTGTCATCCGCACTATGTGGCTAAGGTTAGCGAGCAGCTCAGTAAATTGGGCTTTTATTCAAACTCTGTAGTAAATAAGCTGCAAGAGGAAGTTGCTCATCGCTTAGGCCAATTGTCTGGTTACCCCTACTATTCACTCTTTTTGGTGAATAGTGGTGCTGAAGCAAACGAGAATGCAATGAAGCTTGCTTCATTTCATAACGGGCGTACACGTATTGTCTCTTTCAGTAAGGCTTTCCATGGTAGAACATCTCTTGCTGTAGAGGCTACTGATAATCCTAAAATTATTGCACCTATTAATGCTAACGGGCATGTGACATATCTTCCTTTGAATGATGTAGAACGTATGCGCCAAGAGTTGGCAGATAAAGATGTTTGTGCTGTAATTTTGGAAGGAATATTGGGCGTAGGTGGAATTCAGCTACCAACAGTTGAATTTATGCAGGCTCTTCGCGAAACATGTACCGAAACGGGTACAATACTAATTTTGGATGAGATCCAAAGTGGGTATGGACGAAGTGGAAAATTTTTCGCTCATCAATATGCCGGCATTAAGCCTGATTTAATTACTGTGGCCAAAGGTATTGCTAATGGCTTTCCTATGGGGGGAGTTTTGATTAGTCCAATCTTTCAAGCACAATATGGTATGTTGGGTACCACATTTGGTGGCAATCATTTAGCTTGTTCGGCCGCATTGGCAGTAATGGATGTAATGGAGAATGAAGATCTGGTTGAGAATGCTGCTCAAATAGGGAAATATCTGATGAATGAATTGAAGAAATTCTCTAAAATAAAAGAGGTGCGTGGTGAAGGTTTAATGATTGGTTTAGAGTTTGAAGAGCCAGTTAAGGAAATTCGCCGTAAACTAATTATGGAAGAATATATTTTTACAGGGGTTACTGGTACTCATGTTATCCGTTTATTACCTCCATTATGTTTGACGAAGAGTGAGGCGGATGAATTCTTGGATAAGCTACATAAAGTGCTAATGTAATTCGTTTATAGATTTAGAATAACAAATAACCGCAAAAGAAGAAGCACGGCATATCTTTAAAAGATGAAGATAGTCGTGCTTTTATTATGCGGTAGAGTTGAAAAATGTTTCTACTCAAAATACCATATACTATAGATGTATTTTCTTGATTGCTTCCAGCTTAATATTTCGCTACGTAGTTGATCTACCCCTTCTTTAATAACAGTAGGTGCAAAACTATTATTGAAGTTTAAACCGCTCTCAAGTGGGATAATGTTGTTGTTGCTAGTTTGCGATACTTCAGTAGAATTTTCTTCATAGATAGGGGTGCTGGCATAACTGTTTGAGATGTTAGCTTTCTCGCCTTCATACTTGTAGACATTATAGGCATGGTCAATCTTATGGCAAGTAAATATTGAGACCAATAGGATTGTTATAGGAAAAAGCTCTTTTTTAAGCTTTTTAAAAAAATGACAAGATGTTCTTTTCATACTTCTTACTCGATAAAGTTAATGACTAGCCCTTTTAATAGTATGGAGTAAACTAATTATTAGTGATATCTCGCTTTCGTCTTTAAAGACATAGCATAATAACTAAATGAGGTTAACTTAAAACTATTTAAAAGGTTAACATGTTGCCCTTGTGAAGCTTACAAATATAATCTATTTGTTTTTATCGTGCAAATTATTTGTAATTTTAACACTGTGTTTTTAGCATTTAGTTGCTGGAAAGTTTTAGAGTTTATTCCCATATCTTTTTTTACTCTCCAACAAATCGTGTCGGTGTCATTAATAGAATAGCATATATTTCTCCTCCTTTATGCTTTATCGTAGTTAACTGTGCATACGATAATACATAGCTCTTTCACCAGATTGTGTAAGGCGATATATTAGTGTGCATGTCTCTACGCAATAGCTGTGCTTTTAATAACTCTGTGCGATTGATTGTTGCTATATGGGATCTATTATAAACGCGATATTTAAACTCGGCATCTATAAGATTCATTGCATATTCTCTTTTTAGTAATGTGCAGATGTCAAAGTATAGCTTTAAATGGAATATTTGTTGTAAAAATATATATTGTTGACATTATATTCGTTAAATCAGTATATCTTTGTCACAATGACTAATTAAAATCCTTAGTATGAAAATTGCGATTATTGGTGCGGGGAATATGGGTGGCTCCATAGCCCGTGGTTTGGCAAGTGGTAGATTGATATCCACTTCAAACATTGTTGTTGCTGATCCTTCTCAAGCGACATTAGAAAAACTTTCCTCAGATTTTCCAGAACTGGTGACAACACAAAATAATACTGAAGCGGCTGCAAATGCCGATATTGTTATTTTGGCTGTTAAACCTTGGTTGGTCGATCAGGTTCTTAGCGAGATAGATCTTCGCCCTAAACAGATTTTGTTATCAATAGCTGCTGGCATTTCTTTTGAACAATTAGCCAAATGTGTAGTAGCACCCGAAATGCCAATGTTTCGTGTTATCCCCAATACGGCAATTAGCGAGCATCAAAGTATGAATCTTATTGCTGTGCGCAATATAACAGAAGAACAGCAACAGCTTGTGCTTTCAATGTTTGACGAATTAGGGGTTTCAATGATTGTTCCAGAAGACAAACTAGGAGCCGGCACTGCGCTTTCTTCTTGTGGAATTGCCTATGTGTTTAAATACATTCAGGCTGCTATGCAAGCCGGGATAGAGATGGGACTTCGCCCCGATGATGCTTTATTGATGGTTGCCCAAAGTGTGAAAGGTGCTGCCGAATTGATTCTTAACAACGATACGCACCCTTCTGTTGAGATTGATAAAGTGACTACTCCTGGTGGGATAACAATTAAGGGTGTAAATGAGCTTGACCATGCAGGATTTACATCGGCGGTGATCAAAGCAATGAAAGTGAGTAATAAATAACGACTAAACGATAAACCATTTCTTATGGAAGAAGCGATTAAACAAATTGCAGCGCGTCTAAGAGGGTTGCGCGAGATTTTGGTACTAACACAAGAAGAACTAACAGATGAGTGTGGTATTGAACTCAAAGACTACCAAGAAGCTGAATCGGGTAATGCCGATATCTCGGTGAGTATGCTACAGAAAATATCACGTAAGTATGATATTGCTCTTGATGCTCTTATGTTTGGTGAAGAACCCAAGATGAATAGCTATTTCCTGACTAGAGCAGGTAAAGGAGTAAGTATTGAACGTACTAAAGTTTATAAATATCAATCTTTGGCTGCAGGGTTTATTAACCGACAAGCAGATCCTTTTATTGTAACCGTAGAGCCAAATGACAACCCTATTCATTATAATAAGCATGAAGGACAGGAGTTTAACTATGTGCTTGAAGGCGAAATGATGTTGAGTATAAACGGCAAAGAACTAATGCTTAAAGAGGGTGATAGCCTCTATTTTGACTCAAAACTACCACATGGAATGAAAGCACTAAACGGTAAAAGAGTGCGTTTCCTAGCTGTAATAATGTAATCCCCCTATTTTTTATGTTAGAAAGATATTTATCACAGACAACTTTTGTCTCACAACAAGATTTTATAGATAATCTAAATATCATAGTTCCGGAGAATTTTAATTTTGCCTATGATGTTGTAGATGCCTGGGCTGAATCTCATCCTGATAAACCCGCTCTTCTTTGGACCAATGATAAGGGTGAATCTCATCAATATACATTTGCTGAAATCAAACACTATTCCGATCAAACTGCTTCTTATTTTCAAAGTTTAGGTCTAGGAAGAGGGGATATGGTGATGCTTATTCTCAAACGTCGTATTGAGTTTTGGTTTAGTATCATTGCTTTGCACAAAATTGGAGCTACGGTTATTCCGGCAACGCACCTTTTGACAAAGAAGGATATCGTGTATCGTTGCAATGCAGCTGATATTAAGGCTATTGTTAGTGTAGGTGAAGCGAATGTTACCGACCATATTCTCGAAGCAATAGATGACTGCCCTACTGTAAAGGTGTTGATCAGTACAGGTCCCGATGTTCCTCAAGGTTTCTTGAACTTTCAGGAGGGTATTGAAAATGCTCCAACTTTCGTTAAGCCAGAGTTGCCTAGCGAGAATGATGATATCTCATTGATGTACTTTACTTCGGGCACAACAGGCGAGCCCAAAATGGTTGCTCATGATTTCACTTACCCTCTAGGACATATTGTAACAGGAAGTTTCTGGCACAATCTGAACGAGAATAGCTTGCATCTTACAATTGCTGACACCGGTTGGGGTAAGGCTGTTTGGGGAAAGCTCTATGGACAGTGGATAGCCGGTGCTAATATCTTTGTCTATGATCATGAGAAGTTTACTCCTGCTGATATCCTACACAAAATTGAAAACTTCAAGGTTACGTCACTCTGTGCGCCTCCTACAATTTTTCGCTTTTTGATTCATGAAGATTTGACTAAGTTCGATTTATCTTCTTTGAAATATTGTACAATAGCGGGTGAGGCTCTTAATCCTGCAGTGTTCGAAAGCTTCAAGGAGTTGACGGGTATTAAGTTGATGGAAGGATTCGGACAGACTGAAACTACTCTGACCATTGGCACGATGCCTTGGAATGAACCTAAGCCTGGCAGTATGGGCTTACCAAATCCACAATATGATGTTGATTTGATTGATGCCGAAGGTCGTTCAGTGGAGGCTGGTGAGCAAGGACAGATTGTGATCCGTACTGATAAGAAGAAGCCTTTGGGTCTATTTAAAGAATACTATCGTGACGCAGAGCGTACTCACGAAGCTTGGCACGATGGCATCTACTATACCGGCGATGTGGCTTGGCGTGATGAAGATGGCTACTTATGGTTCGTTGGCCGCGCTGATGATGTTATTAAAAGCTCCGGTTATCGTATTGGCCCCTTTGAGGTGGAGAGTGCTTTAATGACTCACCCGGCTGTAGTCGAATGTGCTATCACTGGTGTCCCTGATGAAATTCGTGGTCAAGTGGTGAAAGCAACTATTGTACTGACTGCTTCTTATAAAGACAAAGCCGGCGAAGAGTTGGTGAAAGAACTTCAGAATCATGTAAAGAAAGTTACTGCACCTTACAAGTATCCTCGCGTAGTGGAGTTCGTCAATGAGTTGCCTAAAACAATAAGTGGAAAGATTCGCCGAGTCGAAATCAGACAGAATAGTAAAGAATAAGATAGACACTCTATATTTACTTAAAGAAATAGCCTCTTGCATTTATGTAAGAGGCTATTTTTATCTAGCTTTTAATCTACTTTTCTCTTATTATTATAAATTATACTAAGCGAAAACGTTTGCATATCTGTTTATCCATAATTTGATTTAATGTCGATTGAGTTGTTGTTTATGCAATATATATTTGCATTAAACAATTAAAGATTTACCCTTATGTATTTCAATAGAAAAAACTCTCATATCAATGTATTTGCTGGCTCTCCATGGCAAGCAGCAAGTATTCACAATCTACTCCATGCCTCTTATATTGAAGCATCAATTGTAGAATCAAGAAACTCAGTGTCTGTTTCGGTGCCATCACAATATTATTCAATCGCTGTAAGGTTGATGTCAGCTAAGAACTTTATTTAATGACTTAGTTTCTATCTTTTTAGATAGCCTTTTGTAGATACAAACAATGTAATGTTAATATATCTCGTGGGAATCGTCTTGGCCATGTGAATGCGCTAAGGCGATATTTTTATTTATACGAAAGTAGATAGACCAGATAAAGTATAAATGCTATTAGCAGAAGATAACCCACATAAAATGGGGTGGTGAATAATAACAGTAGATAAAAATAGGTGCCCCCAGCTAGCATACTGCCAATATATAAGAAGGATGTAGAAGCAGGCAATTTTCTAAATAGATCGTCAATTGTAGCTATCAACAGTATCACTAGTAGCCAGATGCTCCCGATGAATAAAGACATTGGAAAGTCTAGTTTGAATGGTGAAAGCGTGGGATTAAAGTAATACGATCGCCACATCTCCGGATAAAACATTTGTATGCTTTTGTAGATGGTGGCACTTGTGGCTGCTGTCAAACAAAAAAGCCATGGGTAGACGCTTGTGCTCTGTTCTAGAATAAGTAAGTGTAGACGTTTACGATGCTTAAGATATACTAAGGGGAGTAGCGTGAGTAGAGTCGATAGCCCTAAAAGGTAGGGGGTGTTGACCTTATCAAATTGATGAATCAGTTTTGAAATACTGTCTGTGGGCACACAAGACCGAAGAAGAGTGGTTTGCGGTAACCAACCTTGTATTTCATGGCTGCTTGCAACTTTTACCCAAACACTATCTGGCGTATCTGTGGTACGTGTGATCACCTCTGCCACAACTATATGATCTCCTCTGTGTAGTGTGATATACGCATCCTTAAGTAACAAGTCTTCTATATTTATAGAATCTACAGTTACTTCAAAATTAGCATTTTTCGTAAAGTGGGTTTCTCCTGATGTTGTTAGTGAATCTAGTTTTGACTCATCTTCTAGCCAAGGGTTAGGGAGAACCTCATAACAGCAGGTAAACAATAGAATAGAAGTCATAGCACAGAGCAACCATTCGGCTGCTCTATTGCTCCAACTTAACTTCCTGCAGTTTTCTCCTTGCTCCTTTTTCATATTGCTAGTTACTGCTCTTCTCTGCTTACTTCCATGAGGCAGCGCTTACAATCGAATTTTAGCTTAAAGCGTTTTCCATCCGAACTCATCAGATAATAAGGCTCTTTGTAGGGAGAGCGTTCTTTGTGATATGTTGGACACCACCCCATGCTGTAGCGTATGCAGTGTTTGCTTAGCATCAGCACAGCATCATCAACTGGTGATAGTTCGAATGCATTATCAATCTGCTTCACTCCGTGATCTTTGTAAAAAGTAGCAGCAGAACTGTTCATCACGTTGCCTAAATAGGTTAGCTTATCGGTAGGAAATGCATGTTGAGTATGTTTCCAAACGACAAGTTCCTGTTTGTAGGTGGTATAGCGTGTCTCTGTTAGTCTATCTACCACTTGTCGCCTTAATTCAGCCAACTGTGAAGCGGGTATAAACCAATTATCTGTAAAGTCAATAACTACCTCCACGGCTTCGAATGGTGTATTGCCCAACTTCGATAGCTGATTGCGAAGGTTATCCGTTTGAGGTGTTCTAGCCAACTCTTTGCTAGCTTCCCAACTCAATGAGTAGCTCACATTATCTTCGTCGGTCATAGTTAGCGAATAGCCAAATTGACTTTCGGCAAGTGTGATACGTACAGCTATCTTACGTTCGGCCGATTTACGACCGAGCAGTTTCTCAAACTCTTGATCAAAGTTGCGATAGATAGTAGTTCGTGAAGGTATCTGCTGAGGTTCTAGCGGGTAGATTTTGTTACCATCTACTCGGTTTACACGGAAGCCCCTTAACTGACCCTGCTTGTCAATATAACAAGCTCCGTCACCATTGTGAAAAGGTTTAACGCCCGCTACAATGATGAAGTTTCCGCGTTGCTCTTTAGTATAGCCCATCTCTTCGCCTAGTGACTTAGGCGTATCGAACGACGCTACTTCGTTGGATCCTCTTCCATTGAGGTAATATTTGGTAAACCCTCTGCTGAAAGTTTTGTCCAATTGAGGAGTAAATGTATAGGTTGATTTGCCCGATGAAGCACGTACAAAGTCCTTTCTACGTTTCAGTATAGCGTCGATCTTTTGGCGGTAGGCTGCTGTAACATTCTTCACATAGGTCAAATCCTTTAGTCTACCTTCTATTTTTAGCGATGAAACTCCTGCGTCAAGCAAGGCCTCTAGCTCATCGTTGAGGTTTAAGTCTTTTAGTGAAAGGAGATGTTTGTTCTTTGTGATAGTCTTACCATCAGCATCTACCATTTCGAAAGGTAGGCGGCAGAACTGTGCGCAAGCTCCACGATTGGCACTACGGCCATAACAAGCTTGGCTGACGTAGCATTGTCCACTATAGCTCACACACAATGCGCCATGCACAAATACCTCAAGGCTGGTTTTAGGGCAAGCTTCGTGAATCTCCTTAATTTCGTTGAGTGATAGTTCGCGAGCCAGTACCACTTGGGTAAATCCACTGTCGGCAAGAAACTTAACCTTTTCTACGCTACGATTGTCGGTCTGCGTGCTAGCGTGGAGTGGGATAGGAGGTAGGTTGAGACGAGTGATACCCATGTCTTGAACTATCAGTGCGTCTACGCCAAAGCTGTAAAGCTCGTGGATCATACTTTCGGTTTCGGCCAGCTCATCATCAGTTAAGAGCGTGTTGAGTGCCACGTAGATACGAGCATTATAGAGGTGGGCAAACTTCACTAAAGCCTGTATGTCGGCCATAGAGTTGCCTGCAGCTGCACGAGCACTAAACTTAGGCGCACCAATGTATACAGCATCGGCACCATGCAGTATGGCTTCCATGCCGCTCTCCAGATTTTTTGCTGGAGCTAAAAGTTCGATTTTTCTGGGTTTGCTCATTTGATATCTTCTATATTGTAAGGGGTTTCTTGATAAACGAAGTAGTTCAGCCAGTTGCTAAATAGTAAATTGGCATGACCTCTCCAACGTACACATGGACCTTTGTCCGGGTCATTGTCTGTGTAATAATTACATGGAATCTCGATAGGGAGTCCTTTGGCTACGTCGCGGCGATACTCTGTGTCGAGGGTAAAGGGTGAATATTCCGAATGCCCTGTCACAAAGAATTCTCTGCCGCCACGTGCGGCCACCATATATACACCTGAGTCTTTTGATTCTGATAACAATGTCAGTTCTGGAACCTTCAGTATATCTTCTTTATGTACCTCGGTATGGCGGCTGTGCGGCACATAGAATAAATCGTCAAAACCTCTGAATATAGGGTTTAGAGGTTCTAAAGGGCGATGCTCGAAAACACCAAACATCTTTTTCTCCAACGGGTATTTAGGAACACCATAGTGGTGGTACAATCCAGCTTGAGCTGCCCAACAGATATAAAAAGTGGAAGTCACATTGGAACGAGTCCAATCGAAGATTTCCTCAATTTCACTCCAGTAACTTACCTCCTCGAAATCCATCTGCTCAACAGGTGCCCCTGTAATAATCATGCCATCATATTTCTGATTCTTCATCTCGTCGAAGTCATGATAGAATGCCTTCATATGCTCAATGGGGGTATTCTTAGAAGTATGACTCTTAATCTTCATGAAAGATATTTCGACCTGCAAGGGTGAGTTGGATAGCAAGCGCACCAAGTCGGTCTCAGTGGTAATCTTAATTGGCATCAAGTTGAGTATGACAATGCGTAGAGGACGAATGTCCTGGTGGCTTGCACGTGAACTGTCGATGACAAAGATATTCTCTTCTTTCAGGAGGTCAATAGCCGGGAGTCTATCAGGTAAGTTTAATGGCATAATCTCGATATATATGGTTAAGCTGTAAGGCTTAAGTTGTTAGGAATTATATTTCTGCAAAATTAGGTAATAAAGTAGAGATTAGTAGTTTTTTAGATGAGTTTTATTCTACTCTAACTTCTCTAGTTTGTAGCTTTGGCTCAACTGAGGCCAATAAAAAAGCCATCCTACCCGTGGTAGAATGGCTTTCGATCTCTCTCTATTTAAGTCTTATTTGTCTTCAGCTTTGATTGACTCGTCAACTACCTTGATTTTTTGTAGTACTAATTCAAGGTCGGCTTTTAGCTTTTCTATTTTGCGGGTAATCTCAGTTAAGAGGCTATTTCCTTTCTTAGATGAAGAACTCAAGAAGCCAAGATTGTTCTCGTAGGTCTGTATCTCGCTCTTCATAGCCTCTGAAGCGCGTACCAATTTTTCGCGTTCGCGGTAAAGCGATTGTTGCGCATTGCCGCCCTGCATTGAGCTAATATTATTCTTGAAACTAGAAAGCTTACGATTAGAAGCATTCAGATTCAATCTTTCGAATAGCTTATCCACAGCAGCATGATACAGTTTGTAGAGTTTATCTTTCTCTTTGAATGGCACGTGGCCTACGCTGTTCCACTCCTTCATCAACTCTTTCAAGCTCTTTTCGGCTTCGTCAACCTCTACTGTTTCATCAATAGCAGTAAGCTTGCTGATGATAGCTTTCTTCTTCTCTAAGTTTTCAGTTTCAACCGAACGTTGTGAAGATGTAGCTTTGCCCTTTTGCTCGAAGAAATAATCACATGCAGTGATAAAGCGTTTCCAAACGGCATCAGAATATTTTTTAGAAACAGGTCCTACTGTTTTCCATTCCTTCTGTAGCTTGCTTAGCTGTTCTGCAGTAGTTTTCCAATCCGTGCTATCTTTTAAAGCTTCAGCTTGTTCGCAAAGAGCCTTTTTCTTCTCGAGGTTAGTATTCATTTCCTCCTTTAGGTGCTTAAAGAATTCACCTTTGCGTTTGAAGAACTCATCGCAAGCGTGTCTGAAACGTTCGAATATCTTTACGTTCATTTTTTGTGGCGCAAAACCGATGGTTTTCCACTTAGCTTGAAGAGCGATAATCTCCTGAGTTTTGTTTTCCCAAGCTGCAAAAGTTTTGAGTTCGGCAAACTCAATAGATTCTGCAATTTCACAAATCACAGTTTTTTGATCCAAGTTGAGTTGCTCGCCTTCTTTTAGTGCTTCAAAGTGTTGTTGATGTCTACGATTTACTATTGTAGAAGCTGCTTTGAAACGATTCCAGATTTCTTGGCGTAGTTCCTTTGCTACCGGACCTGTATCGCGAAATTCTTGGTGGAGTTTTTGTAGTTGATGAAATGCTGAAATTACATCCTCTTCCGTGCAAAGCTTTTCAGCCGCTTCGCATAGATGAAGTTTTATCTCAAGATTCTTCTTGAAGTCATATTCTCTAAACTCATTGTTGAGTTTTAATAGGTCGTAGAATTTTTCTACATACAACTGATAGTTTCTCCAAAGCTCATTGACACGTGCTTGTGGTATAGCCTTAGTTTCATTCCATTGTTGTTGCAGTTTCTTGAATTCCTGATAAGATTTGTTGGCATCCTCGGGCGATTCTACCAATTCTCTCAGCTCTTCTATGATTGAAAGTTTGATTTGTAGATTGTCTTCTTTCTCTTTTTCTTGATTCGCAATCAAGTGATTTCTCTTCTCTTTGATAGATGCCATTAACTGCTTGAACTCCACTTCCAGTGGATCTTCTACAGTTTTCTCTTCGACCACAGGTTTTTCACCCTCCTTCTCATTTTCTTCTTCTGTTGCTTCTGTCTTCTTTTTTGCATCTAGCAGTGCATTATGAATGCGGTAGAATGCTTGCTTCAGTGCATCCAAGTCTTGCTTATTGATTGATTCAATATTTTCGGCAAGTTTCTGCAATGCAGCAATAACCTCTTCTCTAGTTGTCAGTTTTGAGTCAGATTCGATTGTGGTTTCTTCGTTTTTTTCTTCAGCAGAAGTTGTCGCAGTTTCCTCGACAGCGTCGGCTACCTTTGTTTCTTCTGCTAGCTTCTCATTGTTCAATGGTTGGCTAGAGTCATGAGCGTCCATCATTGTATTCATTTTTTAAGAGAAAACGGATAATTATATCCCTTTTATAAACATATTTAGCTACAAATAAATGAAATAATTTAATTACTTCATAATTTTTTGTGAAAATTATCTTTTTTAAGATAAAAGTACGGTGATTCCCATGTAAAGCATCATGCCTATAATATCATTGGTGATTGAGATAAAGGGGCCGGTTGCAATGGCAGGATCAATTTTGAGTTTTTCTAAAGTCATAGGAACCAATGTTCCGAAAATGGATGCAAACATTACTACGGCAAACAAGCTGATGGATACTGAATAGGTCACAGTGGCCTGAGGTCCATAACGAAGGAAATTATAGGTGTATACCAGCAAAGATATAATAGTGGCGTTTATTAGTGCAACTACCGATTCCTTGCCCACTTGTTTAAAGATACCGCTATCATCTAGTGAACTATTGGCCAAACCTTGTACGATGATAGCTGATGACTGCGTTCCTACATTTCCCCCAGTACCCCCAATTAATGGGATATAGAGTGCCATTTCAGGGTGAGCCACAAAGGTTGCATCGAAGTTTCCCAATATCATGGAGTTGCCTATGCCGCCCAGCATACCGATAAGTAGCCATGGCAGGCGAGCTGTAGTTTGTTTGAAGACATTATCGTCTGTTTCGACGTCTTGCGAAAGACCCGAAGCCAATTGATAGTCGCGTTCCGATTGTTCGCGAATCTCGTCCATCACGTCATCCACGGTGATTTGTCCAACTAGTCGGCCAATACTGTCGATAACCGGTATGGCTACAAGGTCATACTTTTCTATGACTTGAGCTACTTCGTCTAGCGGAGTGTCAACATGTATAGAAATAGGTTCCTTCTGCATCACGTGTTTCACTTTCGAAACAGATGGAGAGGTAATCATCTTTTTCAGCGGGAAGATGCCGCGAAGACGTTCATCGTCATCTATTACATATACATAGTAGATGTCGTCCAGCTCTTCGGCTTGTTGTCGCATCTCCTTGAGACACTCGGGCATACTCCAGTTTTCGTTTACGATTACCATCTCGGTACCCATCAATCCACCGGCCGTGTCTTCGTCATATTTCAATAGGTCGACAATGTCGCCTGCTTGCTCTATGTCTTCGATGTGCGAAAGTATCTCTTCTTGCTTCTCTTCGTCCAGCTCGCGCATGATGTCTACCGCATCATCGGTATCCATATAGTCTACAAAACGCTTGGCGATGGTTTCCGAGGGCAAGGCTTCTAGTAACAACTTACGTCGATCTTCGTCCATCTCCACCAGAACGTCGGCGGCGAGTTCGTTGTCGAGTAGTCTATAGACAAAACGAGCATCATCTACCGACAAGTCATCGCAGAGCTCTGCAATGTCGGCAGGGTGAAGGTCGATTAGCATCGACTTCACCTGTTCGCCATCCTTCTTGTCGATAAGTTCGGATACTCGTTTGATGTATTCTTCAGTCATCTCCATACGAAAATGAATCTTATTTTATTTTGCCTCACCTGGTATTTGAGGATTCATTGTTTTCAAAGCCTCTTCCACTTGGTTGGTCAGGTCGATGAACTGCTGTACCGAGAGTTGCTCAGGGCGTTTGTTGAACAGTTCGTCGGCTGTAAGTGGACAATCCTTGCCTAAAATAGGCTTGATAGAGTTGCGCAAAGTTTTGCGACGTTGGTTAAAGGTCGTCTTCACCACTTGCTTAAACAGTTTTGGATTGCAGCCCAAGTCAGTAGTTTCATTGCGCGTCATTCTGATAACGGCACTTTTTACTTTTGGGGGTGGATTGAATACATGTTCGCTTACAGTGAACAAGTATTCCACTCTGTACCAAGCCTGAATCAATACACTCAAGATACCATAAGTCTTACTGCCTGGCCCGGCAGCAATACGTTCGGCTACCTCTTTTTGTATCATGCCGGTACAGCAAGGTATAAGATCCTTGTTGTCTAGCATCTTGAAAAAGATTTGACTTGAGATGTTGTAAGGGTAGTTGCCCGTAAGCACAAATGGTTTCCCATCGAATACACGTTCGAGGTGCATCTTCAAGAAATCATCTTCAATAATATTGTCTTCTAGCGAAGGATAGGTCTCGCGCAAATAGGCCACCGATTCATAGTCAATCTCGACTACTTTCAATTCGCGTCCTTTTGGCAATAAGTACTGTGTAAGCACACCCATTCCCGGGCCCACTTCCAGTATCGGTAGGGACGGACAGGTATCTACCGAATCGGCAATATCCTGAGCCACTTTCAAATCTTTTAGAAAGTGCTGTCCCAGAAACTTTTTAGGCTTGACTAATTTCATTTACCAACTAAATGTTTACATTTGTATCGAACAAAGGTAGTTCTTTTCATTGAAGTAATGGCAAATTAGGAATGAATAAACTGATAAAAAAGGCATTAAAGATGTCGCTGCCCCTCTTTTTAGGTGGCTTTGTTCTGTTTTGGGTTTATCGCGATTTCGATTTTGCTAAAGCAGAAGATGTATTGTTGCATGGCACACGTTGGGATTGGATGATTTATTCTCTCTTTTTTGGGGTGTTGAGCAATGTGCTTCGTGGCTGGCGATGGAAACAGGTTCTTGAGCCTTTAGGGGCTAACCCAAGTAATAGGGACTGTATTGATGCTGTTTGTATATCCTATGCTACTAACCTCATTATACCTCGCATAGGCGATGTGTCGCGTTGCGGAGTCTTGAAAAAATATGATAACATACCTTTTGCTCAATCGTTTGGTACAGTAGTTACCGAGCGCATGGTAGATAGTATCTGTATCGCCTTTATCACCGCATTAGCTTTTTTTACCCAGATGCCAGTTTGTCTCTCTTTCTTCCGCGAGACAGGCACTAAGTTTAGCTCTTTGGGTCACCTATTTACCACCGAATGGTTTTATGTCATACTGCTTTGTATTGTAGGAGCAGGGTATATTTGTTACCGTATGATTAGGGCACTCTCACTCTACGATAAAGTAAAAGGCTTGTTGCTAGGAGTATGGGAGGGAATACTGTCGTTACGGGGGGTTAAGAATATGCCGTTATTTGTTTTCTACACCATTGCTATCTGGGCTTCTTATTATCTTCATTTTTATCTCACTTTTTTCTGCTTTGATTTTACTCGAGATTTAGGATCGCTAGCTGCACTGCTGATGTTTGCTGCAGGCACATTTGCTGTGGTGGTACCTACTCCTAACGGGGCAGGCCCTTGGCATTTTGCTGTTATCACCATGATGATGCTCTATGGGGTAAGTGCTACCAATGCCGGAATATTCGCCCTTATTGTGCACGGAATTCAAACCTTTTTAGTAGTTTTGTTGGGTATATATGGCTGGATGTCGTTGACGCTTGCTAGCCGCAAAAAAGAATAAAAATCTAACAAATTGTAAACCATGAGTACGATTCTCGATCTGGCTCCACAAAATGTGTGGAAGCACTTCTATCAACTCACCCAAATTCCACGTCCTTCGGGTCACATGGAAAAAGTTACTGAATTTTTAGTGAGCTTCGGCAAAGGGCTTGGCCTTGAAACGATTGTCGATGAGGCGGGCAATGTAATTATCCGCAAACCTGCTACGGCTGGTATGGAAGATCGCAAAGGTGTGATACTACAAGCACACATGGATATGGTTCCTCAGAAGAACAATGATACTGTACACGATTTTACGAAAGATCCTATCGAGACTTATGTGGATGGCGAATGGCTTAGAGCTAAAGGCACTACACTTGGTGCTGACAATGGTCTAGGTGTGGCGGCTATCATGGCGGTGCTCGAAGATAATACTCTTAAACATGGTCCTTTGGAAGCTTTGATTACAAGCGATGAAGAGACAGGCATGTTTGGTGCGTTTGGTTTGAAACCAGGCGAATTGAACGGGGAAATTCTTCTTAACCTCGACTCGGAAGATGAAGGTGAACTTTATATTGGTTGTGCCGGTGGCGAAGATGTTACTGCATCATTGGAGTATAAGGAGGTAGAACCAGAGGCTACTGATGTGGCTATCGAGGTTACTTTGAAAGGTCTTCGTGGCGGCCACTCTGGTCTAGAAATTAGCGAAGGTCGTGCCAATGCCAATAAGCTTTTAGTACGCTTTGTGCGTGAGGCTATCGTATCTTACGAAGCTCGTCTAGCTAGCTGGGCAGGTGGCAATATGCGCAACGCTATTCCTCGCGAAGCATCGGCTATCATTACTATCCCTGCCAAAAACGAGTCTGAACTGATCGAATTGGTGAAGTATTGCGAAGATCTTTTCAACGAAGAGTTCAAAGCAATCGAAACTCCAATCAGTTTTACTGCTTCTCGTGTGGAATTGCCTAAAGGTATCGTTCCAGAAGAGATTCAAGATAACCTAGTAGACGCTATTTTTGCTTGTCAAAACGGTGTGGTGCGTATGATCCCTACTATCCCTGATACTGTTGAAACTTCATCAAACTTGGCTATCATTACTATTGGTGGTGGTAAAGCTGATATTAAGATTCTAGCGCGTAGCTCTAGCGATAGCATGAAGGAGTATATTGTAACTAGTCTTGAGTGTTGCTTCGCAATGGCTGGTATGAAGGTGGAACTTAGCGGTTCTTACTCTGGCTGGCAACCCGATGTGGAGTCTCCAATTCTTCACGCAATGAAGGCTTCGTATAAGGCTCAATTTGGCAAAGAACCTTTGGTAAAGGTTATTCACGCAGGTTTGGAGTGTGGCATTATCGGTGCTTCTCAACCAGGCTTGGATATGATTTCGTTCGGACCAACACTTCGTTCACCTCACTCGCCCGATGAGCGTGCATTGATTCCAACAGTTCAGAAGTTCTACGACTTCCTAGTGGCTACTTTGGAAAACTCTCCGGTAAAGAAATAACGCGTAGCGTTTAACCATATTTCTAAGAAACGTCTTCTGCTCTGCAGAGGGCGTTTTTTTTGTTTAAGGTATTTCCATATTACTTCGTCTTGCTTTTAACTGCGTCTTTTACGGTTAATGTAGAATAAAACCGCCTTATTTGTGGACTGCAATCAGTCGCATTCTCATATAAAACGATTATTTTTGTGGCTATCAATTATTCTAATATCAACAATTTAATGAAGCGTATTCTCAGCACATTATCAATAGCTTTTGCATTGACACTCACAGCTACGGCTCAATCGCGTGTCACTTCTAATACAAACAACCACAATTTCGGACAGATTCAATGGAAGCAGCCGGTTACTGCCGATTACATTATTACCAATACAGGAGATCAGCCTCTTATTATCTCGAACGTAACTACCTCTTGTGCTTGTAGTGATGCCAAATGGCCTAATGCGCCTATTGCTCCTGGAGAAAAAGGACGAATTAGTGTAAGCTTTGATGCGGAGTCTTTAGGACGTTTCGAAAAATCTATAGGCATCTATAGCAATGCCGATCCTGCACTGGTTTACTTGAAATTCTCGGGTGAGGTGGTGCAGCAGATAACCGACTTTTCTCGCTCGCATCCTCATGTCATTGGCGATATTCGTATTGATACGACTTACTTTGATTTCCCCGATTCTTATATTGGCGACCAACCTACATTGACTGTTAGTGTGGTCAATCAGTCTGATCGTCCCTACGAACCTGTATTGATGCACTTGCCTAGTTATATCAAGATGGAGCGAAGTGCTAACGTTTTGCAGAAGGGCCAGAGGGGTGAGATCAAGCTTACCCTAGATACCGAGAAACTGAACGAACTGGGATTGACACAAACTTCTGTTTATCTATCTCGTTTTACCGGCGATAAAGTAAGTAGCGAGAACGAGTTGCCACTATCTGTTATATTGCTGCCCGAGGCTACTGAGCTGAGCGCGGGCCAACGCCTCTCTGCTCCTTCTATCTCTTTGTCGACTACAAAACTCGATTTTGCGAGTCGGTTGGCTAAAAAGAAGTCGGCTTCGCAAAATATCCGTATCACCAATACGGGTAAATCGCCATTGGTAATCGGTAAACTGCAGGTGTTTAGTTCGGCTGTGGGAGTCGCTTTAAAGAAATCGACTCTTTATCCTGGTGAGAGCACTATCTTGAAGGTTACAGTTCGCAAGAAAGATCTTCAGAATAATAAGCAACGACTCAAGGTACTGATGATCACCAATGACCCTAATCAGTCTAAAGTGATAATTGACATTAAAAGATAACTCTATTTTAAAACCTTATCCATATGAACCATCCAGAAAATCACGACCAATATAAAGGTTTAACTGTGAATGCAGGTATTGAACAGCCCGCTTCTGTTAATCCATATTTTAAGCGTATACCGCGCAAAACTCTACGTCCTGTATCCGACTATGTGGAGGGTATTTTGAAGGGTGATATTACTATGCTGAGCCAAGCGGTCACGCTAGTAGAGAGTATGCGACAAGATCATCAACAGGTAGCGCAGGAGGTGATAGAGAAGTGTTTGCCCTATTCGGGCAACTCTGTTCGAGTGGGGATTAGTGGTGTGCCTGGTGCAGGTAAGAGTACCTCTATTGATGTATTTGGACTTCATATACTAGAACGTTCAGCAGGGAAACTTGCTGTACTAGCTATCGATCCAAGTAGCGAGCGTAGCAAGGGGAGTATTCTGGGGGATAAAACACGTATGGAACAGCTTTCGGTGCATCCCGATTCGTTTATACGTCCCAGTCCATCGGCGGGCTCGCTTGGTGGAGTGGCTCGTAAAACTCGAGAAACGATTATTCTTTGCGAAGCGGCCGGATTTGATAAGATCTTTGTGGAGACTGTGGGGGTAGGGCAGAGCGAAACAGCTGTGCACTCTATGGTTGACTTTTTTCTATTGATTCAATTGGCCGGAACGGGTGATGAGCTGCAAGGCATTAAACGTGGTATAATGGAAATGGCCGATGGCATTGTGATCAATAAGGCCGATGGTAGTAATATTGATAAAGCTAAGTTGGCTGCTGCTCAATTTAGTAATGCACTCCATCTTTTTCCGGCTCCCGAATCGGGTTGGACTCCTCAAGTCTTGACTTACTCTGGCTTTTATAATATAGGAGTCAAGGAGATTTGGGATATGATTTATCGATATATAGAATTTGTAAAAGGTAATGGCTACTTTGAGCTTCGACGTAACCAGCAAAGTAAATACTGGATGTATGAAAGTATTAACGATCAATTGCGCGAAAGTTTCTATAATAATCCTTTGATCGAAGGTTTGCTGCCCGATATGGAACAGCAAGTATTGCAACGTAATCAGACTTCCTTTGTCGTTGCCCGTAAACTGCTCGACGCTTACTTTGAGCAGATGAGAAGTGTTGAAAATAGATAATACGCTATAGCATGCTGTATATTAAGTGCTAGTCTCCGAGTCGTAATGTGTTACTCGGTGGCTAGCGCTTCTTAGTTTTATACCGAGCACTCCTGCTGCATTTAATGCCATGCTGCCTATTTGTTTCACCATTCTCACGCCTTTGAGAAGATGTTCTCAATAGGGTGAGAAAGTTTGAATTATTAAGTCAGTTGTTTCAATTCTCCCTTTCTCCAAATTCTCCCCTTCGCGCGCCCGCATATAATAAGAGGTATAGCCTATATGTGCCTCAAGTGTTAC
>CAMTOQ010000043.1 GCA_947074205.1 uncultured Bacteroides sp. | reverse complement strand
AGGAGTTATTGATGTAAAGTTCTTCCTGTTTAGACTTACAAAGTTATATGCCTAGTCCCCATGGTTTATCGGGTGAGCCGTCAAATCCGTCACGAATCCGTCACGCACAAAAAAAAGCACCTACAGAATAAACTGTAAGTGCTTGATACTCGGTAGTCGGGATGACAAGATTCGAACTTGCGACCACACGCCCCCCAGACGCGTACTCTACCGGGCTGAGCTACATCCCGAATTGCGGTTGCAAAGGTAGGCAATTATTTCACTTTTGCAATAAACCGCATTGTTTTTTTGAGCTTTCTAACATTATGGTAACTAGCACCCCATACATTCGCGATAGAAATCTAGCATTTCGAAAATGGTCTCTTTATCGGCAGTCTGATCGATGCAAATCTCACCAATATCTTTTAATAGCGTGAAGTTGATGGTTTCAGCACAATTCTTTTTGTCGTGCAACATCAGCTCGTATAACTGTTCGTAGTTTTTGCAATCAAAGGTGAAAACACCGTAGTTGTCTTTGATAAACTGAATGGTCTGACGCATTTTATCTTTTGGAAAGCCCGACTTGATGTGCGACAGATAGAGTTCGCATACCATACCCCACGCTACCGCATAGCCATGAAGCACAGGTCGATTTTGTGCTAAAGCTAGGCTTTCAAAGGCATGTCCCACAGTATGGCCTAGGTTTAGTGCTTTGCGAATACCGTGCTCCTTAGGATCTTCGATTACAATCTGCTCTTTTACGGATACCGATGTACCCACCATCGTTTTAAGACGAGCATAATCTATTTGGTGAGTATCAAACTGCAACAGTTCTACCCAATGTTCTTTATTACTTATCAAACCGTGTTTCAACATCTCGGCGTAGCCGGAAAAGAAGTTTTCGCGATCCAGTGTACGTAGAAACTCTGTTTCCAACCACACACTCATAGCGGGAGCAAAAGCGCCAACTTCGTTCTTCAGCCCGTTGAAGTTGATACCTGTTTTACCACCTACAGCGGCATCGACCATAGCCAGCAAGGTAGTAGGGATATTAATATAGTCTATGCCACGTTTAAAAGTGGCTGCTGCAAAGCCACCAAGATCGGTCACCATGCCACCACCAAGATTTATGAGTAGCGAGTGACGAGTGGCACCCATACGACTTAGCGACATCCAGACATCCGCCAAAGAGTCTAACGTCTTATTTATATCATCGGCTTTAATTATTATCTCAACAGCGGAAACAATAACGGAAACATCTTTCAACAAAGGTCGGCATAACTGATGTGTATGTGCATCTGTTAAGAGAAATATCTTATCGTAGCTACTGCCTTGTAGGGCAGCGGCTAGTTCTGTTGTCAGGTCATTGCAGAGAATTACATCTTGTTGCTTCATAATCATAGTGCTTTTGCAGGACAAAAGTACTACAATTCTATGATTTTGCTTACTTTTGTTGCTTTTAAAATAGCAAACTATGAAACCATTATTCCCCGTTTATTGTCGCCCATTGGGCTACATCATTCTAGTATTATCACTGTTTTCACCTTTCATTTTGGTCATGATCGGTTGGATTAACGACGCCAACCTTCTTTTCTATAAAGAGTGCATCAAGCTAATGATGATGATAGGAGCACTGTTTATCTTATTTGCCTACAAAAAAAAGGAGACAGCTGCTACCACCGAGATTCGCAACAAAGCTACACGCAATGCCATCTTCTTGACTGTATTTATTGTATTTGCTACTATGCTCTATAAAGTAGCTGTAGGCGATATCGTGACTGTGGACAGTTCATCATTTCTTACTTTCCTCGTGGTAAATGTGCTTTGCCTTGAATTTGGCCTAAAAAAGGCCCAAGTCGATTCAATGTTTAAAAGATAATTTCAACCCCATTAAACCTTTTGTGTTTTTAGATGTCATATAGACAATTAGAAACAATATTTGCACTTAAAATTAATGAAGAAGTTCCTACTCAGCCTTGTGCTTCTCACTGTTTGCACTGTGGCTACCTTCGCTCAGAACAAGACGATTAGCGTCAGCGGGAGGGTGATTGACAACGACACCAAAGAGCCAGTAGAGATGGCTACAATTCAGCTACTTGCTATGCCCGACAGCGCTCAAGCAGCAGGTATCATCACCAATACTAGCGGTTATTTTACGCTTCCAAAGGTAAAAGCGGGTAAATACTTGTTGAGGGTGTCATTTATTGGCTATCACACCAGCGATATGCCACTAACATTGACAGACAAGACACCCGAAAAGAATGTAGGAACTATATCTTTAGGTACAGATGCAGTGATGCTTAGCGAAGCGGTGGTAACAGCCGAGGCGCCCCAAGTGAGCATTGTAGAAGATACAATCATGTTTAATACATCGGCCTATCGCACACCCGAGGGTGCTATGCTCGAAGAACTTGTAAAGAAGCTGCCGGGTGCAGAGATTGACGATGATGGTAATATCAAAATCAACGGTAAAGAGATTACTAAAATCATGGTAGAAGGAAAAGAGTTCTTTGGTGGCGACGTAAAAACTGGACTCAAGAATCTTCCTGTTAGCATGATCGAGAAGTTGAAGACATACGACAAGAAGTCGGATATGGCCCGCATCACAGGGATAGATGATGGAGAGGAGGAAACGGTTCTTGACTTAAAGGTAAAGAAGGGTATGAACCAAGGATGGTTTGGTAATGCCGACTTATCTTATGGTACTGAAAAGCGCTATTCCGAGAATATCACTCTGAATCGTTTTGAAGACGGAACACAGATCTCTTTTATCGCTGGTGCCAACAACGTGAACGACCAAGGCTTCTCGGGCGGTGGTGGTGGCCCTCGCTGGCGACAAAACAATGGATTGAACGCCACTAAAACCATCGGTATCAACTTTGCTACAGAGAAACCTAAGTTGGAAACAGGCGGTAGTGCTCGCTATAACTATAAGGATGCTGATATTCAAAGTGTCAATTCTTCGGAAAGATTCCTGCAATCGGGTAGTTCTTTCTCTAATTCTAATAGCATCAACCGCAATAAAACACTTGATCTGAACGCTGATTTTAGATTGGAGTGGAAACCAGATACAATGACCAACATCATCTTCCGCCCCGAAGTTTCTTATAACCGTGGCAGAAATAGTTCACTATCTGTATCAGGTACTTTTGACAGCGACCCTTACAATATTGTATCGAACCCTAACAACTATCTTGACTTTGGCAATATAGCAATGGACGACCCATTGGCTGATATACGTGTGAATGCTACAAATAGCGATAGCTATAGAAAGTCGCACAGCCTTAGTACAAACGTTAGATTGCAGGCCAACAGAAAGCTAAATAGCATGGGGCGCAACATAACGTTCCGCGGACAGTTTGGGTATACTGATAATGCCAACGAACAGTTCACACAACAGGAGACACGCTATTATCAGTTGCTAAACTATATGGGGGGCGACTCTATCCTCTACCGTAATCAGTACATCAATATGCCTACTAACAACTATAGTTATAGTGCACAATTGACCTACAGCGAACCAATTGCAAAGAATACGTTCCTACAGTTTAGCTACAACTTCCAATATAAATATAGTGATAGCGACAGACGTACTTACAACATGCTTCCTTATGGCGACGACTGGAACATCCAGGCTCCTCTACCCGATGGGTATCAATCGAACTTGGTAGACAGTTTGAGCAAGGATGCTAACTATAAGTATTTCAACCACGACATTACGGCAGGTATACGCCTAATTAGGGAGTCTTATCAACTGTCTGCAGGGTTATCTTTCCAACCTCAGCACACTAAGCTTTCTTATAAAAGAGACGCTTACATGATTGACACCACCCGCAATGTATTCAATTTTGCACCTAATATCGACTTTAGATATCGTTTCTCTAAGGTGAGCCAATTGCGCTTCACTTATCGTGGTAACAACATCCAACCAAGCATGGAGAATTTGCTGCCTATCGTAGACAACTCGAATCCACTTGCTATCACGATGGGTAACCCCGGCTTGAAACCTGCTTTCCGTCACAACCTACGCATGTTCTACAATACCTACAATGCAGAAAAGCAGCGAGGCATAATGACGCACGCTAACTTCCAGATGACACAAAACGCTATTGCCAACGCCACAGAGTATAACACTGAGACGGGGGGAACAATATCGCAACCTCACAACATCAATGGCAACTGGAGTGTGTTCGGTCTATTTGGTTTCAATACGGCACTCAAAAACAAGAAGTTCACGATCAACAGTTTCTCGCGCGTGAACTACAACAACAATGTGGCGTTCCTCTATAATCAGGAACAACGCATGAACGATAAGAATACTACCACTGAGCTATCTTTGATGGAGCGTGTTAACGCAGCCTATCGCAACGATTGGATAGAGGTGGGAATAAATGGTTCTATCAACTATGCATTCGAAAAAAATGAGTTGCAACCGGATATAAATCAACAACCCTATACCTTCTCGTATGGTGGTAATGTAAACTTCACAATGCCTTGGAATATGACTATTGCTACCAATATCATCAACCAAAGTCGCCGCGGTTATCGCGACACTAGCATCAACCGCAACGAGGTGATATGGAATGCACAGATTGCACAGACATTCCTTAAGGGCGCCGCTACAGTAAGTGTGGAGTACTATGATATACTTAGACAACAGAGCAACATCAGTCGTTCGTTATCAGCTAGTATGCGATCGGTATCGGAGTACAATGGTGTAAATAGCTATCTACTGGTGCACTTTATCTACCGTCTCAACATTTTTGGAAGTAAGTCAGCACGCGATAAGATGCAGAGTAGCGGCCGTGGCTTTGGCCCAGGCGGACATAGTGGCCCACCTCCTGGAGGACGCCCACGTTTCTAACTAGAAGCAATACAATGATTAAAAGTTCTTAATAGTGTTAACACTATTAAGAACTTTTTTGTTTCTTTACTTCATAGCATGAAGCATCAACTTCAGAGCCAGAATGCTATCTTAAATCATTATCTATATGATAGACTGGGGTATGCTTATGCATCCAACAGCACGCATCATCTACGATGTCGTGTATTTTGTTGTAGTTAGTACGATGATTATTAAAGTCATCATGAACAACCGCAATCCTGTCAAAACCATTGCTTGGATACTAGTACTTACCTTTCTTCCTATTCTAGGCATATTGTTCTATATACTTTTTGGTCGCAACCAAAGAAGAGAACGTATCATCAACAAAAAGAGCCTCAACTCTCTACTTAAAAAACCTCGCGCTGAGTACCTTGCTCAAACCACCGTAAAAGTGAATGATGAGGAACGACGACTAAGCGAATTCTTTAAATCGGCCAATCAAGCTTTTCCTTACGAGGGAAACAAGATTGATATCTTCACCGATGGTTATTCCATGATGGGCGCACTGATTCGCGCTCTATCGAAAGCCGAAAAGCATATCCATTTGGAGTTCTATATTTTCGAAGATGACCCCATCGGACGATTGATAAGAGATGTGTTGATAGACAAGGCCAAACAAGGAGTAGAGGTTCGAGTGATCTACGACGATGTGGGCTGCTGGAGTGTGCCCAATGCTTTCTTCGATGAAATGCTCAAATCGGGCATAGAGGTACGCAGTTTTCTTAAAGTGCGCTACCCACGCTTTACAAGTAGGGTGAATTACCGAAACCACCGCAAGATTGTGGTGATTGATGGTGAATTAGGCTTTATTGGTGGGATGAATATTGCCAATCGTTACCTAAAAGGCGTATCTTGGGGAGTGTGGCGCGACACTCATTTACAGATAAGGGGGAAAGCGGTGCACGGTCTACAGACAGTGTTTCTTGTAGATTGGTATTTTGTGGAACGCACGCTGATCACCTCCTCTCACTATTTTCCAAAGCTAGGCAACTATGGCGAGGCTACTGCGCAGGTGGTAACAAGCGAACCTGTGGGACCATGGTGCGAAATCATGCAGGGACTAGTGATGGCTATTTCGAAATCGAGAAAATATTTCTACATGCAGACGCCCTATTTTCTACCTACCGAAACTATTCTGGAGGCCTTGCAAACAGCTGCACTAGCAGGAGTTGATATACGATTGATGCTTCCGCTAAGGGGAGACAACCGAATCACACAAGCAGCGTCATGCTCGTATATAGGCGATCTTTTGAGAGCAGGTGTAAAGGTATATTTTTACCGCAAAGGATTTCTTCATTCCAAACTGATGGTTTCGGACGATACGCTCTCAACGGTAGGTTCTACCAACCTAGACTTTCGCAGCTTTGAACAGAACTTCGAGGTGAACGCTTTCATGTATGATAAAGAAACGGCTTTGCGCATGAAGGAGATCTTCTTGAGCGACCAAAAAGAGTGTTCTAGAATATACTTAAAACACTGGAAACAAAGACATTGGACTTACAAAGTAAGCGAAGCAGTACTCAAACTATTGGCACCACTATTATAGGCATATATAAACAAAAAGCTGACCACAGCTATCCACCGTGGTGGCTAGCTGTGGTCAGCCCGGTGAGTAGCGCTACTCACCACGGTGGATAGCTGTTGCCAGCAAATGCCTTTAAACTGCTCTATTTAAAGAACGAAAAGTTGACACTTCCATATACGCGACGCTCTAAAAATCGAGGATGCGATTCGAAGTTATCTTGCTTGCCATGTTCTAAAACTAGCAATCCATCTTCGTTAAGAAGATTGTTTTCGAAGATAAGATCGGGAATTGTAGCCAAGCCTTTCAGCTCGTAAGGAGGATCGGCAAAAATAAAATCATAACTACCACTTCCGCCCTGTATGTATCTAAAAACATCGGCACAGATAGGTAGACAGCGATCGGTTTTGACCTCTTCCATTATCTTACAGATAAATCGATAGTGAGCACGATCTTTTTCGACACTCACCACTTGGTCGCATCCTCTAGAGACCAACTCTATACTGATACTACCCGTTCCTGCAAATAGGTCGAGTGCTTTTACTCCGTCTTCGAAATCAATATAGTTATTGACTAAGACGTTGAATAGGTTTTCCTTGGCAAAATCGGTGGTAGGGCGCGCCTTAAAGGAGCGCGGCACATCAAACCGTCTGCGCTTATATATTCCGCTAATAACTCTCATACTTATATTAAAGCTTTAAAGTCCAAATTGGTTTCGGGAACCATAAAAGAAATCTGCTGAATGTAGTTTTTTAACACTGTCAGCAGTTGTTCCCGCTCTTCTATGATGCCATAGAGCATCAATACATCTTCTTCTTGATCGAACTCGAGTAGCTTCCAAAGATAAAGAATGAAATAGATGGTATCGTGTAGATGTGTCACTGCAAACGAATTGAGCAGTAATAGGTCGCCGCGTTCGTCGTAGGCAAAAACGTCCATCGCATGTGTGCGAAATGACAGAAACAGTCTTCTAGATGAGTGTTTCTTATGAGTTGTGGCACTAAAACAGTTGTGAAGCAGGCAAAGTTGTGAGTGGATTTCTGCAGCAGGATAGTGTTCCAATATTAATCTATAGGCAGCCTTATCCATGGCAAACAGAAACACAATCTCGGAGGTGGTAGTAGTGGAGGTTTGTAGAATAATCTCGTTATCTAACCGGGGTTGGTTGATGTAGAAAAGTGTCTCCGCATCTTCGGCATTGTAGAGCGCCTTTGGCAAAAGCGCAAAACGCTTTCCGGCCACCACTATATTGACACTTTTATACTGGGCGTTGAGCAACTCGTTGTGTCTAAAAGCATCGCGCAGATTGGCCGTCAACGACAGGTTTTCGTCAAGATCTTTCAACTCTTCGAAGGCCAAAATTCGCTCCGAAACAGTGTCATATATAGAAAAAGAAAATCCATCCGCGCAGAGGCGGATGGATAAAATGTATTGTTCCGATTTAGATAAATCGATATGATTATTCCCAGTTACCACTACCACTGTTCCAGCTTTCAAGTGAACCAATCATCAATCCAGGATAGCGATCAAGCTTAGTTTGAACATCAACTAAGTTGATGATTTCTTGTTGGTCTAGACCTTTAAGATACACAGTATATGGAGTTTTCACTTCATACATATATACAGGAGCACCAGAACGTAGAGTATCGTTTTTTGTACCCATTTGGAAAGAAGTACCGCTACCGAATGGCACATAACGCAATGAGTCAGCGTTGAAGCCTCTAGGATAAATAGTATCCAATACAGCTACCCACATAGTGTCGCGTACGAAGTTTTCCAAACCATATTTCTTAACTTCATCAAATTTGCCAGTCTTCTTAGCTTTGTTGATGATGTTCATAGCTTTTCTTTCAGTCAAGCCATCTTCTAGTTGCTTATCATTCAATTCACCAGCTTTGTATACGAAAGGAATTTTCGCAGTCTTCACGAAGTTAATCAATGTATCAAAACTTGCAGTGTAGTGAAGGTTGTTTAGTTTTGCGTATTCTGCTTGTGCTTTACGAATATCTAGCAGACGAGCAATTACCGCACGGTCACGAATAGCTTTTTCGTTATCGAAGCGGATAGGAGTCATGATGCTATTGAAGCAAATCCATAGTAATGCTCCAATACAGCAGACCAAAATGATATTAAATACAGTTTTCATGATAAATATGTTTTTTTAGTTATTATATTCGCATCGCAAAAATAGAATAAATTAATCTAATAACAAGATAGTTCAACGGACTTTTTTAGCCCCATAAAGTGATAAATAACTATTTAGAACAACAAATTAAGGAAAATTTCTCCTATCAGCCAACTCTTGAACAAGAAATAGCTGTGAAGTACTTGTCAGATTTTTTGCTCTCAAAAGATTTGAACGGAATATTTGTGCTGAGAGGATATGCCGGAACGGGTAAAACTTCATTGGTGGGGGCACTTGTCAAAACGATGGATAAGCTGAAGCAAAAGTCTGTGCTGTTGGCACCTACAGGCCGCGCGGCAAAGGTGTTTTCGGCCTATGCCGGCCATCCGGCTTTCACTATCCACAAACGCATTTATCGCCAAAAATCGTTCTCCAACGAAACGAGCAATTTCTCGTTGAACGACAACCTAACATCGCATACATTATATATTGTAGACGAGGCTTCGATGATCTCAAACGAGGGGCTATCGGGCAGCATGTTTGGCACAGGCCGTCTACTTGACGATTTGATTCAGTTTGTCTATGCAGGCCAAGGTTGCCGACTGCTTCTGATGGGCGATACAGCACAGCTACCGCCGGTGGGTGAAGAGTTGAGCCCAGCACTATTCCCTGATGCGCTACGTGGATATGGCCTCACCGTATGGGAAACGGAGCTCACGCAAGTGGTACGCCAAAATGAGGGTTCGGGCATCTTATGGAATGCCACAAATCTACGACGCATGCTGGCCGAAGAAGACTGCTTTGCGCTACCCAAGATAAAGGTAAATGGGTTTGCCGACATAAAGGCATTACCCGGAGAAGAATTAATAGATACGTTGAATTCTTGTTACACCCACGACGGGCTAGATGACACGATAGTGGTGTGTCGATCTAATAAGCGTGCCAATATTTACAATCAGGGGATACGAAACCAGATTCTCTACCGCGAAGATGAACTGAACACGGGCGACTGGCTGATGGTGGCCAAAAACAACTATTTCTGGACAGCAGGACAGAAGGAGATTGACTTTATAGCCAATGGCGAGGTGTGTGTGGTTCGTCGCGTGCGACGCACCCGAGAGATGTACGGCTTCCGATTTACAGATGTAACACTCTCCTTCCCCAACTATGATGATTTAGAGCTAGATGCAACCCTGCTGCTCGACACGCTGCACAGCGAGGCGCCTGCCCTCCCCCGCGACGCTTCGGACAAGCTGTTTCACGCTATTCTTGAAGATTATGCAGATATTCCGCTAAAACGCGATCGCATGAAAAAGATGAAAGAGGACATTTACTATAATGCTCTTCAGGTGAAATATGCTTATGCCGTGACCTGCCATAAAGCGCAAGGTGGGCAATGGAAGAATGTCTTCTTAGACCAAGGCTATCTATCGGAGGAGTATCTTACACCCGACTATTTCAGATGGCTCTATACAGCTTTTACACGCGCCACCGGCACGCTCTATTTGGTAAATTATCCGAAGGAACAATTAGAGTAAGTGAACACATAAAGAGAAACGGCTACCGCACTATTTAAAGTACAGTAGCCGTTTTTCTATATATCTCTTATTGGAGTGCTTATTACAAGCCTGCCAATTCGATTACTTTCTCTACAGCATCATTCAAACCTGCTGGGTTTTTACCACCGGCAGTTGCGAAGTGAGGTTGGCCACCGCCACCACCTTGAATCAACTTAGCTGCTTCTTTCACTAGGTTACCGGCTTTCAAGCCACCAGCTACAAGGTTGTCGCTGATCATCACTGTCAACATTGGCTTACCTTGATCTTCTGTACCCGCCACAAAGAAGAAGTTCTCAGTGATTTCGCCACGAAGCTGGAAGGCAATATTCTTCACTACTTCGGCAGGCATAGGAGCCACAAACTTGATCACCTTTACACCGTTGATTTCTTGGATAGTGCTTAGCAGACGTTGCTTTACAGAAGCTTCTTTTTCTTTCATAAAGTCTTCTACTTGCTTCTTCAAACCTGCATTCTCTTCGATGAACTTACGAATAGCCACACCAAGATCGGGAACATTGTTGAACAAAGCTTTAAGATCAGTCAAGGTGTCTTGAACTGCATCTATCATATTCTCTACACGTTCGCCTGTGAATGCCTCGATACGGCGAACACCAGCAGCTACAGAGCTTTCAGAAACAATCTTCAACATACCGATGCAACCGGTAGCAGCAGCATGAGTACCACCACAGAACTCGATAGATTTACCGAATTGAATAACACGTACTTCGTCGCCATACTTCTCACCAAACAAAGCAATAGCGCCTAGCTCCTTAGCGTCTGCAATAGGAATACTGCGATACTCTTGTAGAGCGATGTTTTCGCGAATTTTTTCGTTTACCAAGTGCTCTACTTGACGAAGTTCCTCGGCAGTTACTTTTTGGAAGTGCGAGAAGTCGAAACGCAATGAATCAGGACCTACTAACGAACCTTTTTGCTCTACATGCTCGCCTAGAACTTCGCGAAGTGCGTTGTCTAGCAAGTGAGTTGCAGTGTGGTTGGCCGCGCAAGCTAGACGTTTGTCTAGGTCTACACAAGCCATCATTGGTGCATCTAGATGCGCTGGCAACTTCTTAGCAATGTGCACAGGAAGGTTGTTTTCTTTCTTCGTATCGATAATTTCAATAGTTTCGAATTCGCTAACCAACACACCTGTATCACCAACCTGACCACCACTCTCTGCATAGAAAGGAGTATAGTCGAGCACCAATTGGTAGTAAGTATTATTTTTTTGTTTCACTTGGCGGTAGCGCAAGATAGAAACTTCATATTCTGTATAATCGTAGCCTACAAATTCTGTAGTACCCTCTTTCAAGGTAATCCAGTCGCCAGTTTCAACTGCTGCAGCGTTACGAGCACGTTGTTTTTGTTGTTCCATTTCGGCTGTAAACTCGTCTAGGTTTACTGTCATATTGTTCTCGCGGAGAATCAATTCAGTAAGGTCGAGAGGGAAACCAAATGTATCGTAAAGTGTAAAGGCATCTTTACCGGTAATTTCAGTCTTACCTGCCGCCTTAGTATCAGCCATTGTCTTATCGAGCAAACGGATACCTGTTTCAAGTGTACGAAGGAATGATTCTTCTTCTTCCTTAATAACTTTCTCGATCAAGCCTTGTTGAGCCACCAATTCAGGGTAAGCTTCGCCCATGCTGTCGATCAATACAGGAATCAACTTGTAGATAAATGCATGCTTCTGGCCCAAGAAAGTGTAACCATAACGCACTGCACGACGCAAGATACGACGAATCACATAACCCGCCTTAGCATTAGATGGCAACTGACCATCGGTGATAGAGAATGCAATGGTACGGATGTGGTCGGCAATCACACGCATAGCGATGTCTTGCTGTAGATCCTTGCCATATTCTGTTCCGGCCATCTTAGCGATAGCTTTCAACATAGGTTGGAACACATCAGTGTCGTAGTTAGAGGTTTTTCCTTGCAAAGCCATACACAAGCGTTCGAAGCCCATACCGGTATCGATTACTTTTGCAGGAAGTGGCTCAAGGCTACCATCTGCTTTGCGATTGTATTGCATGAACACAAGGTTCCATATTTCGATTACTTGTGGATGATCGTGGTTCACTAAGTCGCGTCCAGGAACAGCCGCACGCTCTTCGTCCGAACGAAGGTCGATGTGAATCTCCGAACAAGGACCACATGGACCTGTATCACCCATTTCCCAGAAGTTATCTTTCTTGTTGCCATTAATAATGTGGTCAACAGGAAGATGTTTTTCCCAGATTGCGGCTGCTTCGTCGTCGCGCTGCAAACCTTCTTCAGGGCTACCTTCGAACACAGTAGCGTACATACGCTTAGGATCTAGTTTAAGAACATCTACAAGATACTCCCATGCCCAGTCTATAGCTTCTTGCTTGAAGTAGTCGCCAAACGACCAGTTGCCAAGCATTTCGAACATAGTGTGGTGGTATGTATCGTGTCCTACCTCTTCCAAATCGTTGTGTTTGCCGCTCACACGAAGACACTTTTGTGAATCGGCTATGCGGGCAAATTTGATAGGCTGATTGCCCAGAATAATATCTTTAAACTGATTCATACCTGCGTTGGTAAACATCAAGGTTGGATCATCTTTAATCACCATCGGAGCCGAAGGAACAATTTGATGCCCTTTCGATTCAAAGAAATTCTTAAATGAATCTCTGATTTCTTTTGCAGTCAACATAACGTATATATCTATTGTTGAGGTTAATATTCTTGAAAAAACTGTGCAAAGATAGCTCGTTTTTACTACTTTTGCCTTATCATTATCCGAAATAATTCCTAAGATGCGCAAAGTTTACTATGTATACAACCCACGCACAGAGACCTACGACAGAGTTTACCTCACCGTACGCCAGCGTATTTTCAATGTTGTGAAACAATTGCTGTTTGGGATGGGATTGGGAGCAGGTAGCTTTTTAATCTTCTTCTTTATCTTTGGATCGCCCTCCGAAAAGGAGCTTCGCATTGAAAACAGCCGCATTCTTGCCCAATATAATGTACTCTCCAGACGTCTTGACCAAGCACTCGAAGTGCTGGAAGATATTCAGTTGAGAGACGACAACCTCTATCGCTTCATCTTCCAAGCCGAACCTATTTCTCCTGCCATCCGCACAGCCGGATATGGGGGTACCAACCGCTACGAAGGGCTATCAAGCATGGCCAACTCGGAATTGGTGATCAACACCACGCAGAAGATGGACCTTCTCAACAAACAACTATACATCCAGTCGAACTCGTTTGACGATGTGATCGACATGATGAAGAACAACGACCAGATGTTGAAGTCGATGCCTGCCATTCAGCCTGTATCCAATAAAGACCTTAAGAAAACGGCCTCGGGCTACGGTATGCGTATAGACCCTATATATGGTACACCTAAGTTTCATGCAGGGATGGACTTCTCGGCTAGCCCGGGCACTGAGATCTATGCAACCGGGGATGGTGTGGTGACAAAAGCCGGATGGGAGAAAGAATATGGCAACCTTGTAGAAATTGATCATGGTTTTGGTTATGTAACCAAATATGCTCACATGAGCAAAATTGATGTAAAACCCGGGCGTAAAGTAGTACGCGGAGAGGTGATTGGCGGCGTGGGAAGCACGGGTAAAAGTACCGGCCCACACTTACACTATGAGGTGCTCTATAGAGGTAAGCATGTAAACCCGGTAAACTACTATTTCATGGATTTGAGTGCTGATGATTATGATAAGATGATTCAGCTGGCAAATACGCACGGTAAAGTACTTGACTAAAACATAAAGCCATGAGTCCTGTTAAAACGACAAAGAATCTTAGGCTCTATCGCACGATTGCTGAGGTAGCCGACGAACTGAATGTGCAGCAATCTACGCTGCGCTATTGGGAAAAGGAGTTTCCGCAAATCAAGCCCAAGACTAATGCTAGAGGTGTGCGACACTATCGCGATGAGGATGTGGAGACAATCAGACTGATTTATCACCTAGTCAAAGAGCGCGGCATGACACTTCAAGGTGCGCGAAAAAAGCTGGAAGATAATAAGGAGCAAACGGCACAAAATCATGCCATTGTTCAACGCCTGCTACGCATAAAAGAGGAGCTTTTGTCTCTTCGTAAAGAGTTGGACCGCTTACCTGAGAGTGAATCTGCAACCGAGTGAGAGCACTAAGACTCTACTCGGTTTACTGTTTTGACATTATCTATCTTACGAAGGTTTTCGATGATGACACGCACATCGTTAACGTCGTGTACCCAGAGTTGTATCTTCCCTTCGAAAATTCCATCATTGGACTCAATATTAAACTTCCTAATATTGACATTGAGCTGTCTTGAAATGATTTGAGTCACTTCATTGATCAACCCCACATGGTCGATACCCTTGATGTAGAGGGTTACTAAGAAGGTTAGCGATTTATGCGTATCCCATTCTGTAGCAATGATTCGGTTACCAAAACTACTTTTTAGTTTTGCAGCCACCGGACACTGTCTCTTATGTATCACCACTTGTCCGCTCTCGTCAAGATACCCCAAAACATCATCTCCCGGAATAGGCTGACAACAAGGAGCCATCACATACTTCTTCTGTATCTGATCCTCGGTGAGCTTGAATATCTCCTTAGTATTAATCTTCTTTTTCTCTACTGCTAAGTCATCGGTTGTACTAACTTCTTTGGCTTTATCCTTGCTGCCACCAAATGAAAAGCTGAGCAACTTCTTCCAATTACCTCCTTGCTTCTCTTTGAGCACATTTCGCTCATCATTGCCAAGAGTTATTGTTTTATTACCGATAGCTATAAGTAGTTCATCTTCGTTCTTAAAATTGTGGAATCTTCGAAGTTTTTCGAGAACCGAACTATCAAGCGCTACATCTTCTTGCTGCAAAAACTCCTTCAAAAGCTTCTCACCGTCCTTATAATTATGCTTACGCTCTTTACGTAGAATGGCAGCAATCTTAGCTCGAGCACGTGCAGTTGTAGCATACAATTCCCATTGAGGTTGCACTCGTTGAGATTTAGATGTCAAGATCTCTACTTGGTCACCACTTTCTAGCTTATGGCTAAGTGGTACCAACTTATGGTTGACCTTAGCACCAATACAGTGACTACCGATATCAGTATGCAGCGAGAAAGCAAAATCCAAAGCCGTAGCATTCTGAGGGAGTGTTTTCAACTCACCTTTAGGAGTAAACACCAATATTTCTGACGCAAAAAGGTTAAGCTTAATTGTATCAAGAAAGTCTATGGCATCGGGCTGTGGATCGTCAAGAATCTCCTTCACCGTCTTGAGCCATTTCTCAAGTTCGCCTTCGTCTTCGCTACCGCCTCCATCTTTATACTTCCAGTGCGCAGCAAATCCTTGCTCGGCTATATCATTCATTCGCTCGCTACGAATCTGCACTTCTATCCACTGTCCATTATTGGCCATAAGTGTAACATGAAGTGCCTGATAGCCATTCGCCTTAGGGTGATTCACCCAATCGCGCAGACGGTCGGGATGAGGTTTATAGATCTTAGAGATGGATACATAGATATCGAAGGCATCATTCAACTCCTCCTCTTCATTGCGGGGGTCGAAGATAACGCGCACGGCCAAAATATCATAGATTTCCTCGAAAGGTAGATGCTTGGTCTGCATCTTGTTCCATATAGAGTAGATGGACTTCACACGCGCTACGATGCGGTATTTTATACCCATCAAATCGAGCTTAGCCCGTATAGGATTGGTAAAGTCTTGAAACACCTTGTCACGCTGTGCGGCAGTCGCTTTTAGTTTTTCACGAATATCCTCGTACTCTTCGGGATGTTCGTACTTAAAGCTAAGATTCTCTAGCTCCGTCTTTATCTTATAAAGCCCTAAACGATTGGCCAAAGGAGCATAGATGTAAAGGGTTTCGCCTGCAATCTTATATTGCTTGCTAGGAAGCATAGAACCTAGCGTGCGCATATTATGAAGACGGTCGGCTATCTTAATCAGGATTACACGAATATCGCTAGACATCGTAAGCAGCAGCTTCTTGAAGTTCTCTGCTTGTGCCGATGCGCGATCGCCAAAGATACCACCCGATATTTTAGTCAATCCATCTACAATTTGAGCAATCTTGGTACCAAATATATTCTCAATATCTTCTACGGTATAGTCTGTATCCTCAACCACATCGTGCAGTAACGCCGCACAAATTGACGTGGATCCTAGACCTATCTCTGTACATACAATTTGGGCTACAGCCAAAGGGTGCATTATATAAGGTTCGCCGGAGCGACGTTTAATCCCCTTGTGAGCTTGATTGGCAAAGTTAAACGCCTTGGTAATAATATCTACACGCTTACGATGCTTAGTGTTGAGATAGTTATTGAGTAGCCTTTGGAACTCCTGATTGATCATCTCATCATCAGAAATCACCCTTGGTAGTATATTATTGTCCATAGAAAATCTTTTATTTATTAGATATAGACACTAGTCCTATATTTAGATATCAACGATTAGCTAAAATTATTGTTTATAAATTTTCAATTTCTTACCAGCTCCAATGCGTGTATTAGTCATACCATTCCAGCTTTGAATCTGCTTAACAGTAACTCTATGCTTATTGGCAATGGTCGAAAGCGTTTCTCCCTGTCTGATGGTGTGATAGACAAGGTTGCCCTTGCCGGCAGTCGATTTAGTAGATGTAGATGCTACTGCCACAGAGCGACGGTTCTTGAAAAGTTCATCGAAACGATGATTGTAAATGCTATCTTGTACATCTAAGAAAACGCTTACCTTATCTAGCGGCAAACGTACAATAGCTTGCTTACTGTCACCCGGAATAATGTCGCGCTTATATTGTGGATTGAGACTTTTAATCTGGTCAACGCTCATATCGCACAGATCTGCAATCTGCGAGAAGTGTAGTTTTTTGTTTACTTGAATAGTATCTGTATGCTCGGGTATATTCGTCTCCATAGGACAGATATTATGATCGCAGTAGTAATTCATCACATAGTTGATAGCAATAAATCCAGGCACATAACCACGAGTTTCCTTAGGAAGATAGTTGTAGATTTTCCAGTAATCGGTCTCCCCTTTGGCACGACGTATAGCTTTATTCACATTACCCGGACCGCAGTTATAGGCTGCTAACACTAGGTTCCAATCCTTATAAATGTCATATAGATCTTTCAAGTGGCGAGCTGCAGCCCACGACGATTTGATAGGGTCACGACGTTCATCGAGCAAGCTATTCGATTCTAGTCCATAAAGTTTACCTGTAGTTATCATAAACTGCCATAGTCCAGATGCACCTGCACGCGAAGTTGCCGATGGGTTTAATGCAGATTCAATAATGGGCAGGTATTTCAACTCCATAGGCAAATTGTAAGCATCTAGAGCTTCCTCGAATATGGGTACATAGAAGTTGCTGGCACTCAACATAAAGGATACATGATTGCGCAAGCGTCCGGTGTACATATCGATAAATTTACGCACAACCTCGTTGTAAGGCATTTCCATTACAGAAGGGATACGCGATAGTCGGTCCATGTAAACCTCCTCACTAAACTCGGGATTGATTGTTGAAGTTTCACAGTCTTGTCCTATGCTGACATAGTTCTTAGCCTTCCAGTCATTGAGTAGACTATCCAAAGGATAGGTCATACTAGGAGGAAGCATAATTTCTTCAGTGTGTTGGATACCATTCTCATTGATTACTACATCAACACTCTGTGCGACAGCAGACGAAAGAGAAAGAATTGAAATTAAAAAGATAGAAGTTAAGTATTGGCTAAATCTGAAAGTTCTGTCCATTGTAAATATTAGGGATTATCGAAATTAAAATCTAAAACTACACTGCACGCCCACCGAGCGCGAGGTAGCACCACGCGTTTCATTTATAATTGCAGGTTCTATGCGCAAGCTTAGGTCTGGGCCAATGTCGAAATTGGAAAGCTCTGCGTCCACATAAGCATCTACCACGGATAGAAGATAAACTCCTATCAAAGCAAAGATACTCAAATCGCGATAACGACGGAACGTGTCCTTACGCTTACGTATAAGCTCCTTCAACTGAGCCTCTGAGTAGTTAGAAAGACGACTAGGAAGTAGATCAAGGAAACTATTCGTATTAGGATCATCATCCATGATATCGAGGTAGGCCTGAGCATAATCCTTATACATTTGACCATTCCAACTCAAGGCATAGGCACAACCGGCAAAACCTCCATAAAAGATAGGGAGCTTCCAGTATTTGCGATTGTAAATTTGCCCTCCACCAGGGAATACAACAGCATACCAAGTGGCTTTTGTAGGATTTGGCAACCATGCTTTGCGAGTGATAGGTTGCGGCAGAGTGGGTGGTACAAACACAACACTATCCGTGGACTGCTCTGTAGTGAAAGCTGACTCTAACTCCTCTATTGCTTTACGATTGGCATCTTCTAAGCTATCTATCACTAGCTGCGTTTCAATAGCAATCTGTTCCAACGAGTCCAAAGGTAGAGTGATCAATGAGTCGTAACTAGCTACTTGTTGTATCGCTGCCACCGAATCGTTTTGCAACAACTGCTCAGCACGATTACGTCGAGCACGTGCTTTAGGAGCGTCACGTCGTGAGATAGTATCGGTCGGAAACTCCGCGATGGAGTTCTGACTATAAGAGACATCAATCCCTGCTAATTGCAAAATGCAGAAAAGCAGGGCAGTGACGGTGAGTTTATATGACTGTAAATTACTAATCATTCCTTCTTCAATGTATCAAGTATTCCGATAATCCTTTCTAGTTCCTCTTCGTTGCTAAAAGGGATGCTAATTTTACCATTACCTTTGTCGGTATAAGTCATTTGCACCTTAGCGTGGAAGAAGTTAGAAAGATGCTTCTTTAGCGTAACAAACTCTTCGGGGAGCTTAGGTTGCTTAGCAGCAAGTTTCTTACCTTTGCTTTCGACTGCTTCGCCTTCGTTCAGCGCTTTGACCAACTCTTCTACTTTGCGGACAGAGTAACCGTGTCTCACAACTTCCTCCAACAGTGATATCTGAAGCTTAGGATCAGTAACGGCAATCAGTGCACGAGCATGTCCCATATCAATATCTTTGTTTTGCAAAGCCATTTGCACAGGTGCAGGAAGCTTTAAAAGTCGAAGGTAGTTAGCAATCGTAGTACGTTTCTTTCCTACTCTTTCACTTAGTCTTTCCTGTGTTAGCTCATATTGCTCAATGAGGTGTTGATAGGCAAGCGCAATCTCTACCGCATTAAGGTCTTCGCGTTGGATATTTTCTATTAAAGCCATCTCCATCACCGTCTCATCATTCGCTGTACGGATGTAGGCAGGGATAGCAGTCAAACCAGCTAGCTTAGAGGCACGAAAACGTCGTTCGCCAGCAATTATTTGATATGTACCATTCTCTAAATCACGAAGTGTGATAGGTTGGATGATACCAATTTCGCCAATCGAAGTAGCCAGTTCCAGCAGAGCGTCTTCGTCAAATTCGCGACGTGGCTGATTGGGATTGACTACTATCTTATCAATATCTATTTCGTTGATAGACGAAGAACCAGATGTAACGACTTCATCCATCGACAACAAGGCATCAAGCCCGCGTCCTAAAGCATTTCTTTTTTGTATGGCCATATTGTTTCTTCGTTTATTTATCGTTTCTACTTATAATCTCTCTTGCTAGTGCAAGATAGTTCTTTGCGCCATTAGAGTCTGCATCATACAGGATGGTGGGCAGACCATAGCTAGGAGCTTCACTCAACTTCACGTTACGTTGAATCACGGTGCTAAACACCAATTCTTGAAAGTGCTTCTTCACCTCCTCGTATATTTGGTTAGCTTGACGAAGGCGAGAATCATACATCGTCAACAAGAAACCTTCAATCTCGAGTACTGGGTTGAGCTTCGACTTTATAATCTTAATTGTATTGAGCAGTTTACTGATACCTTCGAGCGCAAAATATTCGGCTTGAACCGGTATGATAACAGAGTCGGCTGCAGTCAAAGCATTGATTGTAATCAGCCCCAAAGATGGAGAACAATCAATTAGGATATAATCGTATTCCTTCTTTAAAGGAGTCAACACCTCTTTTAGGATTCTCTCTCTATTGGGCAGATTGAGCATCTCAATCTCCGCACCCACTAGATTAATATGCGAAGAGACAATCTTCAACATATCAAGTTCCGTATCGTGTATAGCCTCGTTAATATCAGCTCTATCAATAATACATTCGTAGATGGTCGATTCTGTTTGTTTGATATTCACACCAAGTCCCGAAGAAGCGTTTGCCTGTGGATCAGCATCAATCACCAACACTTTCTTTTCGAGAGTGGCAAGTGAAGCTGCCAGATTGATTGTTGTCGTTGTTTTACCCACACCACCTTTCTGATTGGCCAAAGCAATTATTTTTCCCATACTGTTCTTATAATCTTTGAATCTTGGTTGCGAAATAAGTTATAAATCAGAAATAGACCTATTAATAAAAGAGAAGATTACACTTTCTGTTGATAAGTCGTCGATATTGTTAATAACTAAACAAGCCTACAAAAGGCAACCATCCTTATAATGATGCAAATATAAGTAATTTAGTCCTAATATTGGGCTCTTTTAACTAGCTAACTTACTAAAGACTATTGTTTTGTTACAGAATAGCACGAGCTATCTCTCAAATTCTTTTAGTCATAATTGAGGTGAATTTTGCTATTGTTTACCCTTTCTTTCTTATTTTTGCGAATAAACAAAAATGTTATTATCTGCCGTTCAATAAACATACACATCTCCGTGATCATTTATCTTTCGGCTAAACTATAGAAATTATTATGGAAGAAAAGCGACCTCTTTTACTATTGTCCAATGATGACGGTGTGACAGCTAAAGGGATAAAAGTACTAATCGACATACTTCGCCCTCTTGGCGACATTGTAGTAATGGCTCCCGATGGTGCACGTTCAGGTTGTGCTTGTGGTCTCACAGTGTCTCAACCCATCCACTATCAACTGGTGAGTGAGGAGCCAGGGCTAACTATCTACAAATGCTCCGGCACACCTGTAGACTGCATTAAACTAGCTATGCATACTTTGCTCGATCGCAAACCGGACGTGGTAGTGAGCGGCATCAACCATGGCGACAACTCATCAATAAATGTACACTACTCAGGCACAATGGGAGTAGCCATTGAAGGGTGCTTATGCGGCATTCCCTCTGTTGGATTCTCTCTTTGCGACCACCACCACGATGCATCGTTTGAACCTCTGCGCAACTACATCTTTGACATCGTTAAGAATATCATCGACAACGGGCTACCCAAAGAGGTGTGCCTCAATGTAAATTTCCCTTTAGTAGACGAAATAAAAGGAGTGAAGGTATGCACACAAGCCAAAGGCTATTGGAACCAAGAATTCGATCCATGCCCACGCAAATTTGATGACAAGTATTTCTGGCTAGCCGGACATTTCGTAAACACCGATGATGGCACCAATAAGAACGATCGTACTGCCTTGGATAACGGATACGCCACTATCACACCTATCAAGGTAGACGTAACGGCCTACGAAGCCATTGAACAAATTGAGGCTTGGTTTATTTAAACAACCACAAATGAAGTATTACATTATTGTTGGCGAGGCATCGGGCGACCTACACGCCTCTGAGCTGATGAAGGCACTTAGTCAGAAAGATCCAAAGGCAGAGTTTCGTTTCTTTGGAGGCGACCTGATGAGTGCTGTGGGAGGAACGCGTGTGAAGCACTACAAGGAGCTAGCCTATATGGGTATCATACCGGTATTGATGCATCTACGTACCATTCTTCGCAACATGAAGATGTGCAAACAGGATATCGTTGAGTGGAAACCTGACGTTCTGATTCTGGTCGATTACCCAGGTTTCAACCTTAAGGTGGCAGAATATATTCATAGTCGTACATCAATCCCTGTATATTACTATATCTCACCAAAGATATGGGCATGGAAGGAGCATCGAATAAAGAACATCAAACGCGATATTGATCAGCTCTTCTCTATCCTCCCCTTTGAGGTGGACTTCTTTGAAAAGAAACACAACTACCCTATACACTATGTGGGCAACCCCACCATGGATGAGGTGACGCACTTCCTTGCCACCGACACTACCACTAAGGAGGCATTTATCGAACACAATCAGCTAAGCGATAAACCTATAATTGCCCTTCTAGCCGGTAGCCGTAAGCAAGAGGTAAAAGACAATCTAACTAGGATGATAGAAGCAGCATCTAGGTTTGAGGAGTATCAACTGGTTATTGCAGGGGCACCCTCGCTATCGTTAGATTATTACAAAAGCATCATAGGCGACAAGGATGTTAAAATAGTATTCAACCAGACCTACAATCTGCTGCGATTTGCCCAAGCTGCGTTGGTGACATCGGGTACCGCCACACTCGAAACCGCACTTTTCGACACACCTCAAGTGGTTTGCTACTACCTTAAGCCGGCTCGTCTTTTTTCTTTATTAAGAAAGATAGTATTGCGTGTAAAGTTTGTCTCTCTTGTCAATCTTATAGCCGACCGAGAGGTGGTTACCGAGCTGATTGCTAGCGACATGAATGCCAAGCGCATACACCAAGAGTTGGAAGCTATTTTATACAGCAAGGAGAGCATTGCGAAAATGAAAGAGGGCTACGCAGAGGTCCGCGAAAGGCTTGGAGGTGCCGGTGCGCCACAACATGCGGCCCAACTAATGATTGAGGCACTAGAAAAGAATAGATAATTTTAGAGAAAAGCAACTTATTTTTCACACCCTATGCAGTATTACTCATCATTTGTTATTTAATAGATATATTCTAATTATTTATCAAACATACAATATGAGACAATTGCAACTAAAACTATGGATAATAATGACACTCGCAGCTATTGGTTTCTCGTCTTGCGATGACAAGGACGGTTATTCTATAGGCGATATCGGGGTGTCATGGGCCACTGTAAAATCTATTGGTGATGGAAAAACATTCTATCTAGACTCCGACAATTTCGGATCATTATGGATAGCGGGGTATCGCATCTATAACTTCACCCCTAAAGACGGAGAACGTGTAGTGGCTGTTTTCAATCCACTTGCCGACAACTACGAAGGCTATAATATGGCAGTTTTACTAGAGGAGCTGTATCCTGTTATTACAAAGAGTGTAATTACAAGCGACACCAATGAAGAGGAACTTGGCAACTCGCCTATCACCATCTACAAAGGCCACCTATGGGCAGCTGCCGGCTATCTCAACTTGATCTATCAACAAAACCAATCGGTAGCTTCTACTCCCTCCATCAACTTGGTTTACAACGAAGAGAGTACCACCGACGACTATGTCGGCCTAGATTTGTGCTACAACAACACCAACCAATCTAGCAGCTACTCGCTACCGGTGAATGTATCTTTCGACCTATCTAAACTCAATCTAGAGAACAAGAAAGGCATTGATGTGACGATAAATTCTGCTACAAATGGTAAAGTAACTCTCCGCATAAATCTAAACAACGGTCAAGGAAATCCTATTAATGAACAGTAGTTCTGATTTTTAAATATGCACAAAAAAGAAAGCTGTTTCTAGACCTCTAATGGGCCAAGAAACAGCTTTCTTTATTATATGATATTAAAGTCTACATACAGAAAAAGTAGAGATAGATCACAGCAGCAGGTATCGCCATCAATGCGCTATCGAAGCGGTCGAGCAAACCACCATGACCGGGCAAAAAAGTACCTGAATCTTTAATCTGAAGTTGTCTCTTAAGCAACGACTCAGTCAAGTCTCCCCAAGTTCCAAATACCACCACAGTAACTGCCAAACCTATCCATTGCAACATAGTGAGGTCTGTGAAGAAGTAAGACAATACAATTGCAGCAATAACACAAACTACCGCGCCTCCAATAGAGCCCTCCCATGATTTCTTAGGAGATATACGTTCGAATAAACGATGCTTCCCTATGAGCGAACCCACACAGTAGGCACCCGAATCACTGAGCCACAAAAAGATGAACACACTAAGTGGTAGAAGGAAGTTGTACTCTTCCGAAGTAAAAGCCAAAACATTTAATAATGCAAAAGGCAGAGCCACATAGAGCTGACTAAACATTGCAAATGCCCAGTTTAAGATAGGATTTGCTTTTTGCAGATAAAGTTCACTTATAAACAGATAGAGCAGCAACACCAAGTATGGGATAAAGACAGCCGCACCATATACACCTGAACAGAATGCAAAAAATGCCAAGAAAAGATAGGCCGCCCCCAATGATGTAATATTTTTATTAACATCCACACCGGGCATAGCGTTGACTAGTATAGCCAATTCGCGCACGGTCAATATGGATACCAATAAGAATAGCAGCCCAAATGAGAACTCATTAAAAATGATACACCCAACCAGAACCACCACAAAGATGATTCCAGTAATAGCACGTAGTATAAAATTATTCTTCAACGTTGTAGGTTGTTTAAGTACAGAATTATGCTTTAGCTTCTGAAGAAGTTGATTCAGCCGAATCGTTATCGCTTGCTTCTTTCTCCTCTTCTGCTTTTTCTGCCATCTCAGCAGGCATCTCTTTCGCCAAGCGTTCTACGAGTTTTCTTTCAGCCTCAGCAGCCTCTTTACTCTCCTTCGCAGCAATAATCTCTTCCGAGCGCGATTTCCAAGGACGTTTTCCAAAGATTCTTTCTAGATCTTCGGCAAATATCACCTCTTTCTCAATCAGCAGCTGAGTGAGCTTTTGATGGCCTTCCTTGTTATCGTCTAGTATCTGCTTCGCACGCTCATATTGAGCGTTGATTGTAGCTTTCACCTCTTCATCGATAAGCTCAGCAGTCTTCTCGCTATAAGGCTTATTGAAGGCGTACTCCTCATTGTTATAGTAACACAAGTTAGGAAGTTTATCACTCATACCTAAATAAGCGGTCATTCCATAAGCTTGCTTAGTAACACGCTCAAGGTCGTTCATTGCACCGGTAGAGATTCTACCAATAAACAAATCTTCGGCTGCACGTCCACCAAGTGTAGCACACATCTCATCGAGCATTTGCTCTTTTGTAGTGATTTGTCGCTCTTCGGGCAGATACCAAGCCGCCCCCAATGCACGACCACGAGGAACGATAGTCACCTTAATCAAAGGATTAGCATATTCAAGCAACCAAGAGATTGAAGCATGTCCAGCTTCGTGAAGCGCAATAGCACGACGCTCTGCCTCAGTGGTGATCTTAGTTTTCTTTTCCAAACCACCAATGATGCGGTCTACTGCATCTAGGAAGTCTTGTTTATCTACAAACTTCTTGCCGTGGCGAGCAGCGATCAATGCCGCTTCATTACAAACGTTAGCAATATCTGCTCCCGAGAAACCCGGAGTTTGACGCGCCAACAAATCTATATCTACACTTGTATCAATCTTGATAGGACGCAAATGAACACCAAACACCTCCTTACGTTCGTTCAAGTCGGGCAGATCCACATGAATCTGACGGTCGAAACGGCCGGCACGAAGTAGCGCTTTATCGAGTACATCTACACGGTTGGTAGCTGCCAAGATAATCACCCCACTGTTAGAGCCAAAACCATCCATTTCGGTAAGCAATTGGTTCAATGTGTTCTCACGCTCATCATTACCACCCATCGCAGAGTTTTTGCCACGGGCACGGCCCACAGCATCAATCTCATCGATAAAGATGATACAAGGAGCTTTCTCCTTAGCTTGGCGGAAGAGGTCGCGAACACGCGAAGCACCCACACCCACAAACATCTCAACAAAGTCTGAACCTGCCAATGAGAAGAAAGGCACATCCGCCTCACCTGCAACAGCTTTGGCAAGCAATGTCTTACCAGTTCCCGGAGGGCCTACAAGCAACGCACCCTTAGGTATCTTACCTCCTAGATCTGTATATTTTTGTGGTTCTTTCAAGAACTCCACAATCTCTTCTACTTCTTGCTTAGCCTCAGCTAGTCCGGCTACATCCTTAAATGTGATGCGGTTTGGTCCACCTTTCTCGAACAATTGAGCTTTCGACTTACCCACATTGAATACGCCACCGGCACCCCCGCCGCCACCGCCACTCATTCTGCGAATTAAGAAGAAGTAAAGACCAATTAGCAATAGAAAAGGGAAAGCAGTCGTCACGATAGACCAAAAGTAGTCTCTCTTCTTGTCGTAACCTTCGATACCGTCGAAAGTCTTAGCAGCACGTTGTTCGCCGATGAAGTTAGACAGACTTTCTGTGGATGGAGCTTGCGTAGAAACCATAGGGTTGCGGCCTACCTTTGTAGAATCGGCTTTGAACACCTGGCCAATATATTGAGGAGCGATGAAAAACTCTACAGAGTTGTCGTCATAGCCCACCACCTTGTTTACATAGCCATCGCGCACATAGTCTTGAAATTCGCTATATTCTACATTCTTGCTTATGCTATTTCCTTGACTACCCCACCATAGGCCAAGCAGCATCAATGCAATAAGCATATACATCCAGTTCAAGTTGAACTTCGGCATATTTACTTTATTCGTCTTCTTATTGTTGTTATTCTCCATGATAGTATGTGTTAGTCGAGGTCAGGAATTGAAACAAGTTTCGCATCAGCCCACAGCGTTTCTAAATTGTAGAAATGTCTTGTTTCGGGAAGGAAAACGTGAACTAAAACATCCGCATAATCCATAGCCACCCATTCAGCATTGCGTAAGCCATCAACAGCTATAGGCTTTGTATGTGAGCCTTTACTAGTAAACTCTTTCACAGAGTCAACAATAGCACTAACTTGATTGGGGGTATTTCCTTGACAAATAACTAAGTAGTTACAAATAGTGTCGTCAATCTTAGTCAAATCTGCAACAACTATGTTCTTACCTTTTTTCTCTTGAATTCCTTCTTTTATATTCTCTATTAAGATTTTAGTATCGTTCATTTATCAGTAGAAATTTCTTTATTTTTTGTTTATAACAACCTACACTCCGTCTTTGTTTCTTTTTCACGTATGTACGCGTAGGATAATTAATACAAATATACGTTGATTTATTGTTCAAAAGAAAGTTAAGGTACAATTCTCTACCTTTTTTTTGTTTTTTAGGGTTGGAATTGAACTGGAGTTATGAAAAAGAGTGCTCCACAAAAAATAAATTCGAAAAATTTGTAAATAGATAAATACTTAATATATTTGCAACGCCTTTTTAGCAAGGCATCTATTGGGCTATGGTGTAATGGTAACACTGCAGATTCTGGTCCTGCCGTTTCTGGTTCGAGTCCAGGTAGCCCAACACAAAAAGAGCTTCTTACATCACCGTAAGAAGCTCTTTTTGTATCTATAAGTCAGGCAGTAAGCATTATTTCCCAAAGAAGCCGTTATCACTCCATTGAGCCGCAGGCTGAGGAAGAGCTTTCGCAGCGCTTACCTCCATTGGCAACCACACACGCATATCTCCTTCGCCACGGTGAGCCCATGCGTAGTAAGGAATCAAAGTTAACATCACATCCTTAACAGACAATTTTCCATTAGCGTCATAGCTTAGAGATTGTGCATTTGTTTGAATCTCGTTGATGCCTTTAAGCAGCTCAGGTTTCTCCACAACAGTCATTTCAGGATTACGATTGAGCAATACCGAATGAACGTTGAACGAATTGTCGGGCCACTCGGCGCAATACACTATAGGGCCGCGTTCTATGGCAACCATGCCTTCATCATCCTTTACCTTATCGTTGGCTGTAACAAGTCGTGGAGCCATCTCGAAGTTAATTTGCACTTGGTCGTTCTTCTTCCAGCGACGTGTGATACTTAAATAACCTTTATTCAACTCTCCGTCTACCTCTTGACCATTCACAAGAACTTTATAAGAGGGAGTTACATCGTCGGCATAGCTATAAAGATCGCCTGGTAGCACTTGGTTTTGCACCCAGCCCGGAATACGTACATCCAACGTAAATGCCTGATTGGCTTTTACTATTTTGATATTTACATCTCCATTCCAAGGATAAGAAGTTTCTTGCTCGATGACTACCTTTTTGTTGTTCACATCCAAATCGGCTTTGCTCGAGATAAAGAGGTTGGTATACACGGTGTCGCCTTTCACAGCATAGATATAGCCGGGAAGCGAAGGTATAAATCGACTTACATTGGATGGGCAACAAGCACAGCCAAACCAAGGTTTACGACTGTATCCGCCCGTAGAAGCCAAAGGGTTGGGATAGAAAAATGCATCCCCATCGAGTGATACACCTGAGATTAAACCGTTGTACAAGGTACGTTCTAAAGCATCGTAGTACTTAGCATCACCATGCAACAAAAATAGTCGATGATTTAAATACACATTACCGATAGCTGCACAGGTTTCGTTATAAGCCGAAGCATTGGGCAGTTCGTAGTTTTCGCCAAAAGCTTCTCCGGCATGGCGAGCACCGATACCTCCTGTAATGTATGTTTTCTTATTGAGAATATTGTCTGATATCTTATCGATGGCGTTAATATAGGCACTATCACCAGTCAATGCAGCTACATCTGCCATACCCGAATACATATAAACCGCACGTACAGCATGGCCCACAGCCTCATCTTGTTCTACTACAGGTTGATGAGCTTGGCTGTATAGGTCTTTTCGGCTAGTATGGCCTCGTTCGTCCAAAAAGTACTTGGCTTGATCGAGGTATTTCTTGTCGCCTGTCACTAAATAGAGCTTAGCAAGAGCCATTTCGGCTATCTGATGTCCCGGCACATAGTTAGATTGACCAGGATTCTTTCCAATTTCGCGACAGATACAGTCGGCATATTTCTTAGCTATATTGAGAAACTTTTTACTACCTGTAGCCTGATAGTGGGCAATAGCGCCTTCTACCATGTGACCCAGATTATAGAACTCATGACTCAGCTCTTCCACCTTTACCCAGCGGCTATCGCCCGACCACCCATGTGGATGCTTAGGGTTCATGGTTCGAGGAGTATAAAGATAGCCATCAGGTTCTTGAGCTGTTGCCACGATATTGAGCAAACTATCAATATATCTCTCGAGCTGTGCATCAGGATAGGTTTGAAGCGAGAAACTAGCTCCCTCAATGGTTTTGTAAATATCAGTATCGTCAAAGGAAAAACCTTCCACCTTTGTGGTGTCACTTGGGTTAGCTGCCAATTCAAAGTTGCGCACACGCCCTGTTTCTTCGCATTTACTAAATGCCAGCGGAATGGTTACTTCGCGACTCGCCCTAAGTCGTTCTCCCCAGAAGTTATCTGTGACTTTGACCGAGGTAAAAGGAGTAGGTGTAATGGGATAACCATGGTGTAGAGTTTGTGCGCTGAGCGCAGCAGATGACGCAATGAGCATCGTGCCAATTAGTGTTTTTCGAATCATAATAGAGGTTTTATATTAGATAAATAGTTATCGACGGTTATGTCTTCGCAAATATAGTTTTTTAATTGTAATTATTACACTAATCTGCAAAAAATATCGATTTGTAACTATCTATTTTCCACCACTTTACAATCCGGTTGTTGGATGTTAATATCCACCGTGCTGAGTAGCCCTTCTCACCGTGGTAGCAAGGGCTTGCCACCACGGTGAGAAGG
>CAMTOQ010000042.1 GCA_947074205.1 uncultured Bacteroides sp. | reverse complement strand
GACAATACAAATCTAAGAAATATTGGGGTTTACACACTTTTTTGAACACTATCCTCAGTTGGCTAATTTACTTTTATACATATAACATAAAACCAACCTATACATAAACAGCTTAATATCTTCAACGCTACAAATTCCATTACCAAATTTCAACACTTCCACCAGAAAACCATTTAGCAACATTATCCCAGCACCGCTTCTGAACATAGAAGAAGAAAAAACACGAAAGAGTGGCGGGCAATTGCACAGCTACTTCCAATCTCTTAAATTCGCCCAAGTATTAAAAAGAACTATATTATGGAATTACCCTTTGCTGAATCATGGAAGATTAAAATGGTGGAACCTATCCGCAAAAGCACTCGTGAAGAACGAGTACAATGGATGAAAGAGGCCTACTACAATGTATTCCAACTACGATCTGACCAAGTATATATTGACCTTATAACCGACTCGGGTACGGGAGCAATGAGCGACCACCAATGGGCGGCAATGATGATGGGCGACGAGAGTTATGCTGGCGCCTCTTCTTTCTTCAACCTCAAAGAGACCATCACTAGACTAACAGGCTTTGAGTATGTGATACCCACCCACCAGGGACGCGCAGCCGAAAATGTTCTCTTCTCATATTTAGTACATGAAGGAGATATAGTGCCAGGTAACTCACACTTCGACACCACAAAAGGACACATCGAAGGACGCAAAGCTATTGCTCTAGATTGCACCGTAGACGAAGCTAAGAACACGCAATTAGAATTACCTTTCAAGGGTAATGTAGATTGCGCCAAGCTAGAGAAAGCTCTTATAGAATATGCCGACCGCATACCTTTTATTATTGTTACTATTACAAATAATACAGCCGGTGGTCAGCCTGTATCTATGGATAATCTGCGTCAAGTACGTGAATTAGCCAATAAATACCATAAACCTGTAATATTCGACTCTGCACGTTTTGCCGAGAATGCTTACTTCATCAAAACTCGTGAAGAGGGCTATGCCAATAAGACAATCAAAGAAATCACAAAAGAGATGTTCGATCTTGCAGATGGCATGACTATGAGTGCAAAAAAAGATGGCGTGGTAAATATGGGTGGATTCATTGCCACTCGACTCCAAGACTGGTACGATGGCGCCAAAGGCTACTGTGTACAATTCGAAGGCTATCTTACTTACGGTGGAATGAATGGTCGCGATATGAATGCCCTTGCTGTGGGCCTTGACGAAAACACCGAGTTCGACATGCTGCACACACGCATCCATCAAGTGGAATATTTGGCCAAGAAACTCGACGAGTATGGCATCCCTTACCAACGTCCTGCCGGTGGCCATGCCCTATTTGTAGACGCTTCAAAAATATTGACTCATGTACCCAAGGAAGAGTTCCCTGCCCAAACATTAACGGTAGAGCTCTATCTCGAAGCGGGCATTCGTGGTTGTGAGATAGGTTATATCCTTGCCGACCGCGACCCTGTGACACGCGAGAATCGCTTTGGTGGGCTTGATCTTTTACGCCTTGCCATCCCACGCCGCGTTTACACAGACAACCACATGAACGTGATTGCAGCTGCACTAAAGAATGTATTCGACCGCCGCGAAAGCATCACTAGAGGCGTGGGTATCGTGTGGGAAGCTCCATTAATGCGCCACTTCACCGTGAAGCTAGAAAGACTATAAGTATATTTAACCACTATTCTACCCGGCCACCTTATCTCTGCGCCCCCATACAGCAGAATAAGGTGGCTTCACTTTGTATAAAAGGTTGTCTCACTCTTCTCCTTACGTTGAGAAAGTATTCTCAAGAGCGTGAGACACTCATAACAGTTCCTTGAATTGTGCACGATTAGTCGTTATTAAAAACAGCTCTCTTCGAGGTGTTACACAAAACTTTCATAACTCTGAATTTTAGGTTTTCTGCATTTTATTTCCCATCGATGCAAAAATAAGTGCCTAAAAGATTGCCCCTTTCTGTTTTTTTCTATCTTTGTTGTTAGCAACCCATAAAAAGAATAAGTTATGATACATACTATACAAGCCAACGCTAGTGGCACACGTACTATCGAAGTATCTGATGCCAATCTTAGAACCATCGAAAAATATGCATTGTTTCAACATCTAATAGACAGCAATGGCATCATTGACGAGGATGTTCTAGAAAAGTTGCGACTCAACATACGCTCGTTAATCGCTAGCGATGAGTCTGACAGCAAGAACCTTTTAGACCTTTGTATCGATGTGATCTATCACAACAACATGAAGGCTTTCGGCTTGCAACAGCTCATCTATCTCTACTTGCAGTGGCGCAACGAACAGCCTGCTGAGGAGGATGAGAAATGATAACCATTGACACTACAAGTGCAATCCTTGAATATAGTCCTCTAATACCGGCTCTAAAAGCATTCTATACTTCGCCCAAAGGGTCGGCGTTAGAGATTGTCATGGACAACGTTGCCGCTTTTCATGATCTGAAAACTTATCTTTCTCAACAGAAGATAGGTTTCCGAGAAATCTATGAAGGCGAACGTATGACCATTCAGTTTACTATACCTCAAAACGAAGTATACACCTAATGGATGTTTTCTTAATTGTCCTTGGTATTATTTTGCTTATTGTAGGATTAATAGGATGCTTTCTTCCTGTTGTCCCTGGACCACCATTGGCCTACCTTGCATTGGTAGCATTGGATTTTACCGGTAATATTTACTTTACATGGGGGCAATTGCTCTTTTGGTTGTTACTCGTAGTAATTGTTCAGGTGGCCGACTATGTAGTACCCACTCTCGGGGTGAAAAAATTTGGCGGCTCAAAATATGGCAGTTGGGGTTGTCTTCTTGGCACTCTGATTGGTATATTCGTGTTCCCACCGTGGGGCATTATTGTTGGGCCATTTATTGGCGCCTTCTTAGGCGAAGTGATTAGTGGCAAACAAGCTCAACAAGCACTTAAAGCTGGAATGGGAGCGTTTCTTGGTTTCTTATTCGGAACTATTTTCAAAATTATGCTCTGGGGCTGGTTTGTCTTTTGCTTCGTACGTGCATTAATCAGCTAGAGGTTTCCCCTATTTATCAAAACAAATTAGCCTTCTAAGAGTTGTATCTTAATAAGGTGTAAAACGCTATCTAACTGCTTGAAGTTGGGTGACGTATTTCTATTATTTCAAAAGAAGATGAAAAATTATAAAGTGACAGATTGGCTACCCACCACTAAAAAAGAGATGGAAATGCGTGGCTGGGACGAATTGGATGTAATTCTATTCAGTGGTGATGCTTATGTAGACCATCCTTCGTTTGGTGCAGCTGTCGTGGGACGGATACTCGAAGCCGAAGGTTTACGCGTAGCCATCGTTCCCCAACCCAATTGGCGTGATGACTTGCGCGATTTTAAGAAACTAGGCAAACCTCGCCTTTTCTTTGGTATCAGTGCTGGCTGCATGGACTCGATGGTCAACAAATATACGGCCAATAAACGTCTGCGTAGCGATGATGCCTACACACCCGATGCACGTCCCGACATGCGTCCCGAATATCCTACTATTGTTTACAGTAAAATACTAAAGGAGTTATTCCCCGATACGCCTGTGGTGATTGGTGGTATTGAAGCTAGTCTTCGCCGTCTTACTCATTATGACTATTGGCAAGATAAGGTTCAGAAAAGCATTTTGGTTGATAGTGGTGCAGACCTGCTGATTTACGGCATGGGCGAAAAGCCAATAGTAGAACTCTACAAGAAACTAGAAGAGAATCTTAAGAACGGCGTTCAAGAGATTCCTACAGATATTAAGCAAACAGCTTATATTGCTCCGAAGCGCGAAGTGGGCGAAAGTGAAATTTTACTTTCGGGACACAACGTCTGCTTGAAAGACAAGAAAAAACAAGCAGCCAACTTCCGCATCATCGAAGAAGAGTCGAATAAGTACGAAGCCTCAACGCTACTACAAGAGGTTGATGGAAAAATGGTGGTAGTAAACCCTCCTTTTCCCCCACTATCGCAAGCGGAGTTAGATCGCTCGTACGACCTGCCTTACACGCGTTTGCCTCACCCCAAATATAAGGGTAAGCGCATTCCGGCTTACGACATGATTAAATTCTCTGTGAATATTCACCGAGGCTGCTTTGGTGGATGTGCATTCTGCACCATATCAGCTCATCAAGGCAAATTCATTATGAGCCGCAGTAAGGAGTCGATATTGAAAGAGGTGAAAGAGGTGGTACAACTGCCCGATTTCAAAGGCTACTTGAGCGACCTTGGCGGACCATCGGCCAACATGTACATGATGAGCGGAAAAGACTTGAACGTGTGTAAGAAATGTAAAAAACCGTCGTGTATTCATCCAAGAGTGTGTCCTAATCTAAATACCGACCATCGCCCGTTGCTCGATGTTTACCACGCAGTGGATGCGCTACCCGAGATTAAAAAGTCGTTTATCGGTAGTGGAGTGCGCTACGACCTGTTGCTACATAAAAGCAAAGACGAGGCAGTAAATCGTGGTACGGCGCAATATACACGCGAATTGATTGAGCACCACGTAAGTGGACGCTTGAAAGTAGCACCCGAACATACCAGCGACAATGTGCTCTATGCGATGCGCAAACCATCGTTTAAGCAGTTCGAAGAGTTTAAAGTGATATTCGATCGCATCAATCGTGAAAAAGGATTGAGACAACAGCTTATTCCCTATTTCATTTCCAGCCATCCAGGTTGTAAGGAAGAGGATATGGCCGAATTGGCAGTGGCAACCAAGAGATTGGACTTCCAACTTGAACAGGTGCAAGACTTCACGCCCACTCCAATGACTGTAGCCACAGAGGCATGGTACAGCGGCTTTCACCCTTATACTCTGGAGCCGATCTACAGTGCTCACACCCAACGTGAAAAGCTACAACAACGTATGTTCTTCTTTTGGTACAAACCCGAAGAACGCCGCAACATACTTAATGAGTTGCGACGCATCAATCGTCCGGATTTAATTGATAAGTTATACGGAAGGAGATAGAGAAACAATCTCCTGCAAGATACTAACCGCCGTCTCTACATTGCTCACATTGTTTATGAGCAAAGAGCGGCGGCTTTTTTGTTCTCTAAGCTGACAACTTCTGAGGTGCGTACCGGCATAAGTGATAATCTTATCAAACATATCACTTTCATAGAACGGGCTCTTGATGTTGTTTACAAAGAAAAGTGTGAGGCGTCCTGCCTTAAGGGTAACTTTCTCAGCGCCTAGTCTAGCCGCTAGACGTTTCAATGGAACCACACGCAACAACTCTTTAGCTTCGGTGGGCAACGGACCAAAGCGGTCTTCCAAACGGTTACGAAAGGCCGTCACCTCGGTATCGAGCGTCAAGTTATCGAGTTCACGGTAGAGCAACATTCTTTCACTGCTACCTGTTACATAGTTGGCCGGCAACAGTAGCTCGAGATCCGATTCAAATTGGGCTTCATCTACAAACTGTTCACCATCAATCGTTCCATCTCCTTTAAGTTCTTCAACATACAAATCGGCAAACTCATCTGTTTTTAGTTCGCGAACCGCTTCACTCAAAATCTTCTGATAAGTTTCATAACCTAAGTCGGCAATAAAGCCGCTCTGTTCGGCACCTAGCATGTTTCCTGCCCCACGAATATCGAGGTCTTGCATGGCGATATGAATACCACTACCCAAGTCGCTGAAGTTCTCAATGGCTTGCAGACGGCGCTTGCCTTCGGGTGTAAGAGTTGAAAGCGGAGGAGAAAGTAAGTAACAGAAAGCCTTCTTGTTGCTTCGCCCCACACGACCACGCATCTGATGCAAATCGCTCAAACCAAAGTTCTGCGCCTGATTGATTAGGATAGTATTGGCATTAGGAATATCAATACCACTCTCGATAATAGTTGTAGATAACAGCACATCGTAATCGTAGTTGGCAAAGTCAAGAATCACCTCTTCTAGCTTATTAGGTTCCAATTGTCCATGACCGATAGCTACCCTACAATCAGGAATACGGCGTTCAATCATCGCCTTTAGCTCAGGTAGGTTGGCAATACGATTATTAATAAAGAACACCTGACCATTGCGACTCATCTCAAAGTTAATGGCATCCACTATCACGTCCTCGTTAAATGTGTGCAGCTCGGTCTGTATGGGGTAACGGTTAGGGGGTGGTGTTGCAATCACGCTAAGATCGCGTGCTCCCATCAAAGAGAATTGCAATGTACGTGGTATTGGGGTAGCTGTCATTGTCAGTGTGTCCACATTGATTTTGAGCTGACGTAGTTTCTCCTTTACAGACACGCCAAACTTCTGCTCTTCGTCAATGATAAGCAAACCAAGATCTTTGAACTGAACATCTTTACCCAAAATGCGGTGGGTACCAATCACTATATTTATTTCACCATCTTTTAAACCCTTCAACACACCTTTGACTTGGGCCGGAGTACGGGCACGGCTAAGATAATCCACCCTACAAGGAAGGTCTTTGAGGCGATCTTTAAACGTTTGATAATGCTGATAAGCCAATACTGTAGTGGGCACAAGGATAGCCACCTGCTTATTATCGGCTACAGCCTTGAAAGCAGCACGAATAGCTACTTCGGTCTTACCAAAGCCCACATCACCGCACACCAATCTATCCATAGGACGATCGCGTTCCATATCGGCTTTTACTTCAGCGGTAGCCTTACTTTGGTCGGGGGTATCTTCGTAGATAAACGAAGCTTCCAACTCACGTTGCAAAAAGCTATCGGGACTGTAGGTAAACCCTTTTTCGTCACGACGCTGAGCATAAAGCTTTATTAAGTCGCGAGCAATATCTTTCAGTTTACTTTTAGTACGTTCCTTCAGTTTTTCCCAAGCGCCTGTACCTAGCTTATTTAGTCGAGGAGATTCTCCCTCTTTTCCTTTATATTTAGAAACCTTATGAAGCGAGTGAATCGACACAAACACCACATCCTCGTTTTGGTAGATCAGCTTCATCACCTCTTGGCTAGTATCACCTGTGGGTATACGCACCAAGCCGGAGAATCGACCTACCCCATGGTCGGTATGCACCACATAGTCGCCCGGCGTAAACTGGTTGAGTTCCTTGAGCGATAGTGCCACCTTACCCGAACGAGCCTTGTCACTACGAAGATTGAACTTATGGAAACGGTCGAATATTTGATGATCGGTGAATATACACATACGCAATTGGTTGTCAGCAAAGCCGGCATGAAGCGTATGTTCAACAGGAGTAAAGTTGATTTTGTCGCCACGGTCCTTAAAGATGTCGCGTATACGGTCGGTCTGCTTCTTGCTATCACTACAGATATAGAGCGAGTAACCACGACTTAAATAGTCGCTAAACGATGAAGCCACCAAATCGAAATTCTTATGAAAGATAGGTTGCACGGATGTGTCGAACTGCAAAACGGCATCTGGAGTGCCTGTAGGTTTGTTGCCTATCTCCATTCGCTTAAAATCCAATGCCCGAAGCGTGAACTCGGAACCATCAATCAGTTTACCGGCCAAACTCAAGGCATCAGTATCTTGTGCTTCCTGGGCCATCATGGCCTGAGATGTTAGCGACTCATCATATACTACTTGGATACGTTCGCGCAACCAAAGGAAATCTCTCATCACCAAAACGCTCTGAGGCGGAACAAAATCTAACAGTGAACTTACCATAGCTCCTGTAGCCAAAAGATCGGGAACAATTACAATGCTATCTTTCTTCTCGCGCGACAATTGGCTCTCTACTTCGAAAGTACGAATACTGTCTACTTCGTCACCAAAGAAGTCGATGCGATAAGGATACTCCGAAGAAAATGAAAAGACATCGATGATACTACCACGCACGGCATATTGCCCAGGCTCGTAGACATAATCCATATATTGAAAGCCATAGCTATGAAGCACATCTGTGATGAAAGAAGAGTTGACCCTTTCGCCCACAGAGAGTTTTAACGTCTTTTCCTCCAGCTCGGCCTGCGACACCACCTTTTCGGCTAAAGCATCAGGGAAAGTAACAATACAGAGTCCATCGGGCGACTTCTGCAATCGACTCAACACCTCGGTACGCAGAATCTCGTTGGCAGCATCTTTTTGCCCATACTTCACGGCACGGCGAAAAGAAGAAGAGAAAAACAGTACATTATCACCGCCCAATATTTGAACAAGATCGTGATAGAAGTACCCCGCCTCTTCTTGGTCGTTGAGAACAAAAAGAAAAGGTTGCTTGACTTGCTGAGTAACCACAGACATAAATAGCGAAGCTGACGAGGCTTGTAGTCCTTCGCAAAAAAGATGCTTCACAGCACTTGATTGTAGCAGATTGATTAGTGCAGCCACATTGGGATGCTTAGCATACTGCTGCTGTAATTCAACAATTGTCATATATCTAGAATAAGAATTTCGCGGCAAAAGTACAAAAATTGTACTCATTTTATAACAAAATATATCGTGGATTGTTGTATTTGAGTATATTTGTATCAAATACGTATAACCCTCATGACCACAACATCTGATAGCATCGTCATTATTCCAACCTATAACGAACGTGAGAATATCGAGAAGATAGTACGCGCTGTTTTTGGGTTGGAAAAATCATTTCACATATTAATAGTGGAAGACGGCTCACCCGACGGTACAGCCGATATCGTCACTAAACTACAAACAGAGTTTCCCGATCAATTGTTTATGCTGCAACGCAAAGGCAAATTGGGGCTTGGCACTGCCTATATTGCAGGATTTAAATGGGCCTTGGAGCACAACTACGAATACATATTCGAGATGGATGCCGACTTTAGTCACAACCCCGATGACCTACCACGACTTTATAAAGCTTGCGCCGAAGAAGGTGGCGATGTAGCCATCGGTTCGCGCTATGTTAGCGGTGTAAATGTAGTAAATTGGCCTATGAGCCGTGTATTGATGTCCTACTTTGCTTCTAAATATGTGCGATTGATCACCAGACTACCTATTCACGACACTACAGCGGGTTTTAAATGTTATCGCCGCGAAGTGTTGGAAACTATCGATCTAGATAAGATTCGCTTCAAAGGATATGCTTTCCAGATAGAGATGAAGTTCACTGCTTACAAATGCGGTTTCAACATCAAAGAGGTACCCGTCATCTTTATCAATAGGGAGCTAGGAACATCAAAAATGAATAGTAGCATCTTTGGCGAAGCAGTATTTGGCGTTATCCGCCTCAAACTGAATAGCCTTTTCAACAAATATCCGCAAAAGAAATATGAGACGTGTACAAATTAAGAATGTAATTATAGTAAACGAAGGTAAGAAGTTTCTAGGTTCTATCGTTATCGAAGGCGAGAAGATCGCTGAGCTATTAAAAGAAGAAGAAAGCCCGGCTACACCTTGTGAAGAAACAATAGATGCATCGGGCTGCTATCTACTACCCGGCGTAATTGACGATCATGTACACTTTCGCGATCCCGGATTGACACATAAGGCCGATATTGAATCGGAAAGCCGTGCTGCCGCAGCGGGTGGTGTGACTTCTGTAATGGATATGCCCAACACCACACCTCAAACCACTACTCCTGAAGCTTGGGAAGCGAAAATGCAACTCTTTGGCGAGAAAAGTATTGTAAACTACTCTTGCTACTTCGGAGCAACCAATACCAATTATAGCCAATTTAGCGAACTCGATAAGAGTCGCGTCTGTGGCATCAAACTCTTCATGGGGTCGAGCACCGGCAATATGCTAGTCGATCGCATGGAGACGCTCAACAAGATCTTCTCGGAAAGCGACTTTGTGATTGCTGCACATTGCGAAGACCAGAATACCATACAAGAGAATACCGAGAAATGCCTAGCTGAAGCTGGTGAAGCAGGTGATTTACCACTGAGCTACCATCCTGTGGTGCGCTCGGCTGTGGCTTGTTACCGTTCGTCCGAATTGGCCGTTCGCCTTGCCAAAGAGCACGATGCACGTTTGCATCTTCTACATATATCTACCGCCGACGAGCTACAGCTACTAAGCCGTGAGCCGTTGACTACCAACAAACGTATCACAGCAGAAGCTTGCGTTTCACACCTGATGTTCTCGGGCAGCGATTACGAACATCTTGGTACTCGCATTAAGTGCAACCCTGCTATTAAAAGCATTGACGACAAGAAAGCACTCCGCGACGCAGTGTTGAACGGTAAGATTGATGTGATTGCTACCGACCATGCGCCCCATCTTCTCAGCGAAAAAGAGGGTGGCGCACTGAAAGCAGTTTCAGGAATGCCAATGATTCAATTCTCTCTACTCAACATGTTGGAGTTGGTCGACTTAGATGTTTTCCCTATTCAGACAGTAGTAGAGAAGATGTGTCATGCACCTGCAACTCTGTTCGAGATTCAGAACCGCGGCTTTATCCGCGAAGGCTATCAGGCCGACCTTGTATTGGTACGTCCCCAAACTGAGAACACGGTGACGCAAGACTCTATATTGAGCAAATGCAAATGGAGCCCGATGGAGGGTCACACTTTCAACTGGAAGGTAGAGAAGACTTTTATCAATGGCGCTCTAGCTTTTGATACAGACAAGGTAGTAACCACAAAGAAGGGTCAAGAACTAAGATTCCGATAAGGATACTCTAGATGCAGACAACTATTCATTACAAGGTTCACGATGTAGTTTCTTACATCAACTGGATCTACTTCTTCCATGCATGGGGATTCAAGAAACGCTTTTCCACTATTGCCAACTTGCACGGGTGCGACTCGTGCAGGGCTTCTTGGCTAGCATCGTTTCCCGAAGAGGAGCGTCCTAAAGCTGCAGAAGCGATGCAGCTGTTCAAAGAGGCCAACCGTATGCTTAACTTGTTAGACAAAGACTACGAGGTAAAAAGTTCCATCAGACTTTGTCATGCCACATCAGCGGGCAATGACTTGACTCTCGATGGGGTGCACCTACCCCTACTTCGCCAGCAGGCCAAAAAGAACGATGACTCACCTTTTATCTGTCTGTCCGACTTTATTGCACCTGCCGAAATCGGCAATCAGCGTCCTCTTTATGATGTAGCAAACACCGTTGGGGTATTTGCTTCGACCATAGATGCCGACATAGAAAACCTTTTCGAAGAAGATCCTTACAACCATCTGCTGATCCAAACACTATCTGACAGATTGGTGGAGGCAGCCACCGAGAAGATGCACCAATATGTACGTAAGGAGTATTGGGGTTATGCCAAGGACGAGGAGCTAAAGATGGAAGATTTAATGGTAGAAAGTTATCAAGGAATACGTCCGGCAGTGGGTTATCCTTCCCTGCCCGACCAATCTATCAACTTTATACTAGACCAACTCATTGATTTCAATCATATCGACATCACGCTCACCGAGAATGGGGCCATGAAGCCACATGCCTCTGTATGTGGCATGCTCTTCGCCCACCCTGCTGCCAGCTATTTTTGCGTGGGCAAGATTGGCGAAGACCAGTTGGCCGACTATGCAGCAAGGCGTGAAATGCCAGTAGAGCAGATGCGCAAGTTCCTTGCCTCCAATCTTAACCTTTAACCTCTAACTTTTTCTTCTGTTTGCTGTGATTATTATTTCATTCTTACGTCTTATTAAGTAGTAAAGCACTAAAAAGAGAAACCAATGGAGGGGAACCCCATAAAACAACAACAACTTGAGAGGGAGTTTGTCTCGGTCATCCGCGAATACGAGCGGGTGATCTATAAGGTGTGCTATATGTACACCACACCTAACGCCTCTCTCAACGACCTCTACCAAGAGGTAGTGCTCAATATATGGCGCTCCTTTACCAAGTTTCGCAATGAGTGTAAGATATCAACATGGATCTATCGAATTGCACTGAATACTTGTATCAGTTTTATACGCAAAGAGAAAAACATCCCTGAGTTTGTTACACTGAACCCCGACGTTAATACGGTAGTAGACGAGAATGATCCACTACACGAAATGCTGCGGCAGCTTTACCATCTAATCAATCAACTAGGGCAGCTCGACAAATCCATCATTCTACTCTATTTAGAAGAGAAGAGTTACGATGAGATTGCAGAGATTACGGGATTGACCGTGACCAATGTGGCGACAAAGATCAGTCGCATTAAAGACAAACTTAAAAAGATGAAGCGAAAGGAGGATCAATAATATGGACTTAGACGAATTGAAGAAATCGTGGGAACAGATAAACGAGCAGCTTAAGGACAAGAAGTTGATTGAAAAAGAGCATATGCACGAGCTCAGAAACTATGTGACCACTGATAGAGAGAATATGTTAAAAGCAAGGGTTAAGGGTCGTATCATTGCAGCTTGCATCTTAATACCCGCTGCTATTATATTACTCATTGGCTGTTTTTTGCAAAGAGTAGATGGAGACGATTTGACTTATATAATCTGCTTAATATTCGCTATCCCCGCTTTAGCTTGGGATACTTATGTCAGCAGTTATCTCTCTAAGATAAACATTGAAGAGATGCCACTCAAAGAGGTTGTTATCCGTTTTAATAACTATAAACGCTGGGTGACTATTGAAACACTTGCAGGATTTGCTTTCTTCCTAGGAATCATGCTATTTAAATTTATTCAAGACCGGGTATGGGAACATCCATTAGGTGTTGTCGCTTACGCAATAATCTGGGCAGCTTTAGCCTACCTCCCCATAAGATTCAGCAAAAAGGAGTTTAAAAGACTTCGCAGAGTTCGCAAGAATCTAGACGAACTAAAAGATTTGGATGACTAAATATTAAAACGCTACATAGCCTCTGAATTTATTCTGAGGCTTCACGATATCTATCCGAAAGAGAGGATTCAATCACATTATATGCCTCTTCCATAGTCTGCCTTATATTGTCGGCACCTTGTCCATGAGGCGAAATAGGATCATGTATAGTAAGAGTCATTGGGTGCCAGTTAATCCATTTGCCTGTACGTGGTAATATCTCAAAAGAGCCCTCGATAGTGACAGGGACCACAGGCAATTGAAGTTCATCGGCCAATTGGAATGCTCCCTTCTTAAATGGTCTCATCTTACCAGTAAAAGTTCGCGCACCTTCTGGAAAAACCACCAATGATACGCCATCTTTCAATGAGCCTTTTGCTTGCTTAATAGTCTCTAAAACCTTCTTTGGCCCAGAGCGATCTACAAATATATGCCCGGCACTTTCGCAAGCCTTGCCCACAAACGGGATAGCTCTCAAGCTTTTTTTCATCATCCATTTAAAGTTACGCCCAAGAAAACCATAGATGAGAAATATATCAAAAGAGCCTTGATGGTTGGGCACAAATATATAAGAAGTCCGCTTATGTAATTTATCACGACCTTTTACACGAACGGGAATCAGCAAAAACACACAGATAAGTTCCGACCATATCTTACCCGGATAATATCCCCAAATATGGGCACCTCCAAGAAGCGAGCCAATAACTGTAACTACAGAAGTAAGGATAGTCAACACCAATAAAATAGGCAATGCAAAAAGCAGCTGGTAGATGTGATAGAGTATTTTCATGTGTATTCTTTATGTTTTGCAAATATAATTTTTCCCACCAATTTAATTAAACTCTTTTGCACAATATTTTAGCTTTATCGGTATATTTGTTCACAATTAATTCTTAACAAAGATTCTATATGCTTCGCATCCTTCACACCGCCGATTGGCATTTGGGTCACACCTTCTTCGGCTATAACCGCAACAACGAACATGAGTACTTCCTTGCCTGGTTACTTCGCACAATAGAGGAGAAAGAAATTGATGCCTTGCTGATTGCAGGCGACGTGTTCGATGTATCCAATCCGCCCGCCACGGCACAGCACCTTTACTATCGATTTATCCATCAAGCCAAGAGTAGATTCCCGCATCTTCAGATTGTGATTATTGCTGGCAATCATGACTCGCCAGCTAGACTGGAAGCTCCCTCTCCACTACTCATGGAGATGCAAACCATAGTGAAAGGTAGCGTCAGAAAGAAGGATGGCGCGATAGATTATGATGATCTTATTATTCCTTTGAAAGATAGGAATGAGAGCACAGAATGTTTTTGTTTAACTGTCCCCTTCTTGCGACAAGGGGACTATCCAAGTGTAGCCGAAGCTCAAAACAGTTACTCTGCCGGGGTGAGCGAGTTCTATAGACAACTCATCGAGACCGCCTCAGCGAAATGCGAAGGCAAACCACTGCTAGTTGTCGGCCACCTACAAGCAACAGGTTCGGAGATTGCAGAAAAAGACTATAGCGAACGAACTATTATTGGCGGATTGGAATGTATTGCACCCGATGTATTCACTGATGCTGTAGCCTATGTTGCGTTAGGACACATCCATAAATCTCAACGTGTATCGGGACGCGAGCATATACGCTATGCGGGTAGCCCCTTACCTTTATCCTTCTCAGAGAAATTCTATCGCCATGGTGCGGTAGTTGTTGCCTTGGAGAGTGGAAAGGATGCAGTTATAGAGAAGATTACCTACGAGCCATTGGTCAAATTGATTTCCGTACCTAGTCAAGGGGCAGCCTCTCCCGAAGAGGTATTGCATCAGCTACAGCAACTACCTGAAGCTTTTCTGTCAGAGCTTTCGGCTGATGAGCACCCTTACTTAGAGGTGCGTGTAGAGTTGAAAGAGCCCGACCCAATGCTGACAAAACAGATTGTCGATTTGCTTGCCGATAAGGCCGTGCGCCTCACGCGTATCACACCAATATATGCACAACAATCGGCTAGCAATAGTGATGAGTTAACCGAAGAAAATAGTGAGAGTCTTCAAAACATTGACCCCGCTGAAATGATGCGTAATGTGTTTGAGAAGAAGTATGCCGAACAACCCAGTTCGGAATTACAAGATTTGTTCAACGAGGTTTATTTAGATGTAACGACTAAGGAATAGATATGAAGATAGAAAGTATACGCGTAAAAAACTTAGCTTCACTCGAAGGCACGTTTGAAGTAGACTTTACCCAAGAACCATTAAAGTCAGCAGGGATATTCGCCATAGCAGGTTCCACTGGTGCCGGCAAATCGACTCTGCTAGATGCGCTTTGCCTAGCACTATACGACCGCACACCACGTTTTGCTGTGAAGACGGATAGTTTTGCTCTACAAGATGGAGCTAAATCTTCTATACGACAAGATGACGTTCGCAATATCCTTAGGCGCGGTACCGGTGAGGGCTACGCAGAAGTAGACTTTGTGGGGGTAGATGGTCATCGCTATCGCTCCAACTGGTCGGTGCGCCGTGCAGGAAATAAACCTAACGGTAGTCTGCAAGCTCAAAAGATGCAGGTCACTGACTTGACAATAAACGAAGAGTTGAAGGGAACCAAAACAGAGTTGCTCGATCAGCTTTGGCATTTGATCGGACTCTCTTACGAACAGTTCACACGCACAGTATTGCTCGCTCAAAACGATTTCGCCACCTTCTTGAAATCACGTGGTTCCGAGAAAGCGGAACTGTTAGAGAAGCTTACAGGCACAGAAATCTATAGCCTCATCTCAAGGGAAATATTCAATCGTTGGCGTACCTCCGAGAACGATCTTAAACTAGCAACTGATGCACTATCTATCATTCCGATACTCTCGGAAGAAGAGTTAACAGAGTTAGCTATTCAAAAGAAGTCGAGCACCGAAGCCTTGACAAAGGGCAAAGAGGCAGAGGGCAGTCTCGACAATCAAAAGAAACTGGTTTCTGACTATCGCAACAAGTCAATCGAGAAGATTAAAAAGCTTGAACTTCTTGAAAACATAAAGCTGAAGCATAGCAATGCAGAGTTAGAGTTCAAGCAAAAGGGAGAAGAAATCGAAGCATTCCTACAGAAATGTGAAGAGATAAAGCCGCAAATAGTGCGTGCCACAAAGTTGGATACGCTTATAGGTGCCAAACATAAAGAGCTAGAAGATGCTTCTAAACGTCTAAAGGACTCGTCGGGCTCGATGGAGAAAGCTGTTACCGAACTAGAGAAAAGCAAGGTAAAGCTAACCAAAGTTTTTCAACTAATAGAAGGACTACTCAAAGATCGTGATAGTCAGATTGGAGTAGCACAACTCAATGACGAAGCGATAACTCAACTGTTAGCCAAAGAGAATCAGCCTATAGAGGTTCTCCAAGAGGAGCAAGATGCAAAAGTAGCTCAACTAAAAGCCTATGATATTGAAGCCATCAATAAAGAACAACAGAACAACACGTCTAAAAAACAACGTGTGGAACAGGCTATAAAAGATCTAACCGAACTACTAGAATATAGGAAGTCATTATCCGAACTGCAAAGTGAGTTAAGTAAGTCGGAGGCTGCATACCAATCTAAAGAGGGAAACTTACAGCGCCTAAAGAGTTTATTCGAAAAGACACAACTTGCGGTAGCAAAAAGCGTGGAAGCTCTACGCCAACAGCTAAAGGATGGTGAGCATTGTCCGGTATGTGGTAGTACATCGCACCCCTATTTCAATGAAACTGCTGCGATCGAGAATCTGTATGCAGAAACAAAAAAAGAATACGAAGAGGCTTTGGAGGAATCAAAGCAGCTCAACACACACGTAACGCGTATCAAAAGCCAAATAGAGAGCGCTAGCCAAAGAGTAGCTGCCCTAGAAAAGGCACTCGCCTTCTGTCCAGAGGAACAACAAGACCTGGGTAACTTCAAAGAGTACTTGCAAGGCATCAATGATAGAATTAAAGAGCTTAGCGAAAAGGTGACAAGTTATAGACTACTGTACGACCAATATCAAGTAATCGCAACCCAGTTGACTAAAAAGCGAAATGAGTATGGGCTACTCAAAGATAGACTTAGTGAGTTTAAGTTAATAAAAGAGCAAACTGCTTCGTTCAAGTCGCAAGCAGACACCATACAAAAGCAAGCTCTCACTGACAAGAGTGCTTATGATACTATCAACACTGCCTATACAGCACTGACAGAGGAGCGCAAAGCTCTTCTAAATGGCATGTCTACCGAAAAAGCTCAGCAGGCATTGCAAGCTAAAGAGAAAGAGCTGAAAGCAGCTCTAGAAATGTTGCGCACTAAAAAAGATGCTGTTTCACAAGAGTTGTCTACTACACTTGGAATAGTGGAACAACTCACCACAGACATTAGTAAGCTAGAGGCAACTTATAAAGATATAGAAGAGCCTGATTCACTTTCGCAAAAGCTAGCCGAGGTGAGCCACAACAATGCTGAGCTACAAAAAGCTATTTCGACTATCGAAGTAAAATTGAAGCTTAACGAAGAGAACAAGCAGAAACGCTCTAGTAAGGAAGTTGAATTGAAAGCTCAAACAGAAATTACTTCGCGTTGGGCCAAGCTCAATGAGTTAATTGGTAGTGCAGACGGTGCAAAGTTCAAAAAGATCGCGCAAAGTTACACACTCAACCTCCTATTGAAGCATACCAACAAGCACCTTGGTTACCTATCAAGACGCTACAAGCTTAGACAAATTCCGGATACATTGGGATTGCAAATCATCGATGGCGATATGTGCGATGAGGTGAGAACTGTTTATTCCCTTTCGGGTGGCGAGTCGTTTCTTATCTCTTTAGCTCTAGCCTTGGGGCTCTCATCGCTTTCGAGCAACAACCTCAAGGTAGAATCACTGTTCATCGACGAGGGATTTGGTTCGCTAGATGCTGATACACTTCGTGCAGCCATGGAAGCCTTAGAAATGCTTCAGATGCAAGGGCGTAAAATCGGTGTAATCTCGCACGTACAAGAGATGAGTGAGCGTATATCCGTGCAAGTACAACTCACCAAATCGACCAATGGTAAAAGTGTGATGACTGTTGTAGGGTAAACCTCAACAGTACATCCTATTTTCTTTTATGCTATTTTCAAATTATTCAATAGATATAGTCGTTATCTTTGTAGTATGAAGATACAAATCTACTCCATAGACATATCCAGTTCACTTCCTCTACCCTATGCCGAGGAAGGCATTAAAGCCGGTTTTCCATCACCAGCACAAGACTATATGGATGTAGCAATCGACCTCAATAAAGAGTTGATTAAGCATCCTTCGAGCACATTTTATGGTCGCGTTAAAGGTGACTCCATGCGCGATGAGGGAATAGATGATGGAGATGTTCTAGTGATAGATAAGTCGCTAGAATTTCAAAATGACGACCTAGCAGTTTGCTGTGTTGATGGCGAATTCAACGTGAAACGGGTTCGCATTGAGAACGACAAGGCATATCTTATCTCAGCCAATCCCGACTACCCCGTTATGGAGGTTACACCCGATAATGAGTTTCAGATATGGGGTATCGTGACCTATACCATCAAGAAGAATCGACGTAGAAGATAATGTTTGGACTAATAGACTGTAACAACTTTTTCGTTTCGTGCGAACGGGTGTTTCGCCCCGATTTATTAGGGCGTCCAGTCATCGTTTTGTCCAACAATGACGGTTGTGCCATAGCACGGTCTAACGAGGCAAAGGCCTTAGGCATAAAGATGGGGCAGCCGGCTTTCCAGCTAAAACATCTTATAGAACAACATCAAATAGCGGTATTCTCCTCCAATTACACCCTCTATGGCGACATGTCGGCACGCGTAATGTCTATCATATCCGAAAGCGTGCCGCAGCTCGAAGTCTACTCTATAGACGAAGCCTTTATCAACTTCGATGGTATTGCAGATATCCAAGCATTGGGTAGTAAGCTAGTTCGCCGTGTCTCCAAAGGCACAGGGATCCCCGTCTCTCTAGGCGTGGCCCCTACCAAGACATTGGCCAAAATTGCCAATAAGTTTGCCAAGAAATATCCGGCTTATAAAAATGTATCGATTATAGACAATGAGGAGAAGCGCATCAAGGCTCTTCAGCTCACTCCAGTGGAAGAAGTATGGGGAATAGGACGAAGACTTAGCAAGAAGCTTCACCTACGTGGCGTTACTACGGCCTACGACTTTTCCAAACTGCCACGCTCGTGGGTACGCAAAGAGATGAGTGTTGTGATAGAGCGAACTTGGCAGGAACTGAATGGTGTGTCGTGTATCGATATGGAATCAGCTCCTTCACCCAAAAAGCAAATCTGTACCTCTCGGTCGTTTGGGCAGTTAATAGAGGATTACGAGAATATAGCCGAAGCAGTAGCCACACACGCATCAACGTGTGCAAGAAAGCTGAGGAAACAGAAGTCTTACGCTGGCTCCCTAATCGTATTTATACAAACCAATGGCTTTCGCGAAGACCTTCCCCAGCATTGGCAGAATATACATGTACAGATACCTGTACCGACTTCGGACACACTAGAGATTGTTTCATCGGCCCTAAAGGGTTTGAAGCAGATCTACCTCAAAGGCTACAAGTATAAGAAAGCTGGTGTTATCCTATCAGAGATCACAAGTGCTGCTCAACTGGGGCTATTTGATGCGATAGACCACGAAAAGCGCAATAAATTAATGCAGTCGCTCGATCAGATTAATGAGAAGTTTCCTCACGCGGTAAAGTTAGCTATTCAAGGGAAAGGGCGAGATTGGAAATTGAAGCAAGAGTCACTATCGGCCTGCTATACCACAAAATTAAAAGATATCATCACTATAAAATGCAAATAGAGCGGCTGTCTACTGTATGTACGACAACCGCTCTATTTTATAAATGACATTTCTGCGTTAATTGAACTATCGTTCAGGCATTACAATCCAAAGGATAATGTATACCAAGGCGCCAGCAAATGCAGTGAAGACTGATAATAGCGCATAAATCACACGAACCATTGTTGGGTCCCAACCTAGATACTCGGCGATACCTCCACAAACTCCCGCAATCATACGGTTCGAAGAACGGGTAAGTCTTTTGTTTGACATAAGATTATCGATTTAATTAATATAAATGTGTTGACTTGTTACAATAAAAGAAAATCCTGTAGAGAAAAACACTACAGGATCAATCTTCATTGGGTGGACAATGGGGTTCGAACCCACGACCTTCGGAACCACAATCCGACGCTCTAACCAGCTGAGCTATGCCCACCATATTGCGTTATTTCCCTAACGCGATGCAAAGATAGGTATAATATTTTTCCCACCAAACTTTCAAGGACTTTTTTTCAATAAAAAGTATATTCAGATACGCCTACATTGTGCTTGTCAAGGAGGTTTCGGGTCTCCTCCTTATAGTTATTCAACTTATTACTAGAGGCTTGAGTCAGCGAATCCGTGTTGAAATTTATCGGATACAAAACAAAGTTTTTTTTGCCGGAAAGCAGAGGTCGTTCAGTCCATATCAAACTATATCCAGCATCGGCAACACGAGTCACACTATCTTTTTCTAATGTCAACTTAAACATCATACCACCATCGGTATGAGGAGCAGACATATTCGACACAAAGTTGCCCAAAGAGTAGAGCACTACATTTTGTTTACCACTGAGCGAATCGCTACGCAACTCGACCGGTTGCACCACGTGAGGATGACTACCTATAACATGATCGACTCCCTGCCCTATCAACCAGTCGGCTAGCTCTATTTGCTGGCGAGAAGGCAGTTGTTTATATTCCTCTCCCCAATGCATATTGGCAATAATCGCATCGGGAGACAACAGTTTTGCTTCCTTTATATCGCATGCTATTTGTTCCCGATTAATATAGTTAACAATATTCGGCGCTTCCACCTCTATACCATTTGTACCATAGGTATAGTTGAGCAAAGCGATGCGAAACCCATTCTTCTCTAAAAGATAGGGATATTTCTGTTTGCGCTCGTTTTCATTCGCATAAGTCCCGAGATAAGGGATACCGATAGAGTCGAGCATCAGTATGGTTCGCTCTAGTCCACGTTTGCCACGGTCAAGAGAGTGATTGTTAGCGGTGAGAAAGATATCAAAGCCGGCATCTTTGAGAGCATAAGCAAATTCATCCGGCGCACTAAATGCGGGATAACCGGTATAAGGCTTACCGGCTAGAGTCACCTCTAGATTGCCTATAGCAACATCGGCAGCTGATATTTCATCTTTCAGATATTTGAAGCAATCAGAGTAGTCATACCCAGCAGAAGTTTTGGCGGCATCTATCTGAGTTTGATGTTGCATCAAGTCGCCAGCAAAAAGCAATGTGATTGTTGGGTTTGGCGCAAGGAACAATGTATCTTGAGGTGCTTGAACCACCTGAGTAGAATCCTTAGAGACTACCGAACAAGCCAGGAGTGGCGCAAAAAGGGAGAGCAAAAGTAGTTTCTTCATACATCGATGCGTTTTTATAGGAACAAAAGATCTAAAGGAGATACAAAAGGCGATTTACCCTACACGAGCAAACCGCCTTCCAATTATATAAGATTATGCGTAAATCTCTTTTTTACCTGCTAAGAGTGTATTTTTCATCAACGACACGATAGTCATTGGACCTACACCACCGGGAACCGGAGTAATGTAAGAACACTTAGGGGCTACTTCGTCAAATTTTACATCACCGGTAAGTTTGAAGCCCGATTTTTTAGTAGCATCAGGAACACGGGTAGTACCCACGTCGATTACTACTGCGCCCTCTTTCACCATTTCGGCAGTCACAAAGTTGGGTTGTCCCAATGCTGCAATGATAATATCAGCTTGTTGGCACTCTTCGACAAGGTTCTTAGAACGGCTGTGACACACAGTAACTGTCGCATCACCCGGCTTACCTTTTTGCATCATCAGGGTAGCCATAGGCTTGCCTACAATGTTGCTTCGTCCTAGCACTACGCACTTCTTGCCCGAAGTTTCAATATCATATCTTCTAAGCAACTCCATTATACCATTTGGTGTTGCCGATAGGTAGCAAGGCAATCCGATAGACATGCGGCCCACATTGATGGGATGAAATCCATCCACATCCTTACGGTAGTCGATTGTTTCTATCACCTTTTGCTCGGAGATATGTTTGGGGAGAGGCAACTGTACGATAAAGCCATCAACATCGGCATCCTCATTGAGTTCGCGCACCTTGGCCAACAACTCCTCTTCTGTAACATCTTCCTCGTATCTTATAAGAGACGATTTAAAACCGCAAGCCTCACAAGCCTTAACTTTAGCAGCTACATAGGTTTCGCTACCGCCATCGTGGCCAACTAGAATTGCTGCCAGATGAGGGCGTTTACCACCCGCTTCTACTATTTGTGCTACTTCGGCTGCAATTTCTTGTTTTACTTGCTCCGAGATAGCTTTTCCATCTATCAGTGTCATATTGCTAGTATAAATATAGATTAGTAAGCTACAAATGTAGTTTATTTTAAGGACTTTGCCAAAAAACAAAAAAGAGAGCCGAGGCCCTCTTCTTATATATTATATTGAATACAGTGATGTTACTTCATTTTAGGCATCATCTTGCTCATTTTGCTGCTAGTCACCATCTTCATCATCTTACGAGTTTGATCGAACTGCTTCAACAGACGATTCACTTCTTGAATAGTAGTACCACTACCCTTTGCAATACGAGTGCGGCGCGATCCATTCAAGATTTCAGGGTTACTACGCTCTTCAGGAGTCATCGAGTGGATGATAGCTTCAATGCTCTTGAAAGCATTATCATCAATATCGATATCCTTGATAGCCTTGCCCACACCTGGAATCATAGAAGCCAAATCTTTTAGATTACCCATCTTCTTGATCTGTGCAATTTGGCTCAAGAAGTCATTGAAATCGAACTGATTCTTAGCGATCTTCTTTTGCAGACGCTTAGCCTCTTCTTCGTCATATTGCTCTTGTGCACGTTCTACAAGCGAAACGATGTCACCCATACCCAAGATACGGTCAGCCATACGCGAAGGGTGGAATTGGTCGATAGCATCCAATTTCTCGCCGGTACCTACAAATTTAATTGGCTTATCTACCACAGTACGGATAGAAAGAGCAGCACCACCACGAGTATCACCATCAAGTTTAGTCAATACCACACCATTGAAATCCAAACGATCGTTGAATTCCTTTGCAGTATTCACAGCATCCTGACCAGTCATCGAGTCAACTACGAACAAGATTTCGTTAGGATTGATAGCGTTTTTGATCGCTTCAATCTCGTTCATCATCTCTTCGTCAACAGCTAGACGACCTGCAGTATCGACAATCACCAAGTCATAACCTTTAGCTTTTGCCTCTTTAATAGCGTTTTGAGCAATCTGTACAGGACTCGTGCTATCTAGTTCGCAATACATAGGTACATCGATTTGCTCGGCAAGCACACGAAGCTGTTCGATAGCAGCAGGACGATACACGTCACAAGCTACAAGCAAAGGGCGACGGTTCTTCTTGCTTTTCAACATGCGAGCCAACTTACCCGAGAAGGTAGTCTTACCCGAACCCTGCAAACCCGACATCAATATCACAGTTGGTTTACCGCTTAGATCAATTTCGGCAGTTTCACCACCCATCAAATCGGCTAGTTCGTCGTGAACAATCTTTACCAATAACTGGCTTGGTTTCACGGCTGTCAACACGTTTTGACCGAGTGCTTTTTCCTTTACTCTATCAGTAAAGTTTTTAGCTACCTTATAGTTAACGTCGGCATCCAAAAGCGCTTTACGAACGTCTTTCAGCGTTTCGGCAACATTGATTTCGGTGATTTTACCTTCACCTTTCAGAATCTTAAACGATCTCTCAAGTCTTTCACTTAAATTATCGAACATATATGTATCTTTTACTAATTACAATTGGATAAAATATTCCTTGAAATATTAGGAGTGCAAATGTACGAAATTCTGTTTGATTTATCATTTTTTTGTGTGTCCAATTTGTATTTATCAAGAAAATCTACTTGCTGATTAGCAACGTTATATCCTAAACTACAGGAGGCACAGTAGAAGAATGTTGAACATTTTGCACAAATACAGAAACGCCACGGCTGCACCTTTGTGGCAACCGTGGCGTCATCTTATATATTTACTTCGATTCGCTATTAGCTATTCATGCTCAATAGAAACTCGTCGTTGTCTCTTGTTTTTTCCAAACGATCTCTTACAAAGCTCATTGCCTCGATAGGATTCATATCTGATAGATACTTGCGTAGAATCCACATACGGTCGAGAGTAGTCTTGTCCAACAACAAGTCGTCGCGGCGAGTGCTTGATGCAACGATATTGACAGCAGGGAAAATACGTTTGTTGGCCAAGTTGCGATCGAGCTGCAACTCCATGTTACCTGTACCCTTGAATTCTTCGAAGATAACTTCGTCCATCTTAGAACCGGTATCGGTCAATGCAGTAGCAATGATAGTCAACGATCCACCGTTTTCGATGTTACGAGCCGCACCAAAGAAGCGTTTTGGTTTGTGTAGTGCATTAGCATCCACACCACCCGACAACACCTTACCCGAAGCAGGCGATACCGTGTTGTAAGCACGTGCCAAACGAGTGATAGAGTCTAGGAAGATTACTACATCGTGACCACACTCTACAAGACGTTTTGCTTTTTCGAGAACGATACCCGCAATCTTAACGTGGCGTTCTGCAGGTTCGTCAAATGTAGAAGCAATCACTTCGGCATTCACGCTGCGAGCCATATCTGTTACCTCCTCTGGACGCTCGTCGATAAGAAGCATAATCATATACACTTCTGGGTGATTGGCAGCGATAGCATTAGCAATCTCTTTCATTAAGATAGTCTTACCTGTTTTAGGCTGCGCCACGATCAAAGCACGCTGTCCTTTACCGATTGGCGAGAAAAGATCCACCACGCGAGCCGACATTGAATCAGAGTATCCGCCTTTGCAAAGCTTAAACTTTTCATCAGGGAATAGTGGAGTCAAATGCTCAAAAGGCACACGGTCGCGCACATAAGCAGCATCACGTCCATTGATTTTGAACACTTTTACAAGTGGGAAATATTTTTCGCCTTCTTTTGGTGGACGAATCACACCCTCTACCACATCACCAGTCTTCAAGCCAAACAACTTGATTTGCGATTGTGATACATAGATATCATCAGGAGAAGAAAGATAGTTATAGTCAGACGAGCGAAGGAAGCCGTAGCCATCTTGCATAATCTCCAACACACCGGTTCCGGTTAGAATATCATCGAACTCATAAGCTCTTTCGCGTTCAACTGGTCTACGTTCTTGCGGCATAGGCGCATTGTCGGCAGCATACTGCTGTCCACCTTTTTGAGGCTGACGTTGCTGATTGTTCTTTTGATTATTTTGATTATTGTCTCTTTGTTGACGTTGTTGCTGCTGTAGCTGTGGCACACGAGGACGTGGCTGGTTAGTAGCAGGCTGTTGCGCTTCGGCAGTAGAAGAAGGAGTAGCTGGAGTAGGTTCTGCTTTTGTAGTACCAAATTTACCAATTAGCTCGGTTGGCAGTTCCACTTTTTCTGAGGGCAGGTCCTCGATTGGAATAAACTCCGACTGAACAGTTTCAGCTTTAGGAGCATTCTTTTCCACTGGCACCATGTTCGTTTTTTCTTGGTTTACCTCTTCTTGACGAGGAGCAGCAACGGGTTTATTACCACGACGAGCATTTCTTGGCTTCGCTTCGGGTTGATTGTTTTCTTCGACTACAGGAGCCGCAGCAACAGTTTGTTCTTCAACAGCCACCGGTGCTACCTCTTTCTTAGCGCGAGCCAGTTTCTTTTTAGGAGCTGCCTGTGGTGCCGATTCAGCTTCAGCAGCAACCTCCTTTACAGCAGGTTTTTCGGCAGGAGCAGCTTTTTTAGAAGGTTTTACAGGCTTCTCAGCTCTTGGTGTCTCAGCTTTAGCCTCAACAGCATCTTCTTGAGCTACCGGTTTCTTTTTATCATCTTTTTTGGCTGCAGTTCTAGGGCGTTTTTTCTTTTCTTCTTTACGCTCTTCTTTAAGTTTGTCGGCTGCCACTTTTTTAGTAGCACCCACAATAGCTTGTTCGTCAAGAATCCTGTAGACCAAGGCTTCTTTAGTAAACGAATCTATTTTTTTGATACCCAAGGACTGGGCAATAGTTTGGAGTTCCGACAGATTTTTGTCGTTAAGTTGAATGATATTATACATATATAATAGTATATAGTAAATTATAATTTTATGTTCAAAGGAAGTTTTGTAGTGACATAACAAAAAGGAAGTCACATGCGAACATGTAATTAAAAGTTGTGTTAAGAATGAAGGATGTTTCGTTGAAAAAGGGAATAAAATTGCTTCTGAGAATCAAGAAACTATTGTGCTTCAACGTTGCAAAGATAATGAATAATTTAGATTTGCTATTAATTCCCCCCTTTTTTTGCTTTTAAAGGAGAGAAAACCTAACTTTTTGCTTAAAACAGCCTCTAATTTGCTATCCTATACACATCTATCCTGTTAAACAACACACAAATAAACATTTTGTTCAACCTAGCCACACTGTAAAACAAGCGAGAAAATAGAGGGCTATTTATACGATAAAACCAACTCCTAACAAACCGTTTGCTGACTAGCCTTTGCCAGCTCGGTGACAAGGGCTACTCAGCTCGGTGAGAAGGCGTGGTCAGCACGGTAGCAAGGGCTTGCCACCAAAGGGAGAAAACAGACAACAAAAATCAATCGTCAACAACCTCATAAACAGCCACATACTTAGTATGAGCATCTACACAAAAACGTTGATCGACACGCTGGTTCACCAACCACACAATATCATCTCCACAACAAAGCACCCATTGAGCATCTTTCTGCAAACGAGAGAATTTACGATCGGTCATATAATCACTCACCAACTTTCGCCCCTTCATGCCGAAAGGTTGAAAACAATCACCTGCTTGCCATTTGCGCAAATAAGGTTCACTAGTCAGCTTATCTACATCTAGACAAGCCACATTCTTACTTTTTATCACTTGAAAAGTTTCATCCATTTGCACCTGCTTCACAGTCAGCATAAATGGCGGCTCATCGTTCTCACTTTTTTGCGACAACAACAGATACTCTCTATCCTTAATCAACACCCAGCCGTCTAGACCATAAAACATCTTACCCGATTGGGCATCAAGACAAGCCACAATCTCGGCTATCGTAGAAGAGTTAAAACCCTTAGGAGACAAAATCTCATGCAACAACGCTCGCGGGGAGGGCTCATTTTTGAGATTGACAATCGATATACCTCTATCCATAACCACCCTCTCAATGCCTTCAGCAATGCCCTGTTGATAGATAGCATAGGCATCGGCCATATGTTCTGCATTTCTGCAAAGAGTATCGGCAATAGATGGATTAATCTCTGCCAACATTGGCAACAAGTGAATACGAAGCTTGTTGCGCGTATAGTCATCTTGTAGATTAGTACTATCTACAACATAATTAAAGGCGTTCGATTCGAGATAAGAGATAATTTCAGTGCGGCTGCAATCCAACATAGGACGCACAATAAAACCATTTACAGGACGCATCCCCACTAAGCCACCAATACCGGTGCCCCGTATCAGATTCAACAATACCGTTTCGGCCTGATCGTCCTTGTGATGAGCAACAGCGATAAAGCGAGCAGCCGTTTCTTGACGCACCGACTCAAACCACCCGTAACGAAGATCGCGCGCTGCCATCTCAATAGAAATACGGTGGAGTTGCGCATATTGTGTGGTTTCAAATCGCTTCAGGTATAAAGGCACATTGAGTTGGCGACAAAGATCGACAACAAACTGTTGGTCGCGTTCAGACTCATCGCCACGAAGCTGAAAGTTGCAGTGCATCGCCTCGCAACTATACCCCAAATCGACAAGAAGATAGAGCAAAGCCACGGAGTCGGCCCCACCACTTAATGCTACCAGCAGCTTATCTTTTTGTTCGAACAGCTTATTTCGCTCTATATACTCTTTTATTTTACGTCGAATCATGACGCAAAGATAGCTATAAATATCTAACACTATTCCGTTTAAGCGCCAATCTCTAATTTAAAAACATTCTAAATAAGTTGCTTTATAGAGTAGTTATCGTTATATTTGCGATAAATTTTATAGAGTAGGTATTATGCGTCTTTCCGAATTAAAAACTGGTGATAAAGGTGTTATCATAAAGGTATTGGGACATGGTGGTTTCCGCAAGCGTATTGTCGAGATGGGTTTCATCAAAGGCAAAACGGTGGAGGTTATTCTTAATGCACCCCTAAAAGACCCCATTAAGTATCGCATTTTGGGTTACGAAATCTCACTTCGTAGACAAGAGGCGGAGATGATTGAAGTGATAAGTGAGGAAGAAGCAGCCAAGCAAGACTATACTGAAAACGAGAACCACTATGGCGAAGTACTTGCCAGCGACATAGAACACCTCAGAAGAGCCGCACTTGATAAACGACGTACTATCAACGTGGCATTAGTGGGCAATCCAAATTGCGGAAAGACAACTCTATTCAATGTAGCATCGGGCTCGCACGAGCATGTGGGCAACTATAGTGGTGTGACAGTAGATGCCAAAGAGGGCTTCTTTGAGTTCGAAGGCTATCGCTTCCGACTAGTAGACCTACCGGGCACCTATTCTCTTTCGGCTTACACCCCTGAAGAGCTTTATGTGCGTCGACATATCATCGACGAAACTCCCGACGTGATTATCAACGTAGTGGATGCTTCCAACCTAGAGCGTAACCTCTATCTTACTACGCAACTTATCGACATGAACGTGCGTATGGTGATAGCACTAAATATGTACGACGAACTGGAAGCTAGTGGTAATGAACTTAACTACACATTACTAAGTAAGCTTTTCGGTGTGCCCATGGTTCCCACCGTGTGCCGCAAACGCAAAGGTATTGACCACCTGTTTCATGTGGTTATCAACCTATACGAAGGGGCCGACTTTTTCGATAAAGCCGGAAATATCAACCCAGAGGTGGCCAAGGATATGCAAGACTGGCACAGCACCCACGTAGACGAAAAGAACCACGAAACCCACCTAGAAGACTATATACATGGTAGCGTAGCCGAGAAAAAAGTATATCGACATATCCACATCAACCATGGTAAGGATTTGGAGTCGGCCATTAATTATGTTAAGAACGAGATCTCTAAAAATGAGTCTATCCGACATAAATACTCTACCCGCTTTCTAGCCATCAAACTGCTGGAAAACGACCCCGACTTTGAGAAGATGATACTTCAGCTACCCAATGGCGAGGAGATATTGCGCAAACGCGACAAAGCAGCCAAACGTATTAAAGATACAATAGGCGAAGATTGCGAATCGGCCATCACCGATGCAAAATATGCTTTTATCAGTGGGGCACTAAAAGAGACCTTTACAGATAATCATATAGAGAGCGAACAGGTGACAAAACTAATAGACAAGATTGTGACCCACCGAATTTGGGGCTACCCCATCTTCTTCCTCTTTATGTTCATCATGTTTCAAACCACTTTCGTGCTAGGCGAATACCCAATGAAAGGCATTGAGTGGATAGTAGATTGGTGTGCCGAGATGGTTCAAAATCACATGTCGGAAGGAATGCTTAAAGATATGCTATCCGACGGTATCATCGCCGGAGTTGGTGGTGTGATTGTCTTTCTGCCCAACATATTAATACTCTATTTCTTCATCTCATTAATGGAAGACTCCGGCTATATGGCTAGAGCCGCATTTATCATGGACAAAGTGATGCACAAAATGGGATTGCATGGCAAATCATTCATACCACTTATTATGGGGTTCGGCTGCAACGTGCCTGCCGTAATGTCGTCGAGAACCATCGAAAATCAGAAAAGTAGGCTGATAACCATGCTCATTACACCGTTGATGTCGTGTAGCGCTCGCCTACCTATCTATATTCTGCTAGTTGGTGTATTCTTCCCACGCCATGAAGGGATAGTGATTTTAGGACTCTATGCCATAGGTATCATCCTCGCCGTACTTGTAGCTCGCCTCTTTAGCCGCTTCTTGGTAAAAGGCGACGACACACCTTTTGTAATGGAACTTCCTCCGTATCGTTGGCCAACAAGCCGCTCTATCTTCCGCCACACATGGGAAAAGGGAGCGCAATACCTCAAAAAGATGGGTGGCATCATCATGGTGGCTTCTATCGTGATTTGGGCACTTGGCTACTTTCCACAGCATGACGAATACTCCACCGTATCGTCACAGCAGGAGCACTCGTACATCGGACAAATTGGTCACGCCATGGAACCGGTAATCGCTCCATTAGGCTTTGACTGGCGCTTAGGCATCGGACTTTTATCAGGAGCCGGAGCTAAGGAATTGGTGGTAAGCACCCTCGGTGTGCTCTACGTTAACGATGCAGAAACTAGCCCAGTTGCACTAGCCGAACGCATCCCTATCACTCCGCTAATAGCCTTCTGCTATATGCTATTTGTGCTGATCTACTTCCCGTGTATTGCCACGCTAGTAGCCATTAAGCAAGAGTCCGGTAGTTGGAAATGGGCCTTATTTGCGGCGCTCTACACCACTGCCCTAGCCTGGATTCTCACTTTCGCTGTATACCAAATAGGGAGTTTATTTGTATGAGTTGGGGATGGCAAGAAATAGTAGTTGCGGTCATCTTAGTGTGCTGCATAGCCTTGATAGGCCGCAACATCTTCCACTTTTTCAAAAAAGTGAAGAAAAAAGGTAACCCCTGCGAAAGCTGTGTAAGTGGCTGTGATTTAAAGCGTCAGCTAGATAAAAAGCGCCAAGAATGCGCTTCCAAGACATTACCACCTAAGAAAAAATGCTGCGGATAGTTTGGAGATTTCAAAATATGTATTACCTTTGCAACCGCAATCGAGAAACAACGGTTCCTTGGATGAGTGGCTTAGTCAGTGGTCTGCA
>CAMTOQ010000041.1 GCA_947074205.1 uncultured Bacteroides sp. | reverse complement strand
CAAATTGCCATTACATCCTCCCCAAAAGGCTACCTCAGTGATGTAACCATCATCAACGGTTAGCTCTATGTGCGTACTACATGTTCCTTCCGTTTTATATACCAATTCCATTATTCCTCTTCGGCAACCGGCTTCATATTGGTATAGACATTTTGAACATCCTCATCATCTTCAAGGCGTTCAACCATCTTCTCAATAGTAGCACGTTGTTCTGCATCCAACTCTTTCTCATCGTTAGGGATACGAGTAAACTCGGCACCTGTCACGTCGAATCCATTATCCTCAAGATACTTTTGGATTTGTGCAAAAGATTTCGGATCACCATAGATAGTAATACCATCTTCGTCCTCATCATATTCATCTTCTACACCGTAGTCAATAAGTTCAAGGATTAATTCATCCATATCCAAACCATCTTTCTTAGCAAAAGTAAACATTGATCTCCAGCTAAAGATGAAGTCAAGACTACCTGATGTTCCCAATGAACCACCGAACTTATTGAAGATGCTGCGAACATTAGCCACTGTACGAGTTGTATTATCAGTAGCAGTTTCTACGAATACGGCAATACCAAATGGTCCGTATCCTTCGTAGTTCATTTCTTTATAATCTTTTTGATCCTTACCTAATGCATTCTTGATAGCGCGTTCTACGTTATCCTTAGGCATATTCTCACGTTTTGCAGTTGCTACTACAGCACGTAGGTGTGGATTGTTTTCGATATCAGCACCACCAGCTTTTACAGCGATAGCAATCTGTTTACCAATTCTAGTAAAAGTACGGGCCATGTTGCCCCATCTTTTCATTTTGGTTGCTTTTCTATATTCAAATGCTCTTCCCATTCGTATATGTTTTTATATTATAATTGTAAAGTGATTTATCTCAATTTTGCATTTATCTTATCTTCCAGATTCTTGATCAATTTGCTCATGATCTTATCAATCTGCTTATCTGTTAGGGTTTGATTTTCGTCTTGCAATATGAAACTTACTGCGTATGACTTTTTGCCTGCTTCAAGATTCTTACCTTCGTAAACATCAAACAATTCAACCTCCTTCAGTAACTTCTTCTCAGTATCACGTGCTATTTTCTCTATTTCGCTAAACTGAACATTATTATCAAGAAGTAAAGCAAGATCGCGTCTAACAGCAGGATATTTTGATATTTCTTTGTAGCTAACCTTTGCAGAGCGGATCGCTTTCATCAATTCACCCCAATAAAGATCAGCAAAGTAGACTTCACTATCAATATCAAAAGCTTTAAGTTGCTTACGTGCCACCACACCAAATACAGCAAGGCGTTTGCCACCTTTAGTTTGCACCGACAGAGCAGAAGCAAAAAGCTCATCTGACAAGTTACCTACAACTAAATTATTAAAATCAAGACCCAAGCGTTTGAATATGTTCTCAACATATGCCTTTAGCTCGTAAACAGAGCTAGCCTCTTCAGCATGAGCCCATGAATTAGTAACCCGCTTACCTGTAACCCACATACCTAAACGATAAGATTCTGAATATGGAGCTAAAACTTTCTCCTCATTGCGCTTATCTGCATTATAAGTATAAACGTTGCCAAACTCAAAGAATCTCAAGTCAGAGCTTTTACGGTTAGCATTATACGCAATACTCTCAAGACCTCCGAATAGCAAGGTTTGGCGCATACAGTTCAAGTCATTGCTTAGAGGATTTAGTAGTTTCACTAAATTACTACTTGGCAAAGACTCTAATTCTTCATAGTAAGCAGATGCTGTAAGCGAATTGTTCATGATTTCGTTAAATCCACAACCCACAAGCTGTTCGGCTACTAGATTCTGTAGTTTATTCGACTTATCTACCTCACCTTTTGTGGTTAAGCTCGATTTAAGTGTTGATGGAATCTCCACATTATTGTAACCATAAATACGAAGAATATCCTCTATAACATCACATTCGCGTTGTACATCCACACGATAAGGAGGAATTGCAAGAGTCAAACCTTCTGGTGTTTCATTTACAATTCTCATTTCAAGCGTAGTGACAATGCTTTTCACTGTTTCAACCGGAATAAGCTTTCCAATCAAAGCATTTACTCTGGCGTAAGCTAACTCTACAATAAAATCTGCTGCTGGCTGATCGCAGATATCTTTGATTTCGCTAGAGATAGTTCCTCCAGCCAATTCTTTAATCATCAAAGCAGCCAATTTAAGGCAATAGATTGTGATATTGGGATCAGCACCGCGTTCAAAACGGAATGAAGAGTCTGTATTCAAGCCGTGGCGTCGAGCTGTTTTACGCACCCAAGTAGGATTAAAGTAAGCACTTTCAATAAATATATCTGTAGTAGTTTCTACTGAGCCCGACTCTAGCCCACCAAAAACGCCCGCAATACACATTGGCTCTTCGGCATTGCATATCATTAAGTCGCGCTCATTCAACTTACGTTCAACACCGTCTAACGTCACAAAAGGTGTGCCTTCAGCACGAGTGCCTACAAGCACTTTATTACCTTTGATTTTAGCAGCATCAAAGCAGTGCAAAGGTTGTCCAAATGCGTGTACAATATAGTTGGTGATGTCAACAACATTATTAATAGGGCGAAGACCAATGATACGCAGTTTATCTTGTAGCCATTCTGGACTCTCCTTTACAGTGACCCCTGAAACCGTAACACCTGAATAACGAGGGGCAGCTTCAGAATTCTCCACACATACTTCTATATCGAGACCATTGTTTTCAACAGAGAAAGAGTCTACAGAAGGGCGAGTTAGAGAAGTTGCTTTACCATTTTGAACTAAATACGCATAAAGATCACGAGCCACACCATAGTGTGAGCAAGCATCAGCTCTATTGGGTGTAATATCGACTTCAAGCAAATAGTCACTTTTGATGTTATAGTAGTCTTTGGCCAATGTGCCAGGCACAGCTTCGTTAGGCAACACTATAATACCATCGTGAGACTCACCAATGCCGATTTCATCCTCTGCGCAAATCATACCAGTAGACTCAACACCACGGATTTTCGATTTCTTGATGGTAAAACAGTCATCACCGCTATACAGTTTAGTACCCAACGTTGCTACTACCACCTTCTGTCCAGCAGCCACATTGGGAGCACCGCATACAATTTGTACAGGAACTCCATCGCCTAAGTTGACAGTAGTAATATGTAGATGGTCAGAGTTTGGATGGTCTTCGCAAGTGAGAACCTCACCAATAACCAAACCTTCGAGGCCACCTTTGATAGTCTGCACCTCTTCCACTCCACCAGTCTCCAAACCTATAGAAGTCAACGCATCGGCAACTTCTTCAGGTGTGAGGTTAAAGTCTACATATTCCTTCAGCCAGTTATATGAAATATTCATATCTATAATGTATTATATTGTTTTTCGTAAAAAGATTCGCAAAGTTAATAAGATTTTCTTTTGACAAGAAATGTAGTGGCATAAAATTAGAGCAACTAGCACCACCAAAACTATTTAGAGTTAAACTGCTCTACTATTTGGCACTACTAGTTGCTCTGTATAAAGAAAAAAGACGATTAAGCGATCTTAAATGGATAGTTACTATAATAGGCAATCAAATGGTCAATACCTTCTTTATAATTATTTTTGCAGTAATAGTCAAGATGATCTTTTGAGCTAAAACCAAAGCGCACAATTACATTAGAGGCATTGCATTTATGCTGTATTATATATTGTAGCACCACTTGTTTACGAATACTCTCTAGCCATTTATGCGGATCACAATCAAATATATCTTTAAATTTGTCGTAAAATTGATCTTCATCCATTCCTAAACTATCAATCACTTCTGAAACAGTTTTAAACTCCTCAATACCTGCATTAATGCTATTTACAAACTCATAATCGGAACGAATGATTGGTTTTAAAAATGAAGCTAATTCATCCGCTGAATAATTATCAGCTAGATACATACCCAATTCGTGCATCTTATTACGATACATCAAATTGCAATCTTTAAAACGAGCGATTTGCTTCATAGCGACCTCTATAAATAGGCGTAAATCTTCTCCGAGTGTCAAAATATGACTTTTATAATCTTTGTCAATCTTTACCTTGACATTGTCAAACAGAAGTTTGCGCCCCACGCACACATGGCTTTTACCACTCTTAAATGCTTGGATATATGCTATTGAATCTTCCTCCGTATGAATTATTAGCGATGAAAAGAGAGGCAAAAGAATCATCTCATTCTTCTTTATCGTTAATAACTCTCCATTCAGCTCGATATTTAGGCATCCTTCTAGAACGATAAAGAAAGCATCGAAGCGCAAGATTGGGCGGCGATATACTTTCCCCCTTTTAAAGTTATACGCGCTAAGTTTAAAGACAAAACTTGATTCATGATATTCACATTTTGCAGCACCTTTGTGTGAAACACAAATAGGATTGCATCTAGATTCTTCCATAATAAAGTTAATTTAAGCCTTAGCAAAAATAAGGAAAAAGATTAAATATTAACTTCCTACAACATCCTTTTTTATTTTAAACGTTAGTACTTAGAGTTTAATCTTAAAACTCTACTTGAATAGTCAGTCATATTATGATAGTCTACATGATGGGTATATGGTATTTCCAATCCGTTATTCATCAGATAGCTTCCAGTAAACTGTTTTCCCTCGAATGGCAGAGGCACATTATCAATACGATTTAACTCTGTTACTGTGTACAGTTTCTCCGGATCAAGTCCTGCCATCTTTATACGTGGCAAATGCTGATTGCAGAATGTTTCGGTTTTCCACCAATAGAATACAGCATCATCCTTATTGGTATCTACATACATTAATGAAGCTACACCTAAATCATCATAGGGCGACACTAGTCTATAGATATCACCTTGTTGAACCACTGGTCTCACCTCCTTATATTGCTCTATTGCAGTTTTGCACAGTGCTTTTTCTTCTTCGCTCATCATAGATGGTTGAATTTCCATGCCCAGTCGTCCGCTCATAGCCACATCGATACGATACTTTAACGGTATAGTTCTAAAGGTTTGATGATTAGGAGCGGCACTGATATGCGAAGCCATAGTAACCGCTGGATAGAAATACGAAGTGCCCCATTGCATATAGATACGCTGTAACGCATCTGTATTATCACTCACCCAGAACTCGTCGAAATAGGGTAACATACCATAATTAGCACGTCCACCACCGCTAGCACATAGTTGAATAGTCAAATCGGGATATTGTTCGCGAATACGTTGACAAGCCTTCTCAAAACCGCGGTGATACTCTATATACAAGTGACTTTGTTCATCTTTAGGCAGATACTGTGAGCCATGATTGAGAATTGCCATATTAGCGTCCCATTTTATATAATCTATATCCGGATTCTTCTTCATAATATCATCAACTACCTTCACTACGAAATCTTGCACCTCCGGATTGGCCATATCGAGTACCACCTGAGTGCCACCACGACCAAGAACAAGATCCCGTTGAGGAGCTTTTATCACCCATTCGGGGTGCTTCTCGAAAAGTTCGCTAGACGTATTGGTCATTTCAGGTTCTATCCAAATACCAAACTTAATACCATGTTTTTTGGCATCTGCCACTAGTTGTTCAATTCCCCCAGGGAGTTTATCTGTGTCTACTACCCAGTCGCCCAAAGAAGAATTATCGGTAGCTCGCTTGTATTTATCTCCAAACCACCCATCATCCATCACAAAAAGTTCTCCACCCATAGAAGCTATATCAGCCATCATCTGGTCCATTCCTTGCTGATTGATATCAAAATAGACACCTTCCCAACTATTCAGTAATATTTTGCGCAGATCTTTTCCATGAGCTATTTTGTATTCACGTGCCCATTTATGGAAGTTGCGACTTACTCCACTTAATCCTTCCGCGCTATAGGTCACAGCCAATTCTGGTGTTACAAATGTTTCATTTGATTTTAGGTTATAAGCTGAATTCTCCTCATTGATGCCCGCAAACAAATGGTGATATTCATCATCGTGCGTATCTACTCTTAACTTGTAGTTCCCTCCATAACAAAGGGCCACACCCATGGTGTTACCATAGTTCTCTTGCGGTTTGCCATCTAGCGACAACATTAACTCACCGTGCGAAGTATGACTATTACGAACTCCATCTTTATTTTTAATAACCTTCATGCCTGCCTGCAGCGGTTCTTGCATCAACTTTGTCTCGTTACCCCATGAACCATAAAGGTGAGACATCCAAACATCACCCCGACGAATAGGCAGATATGCAGAGGCAAACTGATTGAGCATTACAGGCTTTTTCTGTTTATTGCTGATCTCGCTCCAGATTGTCATAACGTCTGTATCCGAGTAGGCTTTATAGCACACATCCACGAAGAAAGGATAGACCTTATCTTTCAAAGTAATCACAGTCAACTCGCCATCCGGCAATTGCTTGGAGTCTACTTTATCTACCACCATATCCAGAGTCATATTCCCATCCGGATGTTTCACAGCTAGTGCCACTTCAGTAGGGCACGTCAGCCCATATACAGGGTAGGCATTATAGTTGCTATTCTCTACATCATGGAGTACAGTTAAGTCGGAAGAAGAAAGTCTATTGCCATAATAGACAAATTTGAGCTGTTCACCAATAGGAGCCGACACAACAAGCGATGTATTTTGAGTATTCACCACCACCTGTTGCCCCACCGCGCTGCAAGCAAAAAAGCCCGCACATAGAAGTAAAAAAGTCTTTTTCATAGTATTCATGTGTTATTGTTTACCAAAGAGATAATGCGATTTTTTGAAAACAAATATAGTTAGACAAAAATAATCTGGCGACAAAGAGCACAAAGTCATTCACCATAAAATACATATTATACTGTGATTGGAAACAAATTGTGCGAATTCTGCGTCCTAATAAATAAATCGGTTCTTATTATTGAACCGAAACCCAATCCCTAACATTAGTGAATTGGGCTTCTGAAAATTGTATAGACTATAACCAATATTGAGATAAGCAAAACGAGAAACAGCAATCTTTAGTGCTAGTATTTGATAATAATCTCTCCTATCACCATGAGCATAAAGAAAGTTATATCCAAGACCTAAGTTAATGCTGAAAAAAGGCATCACATACTCCCCCCTGATAGACATTCCTAGACTAAGTTGTTCTCGTAATGGCGCATCATAAAAAGAAAATCCCTCCTCAATATAATCTTGACCTACGACATATTCCTCAGTTCGTGCATTAGCACTTTTATCCCATACGCCATCAAGAGACAGACCTGCTCTAAAACGATAACAAAAATTATACATAGGTGCGAAGTTAAACCCTAAAACGGGATAGGCCGATTTTGTAGATATCTCATATCCATCTAGCATAAGTCCGCGTCGGCGCCATGCACCGAACAACAAAAGGTCATAACTGATATGTTTATTAAAACTAGGTATTATCAGTTTACTATTCTCTTGTTTAGGAGTAGTTGTATCAGGGTTGATATAATAGGTAAGTCCAACTCGAGCTCCAGCCGTATTGATACCGGCATTAGGGTAACTGGTATTACCATTAGAGAAGTGAACAAATGAAAGGCCTGTGACTAAAGAAAGATGATTTGTCAATTTCCAATTGAGGGCAACTCCCAGGTTGATATAGGCATTTAAAGGAGAGCCCACCCCACCGTTATAAGGGTTGGTATAGGCATTGTAATATTTCCACCCACCAGAGATACCAAAGTTCCATTCAAAGTCAAATGAAGCTCTACTGCTAGGCTTAAACAACGTGGCTCCTTGAAAAACATAGAATGCGAGCGGAGTTCCTAATTCCTCTTTATCAAAGAATGAGTACCAACCTAGACCGATACCTTGATATGGATTGCCATAAATAGCACCCATCAGGCTGTTAGGACTGTATTGAAACGCATAGCGCAAATGGCCAGACAGCGAAAATCTCAAAGGCTTATCTTTCCTATTATTGCCTTTGAAAAAAGGGTTGGTAGGCAATATGTAGTCGGGGCGTCCTTCTAGAGAAACTTGATGTATCAGTCTGTCTCTGTATAAATATAGGCTATCTTGGGAGTGTATTTCTGTCATACTAATTAGCACAACCACTATTGTCAATATCAGTCGTTTAATCATAGAATGCGCTTATTTAAGAGTCTAACAGCAAAAATAGCATTATTTGACAAATATCCTTATAGGCAAGCATTTTTTTATTAAGTGGCTAACTTACATATGATAGATATTCTTACTCGGGTAGCTGCACATCAATTCAATGCGCTTTATTGAGTGTTATTAGCGTAATTTCGGGCCAAGCTCCAAAGCGGAAAGGCATATTGCCACCCGTACCATGATTGATATAAAGTTGTTGTTGCTTTTCGGTGTACAAACCTGCCCATTCGTCGTACGCCCAACGTGAAGGAGAGAAACCTAGTATTTTAAACTGCATCGCATGAGTGTGACCAGCTAATGATAGTTGGATGTCGGTGCTATCTAGCACCTCGCGGCGCCAATGCGTGGGATCGTGAGTCATCAATATCTTAAAACTATTGTCGGGTACTCCAACCATTGCCTTCTTCAAATCAGAATGCGAAGGAAATGGTGGACGTCCAGCATTCTCTACTCCTATCAATGAAATTTCAGCACCATCTCTTTGCAAAGAAACATTCTCGTTCATCAAAAGCTTCCAATTCATTTGTTCCTGAAGTTCTACTATTCTTTGCTGGTTCAGAATTTGGTCTCTAGGATTGTCATAGCGTTGATAAAGACAGTAGTCGTGATTGCCCAGCACAGAGTAAACCCCATCTCGAGCTTGAATTCCGGACAGAGGCTCAAGAAATTCAGTGAGTTCCTCGGGCGCGCTATTTACTAGATCACCAGTAAACAATACCACATCGGGCTGCAATTGATTGACTTTAGCCACTAAATCATCAACGGCCTCGGGTGATTCGGCAAAGGTTCCGATATGAAGATCGGAGAGTTGAACTATACGGTAGCCATTAAACTCTGTTGGTATCAGTGGAGAAGATATTGCCACTTCCGTGACAGTAAACTTTTTCCAACCATACGTCATTCCGTAAATTGACATGCCCACCATTACCAACGCAAGAGCTACGCCTAGGATATCAGCCCAAAGTGCCACAGTTGGTACAACCAGCCCTCCACCTTTACCCACTAGTGAGATAAGCATAAAAATGAGCTTAGGCAATGCTAAACACAAGAAAACAAAGAAAAAGAGTTTCAGCAACCACATTTGATGCAAACCAATAACGGATGCTACAACTGTGCAACCTGCTATTGTAAGTGGAAGCCAATATAAAATCTTTAATAATATAGAAGGGTTAAAGTTGCGTACAAAGAAATGCCAAATATAAACATCGGGCACCAACATAAGTAAAAGCGGAATTATTGCAAACCACATATAAAAAAAGGATTATAAATTATGGTGCAAAAATAGAGATACTTTTTGGTTGCAGATGATACAAATTACTGATAATGTCTTGGTTTGTTTTTTTTATGATTCTACTCCTTTATATTCCAAGAGATACAATTCAAGGCCCCTCCCTCTTCCACTATCTCGGGCACCATGACTTGATCAATCTTACATGTAGGGTAAAGGCGCGACATAAGTTCAAGCGCCTGATCATCTTCATCAAACCCAAAAGACGGCAGTAGCATGTAGTCGCCTACTCTCAGAAAATTAATATATGCCCAGTTCCACTCAGCCGGTTCTTCCACATCATAAGAAAGCTCGCTCACTTTGAAGTGAGGAGTCAATGCCTCAAGCATTTTCTCTCTGAAAGCTTCGTCGTAATCTTTGTAGTTATTAATTACAACATGGTTTCCTTCGATAAATCGCACCATACCATCGGCATGACCAAACTCTTCTTCTTTGTCCCAGGGGATAAATACCACCTGGCGGCCAAAGCCCTTTTCTAGTGTATCTATTACCTCTGTCTGCGATTTACTTTTGTTCTCCACAAACACTTTATCGGTCATAATCACCTTATCCAAGGTTTTAATCACATTACCTCCATCTAGCACGATATCTATTGTATGCGGCTCTATGCCCAACACATTGCAACATTGCTTGGGATTAGTAATATAAGAGCTCTTTTTTTGTAGGTAATCTGGGTTAAATTCATAACCTAAGAATTCGTTCTTGGAAAGCTGAATCGGCATAAAGTCGCGCACCCACCAATCTTTAGTATAAGGCAACAGACTATATTCTATATGATTGAGCTGCAACGCAGCCTTTATATCGTCAAAACAAGCAAAGTCATTGATCCATCTCGAGAAATAGACCTTATTGGTGTCTTTGTCAGTAGTAAGCATTTTTAGTTTACGTTTTTTTGTGTACAAATATAGATATTCTATTAAGGCAACCTGATGCATTGTTATTTCAATATCAAAACATGCATATTTCAAATAGATAAAGGCTGCCCTACCCCAAGGGTCAGCGCAATATTAAGAAAAATTCGTTATACTACCAATTTATATCGCCTCTTTATTGTACATTCTCAACACATTAGCGACATGACTTCATTCGCTCAATTTTAAACATTTCGTGAAGATATTGCCCTAAAAGCTTATTAGGGGAAAATCTAATGATTACTTTCGATTAGATTTTCCCCTAACAAAATACAAGGTTCTTAATATCTCTTTGCGCCGGTTAATGCTTTTAAGTATGCTCTTGATCTAATCTTTCTCTTATCAAATAATCGATTGAAAACTTGCCAGGCCCTGCCAAATATAAAATAACAAAACCCAAAAGATAAATCAGTGGCAACTCCATCATCTTATATGGAGCATGAGGCATAGCAAAAAAAGTAGCCATAAACATATTAAAGATTAGTGGTAAGATGCTTAGGCGACACAAAAATCCTATCATAAGTGCAATGGAGCACCCTGCTTCGGCGAAAATAGAGAGAATCAACGAAAACTTTGGACCAAGTCCAGCAAAGTTCATAAAATGCAGAGAGAGTTCATCGAAATGGATAATTTTTTCTACACCATGATATAGAAGCATTGCCCCAAACATTAAGCGAAACAGTAGGATTATCATCGAGAATCCGTTAGGGCCACAAGGAGCTGGGAATAAAAAACTAAAACGTCGCTGCATAAGAATAATTTGTTAGTTAATCAGCATTTAAATAGTTTTCAAATGCTGATTAATCAACAATTAAAGAAGAAGGTTGGTTCATGTCCTCAATGAGATTGAGCCAAAGCTTTACGTAGCATCAACGGGAGCTACATGCAAGCGGATAAAATTGTATATGCATTTTTCGAATATGGATATTCCTTCTGGGAAACCCTCCCCTACTTTTTAGGAAACTCCATAAAAAGCACCTATCTCGGCCTCCTCCTCATCTTCGGTGAACTGCCCGTCTTTAGTGAGATAACCTATCATACCATCGAGAGTGACACGACAAAATTCATCTGGCTGTAAATCGATGCTTTCATATATAGGTTCAACCAACAATCGGCCATTCATCAAAAGGCCAAAACGGGAATTACTTTCAATTACTGTAAGGTTGGCAACCGATTCATCTATACTATCTAGAATGCATGGTACCACCATACGACCACGATGATCTATAAGGCCCGATTTGCCATAAAGCGTAACACTGTAATTGCCAGTATTTTCCTCATAGCCGGCAAAGTCATAAATAATATCAGTGATAGGTTCACCCGCTCCATAACGCTTTACTAAGCCACATTTGCCATCATTCGTTATCGGAGTGAAAGGATAGTTGTCAAAATATTCGTAAGTTTCGTCGATACTGTCGTAAAGTGGAGGAATAAGTACACGCTCGGTTATATCCATCAGACCCACTTTTCCGTTTTCTTCAAAAGTGTAGTCAAACCAATCGTAGCTATTTAGAAGATTATCAAGTTGTGCGCTAGCCGATTCGGCCGCTTCCAGGTTAGCAGCATATCCAGATTCGGTTTTGAGTAACGCTTTCAATCTGTCTACCTCTTTTTCGAGCTCCTTATACCCTTTTAGTTCTTGAGCGGTAGCTCTTGGCAATTCGTCATTGTTCATAGAAAAAATCCTTGTAATAATTGTGTTTTCGCAACTATCAAATAGTGTTCCTGCAGCAAGGTTTTGCTGCATCATTGCATTTTGAGTTTTATCAATATGTATTATTTTTCAAATATAACCATAATTTTGTTTAATACAACACTTGGCCTAGATATTAACATCAAAACTAGTAAAACTCAGTTTGCTGACCACAGCTACTCAGCACGGTGAGTAGCTGTGGTCAGCTCGGTAGCAAGCCCTTGCCAACAAGGTGGCAAGCCGTGGTCAGCAACACAGCCATATACATCCTGAATATCAACTAGATAACAAAAGGGATTTTATTCAAAAAAGTTCAATTGATTGCTTTCTAAAAGTGAAGAGTCGGTACTGTCGTTGTCCTTGACAATAAGAGTAAAATCAGAATCTGCATAGTGGGATACCTCTGAAATAAAACCGTAATCAAACACGTTTTCCGAACAAGATTGCATAAATGAAACATCTTGTGCAAATCCACCTCTAGGTAAACCCAGACCATTGTCTTTATCGGGATTCCAACTATTGCCTAAAGCAATGCGCAAGCTATAGCGCCCCGATGGAATCTTGCACAATTTATAGTTGTTGAAATTGCGTATATATATGTTTCTATACACTTCGCCGGTCGATTCCTTGACAAATAAAACAACTATATCTTTCCCGCTACGGTTTCTAATTCTGAGAGCAGCTTCCGAATTGTTATCATACTGCCCATATCCATAGTAATCAGAATAAGGGGTGGCACCATTCATAAGAAATACCGCTCCCAAAGTACTGCCAGCTGAAGCTAGAAACTCTGAATCACTGGCTTTAAGCACCTGTACTACTCTAAGATAATTGACATAAGACCCTTTCGAAAACCAACTTCCAACAGCAAAGCACAACAATACCAACACCAACAAGGTGCTAATATATAATTTACGGGGTAGTACTTTGAGAATATTCTTCATAACAATATCGGCAAAAGCAGATTTAAACAACTAAATGAAGCAATTACAAATTATAATTAAAACTCGTATTTAATCTTATTTTGCAAATATATATACTTTTTTATTATAAAAAACTATCTAAATAAACATTAATGGTGTATGAATATAAAATAAATCCCACTTACCTATAAAATTTGCAGATAAGTGGGAAGTAAGGTTTTATAAAACAAGTCTACTAACAGCTTTTAGCGACTAGACTGTATAGGAATAATTGGAGTATTATTGGCTGTTACTGATATCCAGTTGATAATATTTACACTACTAATAATTACAGAATCTTCATACAACGTAACAGTATATTTATACGAATGGGCGGCTTCCAAATCTCCCTCGAAAACTGGAAGTAACGCCGTGTAGGTACGAGAAGAAGTGTCACTACCTATGACAGCTTCAAAAGTGAGCGTCATATTTCCAGTCATTTTTAAAGGAAGCATAATGATTTGACCCACAAATTCTGTCCCCGATTGTATCACCCCCATCGGCTCTGTACTTGTACTTATTGAGGTAGCTGAAGTAATAGTTCCCGTCAACATATTCCACGTACATCCACTAGTGTTTGATGGAGTAATAGTCATATTGTTTACACTTCCAATGGTAACCCCAGTGCTAGGAGCAATATACACTACCACTTGAGTTGCACAATGTTGCATATCCATAGTGAGTGTAGACGATGGATAGGTAGGGGTATAACTAAGGTCGGACCACCAGATATAGTCTGTTTGATTTAAAAGTGAACTACACACACCGGAGGAGTTAAAACTTGGCACAGTTGCCTTGACAGCATTAATACCTACAGCATAGAAATCATAGGTACCGGTAGCTACACTAAGCGTATCACCATCAGTTGATGTTAAAGAAGCACTAGCTGTAGAAGTGTAGGTCTGAGAATCGACACGAGTGCCAGCACTATAGGCATCTACCATGATTAATCGATCAGCTGAAATAGGTTTCACTGAGCTCGTCACAGCAAATACGCCACGTACATTGGCCTTAAAAAACATATCAATTTTCTCTTTTGTAGCTGTAGTACCACTTGAATCGGAGCTAGAACCTCCATCGTCAGTACTAGAGCCACTACTACTCTTATCATCCGAACTTCCTTGAGAACTATCTTCAGTCCAAGTAATATTTACATCAATATTATCTTTTGAACAACTACTTATGCACATTAGTACACAGAGTACTAGTGCTACACAATACGAAAAACTGGTTACTTTTTTCATAATTTCTAAATCGGTTAAACATTTGACTTATTTAGTTTTAATCTTGCTTCGCTATAAGCGTAAAATAGTGTTTCCAGCAACACCGATAGAGGCCTAGAAAAGTATAAGCTATTGCTAGATAACTATATGAAAACTAAAATGTTTAGAAATTTATAATTTATTTTATCAAATAGCCAACACTCTTTAGGCTTCAAAAAAAAATCCCACCCGAAAAGTATCGAGTAGGATTAATAAACTGTTCATCAAAAAAACTTTAAAAAGGAAGTGGGCCATCCAATGTTGGAGGCGGAACATCGTAGCTAGGAGGAGGCGGAGCATCGCTTGAGCCTCCGGCATTAATGCGCGAGCCTACCATACCACCACCAATAGCATCTGGAGGCGGAATCACCAAATCATCTTCAGGATTAGAGAATCGAGTAAATTCTCCTTTGAATCGGAGTAACACATCACCTACTGCACCATTACGATGCTTGGCAATAATAATTTCAGCCATACCGCGCAGGTCATTACCCTTCTCATCTTGGTAGATGCGATAATATTCCGGGCGATGGATGAAACACACCATATCGGCATCCTGCTCAATAGCTCCTGATTCACGAAGGTCACTAAGCTGAGGACGTTTCCCCTCTGCACCTTCACGATTCTCAACACCACGATTAAGCTGTGAAAGGGCGATAATAGGTATATTCAACTCTTTAGCTAAACCTTTAAGCGAACGCGAGATGGTACTTACCTCTTCTTGACGACTACCAAAAGCCATACCGCTAGCATTCATCAGCTGCAAGTAGTCAATAATAATAGCGCGTACACCATGTTCGCGCACCAAACGACGCGCCTTGGTACGCAGCTCAAATACCGACAACGAAGGAGTATCATCTACATATAAAGGAGCATCAAGTAGTTCTTTTAACTTATAATCTAATTGCTGCCACTCATAGGCTGCAAGCTGTCCACTCTTAATCTTTTCACTAGGAATTTCGCACACGTTGGCTATCAAACGATTGACCAACTGTACGTTGCTCATTTCCAGAGAGAACAGGGCTACAGGATTGCGAAAATTCACGGCTATATTCTTAGCCATTGAGAGTACAAAAGCTGTCTTACCCATTGCAGGACGAGCTGCTATAATAATAAGATCGGAGTTTTGCCAACCCGAGGTCATTTTATCTAGCTTAGTAAATCCAGTCTCTAATCCACTAAGACCGTCAGCACGTGCAGCAGCCTTTTGCATCAACACATACGCTTCTTCAATAACGGGATTGATCTGCGTATAGTCTTTCTTCATATTGCGCTGCGAGATCTCGAATAGTTTTCCCTCTGCTTCTTGCATCAAGTCATCTACATCAAGCGTGGCATCGAATGCTTTGGTCTGAATATTGCTGGTGTAGGTGATCATCTCGCGAGCAAGATATTTCTGTGCTATGATGCGTGCATGATACTCAATATGTGCAGATGTTGCAACCTTGCTAGTGAGCTCGGCGATATAGAACGCTCCTCCGGCATCCTCCAGTTCACCTTTTTGAGACAACTGCTGCCTCACAGTAAGTATATCAACCGGTTTCTGATTGATAGCAAGGTCGCGTATCGCAGCGTATATCAATTGATGGCGATGTTCATAAAAGGTCTCTGGACGTAGAAATTCGCCTACTTGTGCATAGGCGTCTTGTTCTATCATCAAGGCACCAAGCACTGCCTCCTCCAGCTCAGTAGCTTGAGGTTGCACGCGTCCGTAGTCGGTAATAGGGGCCACAACTTTAGACTTGGCTCCACGAGGTGTCCTATTGGTTTGGGGCATAATTATGCTATAGTTTCGTTAATTGGATTGTTGATTTCGCTACATGTCTACTAAAGAGCAAACAACAGTGAGGCGAAAAGTTTTCAAAGATAAGAAAAGGTGGGCAGATAATCTTTTTATCTACCTAATAGATTGTCTTTTTTTATTGTTTTAGATGGGTCAAGTGAGAAACGTGAGACCATACATCGCATCTGTAATAACTTAACCGACATCTTACTAAACAATACCTTTTGACATTTGTTATAGTTTAAATTAATATTATATAAATATCTCTTTCCCAGAAACAAGTCTTACCTTACTTTATAATCTGATATGAACCAAACAAGATCGAACTTAACTAAAGATGAGGGAGCCGTACAGTTCTCAAAGTTGTGGATTATTGCAATAGCGATCGTGGCAATTTATGGATTTGCTCTTCTGCTTACCATCACATTCAAAGCATATGATGATAAACCTCCTATTCCCGACAATGTAGTGAACCTAAACGGCGAAATCCTATTTACCGGCCAGGACATACGCGAAGGTCAAGCTATATTTCTACGCTACGGACTAATGGACAACGGAACAGTATGGGGACATGGCGCTTATCTAGGGCCCGATTTCCCGGCTCTATATCTTAACCGCATGGCTAAACGCACAGCCGAACTAATCAGTTTAGAACAACTAAATACACCCTATGAAAATCTTAACAAAGAGGGACAACTGTTGGTAGACTCGCAGGTGAGTGGCTTCTTGAAGCAAAACAACTATGACCAAGAAGGTAATACGCTGATATTTCTACCATCACAGGAGATAAGCTTCTATGAAGAGCCCGAGTTGTGGCGTCAATATTTCAGCGACCCAATAAAGAACGGAGGGCTCAAAGCCAACTTAATCACAGACTCCACTGAACTCCGACAGCTCACTGCATTCTTCGCTTGGACCGCTTGGGCATCTGTGACACTTAGACCCGACTCAGAAAGTTCATATACCAACAATTTTCCTTACGATGAGTTGGCAGGCAACAAACCTACTTCTGAAGCAGTGGTGTGGAGCGTGGCTAGCTTGCTGTTTTTATTGATTGGTATAGGTGGTCTGCTCTTTGTCTATGGAAAAAATAGTGGCTGGGGATGGGCAATGCCTAACCAAGCCCAAATTGATTATACACGTGTGAGTCTTCCCTCACATAGCCAAAAAGCACTGGTGAAGTTTATTGTTGTTGCCGCTCTTCTGTTTTTGGGACAAACATTAGTGGGTGGTGGCGTGGCTCATTATCGCGCAAATCCGGGCAACTTCTACGGACTGGATATCAGCAATATCTTCCCCAGTAGCTTGTTGCGCACATGGCACTTACAACTAGCTATCTTCTGGATAGCTACGGGGTTTGCCGCAGGCGGACTCTATTTGGCTAGGGTACTTGGTGGTATCGAGTTTAAAGGCCAACGGTTATTGACTAATATCTTGTTTGGAGCATTTGCCGTTGTAATATTTGGCAGTCTACTCTGCGAATGGGCAGGGTTGATGGGCTGTTTCGATTCTATAACTTTTTGGCTTGGTTCGCAAGGATGGGAGTATTTGGAATTAGGACGCCTATGGCAAATCCTACTCATCATAGGACTAGCAGTGTGGTTCGTTCTTGCTGTGCGAGCATCTGCACCAGGATTTAAAAGACAATCCACCAAAACCATTACTATATTTTTCTGGATAGCTGCTCTTGGTATTCCACTGTTCTACCTACCAGCGCTTTTCTATGACAACATGACCAACTTTACCATTGTTGATACATGGCGCTTCTGGATCATCCATCTATGGGTTGAGGGATTCTTCGAACTATTTGCCACTGTAATGGTAGCGGTGATGTTTATTGAACTAGGCATTGTGAGCAAAAAGACAGGTCTCATGGTGATCTTCCTTGATGTAATACTTATATTTATGGGAGGAATTATAGGAACTGGACACCATTGGTATTTCTCAGGGCAGACCTCTTTCAACATGGCATTATCTGGCTGTTTCTCGGCACTCGAAGTGGTACCACTGATTCTTCTGACACTCGAAGGATACTCATTTATGAAGTTGCAAAACAGCACATCGACCGATGGCGCAGGTTTTCGACACAAATGGACCATTAGATACCTTATTTCTGTAGGTTTCTGGAACTTCTTGGGCGCGGGTGTATTTGGTTTTTTAATCAATATGCCTATAGTAAGCTATTTCGAAGTCGGCACCTATCTCACTCCCAACCATGGACATGCAGCAATGTTTGGCGTATTTGGAATGCTAGCTCTATCGCTCGGTGTATTTATCCTAAGAGAAGTCTCGACAGACGAGATGTGGTATAAAGTTGAGCGTCAAATAAAAACATCTTTCTGGGGACTCAATATCGGTCTTGCGATGATGTTAGCAATCAGTCTGCTCCCCAGTGGTTTCATTCAAATATGGGATGTTGTAGAAAATGGCTATTGGCATGCACGAAGCTTAGAGTTCACAAGTAGCCACACCATGAGTTTATTAGGTTGGCTACGAATGCCAGGCGACTTAGTCTTTATATGCCTAGGTGCTATACCTTTTTTCATAGCAACCCTAAGAGTATGGTTCAGTAAAAAAGCATGATTTATGGAGCCCTTTGATGTTTTAAATTGCTATTAAGCTTGCATGTTTAGTTTATATCTCTACTTTTGCAATAACATAATTTAAAACATTGGGGCTCTATGAAGAAACTTTTACTAGCCACGACCCTCTCCATAGCACTTTCTGTTAACATAAATGCTCAAGACAATTTCAAGAGGCATGAGGTAGCAGTAGGATACGGCTTATTACCCACATCAGAATGGGCCAACGTTTTTGCCGATGGTATTATAGCCACCACAGGGCTAACTAATAAAAACACAAAAGAGGTTGGAGCAATCAGCTTAAGCTACAATTACCGACTTACAAATACTTGGGGTATTGGTGGAGTTTTCTCATTCGCAAGCCATAAGAAAACGTGGGAACAGAACGGTTCTATCGTAGTTAGTGAGCGCTATAATTATATCGCAGTGATGCCTCGCGTCAAGTCTGAATGGCTGCATAGCAACTACCTTACCTTATACTCGGCAGTATCACTGGGCATCATTATCAATCCTTCCAATGAAAAAAACAACGGAACGGCCGCTTATGTAGGTTGGCAATTATCTCCTATCGGTATTGAAATAGGCAAATCTTTTGCAGGCTTTGCAGAGTTAGGGATTGGTCAAATGGGTATCATCCAAGCTGGTGTGCGAGCTCGTTTTTAACGAATTCGCCTCTTTATCATTAACTACAGCAGGGTATTTAAAGAGAATCTTCTTCAGAATATAACGCACAGAGGAGCCGTCAGCAGCTGGTTTTTTTATGCGTTTCTCCTTTACTTGTAACACATAAGTATAGCCAGGCTCATAGTCGAATCCTTCAATCTTACTATAGAAGTTGCTCCAAAGCACTTCACTGCCTTTTTTAACTTGCATACACTTCATTGGACGCATACCATAGCAGTCTCCTTTCTGTGGCGCAACGGTATAGGTAAAAACTTGTGCTTTCGCTAAGCAGGTGGCCAAAATAAATGATGCCAATAGTAGTAAACGAAGAGTATTCATGATGCGAATATTAGTGACAGGGTGATTCGATTAATTATGGTTACGAATATAGTATTTTTCGGTTAACATGATCTCCTGTGCTGAATTAATTTAGATACATCAAACATTTTTACCATTTAAACAGTGTTTAAATGATAAAAAGAAGTCTTCAATCTATAAACCGTACTTTTTTCATGGAAGAAACACGGATTATACATTGAAATAAGAATGGTTTTTATTCATCCAAACTAATATTTACTTATACTATTGATTATCTGATAGTTACCAAAACAATATCCACAAACATATCTGTAAGTATATTTCACACTTACGCAACCTCTAAAAGAGTGGTGAACTGAATTTAAAAGGGGCACTATACGTTTCTTTTTCCGCAAAAAGAAACGGACTACCCAATGCTGGATAGTCCGCGTATAATGTCTTTGTGTGAGTAGCAGAGACAACTAAGCAAATGCTCAAATGTAAAAGAAAAGATCTACTGCCCTGATTTTTCCTTGAATGTTATTCGTTTGTTGAGCATAAACTGTATTAAGCCAAAGATACAGAATCCTATAAAAGTAGCCACATATTCATTCCAATCGAGCACCTCGACCATCAAAAGAAGGCAAGAAAATTGAATACTATAAGCTATTCCAAATACTGCACTAAAGAGTAGTATTTGTTTTAATATACTAAATCTTTCAATAGCCTCAGTTTCGAATACCCAATACTTACACCAAATAAAGTTATTTGTTTGAGCTAATAAATAGGCTAATATATTAGAAGGGATGTAATCCATCTTAAGCCTATGCATCGTCAACCATATAACAAAAGCAGCAATCAGTGCATTGAGTGTCCCTACTACACAGAACCGTAATATCCTTACAGAGTCCTTCACTATTATTCCTCTAATCCGATAGTAAGATTCAACTCTTCTAGCTGTGCTGGGTCTAGTGCTGAAGGTGCATCTGTCATTACATCGCGACCTGAGTTATTCTTTGGGAACGCGATACAGTCGCGAATTGAATCTAATCCTGCAAACAATGATACCCAACGATCCAAGCCGTATGCCAAACCACCATGAGGAGGTGCACCGAACTTAAAGGCATCCATCAAGAAACCAAACTGCTCTTGCGCTCGCTCAGGTGTAAAGCCAAGTAGCTCGAACATCTTATTTTGCAAAGCGCTATCATGAATACGAATCGATCCACCACCAACTTCAACGCCGTTAATCACCATATCGTAAGCATTGGCACGAACCTTACCGGTATCAGTATCAAGAAGTGCAATATCTTCAGGTTTAGGTGAAGTAAATGGATGGTGCATTGCCATGAATCTACCAGATTCTTCATCCCATTCAAATAGAGGGAAATCAATTACCCATAGACAAGCAAATGTATTTTTATCGCGCAGACCAAGCTGGCTACCCATTTCGAGGCGAAGCTCATTTAGTTGCTTGCGAGTTTTCATAGCATCGTCACCCGAGAGGATAAGAATCAAATCGCCAGGTTTTGCATCGAAAGCTGCTTTAAGCTGTTGCAATACTTCTTGGGTATAGAATTTATCAACACTCGATTTCACGGTACCATCAGCCTCAATACGAGCATATACCATGCCCTTTGCACCAATCTGTGGACGCTTTACAAAATCTGTCAAAGCATCGAGTTGCTTACGAGTATAGCTTGCTGCACCCTCTGCACATATACCGCCAATATACTCAGCGCTATCGAACACAGGGAAACCGTGGCCTTTAAGAACGTCCATTAGTTCGACGAACTGCATTCCAAAGCGAATATCAGGTTTGTCGCTACCGTAATACTTCATAGCATCCGCCCATGACATACGTGGGAATTGCTCAGTGATTTCGATACCACGAATAGATTTGAAAAGATGTTTGGCCATTCCTTCGAAAGTAGTCAACACATCCTCCTGATCCACAAAGCTCATTTCACAGTCAATTTGAGTAAACTCAGGTTGACGGTCAGCGCGAAGGTCTTCGTCACGGAAGCATTTAGCTATTTGGAAGTATCGATCAAAGCCCGACACCATTAAGAGCTGCTTGAAGAGCTGTGGTGATTGTGGTAATGCATAGAATTGTCCAGGATTCATACGCGAAGGTACAACAAAGTCGCGTGCTCCTTCGGGAGTAGAACCAATAAGGATAGGTGTCTCAACCTCCAAGAAACCCAAATCGTCAAGATACTTGCGCACCTCTATAGTCATCTTATGACGAAGTTCTAGGTTAGAACGCACTGCATTACGACGTAGATCTAGATAGCGATATTTCAAACGGATATCTTCACCACCATCGGTATTGTCTTCAATAGTAAATGGAGGAGTTGAAGCAGCATTGAGAACCTTTAGTTCAGAAACAATAATCTCAATATCGCCTGTTGGAATGTGTACATTCTTATTAAAACGCTCATTTACTACGCCAGTTACACGTATCACAAATTCACGTCCTAGTTTGTTGGCTTGCTCACAAAGCTCAGGATTTACCTCTTCGTTGAACACTAACTGAGTGATGCCATAACGATCGCGTAGATCAATAAATGTCATACCACCCATTTTTCTGCTACGCTGAACCCATCCGGCCAGCACCACTTCCTTGTTTACGTCCGAGCCTCTTAGCTCGCCACATGTGTATGTCCTATACATATTTATATTATTATATCTAAATCGCTTACTTAAAAACAGCTTGCAAAAATAGACAAATTACAATTTCTTCGTTATCTTTTGAATGATTTTCTGATTTCGTTCGTGAATATTATCGACAATCATTTCATTTCTTTCTTTTATATCACGAATATAATCTTGGGCCATTTGAACTACAGGATTAGTCCCATCCTTTGCGTCTTCGCTACTTGGGATAATAACCTTCAATCCTTTTGGAATTAGTTCTACTTCTATTGTGGCATCACCTTCAATAGGGTCGCCATCAAAGTGCATCACTCCTGGATGTTGACGCTTTATAGTAAGCTTTTTGCACTTAAACGACTTAAAATGACTATTTTGATCTAATTTCTTATTAAATAATTGGAAAGCTAATTGAGGAACTTCAAGCACTGTAAAAGGTTCGAGTACAGTAATATCTAGCAATCCATCAGTAAGATTGGCCGCAGGAGCAATATAGGCATTATTGCCATATTGTGAGGCATTTGCACAAGCCACAAGAAACGCCTTAAACTTATAAGTTCCATCTGCAGTTTCTAGCTCATAAGTCTCGGGCTGGTAATTCAACCCTTCCTGCAAGGTCTTTTCCAGATAAGTCATTACACCTCGTTTACCTGCAGTAGCAAATTTCAGGCTTACAAATGCATCAAACCCTACTCCACAAGTGCAGAAAAAGCATAATCCATTAATACGCCCATAATCTATATACTCGACTATGCCTTTATTTATGATTTTCAGTGCTTTCTTGGCCTCCAAAGGGATCTGCAAATGTCTAGCTAGTCCGTTTCCCGATCCACAGGGAATAATACCTAAGGCAGTATCGGTATGAACCAATGATCGTCCAACCTCATTTATTGTACCATCACCTCCAATTGCTACCACTATATCAGTCTTTTCTTCTACAGCCTTAGCTGCTAGTTCAACAGCATGCCCAGCATATTGCGTATACCATGTTTCCCACTGATATATATTTTTATCTAAAGTCTTATCAACAAGATCAAGTATCTGATCTTTGTTATGGGTGCCCGAAATCGGGTTAACGATAAAAATTATTTTCTTTTTGTCTACGCCCATAAAACAGTTATTTCGCTTAAATTAAACACAAAAGTAATCAAACATTCCCATATTATAACACCTCATAGAGAGTTTTGCTCAGTGACTGATAATTTTCTCATCAAAATAAACAGCTCATAACAAAAAGTGTTATATTTGCGGCTGTTTTAATCAGTTGTTTAGAAATATCTATAACGCAACTACTATAAAATCGGAAACGAAAAAGCAAAATATATAACAATTCATGGGATTATTACAAGAAAAGTTAGCTAAATACGACTTACCTCAACGTGTTAAGGAAAAAGGCGTATATCCTTACTTCCGTTGCATCGAAAGTGAGCAAGACACAGAGGTAATCATGGGTGGCCGTAAAGTATTGATGTTTGGTTCAAACTCTTATCTAGGTTTAACCAATCACCCTAAAGTAATTGAGGCTGCACTTGAAGCTACAGAAAAGTATGGCACAGGATGTGCCGGATCAAGATTCCTTAATGGCACACTTGATATTCATCTTGAGCTTGAAAAGGAATTGGCCGAGTTTGTAGGCAAAGAAGATGCTATCATCTACTCTACAGGTTTCCAAGTTAACTTAGGGGTTGTTTCATGTGTTACTGGCCGTGAAGACTATGTGATATGTGATGAGTTAGATCACGCTTCCATTGTAGATGGACGTCGTCTTTCGTTCAGCACTACTCTTAAGTTTAAACACAACGACATGGAGTCTTTGGAAAAAGAATTGCAGAAGTGTCGTCCTGAGTCTGTGAAATTAATCGTTGTAGATGGTGTATTCAGTATGGAGGGTGATGTTGCTAATTTGCCCGAAATAGTGAGACTTGCCAAAAAGTACAATGCTTCTATCATGGTTGATGAAGCTCATGGTCTAGGTGTATTGGGCGATCATGGCCGTGGAACGTGTAATCATTTTGGTTTGACAAAGGATGTCGATCTTATTATGGGTACTTTCAGTAAGTCTCTTGCTTCGCTAGGAGGTTTTATTGCCGGAGATCACTCTATCATTAACTACCTTCGCCACCACTCTCGTTCGTATATCTTTAGCGCTAGCTGTACACCAGGTTCTACTGCTGCTGCACGCGCTGCTCTTCATATTATGAAAAGCGAACCCGAGCGTATTGCTCATCTTTGGGATATCACCAACTACTCGCTAGATCGCTTCCGCGAAGCTGGCTTCGAAATTGGTCATACTTCTACACCTATCATTCCACTTTACGTTCGTGATATGGAAAAAACATTTATGGTAACGAAGATGTTGTTCGACGAAGGTGTGTTTGTAAATCCAGTTATTCCTCCTGCTTGTTCGCCAGAGGACACACTGATTCGTTTTTCGCTAATGGCAACACATACCAAAGAGCAAATTGATATTGCTGTTGATAAACTAATAAAATGCTTTAAGGCACTAGATATTATCAATTGATAATACAATAGTTAGTAAAAAAATAAGGAAGCCCCAAAAGAGCTTCCTTATTTTTTTGTTAGCAATAATGAGATTATCTCATCTCATTATTGCTAATATAAGATGCAAGAGTGGTCAAATAATCCACATCTTCCTGATTAAAATCGTCAAGTAGATCGCTATCAACATCTAGCACTCCCCAAACCTTTCCGTCTCGCACCAGAGGCACTACAACCTCTGAACGCGACAAAGAGCTACAAGCGATGTGCCCCGGGAATGCATCCACATCTGGCACTAACATCGCTTCGCCTCGCTGCCAGGCTGCGCCACACACTCCACGCCCATAGGCTATTCTGGTGCAAGCAAGTGAACCTTGAAATGGGCCCAAGACCAATTCATTGCCTTTTACTAAATAAAACCCTACCCAAAAGAAATCAAATGTTGCTTTAAGAACAGCTGAAACATTAGCTAGATTGGCAATCAGATCTTGCTCTCCGCTGATTAGCGATTTTATCTGAGGTAGCATTGCTTCGTACTTCTCTGCCTTGCTACCTGTGATTATGGTTAATTGTTCGCTCATCTATTATAATCTATTTTGATGGATAAAGCAGCTCGTAATCTCGCTGTGCAGCAGGTTGAGCCCAGTCTTCAGGAACAAATCGCCAATGATGATCGGTAGGCGGCACTATAGTATCTTTCTTCTCTACATATTCTATAAGATAGTAACGCAGATCTCGCTCAGAAGCATACACTACCCTCTCTTTTAATTTGTCTTGAGCAATGCCGGCGCCACGTGTCATCAACTCGCCTCCTCCATTACCTCTATAAGAGTTTACTGCTACATTATATGTCTTCTCTGGATTAAAGGGAGTACCATCAGCCATAGATTGAATCTCCACCTTTTGGCGATAGGGTTTTGTTACATCAACAGTATACAAAATGCCATAAGCTGACTCGAAGTTGAAATACATATTCGCTAGACGAGTTTTACCTTCAAAGCTCTTTAGCTGCAAGAGATGATCTGTTGGCGATTGCATTTGGTTAGTCCACAGGTGATATGACTCTTCAAGAAGGTCTTTTACCTCTTGTCCAGTGAGACGCATCACATAAAGCATATTCTCGTATTTGTATATCTCAAAGAGGTCATTAATATCAATATCACCCTTCTGAACAATAGTATTGGTCACCAATGGCGCAGTAAGTGAAATATCAGCGCCACTAATTTCGAGTTGAACCTGATGAATCAGATCAATAAACGAAGTAGGGCCAAAGAAAGAGCTACGCGTACTTATATCATCTGTTATATAACCAACACGTTTAGTCATGAAGTTATCAACCTTCGCTCGGTGAGCTGCAAAATGACTTACATAATCTTGATCTATAGGTTCATTGAGAGTACTAGTGTTATAACCCTGGATAGTTTTATCTACAACCTTTCCATCCTTCAATTGAAACACCATATCTACTTCTGATACTATTTTTCCATCACTACCAGGATTGAGAAGTATAACCTCTTTCCCTTCATTGTTTGTTATTGATTTGCTATCTATTTGATGGTCGTGCCCTATGAGAACTGCATCGAAACCAGGCACTTCGCGAGCCACTGTGAGTGATGCATTTTCGTTGTACTTATCGAATAATCTAACGGGACGTTGACCCGCATGAAACAGCCCGATGATAGCGTCCGGCTTTTCCTCTTCACGAATGATCTTCATCCATTTGCGAGCAGTATCTTCCATATCTTCGAAGCGTAAGCCGTCCCATAAACCCTCGTGTAGCCACGCTGGAATAGCGGGAGTTATCATACCCAGTACGGCTATTCGCACACCATCACGTTCAAGTATGGCATAGGGTGGAAGTGCTGTGGTGCCGGTAGCAGTATCTATTACGTTTGCCCCTAAAACTGGGAAATCACATTGAGCAATCCAACGTTCCATCACCGATCGACCTGTCTCAACATCATGGTTTCCAATATTGCCCAAATCATATCCCATGTAGTTTAGTATCTCAGCACAAACGTGCTTAGATACCGAATCCATAAAATTATAATAATAAGCAGAAGGATGACCTTGCAAGATGTCTCCGTTATCCATCAAGATAAGATTTTCGCCAAATTCGGTTCTTCGTTGTTTAACCAAAGAAGACACACGGTGCATTCCTCCTTCTCGCTCCACAGCATTGGAATCAGTATTAGGAAAAAAATTGGCATGTATATCACTTGTCTGCATTACACGAATGTGAACACGCTTGTCTTTTGCCCAGAGGTTTAGTACTAGGCACAATAGAATAAATAAAAAAGGAATTCGTTTCATTATATATTGAAAAATGTATTGTAGTCGAAAAGTGCTGTTTAATTACAATAACAATTAAACAGCAAAGTAAGTTCTAAGTTATCGTTCTTCTTTAGAGGTAATTGGTAAGTTGAAAATAAAGCGCGCACCGTCTGTATAATCCGCATCTACCCAAATAGCACCACCCAATTTTTCTACAATCAGCTTACAGATCGCTAGCCCCAAACCTGTGCCTTGTGCATAATCATTAAGTTTTTCGAAACGATCGAATACTTGAGATTGTTTATCTTTAGGTATACCTATACCGGTGTCTGACACTGAGAAATAAGCCAACGATTCTTTTGTATCCACCACAAAGGATAGGGTTATAGTTCCCTCGGTAGTGAATTTTAGCGCATTGGATAATAGATTGATTAAAACCTGCTTCAAACGTTGAGAGTCTACATCAAGGAAATATTGATCCAAATTGCTCTCAAACTCTAAATGATTAAGTGTTTTATTACTAATGTCGACTGTGGCTAATGCCTCCTTGCACAATGAAACAACATTGCACGGCTGCATATTTAGATTAACTCGGCCGGATTCCATTCTAGAAAGGTCAAGTATGTCATTTATCAGATGAAGCAAGAGGTTTGAATTCGACTTAATAATAGAGTTATACTCTGCTATCTCTTCTTGTGATATTTCACCTGAAGATATGACATCAGTGAATCCAACTATAGCATTTAAGGGTGTTCGTATCTCGTGACTCATATTCGCCAAAAATGCACTTTTTAGTCGATTAGACTCTTCGGCCGCGTTCTTTGCCTCCATCAAATTAGCTTCTGAGACAGCTAGTCGGCGATTCAGAAACTTTAATCTCAATAAATAATAGGAAACCAACAGGAAGGCCAGGGCAAGAAATGCCATCACACCCACAATCATCCAAATCTGTTGATGATACAACTCATAAAAAGTAGCCGGTTTATTTATAATAGTATAGTCCTGCTTCAAATTACTTATATCTAACTCTACCTGATTAATCTTAACATAGTCTAGCAGTAAATGATTCTCAAACAACTCGATTTGTGGTGGTATCACACTATCACAATCTAAACTATAATATGCTTTTGCAGCTATATCTTCAGACACAGAACGATAGTCGGGAATTAGCCCCCCAATGGCCCAGTTTTGCATAGCAACTGAGGTTGGAGTGAATGCAGGCAAGTTAGGATTGGCATCGAATATAAGATAGGTGGCATTGGGCATGATAACGCCATCATTCTTGTCAATACGCCAAGTTCCCAACAACATTGCTGAGTTTTCGGGTACCTTTTTCAATTCATTAATAAGAGTATAAATGGTGTGCCCTCTCCCATCAAGCAACTGCAAATTAAGATTAGCATATTTTTTAAGTTCATCGCGCACCAACGCTTGAAGAGCGACCCCACCGTAAGTATTGTCCGAAAGAAAAACGATATTTTCTGTATCGGGATACAAATCTAGTATCAATTCAATATTTTTTCCAATATCAAAGTTGTACATATAGGCAGTTACAGGAGGGGCAAGTGAATCATTAAACATCGTATAATCTAAAGACTCAGGCGCCCAATCTATTATGTCTTGTTCCCGTGTAGGTAGATCTACGTAGTTTCTGCTCACCATGCTCACTATGACAGGCACGTCCAATCGCTCCTCATCAGATAGAGATAAGTACGTACCCCAGGCTTCCTGCCCGAAAATAATTACCATAGAGGGAGACTTAGAAGCTTGATATTTCGAGAAGATCCCTTTAAGAGTGGGTTTCCATTCGGTAGCATCACTAAAGCTATTACAGTTCATGTTCTCTATCATTATTGTATAGCGACCACCCAAATTGCGATAACTATCAATAAAATCGGTAATATTGTTAGAAACTTGTCGAGATGAATTATTATAAGATGATATAATAAGTATACTCTTTTGAATTGTAGATTCTGAATAAACTTTATGACCTGTAAAAAATAACAGCAGTATAATTATTATATAACGATGTAGTCGTTGCATTTTATATCTATGTGGCATTATGAATTAAATAAACTGGCAGCCAAAAACACATTTTAATAAAGTTATAGTGTTTAAGCTGTCAGCATTCTGATTTTATCGTATTTCAATGCAAATATAACCAAAAGTCACTCCTCTTATGGCAATAATCGACTACATTTGTTATCCAATTCAGAAAATATTATGGAACTATTTGCAAAAATGATAGCATCTGCTACCCAGTTGAGATCTCAACAAGTGGTAAATGTGCTAAAACTACTAGGCGAAGGAGCGACTATTCCTTTCATAAGCCGATATAGGAAAGAAGCCACATCTGGACTAGACGAGGTACAGATCGAGGACATTAAAACTCAGTGGGACAAGCTGAACGAGATAGCTAAACGCAAGGAAACTATACTCAAAACCATTACAGAACAAGAGAAACTGACACCTCAGTTGGAGCAACGTATCAACGATAGCTGGGACTTAACCGAACTAGAAGATATATATCTTCCTTTTAAGCCCAAGCGCAAGACACGTGCAGAGGTAGCCCGACAGAAAGGTTTGGAGCCCTTGGCGCTATGGCTGATGATGCAAAACGACCGTGATTTCGATCGTAAGGTTTCTAGCTTCGTAAAAAACGAGGTAAAAGACGAAGAGGAGGCACTTAAAGGAGCACGCGACATCATTGCTGAGCTAGTGAACGAGGATGAAAAAGCTCGAAACACTGTGCGAAATCAGTTCAACCGTGAAGCAACTATCACTGTGAAGGTTGTCAAAGGTAAAGAAGAGGAAGCGGCTAAGTATCGTGACTACTTCGATTTCGCGGAGCCACTAAAACGATGCACCTCTCACCGTCTATTAGCAATTCGTCGTGCAGAGGCCGAAGGTCTTGTAAAAGTCACACTTGCACCAGATGACACCATTTGTTTAGAGCGATTAGATCGACAATTTGTACGTAGCCGTGGTGAATGTGCAGAGCAAATATCTGAAGCTGTAAAAGATAGCTACAAGCGTCTGTTAAAACCCTCAATAGAGACGGAGTTTGCTGCAATGAGCAAGGAAAAAGCCGATGAAGAGGCTATCCGGGTTTTTGCTGAAAACCTGCGTCAGCTGCTTTTGGCTTCGCCATTGGGACAAAAAAGAGTATTGGCCATTGACCCAGGATTCCGCACAGGCTGCAAGGTGGTATGTTTGGATGCACAAGGCAACTTGCTACACAATGAGAATATCTACCCACATCCACCTGTAGATAAGACAAAAGAGGCTGCAGCCAAACTTAGAAAGATGGTGGAAGCCTACAATATTGAGGCAATAGCAATTGGCAATGGCACTGCTAGCCGCGAAACTGAATATTTTGTAACTAGCCAGTCATTCGATCGCGAAGTACAAGTATTCGTAGTAAGTGAACAGGGCGCATCTATTTACTCGGCTTCAAAAATAGCGCGTGATGAGTTTCCTGAATATGATGTCACTGTACGTGGGGCAGTATCAATAGGTCGTCGCTTAATGGACCCACTAGCAGAATTGGTAAAGATTGATGCGAAATCGATAGGAGTTGGACAGTATCAGCATGATGTAGATCAGCCCAAACTTAAAAAATCACTAGATCAGACGGTTGAGAATTGCGTAAACTCTGTCGGTGTAAACCTAAACACTGCAAGCAGTCATCTATTGACATATATATCGGGG
>CAMTOQ010000040.1 GCA_947074205.1 uncultured Bacteroides sp. | reverse complement strand
TTAAAGAGAGCGGAAAACGAGACTCGAACTCGCGACCCTAACCTTGGCAAGGTTATGCTCTACCAACTGAGCTATTTCCGCATTTGTAACGGGTGCAAAGATATGCACTTTGTATGTTTCTACCAAATATTTTGAAAGGAAAATGCATTAATAATTCACCTTTGTAGAGGCCGCAAAGGCGATTAGCGGCCCTTCTGGAGGGAAAAACGAACCTTAGTTATTGATTAGTAATGTGTTGCCATTTACTACCACTTTATAACTTTTTAGATACTCTGTACCTACCCCTTCCGGGAAAGCATGATTGCTAAGATTGTATTTAGTGTTGCATTTGGGGCAGACTGCTGTTCCAAGGCCATCATCGAGGAGCGTGACTGATACATTTGAGCTTGCTTCTACAGGGCAAGATGCATCGTAAGCCACATATTGATCGTCGCCAAAGGCTGCAAAAATAGATTTACCCAGAATGATACCACCATAACCAACAGATAGTCCATTGACATTCTTAGTGACTTTAACAAAGTTGCCAGGGTTGGTAATTAGAGGGTTTTGCAAGGTGTTGTAGCTTAATCGGAAGCTCACATTGGGAATGCTTGATTCTGTTGCACTATCACAAGATGTAAGCGACAAAGAGAAGATAGCGGTACAAAGCACCGCTATCATTGTATATAAAGTCTTACTCATAATCTATTTCAGCAATCTAGCTTCGGCTTCTTTTACTCTGTCAAAGTCAAAGCCCAACAATACATCTTTCATCAATTCGTTTACTTCCAAATTGCATAGGTTTCCTATACTACCCTCGTGGGTGTGATTCACCTGCATGTTGTGTTCAAAGTTGCCGGCTTCGATATCTAGGCCAACTTTCTTGTAAGCATCACGGAAGGGCATTCCTTCGCTAGCAAGTCTATTCACCTCTTCCACACTGAAGATAAGCTTATATTTATCATCATCCAAGATGTGCTCATTTACGCGCATCTTACCTATTATATAGGTAGTCATCTCAATACACTCTTTCAACTCCTGGAAGGCAGGCAAGAAGACTTCTTTTATAATTTGAAGATCGCGGAAGTAACCCGAAGGCAGATTGTTGGCAATCATCATGATTTGTTGAGGAAGCGCTTGAATCTTGTTGCATTTGGCACGGGTCAACTCGAACACATCAGGATTCTTCTTGTGAGGCATAATGCTAGAACCAGTAGTACACTCGGCTGGCAATTTGATGAAGTTAAAGTTCTGACTATTGAACAGACAAGCATCATAGGCCAGTTTCGCTATAGTTCCGGCAATACTAGCCAATGCAAAAGCCACGTTGCGTTCCATCTTACCGCGTCCCATCTGGGCATAAACAACGTTATAGTTCATCGAGTCGAAACCCAACAGCTCTGTGGTCATAGTTCGGTTGAGTGGGAAAGATGAACCATAGCCTGCTGCCGAACCTAGAGGATTGCGATTGCACATCTTATAGGCAGCCTGAAGAAACAACATATCATCGGTGAGACTTTCGGCATAGGCACCAAACCAAAGACCGAAAGACGACGGCATAGCAATTTGCAGGTGCGTATAGCCAGGCATCAACACCTCTTTATAGCGCTCGCTTTGGGCTTGAAGCGTTTGAAATAGATCGTTTACCTCCTCGGCTATCTCACGCAACTGTGTGCGAGTGAATAGTTTTAAATCGAGCAAAACTTGGTCGTTTCTTGATCGTCCGCTATGAATCTTTTTACCCACATCGCCCAATGTGCGAGTCAGCATCAGTTCCACTTGCGAATGAACATCTTCTACCCCCTCCTCTATTACAAAGTTACCTTTATCGGCCTCTACATATATATTTTTAAGTTCGGCTAATAGCAGTTGCAACTCCTCGTTAGTCAACAATCCAATACTTTCGAGCATTGTGATATGAGCCATCGAACCGATAACATCGTGTTTGGCTAGATAGAGGTCCATCTCACGATCGCGTCCAACGGTGAAGCGTTCAATGGCCTCGTTGACTTGCACCGATTTCTCCCAAAGTTTCTGTGCCATCCTCTTTGTATTTTAGTATTTAATAAGTGATAGCATTTCGACCATCTTCTCTAATCCCTCTTTCAATGGTTTCTGCACCATAGTCTTCATAAACGGATTGAGCTCCATACCGATAGTTACCTTAATCTTACATTCGCGTTCGCTTACCGGCACTAGTTGAATCCATAGATTGAATGGCATAGGCGATACCACCGTTTCGAACTTAATACATTTATTAGGTTCGCGCTCTACGATTTGAAGCTTTATATCACCAATAGGTGAAACGCTAAAACTAATCGAGTCGCTATCAAAACAAAGGTTTTGCACCTTGTCTTGCGGAATACGATCTTTGATACTTTCAAGATTAGTCAAGTCCGAAATCTTATCGAAAACTCTCTCCTGAGAATATGGGATCAGCTTTATATCACTTTCAAATTTTGTCATTTTACTATATATTGGTTATTTCTAGAAAAAAAAGAAGAACAATCCGAACACAACTGTTCGAATAGCTCTTCTTCTATTTATTTGTATAAAATTGTCGAACTGACATTATTTTCCCGGCTCCCAATGAGCAGGATCTTTGCGCCATTCGTTCAATGCTTCCACATCAGAAGGCTCAATATATCCTGTACGAAGAGCAACCTCTAGTACAGCGTCATAGTTGGTTAATGTCACCAATGGCACTTTAGCATCTTTGAATGCCTTTTCGGCAACAGGGAAGCCATACGTGTAGGCAGCCACCATACCAATAACATCACAACCATCGCGACGGATAGCTTCAACAGCTTTAAGGCTGCTACCGCCAGTCGAGATAAGATCCTCTACCACTACCACTTTCATACCTGGGCGAAGTTCGCCTTCGATAAGGTTTTCCAAGCCGTGATCTTTAGGCGTTGCACGAACATACACGAAAGGTATATTGAGTGCATCGGCAACTAAAGCGCCTTGCGGAATTGCACCAGTAGCCACTCCTGCTACAGCGTCTACCTGACCAAATTTCTCTAAAATAAGACGTGTTATTTCTATCTTTACGAATGTACGGAGCGACGGATAAGAAAGAGTCTTACGGTTATCGCAGTAGAAGGGCGATTTCCAGCCAGAAGCCCACGTGAAAGGGTTGGCAGGTTGTAGTTTTATCGCTTTAATTTTTAATAGTTTTTCTGCGAACAATCTCTCTAAAGTTTTCATAACAAAGCTAGCTTGATAATTATGAATGCAAAATTAGTCAAAATAGAGTGAATCTCAAAGCTTCACAACTAATTATTTTTTAGAACTCTTCGTCAAACGCGTTACAGCCTTTTAAACAGCGATTTATATCATGCATTTCAAAGCCGCGACCCAGGGCAAAACGAATGAGTTTTCCATTGAGTTCATAGTCATTTTTCGCTTTAACCGATTTGCGTTTTGCCTCGATCAATTCCCTCAACGTATCCAAATACAGCTTCTCTTCAATAGCATCTAGCGCATCATAAATAGCGGCAGACGGTAATCTTTTCAGACTTAACGCTTGTCTTATTTTCAGTTTTCCCCACTTAGAAAACCTAAATTTATCGTTGACAAATGCTCTGCAAAAACGCTCTTCGCTGATGTAATTTTCTTTCTCCAAATAGGCTACAACCTCCTGTATTGCCTCCTCGCTGGTATCCTTCTTTTTGAGCTTGTCTACAATATCACTTTTACAACGCTCAGCCATCGCACAATAGCTTGTCATTTGTCTCAGTGCTTCCTCTTTTGTCATCATCTTGTTCCAATTTGGGCCATAGTCATGCGGTCGTTTCCACTAATATCTTTTACTATCTCTATATTTGCATAGCCCTGCTGCTCTAGCATCTGCTTCATCTCTTTTCCGTAAGCCCTGTTGATTTCAAAATAGAGCCATCCATGAGGCTTCAAAAAAGTTTGCCCCAGCACGGCAATAGTGCGGTAAAACAGCAACGGATCATCTTCTTCTACAAACAGGGCTGTATGTGGCTCCCAATCGAGCACATTCGCATCCATCTCGAGTTTTTCTGAAGGCGTGATATAGGGTGGATTGCTTACGATAATGTCGAACAAAGGCTTCTCTGCAGAACCGACAGCCAGCACATCTTGCTGCTGAAAAGCTACATGAGTTCCTAGCTGTTCGTTATTCTGACGAGCCACAACGAGCGCATCTTCCGAAATATCCCAAGCTGCAACGTTGGCATCGGGATAATGCAAAGCAAGACTAATAGCGATGCAACCACTACCTGTGCCCACATCTAAAATGCTAAGTTGACCATCAGAATGGTTCTTACAAATCAAATCAATGAGCTCGCTGGTTTCGGGGCGTGGTATCAACACCCCCGGTGCCACATTGAACCAATGTCCACAAAAGGGAGTTTTGCCTTCTATATATTGAATAGGCTCATGCGCAAGTAGTCGTTCTATTATCTTTTCCACTTTCTCTGTCTCGCTTATCGACAAATTAGTATCTTTGCCCAAATAGATATCGAGCTTATCTCTGCCCAAGATATCGCACCAGATAAGTTGGGTGATATTGCGCAATTCGGAAAGCTCGTAAATGTGGGCTAATCGACTCTGAATTTGGGTGGAAAGACGTTCCATAAGCTATAAGTGAGAAAATTAATAGTTCGTTCTATAGGACAAAAGTAACCTCTTTTTATGTAAAAGATGATGGAAGTAGTCGAAAAATATATGTGGCGCTGCATTGAATTGGCGCAAAACGGCAAGGGCCACGCCGCCCCCAATCCTATGGTAGGGGCTGTGGTGGTGTGCGAGGGCAAGATTATTGGCGAAGGCTACCACGTGCAATGTGGAAAAGCCCACGCGGAGGTCAACGCTATAGCTGCCGTAAAAGACAAAGAACTGCTGAAGCAATCTACTATTTATGTCAGTCTCGAACCCTGCTCGCACTATGGCAAAACACCGCCATGCGCCGATCTTATCATACGAATGGGTATTCCCAGAGTGGTAATTGGGTGCCAAGATCCATTCAGCGAAGTAGCCGGCAGAGGCATTCAACGACTACGCGACGCAGGATGCGAAGTAGTGGTGGGGATACTGGAGGCCGAATGCCGCCATCTGATACGACGTTTCATCACCTTCAACACGCTTAAGCGCCCTTTCATCACATTAAAATGGGCACAATCTGCCGATGGATTTATCGACTATACTAGAACAGAAGGTTCAGCCGTATTGCTTTCCAACCCTTTGAACACGATGCGTGTACACAAACTGCGGGCCGAACACAAAGCTATACTTGTGGGTAGCCGCACAGCTTTGTTGGACAATCCTTCGTTGACTGTTAGGCATTGGTGGGGCGATCACCCTCTACGCATACTCCTCGACAACGAAGGCATCTTGCCGCATACCTGCACTTTATTCGATGGCAACATATCTACATTGGTTTTCACTACCAAGCAAAACATTTGCTACCCCAACACTAAAACCATTGTACTAAAACAGGAGGAAGATCTCCTACCTCAACTACTGAACGAGCTCTACCAATTAAAGATACAATCGTTAATGGTAGAAGGCGGCAGTGCTACACTACAATCTTTTATAGATGCAGGCCTATGGGATGAAGCATTTGTAGAGATCGCTCCCACTCATTTAAGAGAAGGAGTAACAGCCCCTACCCTATCAGGACAAACTAATCTGGAGACACAATGCAGCTTTGGGCACACAGTGTTGTGCTATCAAAGAAATCAAATTTAAAGGACAACAAGCGCGTATCGCACGTAAAGATATATAACCACACCAAGGCTACCTATAAAAACAGGTAGCCTTACTCATTTTAGCACCCTCCCTTTTTCTGTTTACTAGCAAGGCGAGGTCACCGCGGTGAGTAGCCCTTCTCACCGCGCTGGCAAGCTGTGGTCACCACGCTGACCACAGCTTGCCAGCAACGAGCATATTTAGAAATCGCCAAATCGGGCTACAAAGCTATCTGAAGAGGGATTTACAGCAAAGATATAAAGAACCAAATTACGCTTTTCACCATCATTCATCGCCACAAAGAATTCCAAAACGCACTCTTCTCCAACAAAATAATACGAAACATCTTGTAAGGATATATCAACATCATATTCCCCGAAAAGAGAATCTTCAGAGAGAGTCAACTAGCACTTTTGTCCGGTAACAATTCAACTACATATCTCTAATTTCTACATAAATTTATCGAGAAAACCCCCGAGTTTATCTATAATTTTATATAAAACTTACCTTTTAAGTGGTGTAACGGAAAAATTGTTTTTATTTTTGCGTCTTGTAAATAAACACATAACGTTAACAATGAGAATAAAATCATTATCAGCCATCGTCAGCTTTCTTTTGATATCATTTGCGATGAGCTCTTGCTTGGGCGACGATGAACCGATAGTATACAGCTCAAACCCTTTGATACAATCGTTTGCGCTTGACACGGTAAAAGGCAAAGACTATCTATTTACTATCGACCAGCTGCGTGGAAAAATCTACAACCAAGATTCTTTACCCGTTGGCTCGGATACCATCATTGACAAGATCCTGATTACAACCCTCAATGTTACAGGTGTGGTGACTGTGCGCAATTCTGCCGACACAGCCGATTCTCTTCTTAACACTTCTGACTCGCTCAACTTTGTAGGTACCATGGAGAAACCTTTTATGATGAAGGTATGGGCTCCTAATGGAATCGATCAAAAAACATACGCACTAGAAGTACGTGTACACCAACAACAACCCGACTCATTGAACTGGGGCGATGCACCGTTGGTTACAAATTATGCTCCCGGAATATCGGGCAAACAAAAATCGATTATTTTCGACAATCAAATCTATCTATATGCTGATGCACAACCTGTTCATATCACAGCTTTGTCTGACGGAAAGAACTGGCGCACAGCTACAGCCACCGGCCTACCCAACACTAACGTTACTTCGTTGGTGCAATTTATGGGCAAGCTTTATGCTACAGTAGATGGTTCGTCTAACGCATATGTTTCTACTGATGGTATCAGCTGGAGCGACTCGGGCTTAGGCAACGACATAGTGGTGCTAATCTCTCCTATCAATGACATTCTAACTGCAATACGCAATGTAGCTCAGTCGGAAGGTGAGGCTGCCGAACAACGTTTCTGCGACACCGATGGCACTACTTGGGCAGTAGGCGACACAGTACCTAGCAACTTCCCACAAAACAACATATCTGCTGCACTCTACACTACATCTATCGGTGTGGAAAATCTAGTGATAGTAGGTAACACTGTGGGTACGCAAGCCAACGATACTGTTACTGTGCCTTGGGCATATATGCAGGGACAAGAGTGGGTGGCACTAAGCACAGACACACGTCTAGGCTGTCCTAAAATGGAAGATCCAACCATTATGTACTACAACGATCAATTCTATATATTTGGCAATTCGTTCACTAACTTCTACACGTCAGAAGCCGGTATCATCTGGAGCGAAGTAACAGAAATGTTCCTCTTCCCCGAAGCTATCCGCGACCGCCAAACCGACTATTCATCGGTAGTAGATGACGAAAACCGTATATGGATTATGCTTGATACACCCAATGAAGTTTGGCGTGGCAAGCTCAATCGTCTAGGCTTCTTGTTTCAATAAACCTATCGCTATACAATTTTAAATGTAGTCGGTCGTTTTTATTCTATAAATACCTTTATATATATAGAAGTGATAAAAAGAATACTGATTGCAGGCACATTGGTTTTAGCAGGAGCTATAAACAGCTACTCCCAAGACGAGGACACCTTTAAGGGTGAGCTAGGTGCAGCTTTAGGTGGTAGCTTTTACATGGGCGACGCCAACTACACCTCTCCTTTTAAACACACACGTGTGATGGGTGGAGCCATAGGACGCTATATTTTAAACCCACGCATGGCTATTAAGGGTAACTTAATTGTGGCCAGCATTGCTGGAGACACGCGTGGATTTGACAACAAATACCCAGGTTTGGAAGATGCGAGTTTCAAAAGAACACTCATCGACTTGGGCGCTCAATTTGAGTACAACTTCCTGCCTTATGGCACGGGACTCGGGTTTAGAGGTGGTTATCGCTTTACTCCTTATCTGTTGGGAGGAATGGGTTTTACCTATGCTATCCCCCCCGAAAAAGGAGTATTTACTGTGAACTTCCCTATCGGGATAGGCGTGAAGTACAAACTTAGCCGTCGCCTCAATATAGGCGCAGAGTTTACCATGCGGTTTAGCATGAGCGATAAGCTCGATGTGACCAATAAGGAAGGATTGCAATTGGAGGATCCTTACCAGATAAAAGGAAAAGGTTTGAAAAACAAAGATAGCTATGCCTTTACAATGCTATTCTTAACCTACGACCTCTTCCCTAAATGTAAAGAATGTAATTACTAGAGATATATGTCTGACATACAGGAAATAGATCCTAATAGGATACCACAACACATAGCTATCATTATGGATGGTAATGGTAGATGGGCCAAACAACGCGGATTGCCACGTGCTTTGGGCCATAAAGCTGGCGAGCAAACGGTTCACACGGTTGCCGAGGAAGCTTCGCGTCTGGGTGTTAAGTATCTTACACTCTATACTTTCTCGTTGGAGAACTGGAGTAGACCCATGGAAGAGATTGAAGCTTTGATGAATCTTCTCTTCGACTCCATTGAGGAGGAGATATTTATGAAGAACAATATTATCTTCCGAGTAATTGGTGAAAATAGCAGGTTTTCCGACCCCATAAAGGAGCGTTTGAACAGATGTATTGCCAATACTTCTAGCAACACCGGTATGACAATGGTGTTGGCACTAAGCTACTCTGCACAATGGGAGCTTACCGAAGCTACAAAGCAGATAGCAACACTAGTAAAAAATGGAGAATTGTCTGTAGAAGATGTTACTGCCGATACCATTCAGCAGCATTTGTCGACAAGCTTTATGCCTAACCCGGATCTGCTTATCCGTACAGGCGGTGAGTGCAGACTCAGCAACTTCTTGTTGTGGCAATGTGCCTACTCCGAACTCTATTTCTGCGATACTTTCTGGCCCGATTTCGGAGCAGAACATCTAAGAGAGGCTGTTAGCTATTATCAACAACGCGAAAGACGTTTTGGTAAAACTAGCGAGCAAATCAGTTAATACTAATATTTATTTATAATATATAGACATAAATGCATTATCGTTTTTTTCGTATATTCATTACGCTAGCTTTCCTTCTGGGATGTGCGACGACAGGCTTTGCGCAAGACGACAACACTGACGAAACGTCCAAACCTGTGATACTCTACTCGGGTACACCAAAGAAGTATGAGATTGCAGATATCCAAGTGGAAGGGGTGAAAAACTATGAGGACTATGTGCTTATAGGATTGTCAGGCTTGTCTGTAGGACAAACCATTTCTATTCCCGGGGATGACATCACCACAGCAATTAAACGATACTGGAGACACGGGTTGTTCTCTAACGTGCAAATCACTGCCGAAAAGATCGAAGATGGCAAAGTGTGGCTAAAGATTAGCCTTACACAGCGTCCTCGTATCTCGGAAATCCGCTACCACGGTGTGAAGAAGTCAGAGCGTCAAGACCTTGAAGCTCGATTAGGTCTGGTAAAAGGTAGCCAGATTACGCCTAACCTTGTAGACCGTGCCAAGACTCTGATTAAGCGCTATTTTGATGACAAAGGCTTTAAGAATGCCGAAGTTATCATCACTCAGCGTGACGATGCAGCCAACGAAAATCAAGTGATTGTAGATGTAGAGATTGATAAGAAAGAGAAAATCAAGATCAACAACATCGAGATCATTGGTAATGAGGCGTTGACTGATAAACGTATTAAGAACACGATGAAGAAGACTAACGAGAAGGGTAAACTGCTCAACTTGTTTAAGACGAAGAAGTTCATCAACGAGAAATACGAAGAAGACAAGAACAACATTATAGCTAAGTACAACGAGCTGGGCTACCGTGATGCAATGATCGTGCGCGACAGTGTATGGAATCACGATGACAAAACGGTAAACATCCTCCTCGAAGTGGACGAAGGCGACAAGTACTACTTGCGCAACGTGACTTGGGTGGGTAACACGCTTTATCCTTCTAACCAACTAGACTATATGCTAGGCATGAAGAAGGGCGACGTTTACAACCAGAAACTGTTGGAAGAACGCCTTACTAGCGACGACGACGCAATTGGTAACCTTTACTACAACAATGGTTATCTATTCTATAACCTCGACCCTGTGGAGGTAAATATCGATGGTGACTCTATCGACCTTGAAATGCGTATTTACGAAGGTCGCCAGGCTACTATCAACAAGATTATCATCAATGGTAACGACCGTCTTTACGAAAACGTGGTTCGCCGTGAGCTTCGTACTCGCCCAGGACAATTGTTTAGCCGTGACGACTTGATGCGTTCGTATCGTGAAATCGCGCAGATGGGACACTTCGACCCTGAGTTGATTAAGCCAGATGTTCAACCCGACCCAATGAATGGTACAGTTGATATCGCTTACGATCTTGTTTCGAAAGCCAATGACCAAGTAGAGTTCTCGGCTGGTTGGGGTCAAACCGGTGTTATCGGTAAGTTGAGCTTGAAGTTTACCAACTTCTCTATGGCCAACTTGTTCCGCAAAAACGATAACTACCGTGGTATCTTGCCTCAAGGTGATGGTCAAACATTGACTATCAGTGGTCAGACTAATGCTCGCTACTACCAATCATATAGTGTATCGTTCTTCGATCCGTGGTTTGGTGGCAAACGTCCTAACTCGTTCTCGTTGTCGGCTTTCTATTCTCGTCAAACAGATATCAGCAGCCGTTACTATAATAGCTCGTACTATAACAACTATTACAACAACTATTATAGCGGTTACGGTGGCTATGGATCATACAACTATGGCAACTACAACAACTACGAAAACTACTACGACCCTGATAAGTCTATTCAGATGTTTGGTTTCTCGGCAGGTTGGGGTAAACGTTTGAAGTGGCCAGATGACTACTTTACGCTTTCAGCAGAGTTGTCTTTCCAACGCTACATCTTGAAGGATTGGCAATACTTCCCTGTGACAAACGGTAAGAGTAATGACTTGAGCCTTGGTATCACTTTGGCACGTAGCTCTATAGACAACCCATTGTTCCCACGTCAAGGTTCGGAATTCTCGTTGTCGCTGCATTTGACTCCTCCTTTCTCAATGATGGATGGTAGAGATTACAAAGGCTACTATAACGCAGATGGTACAATCACACAAGACAATCGCAACCAACTTTACAAGTGGATTGAGTATCACAAGTGGAAATTCAAAGGTAAAATCTACATTCCTTTGATGGACTATGTGAAACATCCTAAGACATTAGTATTGATGTCGCGTGTAGAATTCGCTGTATTGGGCCACTACAACAAATACAAAAAATCACCTTTCGGCACATTCGACGTGGGTGGTGATGGTATGACAGGTTACTCGAGCTATGCTACAGAAAGTATCGCACTTCGTGGTTACGAAAACAGCTCGCTTACTCCTTACGGATACGAAGGTTACTCTTACGCTCGTTTCGGTTTAGAGCTAAGATATCCATTGATGATGGAGACAAGTACCAACATTTATATACTTTCGTTTGTTGAAGCTGGTAATGCATGGAACGATATTAGCAAAATCAACCCATTCGATTTGAAACGTTCTGCGGGTGTTGGTGTGCGTATCTTCTTACCAATGATTGGTATGATGGGTATCGACTGGGCTTATGGTTTCGATAAGGTATTCGGTTCAAAAGAATATGGTGGCAGCCGCTTCCACTTCATCCTTGGGCAAGAGTTCTAATTAGACTTAAACTAATAAAAACATAGGCGTTATGAAAAGACTATTGCTAACTACATTTCTAGTGGCTTGCGCCTTTATCGGTGCAAGCGCGCAAAAATATGCGCTGATTGATATGGAGTATATCCTAAAGAATATTCCAGCCTACGAACGTGCAGCAGAGCAGCTCAACCAGATCTCTAAGAAGTGGCAGAGCGAAGTGGAAACACTTGCTCAAGACGCTCAGAATATGTACAAAAACTATCAGTCGGAATCTGTATTCCTAAGTGAAGAACAGAAGGCACAAAAAGAGCAAGAGATCATCGCAAAGGAACGCGAAGCGGCAGAGCTTCGCCGCAAGTACTTTGGACAAGATGGTGAACTGTTCAAGAAACGAGAAAGCCTGATGGCGCCTATTCAAGATGAAGTATACAATGCAGTAAAGGATATAGCCGAACAGAAAAGCTATTCCATGGTTATCGATAGAGCTTCGGCTTCAGATATCATCTACGCTTCACCACGTATCGATATCAGCAATGAAGTATTGGCTAAACTAGGATATTCAAATTAATTTATTACATTTGCATTGTGTTAAAAACAAACTGATTATTAAACAAATAAAATAAAAGACTATGCTAAAGAAAATCGCACTTTTGATTTTGATGGTACTTCCAATGACTATCGCTGCTCAGACACTTAAATTTGGTCACATGAACTCTTCTGAGATCATCCCTTCAATGGCCGAATATACTAAAGCGGTTAATGAATTATCAGCTCTAGAAAAGAAATACACTGAAGAATCTCAGCGCTCTCAAGAAGAATTCTCTAAGAAATACCAAGAATTTCAACAAGCTATGGCCGATGGTTCTTTGCCACAAAACATCGCTGAAAGAAGACAAAAAGAACTTCAAGATATGATGCAACGTTTGGAAGCTTTCCAACAAGAGGCTCAACAAAGCATGCAAAAAGCTGAACAAGACTTGATGGTGCCTATCTACCAAAAGTTGAACACAGCTATCGAGACTGTAGGTTCTAGCGAAGGTATGATCTATGTATTCGACCTTGCTCGTACTCCAATCCCTTACGTAGGTGCTCAAAGTATCGATGTTACTGCTAAGGTGAAATCTCAACTTGGTATTAAATAAGAATATCATCCTAACGGAATAAAATAGAAAGGGAAGAGTAAGGAGCGTTTGTTTCCTCACTCTTCCCTTTTTCTTTTCTCACTTAACAAACCTCTCTATGCAGCAAGACTATAAACAGCTTCAATCTATGCTTAGCGATAATCCTGGTCCTATAGGTGTATTCGACTCCGGCTATGGAGGACTTACCATTCTAGAGAAAATTCGCGAAACTCTACCCCAGTACGACTATATCTACCTAGGCGACAACGCGCGTACTCCCTATGGTACACGCTCCTTCGAGGTAGTATACGAGTATACCCGTCAAGCTGTTAATAAACTATTTGAGATGGGATGCCATTTGGTGATTCTGGCCTGCAACACAGCATCGGCCAAGGCTCTACGCTCCATTCAGATGAATGACCTCCCACTGATAGATGCAAACCGACGAGTGTTAGGCGTGATACGCCCTACAGTAGAGAGTGTAGGTAGTCTTACAGAAAGCCGTCATGTGGGTATATTGGCTACTATAGGTACTATCAAATCCGAATCGTATCTCTTAGAAGTGCAGAAGCTGTTTCCCGATGTAACGGTGGTGGGCGAAAGCTGCCCGATGTGGGTACCACTTGTTGAAAACAATGAAGCTACATCAGACGGTGCCGGCTACTTCATAGAAAAGAACATTAGCAATATCTTAGAAAAGGATCCTGCTATTGATACATTGATATTAGGATGCACTCATTATCCACTTCTTATCCCCAAAATAGCTCGTTATGTGCCGAAGGGCATCAAGGTTATAGCTCAGGGTGACTACGTGGCACAGAGCTTAAAAGAATACCTCTATCGCCATCCTGAGATGGATGCTAAGTGCACTCGCAATGGCCAATGCCTCTATTATACTACAGAGAGTACAGAGAAATTCCAAGAATCAGCATCTGTTTTTCTTAAGTCGGCAATTGAAGCACGTCATGTTACAATCGAATAAAAAGGTCTATTTTACCAGGGACATCACAAATTAATGAAAGTTAAAGTCCTTGTTTGGAAGATACCTTCTCCCCCTTTCTTTGTTTATGAGTTAGGATAATGAATAAGAGTAAATAACTAACAATAAAGCTCTATGGGTGAAAAGGTAGATAAAGGCCGTTTGGTGGATGTATTCAATGGCTCGAGGTGGGAAGCAGAATTAATAAAAGGTTTGCTTGAAAGTGCGCAGGTAGATGCAACTGTGAAAGATGGACTAATTTCTTCAATAGTCCCTTACATAAGTCCAACTGTTTCGGTTTTAGTCAACGGAGATCAATATGCGACAGCAATGGCGATAATACGTAGCCGATATAAAGCATAGCAATAATCTGAATTTTCTATAACAGAGTGTCTTACAATTGAGGCGCTCTTTTTTTTGAAAGAATATGGTATAGCTATTTTATGCTAAAGGTGAAGGTGATAAAACAAATTGAGGAGATAACCGCAAAGTTATCTCCTCAATTTGTTTTATTAGGGTTTAACTCTCCCCTCTATCTTTGGTGCATCTTAATGGTGCGTTGGCCATATATAGCTATCACCACAAAGCAGATAAAAGGAATAAAGAAGGATAGATTCACTGCAGGCATGGCCGCAATAGTACCCATGTCGATAACGCTTGCTTGTAGCGGGGGCAATACCGCACCACCCAAGATAGACATAATAAGTCCTGCTGCGCCAAACTTCGCATCATCGCCCAGACCTTGGAGCGCAATACCGTAAATAGTTGGAAACATCAACGACATACAAGCCGAAACACCAACTAGACAGTACAGTCCAAAGATATTTTGTAAGAAGATGACACCAGCCATAAACACACAGGCTGTCAATGCCAACACTTTAAGCAAGTGACTAGGATTGACGTAGCGAAGCAAGAAGGTACAAACAAAGCGGCTAATACAGAATATTATCATCGCCATTATGTTATAACTTTGCGACATTACTTCGGCTGTTTGCTCAGCCATTCCTTGTTCCATAAATATGCGCGTACCATATTGGATAATAAAGGTCCAACACATAATCTGAGCACCTACATAGAAGAACTGTGCAACTACACCTTCGCGATAATGCTTCAGTGTGCAGAGTCTCTTTAGGGTAGGAATCAAGTTTATTTTGTGGTCTCCCTCAGCACTTTTAGGCATCTTCACTAACCATATCACAAGAAACATTGCGAGAATCACAGCACCTATTATCAAGTAAGGGGTAACAAGAACACCTAAGTCGTAGTCGCGCACTTCGATGAACTCGTTATCTGTTAGCACTGCACGTTCTTCTGTGCTCAAAGGGCTAAGGCGATTCTGAATAAAGTTCATCGCTACAAACATTCCCAGCAGTGAGCCCATTGGATTGAACGACTGTGCGAAATTAAGACGACGTGTGGCACTCTCTTCTGGCCCCATAGATAGGATATAGGGATTACAACTTGTTTCCAAAAAGGAAAGTCCACAAGTTAGAATGAAGTAGGCAAGCAGAAAAGGATAGTATTCTCCCATCTTCATGGCGGGATAGAAAAGGAAGGCACCAAACGAGTACATTCCAAGCCCCATCAGCACACCGGCTTTGTAAGAGAAACGGCGAATGAAGATAGCAGCAGGAAGTGCCATCATAAAATATCCACCATAGAATGCTACTTGTACTAATGTACCATCAGTCACACTCATACGAAATATCTTGGAAAAAGCTTTCACCATGGGGTTGGTGATATCATTGGCAAAGCCCCATAAGGCAAAGCAGGAGGTGATGAGAATAAATGGTACTAAATAGTTTACCCCATTGCTTACTAACATCGATTTCTTTGTGTCCTTCATATCTATATTTTAATTTGATTTCATTATGGTCTATTGGTAGATTTGGAAGATACGCTCCATTTGCTGCCACTTTTGTGCTGACGAACTCCCAGGCTGCACCAATTGGAATATAGCCATTGAGTCTTCCCACTCTTGTTGACGAGGAAGTGCAGCTAGTTTGGCCATAGCCTCATCCCATTCAAAGTCCATGGGTGTTTCTACTATCATAAATAGCCGTGTACCCAGCAGATAGATCTCCATTTCAAGGATACCTACACTACGCATACCTGCAATGATTTCGGGCCATACTTGTTCGCGCGAGTGCCTTCTTCGATATTCGGCAATTAGCTCGGGATTATCTCGAAGAGATAGTGTCTGGCAATAACGCTTTACCGGTTTATCGTATGACTGTGTGGCATATCCTCGCGGCTTTTTGTTTATCATATTATTAGAGTTCAAAGTCAAGTTATTATGTAGTAAACTCTTTGGTGGCTGGTTTTGTAACCAAAGTTTCACATTTATTTAGATAAAAGAGAAAGAGGGTACAGGTTGGATTGTTCCAACTGTACCCTCTCGCTAATTATTTGTAGGTTGCTCCATAGGTAGAGCAAGCTCTGTAGTCGGCTCCTTCTTTATCTGTACCAAATGCATTCCAAACGGCAGGTCTAAAGATTTCGTCTTCGTCAACATTGTGCATACATACTGGAATACGTAGCATAGCCGCCAAAGTGATAAGATCTTGTCCAATATGTCCGTAAGAGATAGCACCGTGGTTAGCTCCCCAGTTGTTCATCACACTATATACATCGCGGAAAGCAGGTTTATCGCAAAGGCGAGGCACAAACCATGTAGTTGGCCAAGTGCGGTCGGTACGCTCATCGAGTAGTTGGTGAACTTCGGGTTCTATTTCTACTGTCCATCCTTCGGCAATCTGAAGTACTGGGCCAAGACCTTTTACAAGGTTTAGGCGCGACATTGTTACGGGCATTCCACCTTTTGATAGGAAGTTCGAAGAGAAACCACCGCCACGGAAGTAGTCACGATTGGCAGGATACCAAGTAGTAGCTTCGAGACACTCTCTAGCTTCATCTGGAGTAATTTCCCAGTGTGGTTTCATGGCAGGTTGACCTTCGGCGTTAGTTTGACAACCTGTACCATCTAGTGTGGTTGCACCTGAATTGATTAGGTGAATGATACCATTGGCAGCAGCACCGGTAAGTTCTTTACCTGTGACACGTTTCACCGCTTCGGGACTCCAATAGGTACGAACATCCGAGAAGATTTGAGCAGTATTGGTCAGCAAGTGCCCAAATAGCATCGCTACACCATTGCAGGCATCGTTTTCGGTAGCCACCACATAAGCTTCGCGGATACCGTTCCAGTCGAATGATGTATTGAGCAATGCTTCTGAAAAGTCACCATTCGGGAAGAAATCGGTCCACTGGCGTTGTCCTTGGAAGCCCGATGCAATAGCATTATGTCCAAGTGCTTCTTCGGGGAAGCCAGCAGTTTTTAGTTTTGGATTACCTGTCATCAAGTCGCGGATGATCAATGTCATCTTCACCACAAACTCCCAATCTGAGTCTTTTTCTTCACGAGTTTTTACCTTAGCTGCTTGATTGTAGTCTTTACCTTCGCAAGGCACACAATGCTTTTTAGTCCATTCCATTGCCTTAGCAAATTCATCCTTGTCGTATATCTCTTGTTTGATGCGACGGATCACTTCAACTGAATCTACCGACTCACAACGCATTCCAAGATAATCTTGGAAGAAATCAGGGTTTACAATAGAGCCTGCGATACCCATTGACACGCTACCAATCGAGAGATACGACTTACCACGCATAGTGGCTGTAGCCATAGCAGCACGGGCAAAGCGCAACAGTTTTTCTGCTACATCAGCCGGGATAGAGTTATCGCTTAGGTCTTGCACATCGTGTCCATAGATACCAAATGCAGGAAGGCCTTTTTGTGCGTGAGCTGCTAGCACCGCTGCAAGATAGACAGCACCCGGACGCTCAGTGCCGTTGAATCCCCAAACCGCTTTAGGCCAATAAGGATTCATATCCATTGTTTCGCTACCATAGCACCAGCAAGAAGTAACGGTGATAGTTGCACCTACACCTTCGCGTTCGAACTTTTCTGCACAAGCAGCACTTTCGGCAACACGACCAATTGTAGTGTCGGCTATGACACACTCTACCGGTGAACCATCACCATTTCTAAGGTTTTTAGAGATTAGCGTGGCCACTGCATTAGCTAGAGACATTGTTTTCTCTTCTAGGCTCTCACGTATTCCGCCTTGACGAGCGTCAATTGTGGGGCGAATACCAATTTTAGGATACTTCTTCATGTGTTTCAAATCTATATTAAAGTGTTTATCAAATTTATTTTAGTCAGCCAGAGCGATGTCATAGCGATCCTCTTATTCGTACCTCCGTAGGAAGAAATTGCTGTATAGACTGTCCGCCCACAATGAAATCGGCAGCAAGTCGGCCCATCTTTTCCCAGTCGATAGTCATAGCTGTGATGCCTTTATCTATCATCTCATAGGCAGGAGTATCATTGTAGGCAATCAATCCAAAGTCTTTGCCACATTCCAACCCTGCTTCGCGCCCTTTCTTTACTACGTTGACGATATCTATCTGTCTGAAACCAAGATAGACACATCCCTTTTCTATAGGCATTTTCTCGGGATGACGTACCACTTCGCCATGCAAATGGTTATTGTCGCAAAACTGCATAAAGCTGTGACACGATGTAGATGGATGCTTTATCCCGCTGGGATAGATCATCTTTAGATGTCCATAATGCCTCAAACGTGACAACAGAGTTACCAATACTTTATAGAAAGAGGCATCAAAATCTTGACAGATGTACGCGTAGTTCATCTTATCGAACCCACCAAAATCAAGTAAAAGGAGTTTAGAGGCATCTATCTTTAAAAGACTTCTTGAGAGTTTCTCATTATCGACATTCATCACGATATAGTGACTATAACTTCCAATAGCATCTCGGATAATAGTGTTGAAAAGGCGGTTATTATATTGATGAAACCAAAGATCAACTTTATAGTTCCTCGGCAGTCGGCTAATAAACGTATTATAAAGAACATCCTTGAAAGGAGAATACTCATCGAGAACGAGCAGAATCTTTTTATGACGGTTCGCTACAAAATAGCCTTTCCCGGGAGTAGAGTCGATGATGCCGGCCTCCTTTAAGTGAGCAAAGGCTTTGAACACCGTATCGCGAGATACATTATAATCCTTACTCAGCTGGTTGATAGAAGGCAAAGGATGGTTCTCCGAAAACTTTCCCAACGAGATATCTTGCGAAAGCATATCGGCTAACTGTTTCACTTTTGTAGTATGTGTTCCAAAAACTCTATCCATAGTCTGCTGATTAGTTAACTTGCCATAGAACGCACAACTGTGCTGAACTATGCTGACGCAAAAGAAGCATTTTTAGTCCAAACAGCACAACAAATAAGCATGTTATAGAGCAGACGAAAGAGTGAGTACAAGAATAATGAATTGTATAGACACATATACTCCACCCCAAAAGAATTGGTATTAGGATGATACCATAAAGCATACCAACATATAGGTATTTTAAGGCTACATAAACATTTTGTAACACTCGATATTTGTTCAATTTGCTCTATTTTCCGAATATTGCATACTAGGAGTAGAAAACCGTTATTCCTTTTTCCCAATCCGCTATTACTATAACACATTAGTTATCACCTATGTACACGACTGTATATTCACATAATCATTAACCCTTTAATTTTATGACTTGTATGAAAAATAAAATTCTACAACGAATGGGGATACCATTGTTCTCGGCACTATTAGTTTGCAGCTGCACGAATGCTCCCTACGACGAATGGCTCAACGACTCTCCGGTCTTTCCTAATGACGGAAACGGCAATACAAATGACGGTGACACTAGTACACTAACAGGAACACTACTTGATTTTGATATTGCTATTAATGAGTTGGACACAAGTGGCGACGATGGTTCGGACACTGTACCCACAGATAGCAGTGCAGATGATTATGATGACTATGTGGAAAACTCTTCGTTCACCAAAACTGTAACGATACACTATACTGACGATGGAGCAACAATAGACAACACCGAGAGCGGTGTTACCATCGAACAGAATGGTGCACACTTAGTAGTGACACAAACCGTGAAGGAGGTGGAATACATTCTTTCTGGTAAAAGCTCGAATGGTTCTTTTAAAATGAACAGCAGCAACAAGTGGAAGTTGACGCTAAACGGCGTAGACCTGACTAACAGCTCGGGCGCTGCCATCAATATTCAAAGCAAAAAACGCGTTTTTGTGGTAGTGGCCGATGGTAGCGAGAACACGCTGACCGACGGAAGCAACTACAGCCTCATTGATGGGGAAGATATGAAAGCCTGCTTTTTCAGCGAAGCACAGTTGATTTTTAGCGGTGCGGGCAAACTCAACATTACCGGCAACTATAGACACGCCTTGTGCAGCGACGACTATATACGCATACGAAAAGGTGTAAAACTAAACATACGAAATGCCGCAAAGGATGGTATACATACCAATGACGGCATCTACATCAACGGAGGTATAATGAACATCAATGCTACGGATGACGGTATGCAGTGCGAAGAGGGGCCAATCGTTGTTAGCGGTGGCAAAACGACTGTGATCACTACCGGCAATGGGGTATACGAAGACAATGACATCTCATCATCTTCTGCGATTAATGGCGGATCTACATTTGATATGACCGGAGGAACGGTATTACTAAAAAGCACAGGATCGGCAGGCAAAGGACTAAACTGTGATGATGTCATCACCATTGACGGTGGAACGTTGCGCGTCCTCACCGAAGGCAAACAGTATGTATATGGTTCCTTAGACTCATCTGCTAAAGGGATAAAGAGTAAAGCTAACCTCACCATCAACGGCGGCGACGTATTGGTACGCACTCCTGGCGGTGAAGGTAGCGAGGGAATAGAAAGCAAAAACACACTGACTATCAACGGTGGAAATGTGGCAGTATATGCCTATGACGACTGTATAAATGCCTCGAAACACATCGAGATTACGGGCGGTAATGTCTATTGTTATAGTACTAACAATGACGGGATAGATTCTAATGGCACACTCACTATTAGTGGCGGCACAGTACTGTCTGCCGGTGCATCTGCCCCTGAAGGTGGGATAGATTGCGATAACAGTACGCTGAAAATCACCGGCGGCATCATTGTAGGAATAGGTGGTAGCAACAGTAGTCCTACTTCTAGCGTTTGTACTCAAAGAAGCATTGTGTATGGTGCAACAGCCACTGCCGGACAAGTACTATCGCTAATCAACTCAGAGGGAACATCTGTATTGACCTATCAGATGCCACGTACCTACAGCAGTATGTCGATGATCATCAGCTGCCCCGAACTAGCCAACAGTAGTTATAGTATCTATACAGGAGGCAGCGTGGCCGATGCTACAAACTTCTACAACTTATATACAGGAGGTAGCTATAGTGGCGGCTCCTTGTCTCAGTCGTTCACTATCTCTAGCATGGTGACCTCTGTGGGTAATACAAACACCAACCCAGGCGGCAATCGCCCTAGATAGAGCCATATAGTAGGACTTAGGATTGAAAAAAAAATAGACGGTCTGCCAAAGAGTGCTTCCTTTCTCTTTGACAAGCCGTCTATTTTCATTACATCTATTGGTAGAATCAGCCAAAGGCTTCTTTGGACAGACTCTCCAACTCTTCGATCGGTACCTCTCCCACCCACTTCTTCATATTTCCATCAGTGTTGATAAAGACAAAGGTTGGGAAAGACTGTACATCAAATAGATCGGCAATGTCGGGATGCTGTTCCATCTCTACACGGTAGCAATCTATCTGAGGTTTATCTTGACTAAAGCGTTCGTAGCGTGGGGCCATCTCTTGGCAATGAGGACACCAAGTCACCCAGAACTCTACAATCGTATTCTTATCAATCAGCAAGGGAGCATCCTCGCCATCGTCATAGTTGAATACCTTCTTTTTGAAAGTCGATTCATTCAAATCATGTACCATAATTATATTGTTATTGTTTAAATAAAATAGCTCAGACTAGACTTGCGGGCATATTCCAACATATTGGCTACGCCACCTACCTCTACGCCATCCATCAATTCATCGGGCGAGATACTCATCACACTCATCGACATATTGCAGGCTATGAACTTTGCCCCATTAAACTTGGCTAAATGTATCATAAAGTCGAGTGGCGGAACATTCTTCTCTTTCATCATCTCCTTCATCATCTTTGCACCGATTCCCATCATATTTTGATGCGACAGTGGCAGATCTCCGTCACTCGCGGGTAGTATTTTAGATATCAGTTCGGCCTTAAGTCCCTTGTGTGTCTCCTTATCACTCTTCTTACGAATAAGGCTCAACCCCCAGAAGGTAAAGAAGAACTGCACCTTCATGCCCATAGCTAGAGCACCCAGCCCAATGTTGAAGGCCGCAAAGGCTTTGTCCAACTCTTCGCTGAATACAATAATCGTCATGCTATCTTCCTTGGGAGGTATATAAGCTTGGCCCATCTCTACCTTCTTGGTGAAAGATGCAGTGATCACACCATCCTTCTCCACCATCGACTCGAGTGTGTTGCCCGTTACGGCCGACCACGATACGGCATCCTGCTTGAAACCCTGATCAGTTACTTCTATAGTGATGGTTTGTCCCATTGCAGCCTCTTTCAGTGCATTGGCTAGAGTCATAATTGGGCCGGGGCATTGACTACCCTTGGCATCAACTAGAAGAGGTTGGTTATTGGGTAGTTGCTCGCCAGAGCGTTGAAATTCTTCTAAGTGTGGCATAGTAATACTTATTTTCCTAGTTAACACTTAAATGGGGCATATTGTTGGGAAGAGAGGGCATAGATTTTGTTTAACAACAGAAGCCCCTGCCAACTATTTGTAGTGATACAAACAGCAGACAGGGGCCACCTATTTATCTAAAAGTCTAAAGCTTATTTATAGCGTCCGGCTTTAGCTATCTTTTGAGGAATCTCACTGATATCCAATACACCGTTAAACAGATTTGAACCGGCGCCTATAGCGTACACAGGTACATAGCCAGCCGTGTGACTGCCATGTGCCCAGTTAACTTTTGCCACTTGGTTCATCACCTCTATGGCACGTGCAGCTAGGGGTTCGTTCTTACTGTAAAGGCTCTCTGCTACACCCGCTTTATGTGCCACAAAAGTAGCTTCATACTCATCGCGCAATGCTTTCTCTTGTTCCCAGTTCAAAGGCACTTCACTCCAGAATCCCATCTCTGCAGAAAGGAGTTGTTTTACTTGCTCCCAGTCTATATTGTCCAGCTTGCGTAGCTCTGTGATTTTAGCCGACAAAGCATCAGCCGACGGTTGTTGGTATTTCAGGGCTTGTAAGTTCATACTGTAACGGTTATCGCCCAAGCTAAGGCCGCCCGTCTCGTGGTCGGCAGTAACCACGATCAATGTTTCCTTTGGATGCTTTAAGTAGAACTGATAAGCCACTTGAATAGCCTCATCGAAATCTATAATTTCATGGAACACAGTAGCCGCATCATTGTTGTGCGCGGTCCAGTCAATTTTACCTCCTTCGACCATCAAGAAGAAGCCATTGCTTTTGCCTTTACCTTTGTACAAGAAATCGACAGCCGCCTCGGTGATTTGCTGCAAAGTCAAATCATCGTCGTTGCGATCAATAGCATAAGGCAAGCAAGATGGATCTTTACCTTCTTGTTGAATCAGAATCATCTTCTTGGCATCCGCTTTCTTGCCATTGTAGTCGGCATAACCATAAGCTACCGAGTAGCCCGACTCATCGAACATCGTGAAGATATTAGTAGCTTCTTTCTTATCCACAGTGGTAGATGGCTTCATAAAACCACCACCGGCGAAGAAGTCGAAGTTCGACTTAAGCAAGTCGGTAGCAATCTCGTAGTAGTAGTTACGACGAGGCTGATGCGCATAGAAAGCAGCAGGAGTAGCATGGTCTACACTAACACTTGTAGCAACACCCACTTGCTTACCCGAGTTCTTAGCACGTTGTGCCACCGAGTTCACGGGTTTTTTATCATTATCTAGGCCAATAGCTCCATTGTAGGTTTTCACGCCCGTAGCCAATGCTGTACCCGCTGCAGCCGAGTCGGTTACAGGGTTTGAGGCCGAAAAGGTGGTAGCCACAGTAGCTGTAGGAAACTGGGTAAAGGTCAACGGAGAGCGACCAATCGCACCATTTTCTAGAGCAGCACGATACATCTCTGTGCCATTAACATGGTTGACACCCATACCATCACCAATGAAGTAAAAAACGTACTTAGCTTGTGCGTTGGCCACAACAGCAAGCAGTACAAATAGCAGTAAGTTGAAGACTCTTTTCATTGTCATAAATTTATTCTTTATCGAGTACCACAAAGATAATAAGATATAAAACAAAAAAGGCAAGCTAACCACAACTCTTTGTTGCGTTAGCTTGCCTTTTTTAAATCTTCATATCGATAATATTTCGAATAGATTACGCTTTTACACGACCTTGGTAAGAACCGTCGCGAGTATCAATTTCGATAGTTTCGCCTTCTGTGATGAACAATGGCACACGTACAATAGCACCCGATTCAACAGTAGCTGGCTTCAATGTGTTAGTAGCTGTATCACCTTTCAAACCTGGTTCAGTGTAAGTGATCTTCATTTGAACTTTAGTAGGCATGTCAGCGTAAAGTACAGTTTCAGTAGAAGCATCCGATACTACTTCGAGTACCATACCTTCCAAAAGGAAGTCTACACCGTTGATCAAATCGTGAGCGATAGGGTGTTGGTCGAAAGTTTCTTGGTTCATGAAGATAAAATCTTCTCCTTCTTTGTATAGAAATTGATAAGGACGACGCTCTACACGTACATCTTCAAGCTTTTCGCCGATGTTGAAACGACGTTCGATAACACCACCGTTTACTACGTCTTTCAACTTAGTACGCATAAATGTGTTACCTTTACCTGGTTTTACATGAAGAAATTCGATAACGAAATAAAGCTTTCCGTCCATACGGATGCAAGTTCCGTTTTTGATGTCTTGTGAGTTAATCATACTTGGATATCTTAAATTGATTTATTCTTAAATTCTACTTAATCTGAAGTTTTCGGCTGCAAAAGTAATTTAAATCAATAAAAATCGCAAAGTATATTGACTAAAAAAGAGTTATCTCTTTGTTTATTTAAAAAAAGTCCCTACTTTTGCAACCCAATTACGCGAAGTAATAAACAATAAAAATTAGATATAGCAATGAAGAGAACCTATCAACCCTCTAACAGAAAGAGAAAGAACAAACACGGTTTCCGTGAGAGAATGGCATCAGCTAATGGTCGTAGAGTATTGGCTGCACGTCGTGCAAAAGGCCGTAAAAAGCTTACAGTTTCTGACGAGTACAATGGCGCTAAAGCTTAATTGTTGACTTAGTCAAACAAAATAAGAAGAGCCGCAAATCTTTAAAAGGTTTGCGGCTCTTCTTGTGTTTAGCCCCATCTAGTTCAACATACATTGACCTAGATGGGGCTAACTACATCACTCCACCTTCACCTTGGATGAGGAAGAGTGAGCCGTATATTCGGGTGCATACGCACATTGCAGAGTAGCGATACCGGTTTCATAGACACCGGAACGACTTACACGGTAGCTATGTTGAAGCTGGAACTCGCCTTTGCCCAAGCTATCGAAGAAGAAGTTGGTCGATGCATCCTTGATGTCTTGATAGAAACCGAAGCCATTACTCCAGCGATAGCCCGACAGTACCGCTATAGGTTCGAAGCATGCAGCACGCTGATCTTTGAGCTGCAAGAACTGCATAGCGCGAGTCAACTTAATGTTGAGCACAGATATTACGATGTCGCCTACTGATAGTTGAGTACCTTCTTCTATAGGGAAGAGCTGACGTTTGTTGTCTACATAACGTTCCACATAGAGCTTCTTGGTGATAGACATTCCTTCGCCTTGTTTTTCTACTGCCGACAGTGCTTCCTCGTATTGAGCATAGACAGCACCCCAAGCGATACCCTCGCCTACCTTCTGCACAGTGGCCGACTTGGCATTGACTACCGACTTTTGCTCAAAGGTCTCTTTTACATAGTTAAGTCCGGGCAGCGCTACGGTTTCATTGTTGGTATTGATAGTCTTGCCCCCTAGAGTGATGCGTACATCTCCCGTATTGGCCAATAGATTATCGCCTGTCATCAACAGCCCGTAGATGGCATCGGCAGTGGCTATAGGGGTGCGCCAAGCTTGTGTTTGCTTTTGCATCAACAACCATAGTTTCATTGCCTCCACCACTTCTTTATCATTGGACACCTTGCCGAAAGCCTCCATGGCATAGACTTGTGTTTCTAGTGGTGAGCCTTCCCAACCATAAATATTCTCGGTAGATTTGAAGTACATACCACCATCGACTGTAGTACTAAGGTGCTCTTTCATAGAAGCGATGAATTCCATTGCCGCCTTGTGCTTTCCACTCTTTTCGAGTACAATAGCTGCCATAGCTTTGGACTTCATAGAGGCAGAAGGCAACAATGTTTCCATGCAACTCATAAAGAACTTATGGGCTTCTTCGTTGGAAGATGCAATATCTTCTCCGCTTATCGTTGCCAAATAGAAGTAGTGTAGCACCCAACTAGGCAACTGATAGTCTTGTTTCTCTTTCTTAGTTAGCTTAGCATAGTAGCTCAATAGCTCTTGGTTCAAGTATTTCAAAGCTGATTTCTGCATCCTTAGCAACTGCACATCGGGCTTGTTGCCGGTAAGCATAGCTTGGCGGGCATTGAGTGTGGCAATGTATTGTGTCACGCTGTAGCTACCCTGCATACCTTTGAACCAGGTCCACGAGCCATCGGGCAGTTGAAGTTCTTTCAAACGGGTCAAGGCAGTGATTGTTTTGTTACGCATCGCATGGATATCGAATAGCGTAGATAGACGCTCCATCTGCTCCTGCTGACTTTGAGCTTCGAGTACCCAAGGCGATTCGCTTAGGATGATAGTCTTTAGCTCTTGATTCTTTTGTAGTTGACTTATCAACGTCTCCTTAGTACCGCCTTTTTCTTTCCACTTCGCCACCATCTCAGCAATACGTGGCTGGGAGTTGGCTATACATTCGGCTAAGCTATTGGCATAGTTGGCCGCAGCCCAGTTGATAGCATTGTTGTAGATAGGATCGACCAAAGTAGGCAGCGCTTGCACGGCATACCAGGCTGGGTTGCCGGTAAACTCTACCGTCAACGAACGGTTGGTGGCGCTCTTACTGTGGTTGTTGAACAGCTTATTCAAATCGAAAGTGCGCGTTTCGTTGCCCTTAATGGGCATCGCCACACTCTGCGTCAAGCGTACTTTGTCGGACAACACAGGTAGTATTTGTTGTTCGCCATCGCTAAACTCACCCCCATCGGCAATCATACGACAGCCTAACAGCTCATAGCCTTGTGGTACAGTGAAGTTGAAATCCACCCCAATGGTTTGCTTTGCTGCCACACTAAACGACTGCTTACGTGTTAGCACCACCTTTTCGTTTTCAGGGTTGAACAGTGTCATACTCACTGATCCCGAAATGGCTTTATCAGTAACATTGGCAATGGTAGCTGCGATAGTGGTTTCATCGCCCACCCTTACAAAGCGAGGCATATAGGGACTTAGCATAAAATCTTTAGCCGTTACAGCAGTGGCATCGAGCCTACCGGTGAACATCTCTTTATTGTGCGAGTAACCACGGAAGTTCCAACTAGTCAACGACTGTGGCATGGTGAATGACAGCACCACCTCGCCCGCTTCATTGGTACGCAAGAAGGGGTAGAAGAAAGCGGTTTCCGCAAGGTTGGTTCGCAAATCTTCTGGAGCTTCGGGCAAGGCTTCTTGACTAGTGGCACTATCTGTTTTCTCTATATAATCAAAGATTTCTTCTTCCACTTGAGGATTGGCGCCATTTACTCTCGAGCTTAGACTCATTTCCATAGCACGTTTTGGACGTACACCGTAAGCAACAACAACCTCTTCGAGAATATCACTCGAGAGAGGATTCCATGCAAAATAGTCATAAGCCAGCTCTGGATACTTATATCTTTTCAACTTAGCGTACCAGTTCTGAGCTATACCATTAATAGGAGTTTGACTCCAAGAAAGCGTTGGTACTCTGAGGTTGTACATCAGCTCCAGTGTTTGGTTATTGGGATAGATCTTGTCAAGCGATGCATCATACATTGTGGCTAGCATCTCCGCATCAGCCGGTGCACCATCGGGGCGTTTGATCGTCAATCGCCACTCTTCGTTTTGTCCGGGGCGTAGTTTGTCACGGAACACTTCCCATTTCATAGTGAGTTTCGTATCGGGTAGACGACGTTTCAAAACAACATTCTCTTGATACATCTTACCCTCTTTCACAAAACAGAAGTTGATAGAAACACCATTACCATAGATGGGTTTATAAGCATACTTATAATGTACAATGGTATCGGTGAGCTGCATTGTACGGCTCTCGATCACTTTGCCATCTGCCAGGATATTCATCAGCACATATGTATCTTTAAAAGAGGTACCAAAATAGAACGAAGCAGGGTGTTGCGCATCAAACTCGGTATTCTCTGCGTAATACCACTTTTCAGACTTCACGGGTGGACATTTGTCACTCGTTGAGAACAGCACAAAACTCTGCTCGTCACTCACTAGCTGCCCGTTGTTATCTTTGGCTTCTACCACCAAAAGATATTTACCCGATGACAGCTTGCTCCATGTCGCTAGCGATGCCGATTGATTCGATTGGAAATCGGCAGTCAACACTGCTGCTCTATTCTTCGCTTCGTCGTAGGTTTCGTCACCACGCATTGCGTAGAGCATATATTGTCCTTTTACATCTACCAAACCGCCATTTAGATTGCGAGCTGTTATAAGGGTTTGAAGTGAATCGCTTTTCAATACGTTCTTGCCCAAATCGGTAGAGAGAAGCATAGAACGAGTACCGGCATTAATGAAATAGGTAGCCGATTGTGTTTCGCCAGCAAGATTGGTCACCGAAGCTTGCACCGTATAGGTATAATAGCAGCCAAATTGTCGAGCAATATCATCTTCAGCTTGTTTCAGATGTACAGGAATAGTAAAGTTACCATCGGCATTGAGCATCTCGCTACCGGTAGCTATCACCTCTACCCCACGAGAGAGAAAGGCGTATCGCCAGCCTGAAAAGTAACTGCGCGTCACTTTATACTCCACCTTCAAATCGCTTAAAGGCACGCCGCTGAAGGTCTTGGCATCGCCACTAAGATTCACTACATCGCCTAGCTTGTAGGACACATCAGGCTTATTAATGTTTACTTCGAAAGATGGGCGTTTGTAATCTTCTACTTTAAAGTAGACTCTATTGTCGTTTACGCTCAACATAAAGTTGCCATTGAGACAAGCAGTGGGGAGTTCGAAAGTGGTAGTAAAAGAACCAAATTCATTGGTAGTAAGGTCGCAGCTAGCCACCTCTTGTCTGTTGGCATCCCACAGCTTTACCGTATAGGTGGCATCAGGAAGCACTTTGGCAGAAAATCCGCTTTGCGAGTAGGCTATACCTTTTACATAGACTGTCTGACCGGGGCGGTAAATAGTGCGGTCGGTCAACAGTTTTACCGTGCTCTTCTCTGACGAGTTCGTAGTAAAACGGTTAGATGTATAACTACTAAAATGAACATACGAACTCTTATTGTTGCCTTGATACTCGGCAACAGCAGAAGAGTAGCTCTTTTTGGTTGGGAATACAGTCTTTCCTTCCTTATCTGTGATATAAGTCAATTCGGGGAGAGTGCTATTTAACTGCCATCTAGTATCGGCTGAATATTTCACTGTAGCTCCTTCGATGGGTTGACCGCTCTTGGCATCGACTACCACCGCTTGTATTTTATTGTCGGGCAGATTCAACACCAGCAGTTTAATGCTAGTTACGTTGATGTCGACTTTATCTACTCCATAAGCCGCATCTCTACTTACTAGAGTCTTACCCTTCTTCCTAGCAGAATATTCTAGCTCATATTCGCCCGAATTAGGGGCAGTGATATAAAATGTAGTATCTTGGCTAGTATAATCTTTATTGTCATCCAAGTTAAAACGATGGGTAGCTATAGCCTTTTTATTGCTATAGAGTTTCACCTGAAAGCTATCAAAATTGTAATAGTTCAATGAGATGGGTAGACTATCGCCCGGATAAACTTCATTAGGAACCTCCGCCTTGAAGGTGGGCTGCAATATCTCTTCTTGCAAATCGCGCAACACATTGATTCGTTTGTACGAACCATATTTGTCGATCCCCTCTTGTATAAGACGCATCGCAATAGCATTCAGATCATTCTCATGTGCATAATTAGCTAGAGCCAAATAGGTCTCGGCATTGGTTTCGCTGTGTGGATAGGCGGTAAGCAGGTGGTTCAATGCATAGACATACGCATTAGATGGTAATTGCCCACTCTTCTCCACTTCTTCTTGGTTGTCAATGGATTTATCTTTCTCGGGCATCTCTTCCATCTTAGTCAGCTTGGCCAATACTAATCCATCATAATATTTAGGCGTATTGTAGAGCTTGAACATCTGCTGGTAGATATCATCTACACGTGCGTTTATCAACGAATCTTGTCTGCACCACTCCATCTGCTTCAACGAGTTGATGGCATTGGTAGCTAGCAAGAAGTAGAGATCATGATGATAATAACCGCTAGTTTCGCCAAGCACGGCAAAAGGTGTAAAGCGATTGACCTTCGTTTCCATCAATAGCTGTGGATTGGCCAGCGAGGCCTCTGTATTCTTTATCACCTCTGCTAGGAAGCGATCGGGACGCCACTTTGCATAGTCGGTCTCAGCGGGGTCGTCAACCATTATGTTATTCCTAAACATATGTCTACCCATAGAAGCAAACTCCGAGAAGTTCATAGCTTTCAATGAATAGATCACAGCTCTATCGGCCTCGTTGGTCGTCTCACTTAGTAGCTCGTTCAGCTCTAGGATCTCTCTAGATGGGGTCTCGTCACCTTGATAAGTTTGTACATAGAGTTGAATCGATCGGTTCATTGCTTTGAGCAACTCAGGAAGGTTGTGTTCATTCTTGGCCTTGGCTATGATTTTGTCCACTACTTCGATCTGTGTACGGGGCAATCCTTTTTTTTGTGCTTCATCCACAGCTTTCCATAACTGGGGATAGCTTTGAGCTGAGAGATTTGACATAGCGGCGATATTTAGTAATAGAATTAAGATTAACTTCGAAAGTCTTTTCATATCATCGTGTATTTTAGTTAGATAGATCTTTTACAGTTTAACAAAGTAAAGTATATTTTTCAAAACACTACTCTCTTTTGCTGTAAAATTGACGGGAGACAGCTAGGCAAAACCACAAAGAAGGGTAAATGGTTTGCTGCAGAGGGCTATGCAGCATTGCTGCAGGGCCCAAACAGCACTACTGCAGCGCCCTATGCAGCAAGCTGAGTAGCTATAGCCATCAACGTGGTTAGCT
>CAMTOQ010000039.1 GCA_947074205.1 uncultured Bacteroides sp. | reverse complement strand
TCGCCGTTTTTCAAGAGGCCTTCGAATAGAAATATTCGAAGGCTTTTTTGTGTTTATACCTATCGTAAATCTACCTGCACTCTTTTTGTGAATTCCTGTTTTAGCGTCTACTTGAATCGTTTTATCTGTAGCTAGCATTAATCGCGTATGGAGCTTCTTAGAGAGCCTTTCTGTGTTTGTAATGTCTGTGTGTAGCGTAGCTGTGATACTATCCCAAAATGGGCGTTTAATGCATTATTCGGCGTGTCTCAAAGTCTGCGCTATATCTTCTGAATTATTCCGCTTTGCTTAACTCATTACTAAGATGATTGCTTCTACATTCTTCTTCTTTGTTCTTCTAGTTCCCTCTATTCTATTTTCGCCTTCTCCTTATTGATCGGACTCGTCCGAAACAAGTACTTAGTAGGAGTAAAGCTTTGCGTGTTGCTATACAATTGCACCATCTACCCTCGCTCGCTATAGAAGGAGCCATCAGTTATCGATACATCTCTAAAGAGCAAGATATATACTACAAGTTGAAACAAAAAACGAGCTTCAACCTTGGGTCAAAGCTCGTTCTATCTTAAAATGAATTTCTGTATTGTTATTTAGCTGTTCCTTTCAATCCGAAGTCGTTGAGACTTGGCGAGTATTCAGCATCTTGTACGCCTGCTTGCATGATGTGATCTACCAAGCTGTTGATGTATAGCTCTAGATAAGAGTAGCCCGTTTCGGGGTCTATATCGCGATAGGTCTTATCGGTTGGTAGATATAGTGTCGCCCATTCGTCGGGTATACCGTCATTGTTACTGTCTACCGGTTTAGCTTCGCTCTTATATTCGATGTAGCCCTCTGCATCGGTCTGCGTGTCGATAAGTCCATTTTTGCTACCTTTAGAACCTTTGTTCCTAGCGGTGCCCCTCTTCACCTCGTTCACAATACGTTTGTCTATAGCATCTCTTTTATAGCTAGCACCTACGTAAGCCAATACTTTTTCGTAGGCTTTAGCAGCCGTGTGTGTAGTGGGTACTTCCACTTCGAACTCCTCATTGCTCTTCAATCCATCTTTAGTACCACCCGGCAACTCGCCATGTTTGGTATCGGGTATGATGCCCATCCAGTTGTCTAGATTGGTGGCAGCCATAAATGGTTTCACCTTTTCAGGAACTCTGTTGCAGCTACCATCAAAATAGTTCTGGCTCACATAAAAGCGTCCCCATGTGCCTTTCTTATTGTTGTTGGTGCCATCGTCGGCATTAGGCTCGAATATGCGATAGTTCAGGTAAGATTTAGTAGCTGTAGATGGACCTGGTTTGTAGTAGTTGCCCACGATGTTGTAATTGCCACCCTCGGCAGCATAAGATCCGTTGGCAGGTCCCCAGTTATAAAATACATTGTTGCGCATATCTACCAACTCATCCTCGGGGCGTCCGGTGTAGCGGCTACCACACATACGTGGTGTGCGACTGTAGTGGTGAGCCATCAGGTTGTGGTGGAACGATGCACCTTCGCCACCCCAAATAGCACCGTAGCCGTGCAAACCTTTGCCGTGTACCGAGTTGGTGAGACTCTCAGTTATCATACACCATTGCATGGTGAAGTTTTTATTGCCATAGAACGAAGAACACTCGTCGGTGCTCCAGCTCATGGTACAGTGGTCTATGATAACATTGTTTTGATTTCTTCCCCACAAAGCATCCTCCTCGGATCTACGTTCATCGCCCAAGCGAAAGCGAACGAAACGAATTATGACGTTATCGGCATTTACTCTCAATTCATTGTCTTTGATACAGATGCCGTCGCCCGGCGCCGTTTGTCCGGCAATGGTGATATTCGGTTTATTGAGATGCAGTGAGGTTTCTAGAGAGATGGTTCCCGATACATCGAAAACCACGATGCGATCGCTTTTGCTTACAGCATCGCGTAGCGATCCCGGGCCACTATCGTTGAGGTTGGTTACATGATATACTTCGCCTCCACGTCCACCGCTTGTTGTATAGCGGGCAAATCCTTCAGCTCCTGGAAAGGCGGGTGTTTGTGCTTGAAGCGCAAAGAGTGTACTGCAAGCAACAGTTAGTAATGATATAAGCTTTCTTTTCATTGATGTTATAACGCTCCATTGTCCTTAGACTTATGAGCTTTACTGGTTTATATCACCAAAGTTACTCTTTAATACTGAGTTGAGAGTTTTATGGTAATTGTAGGGCTATAATTTTATGTAGTTTAACGGCATTATTCTTTGATTTGCACTGTAGAACGATATTGCTTCTTTTCTCTAAACAAACTCACCCTAAGTTTGTTAACACAGAAATATTGGTAAGAGAAATGAAGAGTAAGATTATTTCGAAGTTCTTCTTTGCTAGTATCAAAGCACCCTTTCGGCTACAGCATGTTTTTCGCTGCTGCCCGTGCCTTGTTGCGTTACAAAGAGGATAGTACCAACACACACATTGAATCACTTCTTCGCGATAAAGAAAACAACTTGCTAAGTTGTTGATATAAAAATCGTTGCCTAAACAAATCCTTCTATTCTGACGTTCTCTTTCTAATTGTGATTTATAGGTTTGAGAGACATTTTTAATGACAATCTATCAGATCTATTCCTGTTAACTTTATAGTATACTAATGACTAATACCTCTGGACTATGATTACAAAATTACGTCTATTAGTTTTGTTGGTTTTGTTGTGTGGAGTAAATGCTTACCCCCAAACAGCCCCTTTGAATGGTAGTGGAACTGCCGATGATCCTTTCCTAATCAATACTATTGAAGATTTGACCTGGATGCGCGATCGAGTGAATAATGGAGATGCCACCTATGTGAGTGCGCACTATAAGCTGATGTGCAGTTTGAATTTTGCAGGTCAGGACGACTGGGTGCCGATTGGGAAAAGTGAGGTGACCCCTTTCAAAGGTTTCTTTGACGGAAACGGTATGTTGCTAGCCAATATCCATATTGGAACCAAAGAAAAACCAATGGGTGCATACTATGGGGGCTTCATTGGATATATGACAAATGGTTCCGTCAGTAATCTGGCTATAATTTGGACGGGCCTATATACCACTGCTCTGTTTCCCGACTCTCGATGCTACTCTGGAGGGATTGCAGGATATGTGGAGAGTGCAACTATTCACAATTCTTATACAAGAGGTAGTGTGACCTCTTCTGATTATGCCGGTGGTATAGCCGGTATGATGGTTTACAGCACTCTCTCGAATTGCGAATCAGGCGGAGATATAACTTCGGCAACCAATAATGATACTTCTTGTTCGGGTGGTCTCATTGGATACTCTGGTTTCAATAAGCTATCCAATAGCTACTCTACCGGCACTATCTCTTCGCTACAAGAAGCCGGCGGTATTGTGGGCTACTCTTCGTATGACAATATAGTAAACTGCTTTTCAACTGGTACACTATTTAGCACTTCAAATTCAGCTCGTATAGGTGGAATTGCTGGTCAAGTTAGCAGTTCGTATATTATAAACTCTTACTCCATCGCCTTCATTGAGGCCAGTGCAGCCACAAGTTATGAATACTCCTCATCTTATGTTGGAGGTATAGCAGGTATTTCGTATGGCGCTACAATCACAAATTGTTACTCTGCATCTTCTCTCTCTTCCTTTTATTATAGTTATGCATACATTGGTGGAATTGTGGGTTATACATCAAATAGTAGTATTGTGATGAACTGTTTGGCCTTGAACCAATACATTACTGCAATAAGCAACAATTTAAGCAATACATTTATTTGCAGGATAGGGTATGATGCAGAAAAAACAACGAAGTATCTATCCAACTATGCCAATAAGGATATGCTTATAAAGCAGGGTGCTAATAGTGATAATCTCACCTATCTAGACCTCTCTGGTGAAGCTAATGGCGAAGACTTGACACAGCAGCCGGTTATTCTACTCAATGACTGGGTAAGTTCAAATTACAGCTATGATATTGAGTATAAAAAGTGGTCAGTTAGAGAAGGTACGAACAATAACCTTCCTTTCTTTGCAGATTTGCTCTATCTTAAAGTGTACTTCTACACCGGTACAGGCTATTCGGGTTGGGAGGTTTTGTATGGCTCATTGATTTATCCTCCAAGCAACCCGGTGCGTAGTGGTTACACATTTGAGGGTTGGTACAAAGATGCAGAATGTACCCAGATCTGGAACTTTGACACAGATCGTGTCTATTCCGATATTATTCTTTATGCCCGTTGGGGAGAGAAGGCAGCCCTTGATGGTAGTGGTACTGCCAATGACCCTTATCGAATTACATCAATAGAAGATCTGTTGTGGGTAAGAGATAAGGTGAATAGTGCAACGATTCCTTATGTGAGTGCGCACTATAAGCTGATGTCTGATCTAGACTTTTCTAAAGAGAGCGACTGGGTGCCAATAGGTGCCGATTCTGATACTCCATTTAAAGGCTCTTTTGATGGCAATGGAAAGACGATAAAAAATCTTAATATTGGTACCAAAAGTCAACCTGTAGATAGATCTTATGCGGGCTTCATTGGTTATTTGGAGAACGGAACGGTTAAATCTTTAAGAATAGAATGGACGGGGATATATACTCTCACATCCTCTCTAGGTGGTATTGTTTCTATTTCAGAAAATAGTATCATTACTAATTGTAGCACAGATGGTACATTTTCCTCAATAGCCTCATACTATGGTTATTCGAGAGTTGCTGGTATTGTTGGTGGAATGGAAGGTGGGAAGATGGTAGATTGTTCTTCTTCGGCTAAGATACTCTCTTCTACCATTGATGGTGATTCGTATGCGGGTGGTATTATAGCCGATGCTGAGTATACGGAGATTGTCAATTGTTCATATACTGGATCTATTACGTCGATCTCTCAATTAAACTCTTCTATGGTTGGTGGAATTATAGGTAGTGCAGAGGATTTACGAATATTGAATTGCTTTACTACGGGTATTGTCACCTCTTCTTCTATAAACTCTTATGCAGGTGGCATTGCAGGCGTCCTAAAACGTTGTTCGCTTGTAGATAACTATTCCAGTGCGCCAATATATTCTACTGTAACCACGTTGGATAGCGAGGATTTATCCGACGCTCATTCTGGCGGACTAGTAGGTTATATGGAAGATGCTGCTATTGTAAACTCCTACTTTATAGGTCAAGTAATCTCTGAAACACTAGATGAAAAATCCGTAGTCTATTCTGGTGGTATTGCAGGCTATTCCTATACCTCTAACATAAGCAACAGTTATGCCATCTGTTCTATCTCCTCCTCCGCGAGCGACGTGTCTTCTTCGAGCTATTCCGGGGGTATAGTGGGTGTTTCGTTTAGAGGACCTATAATTAACACCTATTTTGTGGGCACTGTATCTTCGAGCTCCGTTGATGCATCTTCGGGCTCCTATGCTGGCGGAATATTGGGTAATTCATCCGACGCAATGATAGAAAATTGTATAGTATTCGAATCACAAATAGCTGCCATCAACCCTTCTTTAAACCAGTGTTTTGTGGGCCGCATATCAGGAGCTTCATTGCCTCAAACGAGTAAGAATTATGCATCTTCTGATGTAACCATCTCTATTGGTACATCTGCGACGCAGCTTGCGACTATTACTGGTTACTCAGAAGATAAAGATGGGGATGATCTGAAAGCCTCTCCTTTGGAACAATTAAATAGTTATGTGCAAAATAATGCTTTTACTAATGCCGGTACTTTGTTGTATTCATGGAAGGTAGATAGCGATAAGAATCAAGGCTATCCGATGCTAGATTATGATTCTGTCCTTATCAGTTTTGATTTACAAGGAGCAGGGACCTCGGATAATCCTTATCAGATACATACAAATAATGATCTTTGGACTGCAGCTGCCTATATGAGTAGTAGCCTTGACCATTCTAATAAATGTTACAAGTTAATGGCTGATCTTGACTTCTCGAACGAGGGAAATTGGGTCTCCATCGGCAACAACTTACCATTTAGTGGTACCTTTGACGGGAATAATAAAGTAATACGAAATATAAGGCAGGGTAGCGAGGATAAGCCTGTAGAGGTGGCTTTGGGTGGCGGACTTTTTGGTAGATTACAAGAAGGGAGGATTCTTAACTTAGGTATAGAGTGGCTTGGCATATTTGTATTCTCTAATACCATTGATCCCCGTGTAGGAGGAATAGTGGGCTCGTCAGACTATTCGGATATTCTAAACTGCTACTCTACTGGTCCTATCTCTTTCACAAACAATACATGTGCTACTACTGGAGCCGGGGGTATTGTTGGTGGAGCATATTATAGCAATATTAGTAACTGCTATTCCACCAGCTCGGTATTTGCCTTCAATTATTCGGGGGGTATTGTTGGTGATGGTGAGTATGGTTCTATTATCAACTGCTACTCTACTGGGGATATCTCTTCGGCTGCATTGATGGAGCCTGATGGTGAGTATGATCCTGACTTCTTCCCTCACTCTTGCTCAGGTGGTATCGTTGGTAATACTTATAAATTTATCATTATCAACTGTTATGCTACAGGAGCAATCTCTTCTGCTGCCTCGTCTACTTTGCCCTACTCATCTTCTTATGCTAACTCCGGAGGTATAGTAGGCGATGCCTACGATGGTGATATTACCAACTGCTATTCGCTGGGCTCTATCTACTCTACCTCTTCGTCTGCACAAACCTCTTCTTACTCTAATTCTGGAGGAATTGTTGGCGATAATGGAGGAGGAACAAAGATTACGAACTCACTAGCACTAGGACAAGAAGTTGTGGCTATAAATCAAGATGCAGACAATGCTCATGTTGCTAGAATAGCAAATAGCACGTCGGAAGACATTAAGACAAATTATGCCGATAAGAACATGGTGCTTAAGAAAGGCACATCAAAAGATAATCTGCAAACCGTTACACCATCGGGCGATAAAGATGGCGCTACGCTTACTGCACAACCTGTCAATTTGCTCAATGCTTGGGTTAACGCTAATACAGGAGCTGAAAAGAAATACCTCAACTGGGTAGTGATGCAAGGAGTAAATGATAGTTATCCCGTATTTGCAGAGCTATGGGCTTGGACGGTTAGCTACGAATCCAATGGTGGATCGATGGTTGCAGCTTCTCAAGTAAAACATGGATTGCTTGTTACTCAGCCATTAGACCCCATCTTAGAAGGCTACGAATTTGTGGGCTGGCACAAAGATGCCGACTGCAAACAGAAGTGGGACTTTGCTAACGATAAGGTTTACGGACATACAACGCTATATGCCAAATGGGCAGAAGGAACATCTATCGCAGGAGTAGAAGATGATGCTACGACTATCTATTCTACAGGCGGAAAGATTGTAGTCGAAAATGCAACATCGACCATTCAAGTCTATGACCTTTCGGGTACAATGATTAAAGTAGTTCAATATCCTACTCCTATCGAACAGATACAAACCACATTAGGTATCTATATTGTTAGAGTAGGCAAGAAGAGTACAAAGATTATGGTTTACTAATCCACTAAGATAGCAACCCATCTAACGTAAAAACATCCGAGAGTATACTTAAATACTCTCGGATGTTTCGTTATATCTACTTCCCGTAATCTCTAATAGGCCTCTTACAGCAATCCACCTTGACGTAAAGCTGCGCGATACTTATCCATGTTGACGCTCTTCTTGATGGCCTTCCATGTTTTGCGGCCGATAAGCTCTTCGGGATATTCCCAGAAAGGTTTTAGCTTGTTTAGAACCTGTATCTCTCCGCCCTGTGTGCTAGCCTCGTAGTGCTCTTGTAGCTGGCGATGCATGGTCTTCACTCGCTCAATCACCTCTTCGTGCGATAGTTCTACACCCGTTTTGTACTCTAGAGCTAGAGCAGGATTAAGCAACAATCCACGGCCAATCATCACGCCCGCTACGTTGGGAAACTCCTCTTGGATACGTTCAATATCTTCTACCGATAGGATGTCTCCGTTGTAGATCAGTGGATGCTTGCACTCTTTACCAAATGCGGCGAAAGCATCGAGATCGACCTCACCTTTGTATTGTTGCTTGCCCACGCGTGGGTGCATGGTGATGTGGCTCAACGGTAGCTCGTTGAGGAAGGGTAGCAGAGCCATCGACTCAGCAGCATCTTCCCAACCTAGGCGCATCTTTACGGAGAACTTTATTTCAGGATGATTGGTCACAATTTGCATTAACTGCTTCACCTCTTCGGGGAAGGGGAGAATGCCCGATCCGTTGTGGCGCTTGGCCAACATCGGGAATGGACAGCCTATATTGATATCGACCTCCTTGTAGTTGTGTTCCAGAAACAATGACAAGATGGTCTCTGCCTTCTCGCCGGTATTGGCCAGCAGTTGAGGTGTGACACGTGGAACATTGTTGTTGTCGGGCAAAATGTCACGCACATCCTTGGCACGGAAATGTCCCTTTTCTAGGCGTACAAATGGAGTGAAGTAGCCATCTATTCCACCAAAAGCCTGCTCGAAGGCATTGCGAAATGGAGCTTCGGTGTGACCTTGTAGTGGCGCAAAATAGAGCGGAAGTTTAGAAGTCGTCATACGTATACTTATAATTGATTGCTACAAAAATAGACAATTAGACAATGAAATAGGGTAGTAATGACGAGGAAATAACGTATTAATCAATCCTTTTTGTATCTTTAAACGATTGTATAGCTAACCAATCGCCATTTTGGTTTGTTATTCTACATACTATTTTATTATGAATCATTTAAAAGAAAGGATATTACTATGAGTTTTCTTACTGCTATTGCTCTGGATATTAACAACGTACAAGCATCCGATATTGTGGGCTATTTAGCCTCTGTCTGCCTGATATTTGGTTACTTGCCACAAGCCATCTACACGATGCGCACCCGCAAGACCGACGATATAGCTATGGGTACATTTCTGCTGATGGGTATTGGCGCACTGTTTTTCGCAGTGCAAGGCATAATGCTTGGCAATGTGCCACTGCTTATTACCAATATCGTCACCTTTATATCGAGTGCTATCATCTTTGGCATTAAGATGTACAACGACTATTTCCGTATAAAAGACAGTGATCGCGACAGTGATGGGGACATCAAGAAAGAGTAAAGTGTTCAAGTTCAAAGGTTCACTATTTTAGACAATATCTTTACAGGTATAGACGAAGTTGATGAATATTCTATATATTTGCAACTATCGCCTTGCCTTTGCGAGCTATAGAAGATGGGAATTCATGATTATTTCCTCGATAGATAGGTGTTAATTTGTTGATATACTCTATTTTTGTGCTATGCAAAAGAATACAAAAAGAGATAACCGCTGGTTGAAGAAACTGATGAGTGTGGCAATCATTGCTACACTACTTTATTCGTGTGCCAGCATTGGACGCCCCGATGGCGGTGGCTACGACGAAACACCACCTCGCTTTGTGGGTGCCTCTCCCGAGATTGGCGCCACCAATGTGAAACGCACAAAGATGACACTAGAGTTTGACGAATATATTAAACTCGAAAAGGCTAGCGAAAAGATTGTGGTTTCGCCTCCTCAGGTGCAGATGCCCGAGATTAGTGCCATGGGCAAGAAAGTGCATATCAACTTACTCGATACACTGAAAGCCAATACTACCTACACCGTAGATTTCTCCGATGCCATTGTAGACAATAACGAGGGCAACCCTCTTGGTAATTTTACCTATTCTTTCTCTACCGGTGAAGCTATCGATACACTAGAGGTACGTGGCACATTGCTCGAAGCTTCGAACTTAGAACCCATCAAGGGGATGCTTGTGGGGCTACATAGCAATCTGGAAGATTCCGCTTTTACATCTGTGCCGCTCGATCGAGTATCGCGCACCGATAGCCGTGGACGTTTCATCATCAAAGGCATCGCCCCCGGCTCTTATCGCGTGTTTGCTATAGACGATAAAGACCAGAACTTTACTTTCTCTCAGAAAAGTGAGAAGATTGCTTTCTACGATTCAATTATAGTGCCGAGCGCCGATATGCGTATGCATCGCGACACCATCTTCCGCGACTCATTGACCATCGATACCATTTTCGACCACTCGTATACTCACTATCTACCCGATGATTTGATTCTACGCGCCTTCACCGAGGAGTCTTCTAGTCAATATCTTGTAAAGAACGAACGCCTCACCGATGAGAAGTTCTCGTTCTATTTTGCCGATAGAGCCGATACGTTGCCCGTTGTAAAAGGACTAAACTTCGACGAGCAAGATGCTTTTATCATTGAGAAAAATCTTCGCAACGATACCTTACACTATTGGGTGAAAGATTCGTTGCTCTACAAGCAAGATACCTTGCGTGTTAGCATCTCTTACCTCTATACCGACACCGCTAGTATGTTGGTGCCTCGTACGGATACGCTCAACCTAGTGTCGCGTGCCAAGAAGGCAAAGGCAGAACCTAAGAAGAAAAAAGGCAAGAAGAGCGATGAAGAGGAGGAAGAAGAAATCGTATTCCTCGATGTCAACACCAATGCCCCTTCCAATATGGATATCTATGGCTCTGTGTCGTTTACTTTCAAAGAGCCTGTAGCCTCGTTTGATACGGCCGCTATACAACTTAAAATAAAGGTGGATACCTTGTGGCAGGAGGTGCCGTTTGTGTTCGAGCATGATTCGCTGAACATGATGCGCTACACTCTCTATACGGATTGGGACTTTGCCGATGAGTATCAGCTCACGGTAGACTCTGCGGCTATAGTGGGGCTTTACGGACTGCATAGCGACAATATAAAGAAAGACTTTAAAATAAAGAAAGAGGAAGAGTACTGCAACATCTTCTTTACTATACGTGGCTTGGATGGCCCTGCATTTGTGCAACTACTTTCTCCGCAGGACAATGTGTTGAGACAAGTCAAGGTGAAGGAGGGAATGGCCGACTTCTACTTCCTAAGTCCCGGTAAATATGGTGCCCGACTGATAGAAGATCTCAACGAGAATGGTGAGTGGGATACGGGCAATTATGAGGGAGGAATACAACCCGAAAAGGTATATTACTATCCACAAATACTAGAACCCAAAGCCAATTGGGACCTAAATCAAGAATGGAACTTAAATGCTCTGTCCCCAGAAAGGCAGAAGCCCGAAGAAATGAAAAAACAGAAGCCTGATGAAGAAAAGAAGAAAAAAACAAGAACGCCTAATCGTAGGTAGAAATACCTTCGTAAATACTTTATTAACCTTAGTAGTAGGGCTTGTGCTGTCGGTTCAGGCCAATGCGCAGTGTGCAGCCGAGAATTCGGCCTTCCTGCCCGGCGAAGAACTGACATTTAACCTGTACTATAACTGGAAGTTTGTATGGGTGAAAGCCGGAACAGCCGATTTGTCTATCGGAGAGGTCAACTATAAAGGGCAACCTGCCTATGAGATGAATTTGCTATCCGACACCAATAAGCGGGTGGATATGTTCTTTAGGATGCGCGATACCATTACTAGCGTGTTCACCCATCACATCGAACCTTTGTACTATCGTAAAGGGGCTGCTGAGGGCAAGCGCTACACCGTAGATCAGGCTTGGTTTGAATACAAAAATGGCGAAACGATAGTCGACCAACAGCGTTGGTACAAGAGTGGGGAGATCGTAAAAACTACCTCTACCGATAAGAAGTGTGTCTACGATATGCTGAGTGCCTTGGCTGTTGCCCGTTCATTCGATACCAGCAATATGAAAGAGGGGCAAACCATCGAAATACCTATGGTGACCGGTAAGCGAGTGGCCAATCAAGTGTTGGTCTACAATGGCGTGAAAAATACGAAGGCAGACGATGGGCACACCTACCGTTGCCTCGTGTTTACCTTCTCCGAGTTTAGCTCTAAGAGTGGAAAGAACGAGCCTGTGCTGCGATTCTACATCACCGACGACCGGAATCATCTGCCCATCCGACTAGATATGTATCTCAACATTGGTTCGGCAAAGGCCTATATGAAAACGGTTAGCGGGCAACGCTATCCTATTACAGCGCTTATAGACTAAACGGTACGGGCTGATCGGTACGAAACATCCCCGATTCGAAGGTGGCTAGTAAGTCTCCGTTTTGGTTGGTGATATCTACCTGATAGTAGGCTGTACTTCGTCCTATGTGACGTTCGCGAGCCTCGGCGGTCAATGTATCGCCAGCGCCACTACCACGAAGAAATGTGATATGTGCCGATTGCGAGAAAGCTAGCTGTCCATGCGAGTTGGATGCAGCGGCTACTGCTAGGTCGGCCAAAGTAAATAGAGCACCTCCCTGTGTACGGTTTCCGGCATTGAGGTGCTTTTCTGTTATTGCTACTTGGGCTTTTGCATAGCCTTTTTTTACCTCTACTAGGTGGATGCCATTCTCTGTGGCAAACTTATCGAGCTTGAAAAACTCTTCGGCTGTCATCTTCTGTGTCATTCTTTGTTATAGTATAAAATAAGGGGCAACATGTTGAAATGTTACCCCTTGTTATTCTCTTGGTTAATTAGGTCGGGGCTTATTTATTCAAGCGCCATTCCGATCCCTCTTTTGTATCTTTAATCTCAAAGCCTAGTGCGGTGAGCTCATTGCGAATCAAGTCCGATGTAGCCCAGTCCTTATTAGCTTTAGCTTTGTCTCGCTGTTGTAGCAGCATGTCTACTACCTTGCCGTAGGCTTCTTCGCGGCCGTCCGACGAGCCTGCTTCCTCTTTTAGTCCTAGTACATCGAAGCAGAAAAGATGGAAAGTCTCCTTCAACTCGTTCAAGTCGGCCTCACTGATGGTATCGTTGCCGGCAATGATGTTATTGATCATCTTAGTACCGTCGAATAGGTGAGCAATCAAGATTGGCGTGTTCAGGTCGTCGTTCATCGCATCGTAGCACTTGCCGCGTAGCGATTTTACTTCTACCGACGATGAAGCCGATGGCTTGATCTTCTCGATAGCCGATACTGCTTCCATCAAGCGTTGCAACCCTTTCTCGGCCGCTTGGAGCGCCTCGTTGCTAAAGTCTACCGTGCTACGATAGTGCGCTTGCAAGATAAAGAAGCGAATATTCATAGCCGTGTAAGGCTGAGTGAGCAGCGGATGCGAACCGGTGAAAAACTCATCGAGCGTGATGAAGTTGCCCAACGATTTACCCATCTTCGTACCGTTGATAGTAATCATATTGTTGTGCATCCAGTAGCGTACCATGTCGTCGCCTTGTGATGCCACCGATTGTGCAATTTCGCACTCATGGTGAGGGAATATCAAGTCCATTCCTCCTCCGTGAATATCGAAATGTTCGCCAAGGTATTTGCGTCCCATAGCCGTACATTCAGCGTGCCATCCTGGGAAACCATCGCTCCAAGGCGAAGGCCAGCGCATGATGTGCTCGGGTTGTGCTTTCTTCCACAAAGCAAAGTCAGCAGGGTTGCGTTTCTCGCTTTGGCCGTCTAGATCGCGTGTGGTGTTCAGCACATCTTCCAAGTTGCGACCCGATAGCTTGCCATATTGATGGTCTTTATTGTATTTCTCTACATCAAAGTACACCGATCCTTCGCTGACGTAGGCATAACCTGCATCCAGAATCTTCTGTACCAATTCTATCTGTTCAATGATGTGACCCGAAGCGTGAGGCTCTATGCTAGGACCTAGCACATTAAGGGCTTCCATCGCCTTGCGGTAGCGGTTGAGGTAGTATTGCACCACTTCCATTGGTTCCACTTGATCCAAGCGTGCCTTCTTTGCAATCTTATCTTCGCCTTCGTCAGCATCGTGTTCCAAGTGGCCCACGTCGGTGATGTTGCGCACATAACGCACTTTGTAACCGATATGTTTGAGGTAACGGAATAGGATATCGAAGGTGATAGCCGGACGAGCATGTCCTAAGTGAGCATCGCCATATACCGTAGGTCCGCACACATACATCCCCACATTGGGGGCGTGAAGTGGTACGAACAACTCTTTGGTTCTGCTAAGTGTATTGTAAACAGTAAGTTGTTGTTCCATATCTTGTCTCCTTTCGAGCTATTTAGTTAGTATTGAGCTTACAAAATTAAAATAATTCCTTTACATATACTATCCGCTATTTAGTATTTCTTTTTTGCTACTGATATTTAACGAGCTAGACAGATAGCACAACTATTCGTATAGGCACTAAACAGTAAATTCAACTTTGTATAAATATGTTAAACAAAAAAATAAAAAAATTTGGCTCGCTCATCATAATGTATAATATTTGTACTCATTTATATCGAGAAGAATGTATAAATATATTCCTCTAACTCTTAAAAAGATAATTCTTATGCTGAAAACGACTCTCCTATCATATACTCTTTTACTGCTTTTAGTGCTTGCTAGTTGCAGTAAACCGATGACCCATTCCGAAGATGAACGTATACGTCTTTTGTCGGGTAAATGGGAATATACGGCTCTTAATGGTTATATCATTGATGAAGATGGTAACCAACTAGAGGTAAATAAACTTGCTGATGTAGATACCTCTGACTCGGAGACTCTATTCTTTAAAACCAATGGTTTCTACGCTTTAAATCAGCCTAATTATAGCGAGGTGGGTAGTTACGAGTTTCGAGGAGATACTTTAGTTTTTAAGGTCGGCGTTAATATGGATGAGGATCTATATATGTTCCGCTTTCTGAATGACTCTTCTTTTGTGATACATAGTTTGGTGCCCGAAGAAAATATATACATTTGCTATCATAAAGTAGCCTATTAATATTCTGCTTACTGCTGTATGACCTAACTGTCCGCTCTTATTAGAGTGGGCTTTTTTTATTGCTTGCAAAAAAAAATGCCTCCCTCTAAACTCGCGTTCTGAAGGAGGCTGAATGAAAATAATTATAAATTAAAATCCCGGGTTTTGTCCAAATTCTTCAGGATTGAGAATTGCATCTAAAAAGGTTTGAGGGATAGGTCTAAGGTTGCAGTAACCTGCGTTTAGGAAGTCTACCCCTGCAGCCGAAACAATATCAGGATTGTTCTTCTTGATGTTTTCGGCTAGTTTGCCCGTACGCTTCAAGTCGAACCAGCGGATGAATTCACCGCTAAACTCGCGCGCCTTCTCGTCTAGTAAGAAGTCGATAGTCATATCGCTTTCGCTCACTACCATTTGCGCTTCTTGTCCGGGCACTGCTGCACGGCGGCGCACCACGTTGAGACTGTTCGCAGCTGCTGCACGGCTACCTCCCGATTTCATCATTTCGCACTCTGCTACGATGAAATACATTTCTGGTAGGCGCATGATAAGCACATCGTTTGCACCTACTTGTGAGTTCACTGGCAAGCCACGATCTTCTATACTCTTGTCTTCGTACTTTAAAAGAGTAGGGAAGTGAATATTGAAGTTAGCGTTGTTGTTTACTCCACCCTCAGCTGTGTAGGTATCATTGATATCGACCACTGCATAAGGCAATGTGCGTTTGCTACTTTCGTCTATAGCTTTCTTTGTGAAAAGCATTGCCAACTCGCCTGGTTGTATTTGCTGTCCCACCATTGATTCCGGTTTTTCGAAATGTGTCAATTGGTCGGCTGTCCAAGTAAATGGAGTAGCAGTGTTTACACGATACTCCTCGCGGAACCAAGCGTTGTAGCGGGCATCTACCTCGTCGTTGTACAGCTCTAGAAGATAGCGAGTAGGCATCATCACCATGCTACCATTTTTAGAGTTACGGTCGTTGCCATAAGTATAGCTTTGGTTCACACCAGCCCAGCCCGAATATTTGGCATGGAAGTAGATGTGCAAGCGGTTAGGGTTGTTGCTTTGCATGTTGAGCGACGACTCGGTAGCGTGAGTCACTACAAACAAAGCTTCCTTGTTGTTCTTGTTGTTCGCAGGGTCGAATACTTCGGCCGGTGTATCATAAAGGCTAACTTTTAGTGCAGCTTGGTTGTCGATGACATATTGTGCAGCCTTCTGAGCCATATCATAATATTGGTCTTTTTCGGCCTGCGTGTTGCAGTAGGCCACGCGAGTCAAGGCAATACGAGCTTTTAGTGCATAAGCGGCTTTGGAAGTGGCACGGCCCACATCGCTTACCGGATATGGATCAACAGGCAGATTGGCTACAGCTGTATCAATATCTTTTAGCATTAAGTCATATAGTTCGTCGTACGAGCTGCGGTAGCAGTACATCACAATCTCTTTGGTTTCGGTGGTACGCATATCTACCTCGCCAAACAGCTCCACAAGGTGCCAGTAAGCATAGGCACGCATAAAGCTAAGTTCGCCTAAGCGGATGTTTCTCATAGCGGGGTCAGTCCACTCTACGTTGTCTATACGTTCGATACCTGCGTTGCAGTCGTTGATGATCTCGTACAAGCGTTGCCACGTGTTGCGAAACTGTCCTGTAGTAGACATCGACTCTTGGTATTTAGACATTTGACGGCCATAACCACAGTTGGCAATGTTGATCCATGTATCGGCACCACCATTGAGTAGCAACACAAAGTCTTCGCGGCCATAGAACTGTCCGCCCCAATAGGCATAAGCAGAGTTTACTAGTGCATTAAATCCGGTTTGACTCTTGAATACTTCGTCGGCAGTAGAGCCTCCTGGGTTGTATTCGCTGAGGTCGCACGACTGTGTGCCCACTAGCATAGAGGCAAAGGCAGCAGTCAGTAGATAGTTCTTTATATTTTTCATTGAAGTGTTTCTTTAGATGTTATTAAATATCAAGGTTTACACCAAATACCAATTGGCGTTGTAGTGGAGCTTTTGCCGAGCCACCGCGTTCCGCATCATAGTTTTGGATAAGGTCGTTTTTCGCCTTAGAGAATACGTTGTTGGCAGTGACATACACGCGTAGGTTTGAGATACCTAGCTTGTTGGCTGCTAGTTTAGGCAACGTGTAGCCTAGCGAAAGCGTTTTTAGTTTCCAATACGAACCATCGATGTATTTCAAAGATTGATAGCCGATGTAGTTGTAGAACTGAGTTGTATTGGGGCGTGGGAAATGCTGCGATGGGCTTTCGGGCGTCCAATATTCAAAGTAAGCTGGGAAGTTGCTGATACCTTGAGGGTCGTAAGCACCACCTAGTTCATACTCGATGAATTGTCCCCAACGAGCCACGAAGTACACATTTAGGTCGAAGTTCTTATAACGGAAGGTATTGTTGAAACCACCTGTCCATTTGGGTGAACGCGAGCCGATGTAGCCACGGTCATCCGAGTTGATGATGTTGTCACCATTGAGGTCCTTAATCTTGATATCGCCGGGTACGAAAGGTTGTGTCTTGGCTGCATCCTTAAAGTATTTAGCAGCTTCATCGCGTTCGCTCTCTTGCCATACGCCAAGGTTGGTGTATTCGTAGAACGAGAACAACGGACGGCCAATCATCAACGTTTGTGTCTCTACATCTGTGCCGATAGCCATATCTTTACCATCAATCAAGTCTACAATCTTCTCGCGGTTAGCGGCAAATGATAAAGCCGAAGTCCAACCAAAGTTTTTACGGTCGATATTGATGGTGTTGATACCAATCTCGATACCCTTATTCATGGTAGCACCGATGTTTTGGTAAGTTTTAAAGGTAGTGTTGTTGCTTGCTCCCATTGACGATGGCAATTGGCGAGGTAGCAAAATATCGCTAGTGTTCACCTTGTATAGGTCGATAGTAGCAGTGATGCGGTTGTTCAGCAAGCCGATATCCAAACCTAAATCCCAAGTCTTAGAGATTTCCCAGCTTGTGTTTTGGTTACCGATATACTCGTTAAAGATATAGTAGATATAACCATTGTCTTGGAAAGCCGAGTTGGTTTTAGGAGTTACCCCCGACTGCGTACCGTAAGCCATGATACCCGAGTTACCGGTTTTACCCCAGCTAAGGCGAAGCTTCAAGTTACTGATAGCTTCTACGTTGCGCATAAAAGCCTCTTCGTTAATACGCCAAGCACCGGCTACTGATGGGAAGGCTGCCCATTTGTTGCCTTCGGCCAAGCGAGAGTCACCATCCCAACGGTTGGATACTGTCAACATATAGCGGCTCTTGTAGCTATAGTTAGCACGTACAGCGTACGAGAAAGTTTGGTGTTGAATATAGCCCGAACCAATAACATAAGAGTTCTTATCGTTGGCTCCGATGTTGTGCCATAGGTTAGAGTCTACTAGCTGACCTTCACCTTGCGAGATAGAGTTTCTATACTTCGATTGTGTCCAAGAAGTCAAGGCAGTGATGCCAAACGTGTTGTCCTTGATCGTTTTAGTATAGTTGATCACATTATCCCAGTTGATGAAGCTCTTCTCCGACGATGCGATACGCGCTTTTGATGTGCTGTATTCGCCTGCACGGTCGATAGAGTTCATGCCTTCGAAGTCTTGACGGCGATAGTAGGTGAGGTTAGTACCTAGATTGGAACGAATGCTCAATCCGTCAATAGGTGTAATGTCTAAGTAACCGTTGGCAATGATGTTGGTGTTTAGTATATCATGTTTCGCTGTGTTGTCGCTTGCTTCATCGGCAAGAGGGCTCACACGCGAGCTAGTGCCTAGAGGCCATAGCACTACGCGACCATTTTCATCATACGCATTACCTAGAGGAACGTTAGTAGCTGCACGCCACAACACATTTTCTGCACGCTCGTTTTGTGCATAATGTGTCACTTGTGAGTTAGCTCCAATTTTCAGATATTTATTGAACTTGTGCTCCACATTGAGGCGCAAGTTATATTTGTTCATCTTGTCATCTTTAAACGACCCTTTTTCGAAGTAATAGCCGGCAGATAGTAGGGCAGTAGTCTTTTCGTTACCTCCCGAGGCCGTTACTTGGTGGCTTGTCACCATACCATTATGCTCCACTTCGTCGCGCCAGTTGGTCCATTCGCCATTCTGAATAGCTTGCCACTCTTCTGCGCTAAATAGTTTTTGGTCATCGGCAGGCGAGCTCCATTGTCCGGCGGTTCTGTAAGCCTCGCGACGCACGTTGATATAATCTTCTCCGGTAAGCATGTCGGGATATTGTGCCCATCCATTTATACCGTAGTAGCCGTTATACGAAATCTTAACTCGTCCTTCTGCACCGCGTTTGGTGGTGATGATAACTACCCCATTGGCTCCTTGCGAACCATAGATAGCAGTAGACGATGCATCTTTCAAAATCTCAATAGATTCAATGTCCGAGGGTGCTAAGTCGGCAAAGTTGCCCCCTTGCATACCGTCGATAATGAAAAGCGGTGCATTGGCGATGTCGTTGCCCCATTCGTCTCTCACATCCGACAGCGAACGTTTACCGCGAATATTGATAGTAACTCCCGATGTAGCTTTACCCGAGTTGCGGACGATATCCATACCCGGCACCTGTCCTTGGAGCGCTTCCATAGCGTTGGATGCAGGCGATTTTGTAATATCGGATGACTTTACAGAATGAACAGAACCTGTGAGGTCGCGTTTCTTCATGGTGCCATAACCCACTACCACTACTTCGTCCAATGCTTGGGTGTCGGCCTCCATGCGTACATTTACCACACCCGACTGTTTGATGACAATCGTCTGTGAACGGTAGCCGATGTAGGAGAACTCCAATGTGTTTTTGTCATTGGGCACTTCAAGCTGATAGTTACCATCGATGTCGGTGATTGTTCCCATTGTAGTGCCTTTCACAAATACAGATACACCAATTAAAGGTTCACCGGTTTCGTCTACGATTTGACCTTTAACTGTGCGGCTTTGTTGTTGCACGTACATGTAATTCTCGTTGTTGGCTGCTTTTGCTTCGATGAGCACAGACTGAAAAGGCATGGCGCAAAGCCCTATGAGTAGGGGCAAGCGTCTCAAACCACATCCAACACAATGTTTAGTGAATGAGTTTTTCATAATAAAAGAAGTCTATTTGTGAATAGTATTTATTTAAAGGTTTCTTAGATATAACACGAAGTAGACGAAACCAAAATTAACTCGTACTCATATAATTTTAATAAAATGTGCGTTTTTTAATAGTGTGCGTGCACAAAAAAAAGCGTGATGCAAAGATTAATGCATCACGCTCTATATTTTGGAGTAGTTCTATTTAATAATTCTGGAGAGCAACTGGCAGAGATCGGCCTTCTTGATCGGCTTAGGAACAAAGTCGGTACACCCTGCCTCGTAGGCCAAACATCTGTCCGAGTGGAAAGCGTTGGCCGTTAGGGCTACTATTGGAGTCTCTGTGTCGAATTGTCTGATCAGCTTTGTGGCCTCCAATCCGTTCATCACTGGCATACGTATATCCATCAAGATAACGTCAAACTTCTCCTGACGGGCCATTTGTACTGCATCCACCCCATTGGTGGCGTGATATAGGGTATGTCCCTTTAGGATAGCTCTTACCAGCATATAGTTACTTTCGTTGTCTTCGGCTACTAAAACTCGCAGCGATCCGTTGTTAAAGCGGGATGCATCGTGGCTTTGTGGTGTTGTATTATCAATCACTGTGCTATCTGTTGGTTCATATTCTTCTATTCTCTCCAAATGAATGGCTTTGGTGGGTAGCCATACCCAGAATTTGGAGCCTTCGCCCTCTATAGAGTCGAAGCCTATTTTGCCGCCTAATGCTTCGGCTATCACTTTGCATATAGCAAGCCCCAAGCCTGTGCCTTGCGCAAAGTCGTCCAGTTTTCGGAAGCGCTCAAATACTAGATGTTTTCTATCCTCGGCAATACCTATTCCGGTGTCTTGTATATAGAAGCTTATTCCATCGTCTATATAGTCCAGACCTACTGTCACCGATCCACTGGGGGTATACTTTATGGCATTGGTCATAAAGTTGGCATACAGTTGCGATATTTTGTTCTTGTCAAACGATATTATGCAGCTCTTAATCTTATAGTCCTTCTTTAGCGGAAGCTGTGCAGGAATACGCTCTCTAAACGAAAGGTTGAGTTCATCAAAAGCTTCTACCAAGTCGAATGTCTCTTCTTTGAGTTCCACTGCCCCCGCTTCCATTTTCGATAGGTCTAAGATGTCGTTAATCAGTCGCAGCAGTAGTTCGTTGTTGGTGCGGATAATCTTAATGAAATCTTCTCTGTCGCTAGGATTAAGGTCTTCGCTCAGCAACTCCGAGAAGCCCACAATAGCATTTAGCGGTGTGCGTATCTCGTGACTCATATTGGCCAGGAAGTTCATCTTTAGTCGTTCAGATTCCTCTGCCTTATTTTTGGAATGTACCAGCTCCTGTTGCATTTTACGCACCTGTGTGATGTCGGTAAGGAAGTTCAGGTAATTCACAATGTTGCCCTCATCGTCTTTGATAACCTGCGTCTTACAGCTGAGGTACTTGATATGATCTTCAAAGGATGATTTGTAGTATTTCGATATCTTAGAGAAGTCGTAGTCGATCAAAGCATCATAATCTTCGCCACGGCGTAGAGCCGCTTTATGTTCGTCGGTCACCAATGGGTTGTCGAAGATGGATTTTCCTTTAGGCGAATTAGTATCGTCTATACCGAAAATCTCAGCGTTTGTCTGGTTCATGTCCAGCAAGCATCCTTGCGAATCGTAAAGCTCAATGCCGATGGGTATAGTGCTATACATGTGCTGTATGGCTTTTATCGTCTCGTCGAATTTCTGATGATCTATTCTTTTTTTATTATTGCTGAACTCTATCGATGTGACTAAGCTTGTGGATATAATTTTAGATAGGATATAGAGAACGGATACGTCTTGTTCTATCCACTCCTTTTTTTGCTTCACCATATCGATGCCAATGAAACCCAGCATTTCGCCTTTGTGGATAACCGGTACTATAATCAACGATTTGATGCCTTGGCTAGTGAGTAGCTCATATTCGTAGTCGTTTACCAACTTCAGGTTTTCTACATCGTTCACAATGTAGGGCTGCGACTCAAATAGGCAGCTGTTAAAGTAGGCAGTTGAAGCTATCGGGATCTCGCCAACCTTGTCTATCTCCGGATCTATGCCTTTGTTGCACACTTCATAGCTATAACGTTGAACACCTCGTTCAAAGTCGTAAAGGAAAATATAGGCTCTACCTGCATCGTACATTTCAAGGACATCCTTCAAAATGTTGTTGATGACATTGTCGTGGTTGGTGTCGTCGTAAAACGACATTAAAGACTCCGAGAAGAAGTTTCTATTAGTAAGATTCTTAAATATATTATCCATTTTTGTTTTTGGGGGGTTGTGGATAAGCGTGTTTCTATTCCCAAAAATAGAGATAAAATCGTATAAACTGACATTATGATTATCGATTTTAGTTAAAAATAGAGTTTAGGGTCTATTTAAAGCCTAATTTTTTGATTTGGTTGTAAATTCTGTATTGACTAATTCCCAACAATAGTACAGAATGTTCAAGTAATATTTGTCTCCGCCTTTTTTTGCTTTTACCCCGATAAACAAAGAGGGGCAACCTTTCGGCTGCCCCTTCTACATAGAATACTGCAATCAGTTTATCACTCTTTCACGAGCTTAACAGTTTTGCGAGTTGTGTTATCATCAAGTACTAGATAGTAAACACCTGTTGTCAACTGTTGTACATTGAGCACAGAGTGTTTCTTCATTGTTCCTGCCATCACTTTGGCACCGCTGTTCGAGTAGATAGCATAGCTCACCTCTTCGGCAAGGCTGCTGCCCCAGTCGATTAGCGTTGTAGTTACCACTGGGTTCGGTGTCACAATCACATCCGAGTCGGTAGCACCATGGATACCGGTCGACGAAGTAACAGTGGCTTTCAATACCTGTTCGGTAGATTCGCCCCATGGGTCAGTGGCTTTGATAGTGATTTCGGCCTCTCCCAACTGAACACCTTTCACAAGTAGGTTGTTGTCGCTAAGGAATACCCTCACTACTTCTGGGCTTCCGTTGCTAAACTCATACTTCAGTGTTTCTTGGTCAGGGTCGGCGAAATATACATTTAGGTCGATCTCTTGCGAGAACTCTTCGATACCAATCTCTAGCTCAGGCATTGCTTCGCAGATAGGAGCTCTATTAACGTTGGTAATAGTCAATTTCAAACCGTTGATAGACTCTTTGCCCCAGCTGTCTTTGGCCAATACATTAATAGTATAGTTGCCAGCCGATTCGTAGTCGGCATCTACCACAAGTGCATAAGTACCTTCTTCGTTTGTAAGACTCACGAATGCAGGAGCGTCATCGGCTAGAGCCAATTCGAAGCTATCGCCTTCTTTGTCGTATACATTCAGTCCAAATGTTTGTTTCTCGTTTTCTTGCATTGTCATCACACCGCTTGGAGCGTTAACAGCCACTACAGGAGCCGAGTTGGCACTGAACGATAAAGGAACTATTGTGCTTTCAGCTTTAGGGTCATTGGTAGTGATGTGCAAGTTTGCATGTTGAATCTCGTCGCTCAATAGCGCACTGTTCATCTTCAAACCAAGTCCCAACTCTTCGCCAGCTTTGATTTCGCCGCTAGACTCTCCATCTAGAATTACCCAGAAGTTGTTGTCTGCTTGCGCCTCTAATGCACGCATCATATAAGCAGAATTAGAGTAGGCTGTCATTGCGATGTCCACCCATGATGTACCATCGGCATAGAAGTAGCGATTGTCTTCAATTCTGTTAGGCATGATAAGGATGTGTCCTTGTGGGTTCGATGCACCTAGAGGGTACGAGAACATCACATGGAAGATCTCACCTGGATAGATTGGAGTCACCTCGTCTAGCTCTACAGTGATATAGCTACCTATATTGTCGATTTCTGGCGATTCTACAGTGACACGACCTTGACCAATCACTTGGCAGTTGCCTGGATCTACATCACCTACAAGAATATATACATAGATGTTAGAGAGTTGCAAGTCGCCCGGACGATACCAAGATTGTACGTGCGATAGTTGGAAACCATCGGCAGGTGCAGTGTACGAGGTCGATGCCACGAAGTTCATATCCTTACCAAATCCAAAGAAGTTGCTTGGCGAAGCGTCTTCGTCGATATAGCTAAGCACACGGTTGTACGCTGTAGTAGCTGTAGCAGGGGCATCAGTAACAGTAGCTGCAACTAGGCTCAATGGCTTAGCAATGCTGTCTTTGCTGAATGTGCTAGCGCTTGGTACTTCAGTTTCTACCGCCTTGCGGATATACTCGATGTTTGCTTGGTATCTAAGTACCGATTCACCGTTTTTGTTAGAAAGCACCAAAGCTGTGTCGATGATAGCTGTTTCGCTATTTGTCACCGCGTCAATTCTGCTTTGAGTCATCTCTAGCATTGGAGGATTGACAAGCGTACCAGTTACAGCAATTATTTTCTCTCCGATAGAGCTCGAGATAGTGAGGTTGCCGGCTAGAACTGTAGGTTCTGTGAGCTGACTGTTCAAGCGGAACTCTTTGCTTTCCTTTGGAGCTAGAGTGATAGGCAATAGATCCTCAATAGGGAAGTAGTCTTCGAACGAAGCCCAAGGAGTAGTGATCTTTTCGAACATCTCTACCGCCATGGCAAGATTGTCATCTGCTTTCATATTCTCGATGGTCAGATAATCGGTACCTGTGTTGGTAAGAGTAAACGATTTCTTGCACCAGTCGTATGGAGAGATAATCATCTCGCCAAAGTCTACCACATCGTCAATAGTCATTTCGGCCTCACCGGTCAACTCTACAGAGAAGTTTAGGGTAGTAGGCGCATCCGAACGTGGATCGTTAGAGATGACCTTCACCTGTTGGTTGTAGTAATTGGCATACAAGCTTGTACCATCGATAGCAAAGTCTACTTTCTTCTGCTCTTTAGCAGGGATAGTGAACGATTGCGCAGGAATCACTTCGATAGCCACACTTTGATACAACACCTGAGCACCATTTGAGATGATCACAGCATCCGACGCATCTTTGTTTTCCGCACCCGCTGCATAGGTTGTCCACGAAGGCATACGAGTAAACTTGTATTGGAACTTGATGTTGCCGTTGTTGCTCAATATCATTTGGAAGTCGTAGGCTGGCGAGATACCATAACTGTCGGTATAAGAACCCCAGTGAATCACTACTTGGTTTTCGTCTTTGTAGACAAAGATACCTGTGTCTTTAGGATCTGTCATTGGCGAAGGCAAGTGGTAGCCCCACATTGGTGCGATGAAGTTGTTGTAGTCATCATCTCTACCGATGTAGTGTGGAGCCAATGGGAATTCGGGTCTTTCTTCTACCGGAAGAGGTTGGAACGACACGAAACCTGCTTTGTGTACCCACATTGTATCGTAAGGGATGCCATAGAATTCGAATTCGAATGGAAGCACCACACCAAAGTGGTTCACTCTGTTGTTCACAAAGTATTCTGCCGAGATTTGAGCAGATTCGCTTTTCAAGTCTACCCAGTTGTAAAGCACACTTCTATCTTCGTCACTACGTTTGTAGATGTAAGAAGTTTCTTGGCGTTCGTCGCCTTCAAGCGATGGGTAAACCATGTTAGTACCTTCTATGCGTACAGTAAGGTCGCTTTCGCCTTCGTTGTAGAATACAAATGGAGTCAACGCTTTTACGCCAGCTTCCATCACTGTATCTATTTCGGCGCGGTCTACTACAAGAATAGGCTCGGGTATTACAGTGTAGCTCAATTTAACGCTAGTCTCTTGACCATCTACCACAGCAGTAAATACATCTTCAAAATCGCCTGATACTTCTGTGTCGCAAACAATATCCACTAGATAAGTAGACTTAGCTGCGATTACCTTGTCGGTTATCGGAGTGAAAGAGAAGAACTCTTGTGTAGTCTTCAACTCGTTTATAGTGAGCGGAGCGCTACCTGTGTTGCTTAGTTGGATGGCAGTTCTCAATGGGCTAGTTCTCAATACAGAGCCTAGCTCTTTGCTTTCTGCAGGAGCCATTTGGAATGCAGATGCACCACCTTCTGTAACTTCACCCTTCAAGGTGAGGTGACGCATTGGAGTCAGCGTGTTGCTAGTCAAAATGTTGATGTTTTGTTTCAACTCGCCTTGCGACAAATCTTCTAGTCTGATGTTGAGTGTAAGCTCTTTCGATTCGCCAATTTGTAGCATACCTTTTGGCTCAGAAACGCTCTTCACAAGTTGCTTACCAGGATAGATGATACGGAATCCCATATTCTCTGTTAGGTCGCAATTGTTTTTATCACCATCGATGTCGAATGGAATGTTAAGGTCGTTCACAATGAACGAGTCTGCAGAACCTTCGTCGGTTACAGCAATCAAGAACATTGGGATATCCCAAAGCAGGTCGTAAGAGATGTTGCGGTAGTTGATGTCGATATCGCCCGATTCGTGTAGAACAATCTGGATGTCGAGAGTAGAGTCGTAGTAACCGAAGTATTCGATAGACACAAACTCGTAGTTCACAATCACCTTGCCCGATGCTTTAGAGTAAGAAACCTTACTCATTGGGTTCATCTTAAGACGGAAACCGGCTGCCGAGATAGCTGCTGCACCTTGCCAGCAAGTGATGTTGGCCATTGGAGGCATACACACATCAAGCGAGATTTCGTTTGTAGAAACCAATGTAGCATTGTCGGCAATGTACAGAGTGTCGTATGTCTTATCGTATAGAGGGAACGAGAAGCCTAGATCCAAAGCTACAGATCTTTCGTAGAAGGTATACTTGTTGGTGATATCTACCACGTTGTCTGTGTGCTCTTGCCACTGAATGTCGCTTGTAGCATCTTGGTCGATGTTATACTCCATGCGATAGCCATAGCCATTGCAGTCGTTTGTTTCGGTAAGGTCGTACAGTGTGCCATCAAGATCGTCGATATAGTTCATGAAAGCATATTCCAAAGGATACTTACCGATGTTTTTCATGATCACCGTGATAGTGGTATCTTTTGCTACATCTGCCGATAGTGTTTCTAGATCTACCACAGCAGGTTCGAATGCTAGTTCGCCTTCGATGCAACCAATACCGTACACGCTAAACGTATAGGCATTGCCTTCTTTGTCGCTTACGCTGATAGTAGACGATTGGCTACCTTCAGTAGTAGGGGCAAACTCTACATTGATATTGATAGAACCCTGTGCACTGATGCGAGAGTTGTAGTTGGTGATTCTAAATGCTGGGTTGCTCGACTGGATAGAACCGATAGTGTAAGGTGCCAAACCTTCGTTGGCCACTTCGATGCTGAATGTCTTCTTGCTACCAACAAATACATCGTTGAAGTTGATAATCTTTTCGCTAGTCAATTTAGCTTTCTGACCTTTTACCACAAATTTCACCGGACACTTCACTTCGGGAGCGGCAGGGTCGTTGGTTTTAAAGGTGATGTTCGAGTTGTAAGTACCTTGGATAAGGTCGGCGCCATTACCCACAAGGCTCACTGTGCTCTTTTCGAAACCAGCTACAGTACCTGTTGCAGGCGATAGTTTCAAGTATTCGCCCAAGTGTCTGTTGTTGCTCACAGCAGCCATATCCCACACTGTTGTTTCGGGATATTGGTAGCCACCTTGACGCATCGCATCTTCTACAGTAGTAAAGGTTTTACCACCATCGATACTCAAGAAACAGAAAGAAGAGCTTTCTACCTCATACTCTTCGGCAATACCAAATGGGTGAACGTTGTTTTTAGGCGATACGATGTTGATCCAGAATGCACCGGGTGGCAAGAAGATCTGTTCGTCTAGCTTGATGCGATACTCTTGAGCAGTTGGGCCGTTAGAGTAGATCTCTTGCGAGTGAACCACATATTTGTTGTTCAAGATGTTGCCTTCAATGATGTCGAGACGCATTGGGCCTACGTTTTCATCCAATTTAAGGAAAGCATATACATCGGTAAGGTTGAAACCTGTGCTTGTGATGTACATAGTGGCAGCCATATGTTCGTAGGTAGCTACCGGTGCACCGATTACATAAAATCCGGACTTACCGTATCTCAATATTTCTTGAGTAGTCATTCCGGTAGCCGCTTTCACAGTAGCATCTACGCTAGCTGTTTGCACTCCCTTCACAGAACCTGGTTTGAGAGATTGAGCTAGGCTTACCTCTGGCTTAAGATTTTGGTTAGCATAGTAGCTGTACTCTTGGCCTACGTGACGCATAGCACCTTCCCATCTCAATAGTCCGGCAGCTTCGTTGCTGATTTCCATTTCGGCACTTACAAAAGGAGTCACAGTCACATCTACCTCGAATGTAGTAGTTTCGGTAGGAAGCACAAACTTAGGACCTTCGTTGGTAGTAGCACTTACCACTTCCGAAAGTTCCGACACGTTGTTCCATCTGTCATAAGCCATCACAGCGAAGTAGTAGGTGGTCAGTGGAGCCAAATCTTCTATCATCACTTTGATAGCTTCTCCGGCCAACACATTCTCTTGTGCTACCTTTAGCATAGTAGCTCCACTTAGCGAAGTAGCGGTGATAGGAGTTTTAGAGTAGTAGATCTCGTAGCGATTAGCATATTGGTCGTCTTCATCGGCCACAGCGCTCCAAGTTAGTTCGGCAAAGTCTTGCGCTATACCCACCACAGAAAGATCGCTCACCTTTTCGGGAGCTTTCAAGCCGTTTTCGGCCAAAGCCATCACGGCATCAATATAGCCATGTCCTAGCAGACCGATATATTCGGGGTTGTATTGTTCGATGTTTTTAGTTGCAGTGAGCAGACGTTGCTTCAACTCGGTAGCTGTAAATGTAGGCGACGCAAATTTAGAAGCCACCAACGCAGCGATACCCGACACGTGAGGACAAGCCATTGAAGTACCGTCCATATAAGTATAGCGGTTGTCGGGATAAGTACTAAGCACACCCCAAGTACCACCATGGTTCGATTCACCACCGGGAGCCACAATGTCTACCCAGTCACCGTAGTTCGAGTAAGAAGTTACTTTGAAGTCGGGGCCCATAGCGGCTACTGTTACCACATTTTCGTAAGCACCCGGATAATATTTGTAGTAGCTAGCATCGTTACCGGCAGCAAATATCACCACACCACCCTGCATAGGGCTGCCCGGATATTGACCGGCTTCGGCAATAAAGTAGTCGATAGCATCGTGCACCACTTGTTCGTAAGTTTCAGGATTAAGGTATCCCCAACTGTTTTGGCTGATCACCGCACCGTTGTCTGCACCATACACGATGGCACGAGCAAAGTTGCCCGACAAGCCCTTCGAGTCGAACACCTGACACGACATGATGCGTACACCATCGCCGTTGCCACTACCACCTGCCACACCAGCCACACCAAGGCCGTTGTTGTTGGTAGCCGATACTGTACCAGCTACGTGTGTGCCGTGTTCGTGAGCAGTGATTTTGCCCGACATATCGATGAAGTTAGCTCCATAGATATCGTCGATGTAACCGTTGCCGTCGCTGTCCTCGCCAGGAGTACCATTAAGCTCGGCTTCGTTCACCCAAAGATTTTGTTTCAGGTCGTTGTGATTGATATCAATACCACCATCTACCACACTCACAATCACTTCTGGGCGACCTTTAGTGATGCCCCAAGCGTTGAACAAGTTGATGTCGGCGCCCTTCAATCCCGGTGCCACATCGCCTGTGTTGTTGTAGTGCCATTGACGATCTAGATAAGGGTCGTTGGCCAGGTCGGCAGCCGAGTAAATGATTGATGGAGTGTTAGAATTGATCAATTTTACTTCGAATGCTGGTTCGGCAATCTCCACATCGCCAATGTTAGCATAGTGACTTACAGCCGCTAGAGGCGCAATAGAAGTGTCGAAATGAATTTCGTACCAGCGGTCTAGTCCATGTTTCTTGTAGCGTTCTTCGTTTTTCTCGTTGTAAGGAAAAACGCGCTCCATGCGGTAAGCCTTTACCGACTTGCTGGCAGCGTCGAACTGCGAGTGGCCCACGCTAAGCACACCGGCACGTGTGCGAGCCTTAGTAGCTGCCGTAGACAGTTGTGCTTTCAGCTTTACGCGAAGCACCCCCTCGTTAGTAGCTTTGTTGTTGACTTGAGCGCTGAGCGCAGTACTCAAAAAAGCAAAGATGGCGATGAACCACCTAATCTTAGTAAAATTTCTCATAAAGTAGTGATATTAATTTAGAGGCTAGTCTTCTCATAGAGTAGCCGTTTTTTTCGTCTATCTTGCATTTGATGCCATAGTGTTTAGATTGTGCGTACTGTGAACGGTTGTAAACAAATGTTGTGCATTTGTATAGCAAATATAGATAGAAGTCTACTTATGAGCTTATAAGATATTAAAATGATTGCATCTTATGGTTCGTTAGTTGATTTATGTTCAGTATTTGGAGTATAATTTGTGTTTATGATATTAACAATTGTGGAAGAAATGTGGATAGATATGCAAGATTTGCCCTCTGGTTACATTAATGCTGTGTTTTCATAACGCCTATCTGTGATATAAGGATGCTTAATACATCGATGTTGAAGTTGAAATAAGACATAACAGTAGTGGCACAGCCTGCTGTGCCGTCCAATAACACGTCCAATGCAACGCATCCAATAACACATTCAATAACACATCCAATAACACATCCAATGCAACGTCCAACAATTCATTCAACAACACGTTGTACAAATGCCTTGTATTTTCCCGTGCGGAACGTGGGCACAGCAGGCTGTGCCGCTACATTTGTTTGATTTGATATAAGGGGATGTTGCATCTATATAATATATATGTAATACATTGTCCTTTGTATTTCCCCATGCGGCATAGCGGACGCAGCACGTTTTAATACATTGATGCGTGTTTTGCTGCCCATTAATTTCGCCTTTTGCTGGCAAGCCCTCGCCACCTTGGTGAGTAGCCTTTGCCTGCTCGGTGACCTCCCTTACTCACCACGCTGAGTAGCCCTTGCTACCAAATCAATCAAACAGCCCCTTGAGCACGTCGAGCGATTTCAGGGTGGGGAAGTCTGGTAGGTGCAGGCGGTAGTACTCGTTGATCAGTTCTAGGCAGCGAAAACGTTGTTGGCGATTCATCTTAAATAGATGCATGGTGTCGTAGTTCATCCGCATCAGCTGGTAAAACTGTGCCGACTCTTCTATATTAATATAGTGTGAGTGGGGCGTGCGGGTGTCGGTGCTAAAGGTAGCATTGAGCAGATCGAAGCGACTGCCCTCGGTGTAGTCTTCTATATTAGGATAGAGACCGAGGAAACGAGATAGGCGCATGAGGAACACCAAGTGGAAGTTGGCAAACCCACCCGTGCAGCTGTCTAGCCACTCTATGGAGTGGAGTATATAATGAAAGAGTGGAGCATTCTGACCCTCTTCGCGGATGGCGCGGTAGAGAAACTCGGCTAGGAACAAGGCGATGGCCGATTTGTAGGGATCGTAGGGCAGCGACGCAAAGGTTTGATAGGGTTTTACCTCCTTGAGGCGATGCAGCCCACCTTTGGGATTGCTCGTGGCCTCGAACTCGATGAGCGATAGCGGCTGGAAAAGCGAGGTCTTGACCTTCGACTTCTTGGAGCGGGGCAGGGGAGCGATATAGGAAGATCGGCCCAAAAGGGAGGTGTACATCTCTATAATAAGTGATGTATCGTTGTATTTTAGGGTGTGAAGTACGATTCCTGTATCTTTTTGCTGCATGATCTCGGGGTATTTGACTACAAATCTACTAAAAAAGATGAGGCTTTGCCCCATTGTGGGCTACAATAATACTTGCCGGATGGGGTGATAATAGCGTTTCTAAATGTTAGAGAATCGGGCTTATCTGTTAAGTGGTAGTTAAAATGGGGGTTTTTGGGGGCTAAAACGCATTTTTCTGTAGATAATGTTTGGCGGTTCGGAAAAAGTCCCTACCTTTGCATCCGCAATCGAGAAACAAACAATGCTTGATAGCAAAACGGCGGAAACGCCAACTGCCTCAATGGCCCATTCGTCTATCGGTTAGGACGCCAGATTTTCATTCTGGAAAGAGGGGTTCGATTCCCCTATGGGCTACCATTTAAAAATAACGAATTAAACAGATTAGTCGAGATGGCAAATCATAAATCATCAATTAAGAGAATTAGACAAGAAGAGAAGAGAAGGCTTCACAATAGATATTACGCTAAAACAATGCGTAACGCTGTGAGAAAACTTCGTTCTACTACTGAGAAAGCAGAAGCTACTGCTTTGCTTCCTAAGGTGACTAAGATGTTGGATAAATTGGCTAAGGTTAATATCATCCACAAAAACAAAGCAAG
>CAMTOQ010000038.1 GCA_947074205.1 uncultured Bacteroides sp. | reverse complement strand
AAGCACTGTCCGGTACTGTCCGGAATTATGTGTAGATTATATTCGGATTCGAGCTTTAGTAAAGTACAAAAGCTCAAATCTGTTTTCAAAGATAATCAAAAAATGATTTATTACCTCCCCTCAATACCTTACCGATATCGTTCATTTCTTTTTAATATCCTCTATAACCAACCAAACCGACCTTCTGAGAGCATCATCAGTTGGAAAAGAAATTTGATTTTGCTAAGATATTTATTTCAGACTCGATGAATAATAAATTGTTTGTGAGATCTCTTTAGTTTAATCTTAAGTGATACTTCAGATAATACTTTCTTTCGTATCGGTATTATTCTATATTACTATAAAGCTAATTTTTGAATCTCCATTTATCAAAAAGGAAATTGCCATCTAAAATAAAAAACAGTTTATGGTTACCTTCTATCTTGTTTTGTATTTTAGTAGATATGTTTTCCCAGTTATTTGTATCGAAAGTTAATTGAGCTATAATTTCACCATTAGGTGAATCACTTCTTACATCAATTTGACCTTTCCCTTTGATTTTAGCCAAAAAATCCCTTGCTCCATTTCCGAAATTTACACCTCTAACTTCTATGGCCTCACCAGTTTGAGTAACCTCTGCGGCCATATTGCCAAGCTCTTCTAACTCTATAAACTTTACCCCCAATGTTGCGGCAGTTGTTTCGGCTTGTTGCCAAATGTAAGGATCTAAATCGCGAATCTGTGCAACTCCATCTAGGGTTGGTATCCCCATATGAAATATTATATTTTCTTCATCAATCTCTATTTTGTCTACACACATGCTTCGGCAACCTACGTTAAGATTACGGTTAACCTCAAGTCCTTGACTATGATATAAAATATAATATTGACCTTCATACTTATGTAGATGTGTGTGATTATTACTGTGTACAAATCCCTCGTACTCGCTAGGATGTTTGAAGTAATTATCTTGATAAATCCAACTGTCTGAAATAAGTGGAGTTTTGGTTGTCATATAGCTCATGCAGCATATGGTGGGTTTATCTAGGTCTAAATGCCATTCTTTTCGTTCTAGCCAGTTTGTATTATAAGTGTATACATAAGTGCCATTGATGTAGTTCAATTCACTCGCTTCAAATATATAAGGGGCTTTAATTTCAACAATTTTACTATCAACGCTAGTCATATCTTTGCCTAGTCTAATAATGCGTGAGACACCTGGCATATAATCGGTGCCGTGTTTTGCAGTACCGCCTCCAAATGCTAGCCATCCCACACCATCATCATCTATGACTACTCCTGGGTCGAACGGATGTGGACAATCCTTTACTCCTGGGGTTGAGCAGTCAACAACGTTACTACCTATTGGGTCTCTCCAAGGCCCAATAGGAGAGGTTGCTGTAAGCACTGCACTACCTACGCCACTATTTGAGTAGTAGAGATAGAAGTGTGTGTTACCATCTTCTTCGATTCGAGATGTGATAGAAGGAGCCCAAGACGCAATTATCCAGGGTGCAATTTCGCCCGTTTTAATTGTACCATGATATGTCCAATTTACCATGTCATCACTCGAAAGCATAGCCAGTTGACGAATCTTTTCGTACGTGTTTTTTCCTTCTATACCTACGCTATCGAATTGTTGTTGGTCGTAGGTGCCATATACATATAAACGTCCCCCAAATTCTATTGAGGTCGGATCGGCAGTATAAATATAATCCTGAAGTGGATTTGCCTTGCCTGTGTCAAATTTAGGCGATGATTGGAACTTATCAGCATTAAAATTGATTGGTTCCACAATTACTGGCATTGTACAACTTACTAATGTTGTTGCTAAACAAACTGATAATAGTGTTTTCATTCGTAAAGATTTTGTTATTTAAATTCAATCTGCAATTGAAGCAGAAATCGGTTTATAAACTATTAAAGCTTGATGCTTGTCACGAAATATTTAAATCATATATGTAATTGATTATAGGGAATCTCCTTTGATAAAATATTACGTAAAGAATTGATGTTAACAAAAATAGCAAAATAAATTTAATAAAGAGATGATATGTAGTTATCAATATTTTATCAGTCGCTCTGTCTATTGTGTGAAACGTCAGGAAAATATAACTTTTGCTATGCCTATATGTATTGTATATGATAATTTCGATTAGTGCTTTTATGGTAGTTTGCATGCGTTTGCTTCATTTTTATTTATTGGAAGAATTTTGTTAGAACAATACAGTCATCTTTTTGATTATTACTTTATTAGTATCACCTAAAATCACTAATCTATGCGTTTATGTTCTTATATCCATTTCATAGTAGCTTTATTTGCATTCCCAAATACTGATACTGTTAAGACTGTTCCCTCGGTAGACTTAAATCGCTATGCCGGTAAATGGTACGAAATAGCTCGTTACACCCTTTGGTTCGAGAAAGGTATGGATCAGGTTACAGCCGAATATATTTTGCAACCCAATAAAAAATGGGTCAAGGTTATAAATTCGGGCTATAAAAACGGCCGTTTAAAAAATATTGTAGGCAAAGCATTTATTTCTGATTCTACTAATAGTAAGTTGCGTGTCCAGTTCTTTTGGCCTTTTAGAGGTGATTATTGGATAATCGATTTGGCAGAAGATTACTCTTGGGCAGTCGTTTCGGATAGGAAGAAGTCCAGTCTTTGGATTTTATCGCGTACGCCGCAACTCGATGAAGCTATTTTAGACCAACTAATGGATAAACTGATGCAGTTGGGGTATGACAAGGATAGAATCTACTTTACTAAGCAAAACTAATTCAAAGAAAAGTGCATTGTTGTCATCAATAGTTAGTATATTGGCAGCGATAAAAGCTGTAATCAGTGTTTTTTGATAGTGATTCAGCTTCTATTCTATTAAAATATAATTAATATCGCCAATAATACGACATGACAGATGGAAAACTTTTTTTCTACTCTTAGCTCTTTTCTATGGGGGTGGCCCATGATAATTTTGCTTATAGGCACGCATCTATTTCTAACCATTAAGCTAAAGTTTCCACAGCGACATATCTTTAAAGCTATGCGACTTTCCTTAGCAAAGGAAGAGGGCAAGCAGGGTGAGGTTTCGCAATTTGGTGCGCTTGTAACATCGCTCGCAGCGACTCTTGGCACCGGTAATATAATAGGTATGGCCACTGCAGTGAGCTTGGGTGGCCCCGGGGCTGTGTTCTGGTGCTGGGTTACTGGGGTGCTTGGCATCTCCACCAAATATGGCGAAGGACTACTTGCTATAAAGTATCGTGTTCGCAATAAAAGGGGAGAGATGACTGGAGGACCTATGTATGCCCTCGATCGCGGATTGGGTATGAAATGGTTGGCTGTGCTTTTTTGTGTTTTTACGGCTCTTGCAGCTTTTGGTATTGGCAACTTGGTGCAGGCAAACTCTATTGCTATCATAGCCAATGACACTTGGGGGATAGATACCTTGTATGTCTCTTTGGCAATGTCTGTATTGGTTGCTTTGGTCATCTTTGGTGGAATCAAATCGATTGCACGCTTTTGTAGTGCTTTGGTTCCATTCATGGCCGTGAGCTATGTAGGTGGTTGTTTGTTTATCCTTTTTATGAACTCAGCTTATCTGTTAGAGTCTTTTGAACTGATTTTTACTTCTGCTTTTTCTCCTCGTGCTGCGGGAGGCGGCTTTTTGGGGTCTACTATAATAATGGCTTCCCGTTTTGGTATTGCCCGCGGACTGTTTTCTAATGAGTCGGGCTTGGGATCGGCTCCTATTATCGCAGCAGCTGCCAAAACTCGCAATCCTGTTCGTCAGGCTTTGGTATCTTCTACCGCTACCTTCTGGGACACGGTAGTAATATGCGCACTCACCGGGCTTGTGCTGGTAAGCAGCGTGTTGGCACATCCGGATATTGATGCAACGCAGGGTGCCACTTTAACCAAAGCTGCTTTTGACAAGATACCTTATGTAGGTACATTTGTCCTGACCTTTGGCATTATTACCTTTGCCTTTTCTACTATTTTGGGATGGTCTTATTATGGCGAAAAATCTATAGAGTATTTAGGTGGACTAAGAATTATACCTTTCTATCGTATGGCTTGGGTATTGGCAGTATGTGCCGGTGGAATAATGGATATGACATTGATTTGGAATATATCCGACTGCATGAATGCTTTGATGGCCATACCTAATCTAGTCTGCTTGCTACTACTTACCCCTGTCATAGTGCAAGAAACAAAATACTATCTCTGGGATGGTAGACTAGATGAGGCGCACCGTGTAGTTTCATCGACAGCCGACTGACTCATCGGATAATAATCGGTGGACGTTCAGGCATTATAGTGGCATTGTATCGGCTTCTTGAATTGCTGTTGATATTGATGTGCTTATTGTCTATGGCATTTTTGATGCCAGTTTTTATTAACCCACCTATGTCGAAGCCAATCTTTCCACCATTGTTTAGTTTGAAGTAGGGCATCACGATAGGATCTGTTTCCCATCGGCCGATGTTCGCATTATAATAATGTTGTGCGCCCAGGCCCATTCCAAATCTTTCTCCCATTTCTACGGTGAAGTAGCCTCCAAAGCCACTACCACCATACAGATTGCCTACTGCATAATAGTTTTTTCCATACATATAGTTGGCAAAAAGGTGAAAACCTACGATATCTGTGATCTGATAATCCAAAGTTCCACCTACGCCAAATTGTTGAGTGGTATTGCGTGGTATGTTATACTTGGTGGCTTCTACGTAAACAGTATATGATAGTTGGTTATTAACACGATGTAGATAAGTGAGGTTAGCCGTGTTTATCACACCCATTCCAATGAGGTTGCTTTGACTGCCACTTCCCAAAATAGCACTATTACTAAACCCTTTTACTATGCCTCCAACTCTATATTCGCCTTTGTGTAGAGGTGTTGGGTCGGTGGTAAATAAAGGATAGTAAGGTTGGGTGAGATTTAGCTTCTCTACCACAAATCGCTCTTCCATATTTATGGGAGCTTGTGTTGGCAATGTATAAGATTCGATTTGTGTATTAGGGAATAGATAATCGAAGTTTATTAACGCTTTAGAGTCATGGCGAAGGGTTGAATCACTCAGATGATAGGCCTCTATCTGTTGCGCCGATAAGGTTAGAGGCAAGTATAGCAATGTTATCACGGCTATACAATAGCTTTTGAGATCACATACTTTCATAAAGATTCTTTTCTTCAAAAATACGAATAAAAGCTTAGACATAGTCTTCGCACCTCTCTTTTTTTGTAACTTTGTTGCCACTTTTTCAATAATAGAATAGATAACCAATGATAGTTTGTATAGCCGAAAAGCCTTCAGTAGCTCGCGATATTGCCGACGTGCTAGGTGCAAGAAATAAGAAAGATGGATACATCGAAGGTAACGGGTACCAAGTGACCTGGACCTTTGGGCACCTATGTACACTGAAGGAACCACAAGACTATACACCTCAGTGGAAATCGTGGTCGTTGGGCAGTTTGCCAATGATTCCGCCCCGCTTTGGTATCAAAGTAATCAGCAATCCTACCTATGAGCACCAGTTTGCAGTGGTAGAGAAGTTGATGCAAGAAGCTACGGAGATTATCAACTGCGGTGATGCCGGCCAAGAAGGAGAGTTGATTCAGCGTTGGGTGATGCAGAAGGCTGGAGCTAAATGTCCAGTAAAGCGCCTATGGATCTCATCATTGACTGAGGAGGCTATTCGCGAAGGCTTTGCTAACTTGAAAGATCAAGTAGAGTTTCAGCCGCTTTACGAGGCCGGACTTTCGCGAGCTATCGGCGACTGGATGCTAGGCATGAATGCTACTCGCCTCTACACCCTGAAGTACGGACAAAATCGTCAAGTGCTGTCTATTGGTCGTGTGCAAACTCCAACTTTGGCGCTTATTGTGAATCGCCAACTCGATATACAAAACTTCGAACCCAAACAGTATTGGGAACTCAAAACCAACTACCGTAATACAACATTCTCTGCTATCATTCGCAAAAGTGACGAAGAGATTGCTGCCGAGGAAGAGAAAAACGGTGGTAAAGGTAAGCCCATAGACAATCCCGGCATCGATCCTATCAATAGTAGGGAAGAAGGGGAGGCCTTGTTGGAAAAGATTCGTCAGCTACCTTTCACCGTGAGCAATGTTACTAAAAAAGATGGTCGTGAATTTGCACCTCGTCTTTTCGACCTTACATCATTGCAGGTAGAGTGCAACAAAAAGTTTGGCTATTCGGCCGATGAAACGCTGAAGCTTATTCAGTCTCTTTACGAAAAGAAGCTCACCACCTATCCACGTGTGGATACTACTTTCTTGAGTGACGATATCTATCCCAAGTGTCCTAACATTTTAAGGGGGTTGCGCGACTATACTCAGTTCACTGCACAGCTCGAAGGTAAGACACTACCCAAGTCTAAGAAAGTGTTCGATAGTTCTAAGGTGACCGATCACCACGCCATCATTCCAACAGGGCAGTATGCACAGCATCTAACGGATATGGAACGTAGAGTTTACGACTTGGTGTCTCGCCGTTTTATTGCAGCTTTTTATCCCGACTGTAAGATATCTACTACTACCGTATTGGGCAATGTGGACGAGATCTTATTCAAGGTGACAGGTAAGCAGATTCTAGAACCGGGCTGGCGTGTGATATTTGCTAAAGTGCCCACCAATCTTCCTACTCCCGAAGACAAAGAGGAGGATGCCGATGACGATATGGACGGTGTGCTACCTGCTTTTGCTAAAGGAGAGACAGGACCTCATGTGCCCGACCTTAACGAAAAGTGGACTCAGCCGCCAAGACCGTTTACAGAAGCTACCTTGCTGCGTGCCATGGAAACAGCAGGTAAGTTGGTCGATAATGATGAGCTGCGTGATGCCATGAAAGAGAATGGTATCGGTAGACCATCTACCCGAGCGGCCATCATCGAAACCCTGTTTAAGCGTCAATATGTACGCAAGGAGAGAAAGAATCTTGTTGCGACTTCTACCGGCGTTGAGTTGATTCAACTGATTCACGAAGAGCTATTGAAGTCGGCCGAACTGACCGGGATTTGGGAGAAGAAGTTGCGCGAGATTGAACGCAAAACCTACGAAGCCCGCCAGTTTTTAGAAGAGCTGAAACAGATGGTGCATCAGGTAGTGTATAGCGTATTATCGGATAATAGTAACCGTCGCATCACTATTATGGAAGCGGAGAAAGAGGCCGCCAAAGGTGCGAAAGGCAACAAGGATGCTGCACCTAAGAAGCGTACGCGCAAGGCGGCAACCGGTGAGAAGAAAAAGAGCACCAAGAAGAAGGCAACCGAGGCCGAAACTGCTGCCACCACCATAGTTGCTCCTGTTGCCGATGAAATGGTAGGAAAAATATGTCCTTTATGTGGCAAAGGAACCATCATTAAGGGCAAAACAGCTTACGGTTGCTCGGAGTGGAAAAGTGGTTGCACTTATCGCCAGTTATTCTCCTGATAATCAGTTGAGTATTGTTTTGTGGAAATTCTCTTTGGTGGCAAGCCCTTGCCACCGAGCAGACCACAGCTTGCCACCACGGTGAGTAGCCCTTCTCACCAAATGGTTTAGAGCTACTCCAATTTCTTTCTCTATAACTCTTGTTTTTCACATTAAAATAGTCGATTTTTGTTGGCACACCTTTTTAAAGCCAAGATCGATGCTCGACACCAATAAATTGAACCAACTCTACTTTAAAGATACGCAGTTTGCCAGTCTGATGACTCACCGTATCTTCAATGTTCTACTTATAGCCAATCCTTATGATGCCTTTATGCTCGAAGATGACGGGCGTATTGACGAGAAAATTTTCAACGAATACACTTCACTGTCACTTCGCTATCCACCGCGCTTTACACAGGTAGGCAGTTACGATGAGGCTATGACACAGCTCGAAGCTGTCTCTTTCGACCTGATTATATGTATGCCAAGTAGTGGTGAAACCGATATATTCGACATTGGCCGTACCATCAAAAGCCATTATCAGCATATCCCCATTGTGATTCTGACCCCTTTTAGTCATGGCATCACGGCACGCATAGCCAAGGAAGACATGAGCGCTTTCGACTATGTGTTTTGCTGGTTGGGCAACACAGATCTGCTACTCTCCATCATCAAACTGATAGAAGATAAAATGAATCTAGAGCACGATGTGCTGCAAGTAGGTGTGCAAGTGATCCTCTTAGTGGAAGATGGCATACGATTCTACTCTTCTATCTTGCCCAACCTTTACAAGTTTGTGTTGAAGCAGAGCCAAGAGTTTTCTACCGAAGCACTCAACGAGCACCAACGCACACTGCGTATGCGTGGCCGTCCTAAAATAGTATTGGCTCGTACCTACGAGGAGGCACAGAGCATCTACAATAAGTATCATGACAATATACTCGGTTTAATTACCGATGTGCGGTTTCCATTGGTCGATGGAGGTCCCAAAGACTCATTGGCCGGTATCAAACTATGCGCCGAGGTGCGTAGTCACGACCCCTTTGTACCTATCATCATCGACTCATCCGAGGCCAACAATATCACCTATGCCGCTAAGTATGGAGCCAACTTTATAGACAAAAACTCTAAAAAGATGGGCGTCGATTTGCGCCGTGCTGTTTATGATAACTTCGGCTTTGGCGATTTTATCTTCCGTAACCCCAATACGGGTGAAGAGATAGCTCGCGTGCACAACCTTAAAGAGTTGCAGAATATTCTTTTTGCGGTGCCGGCCGAGTCATTTCTCTATCATATCAGCCGCAACCATATATCTCGCTGGCTCTACTCGCGTGCCATCTTCCCGATAGCCGAATTTCTTAAACCCATCACCTGGAATAGTTTGCAGGATATCGATGCCCACCGTCGCATCATCTTCGATGCTATTGTAAGATATAGGAAGATGAAAAATCAAGGAGTAGTGGCCATTTTTCAACGCGATAGGTTCGACCGCTATTCCAACTTTGCCCGTATTGGCGAAGGCTCGCTGGGCGGAAAAGGTCGTGGCCTGGCATTTATCGACAATATGATAAAACGCCATTCGGAGTTCGATGAGATGGAGAATGCTGTAGTGGCTATCCCAAAGACTGTGGTGCTTTGTACCGATGTTTTCGACGAGTTTATGGAGAGCAACAACCTCTACCAGATAGCTCTTTCGGATAGATCGGATGAAGAAATTATGCGTTATTTTCTTCGTGCCAAATTGCCCGATAGCTTGGTGCAAGACTTCTTTACCTTCTTTGATGTGGTGAAGTCGCCCATCGCCATACGTTCTTCCTCATTGTTGGAAGATTCGCATTATCAGCCTTTCGCAGGTATCTACAACACCTATATGATACCCTATGTTGACGATAGATACGAGATGTTGCGCATGTTGTCCGATGCCATAAAAGGCGTCTATGCATCCGTCTATTTCAAAGATAGTAAAGCCTATATGCAGGCCACATCCAATGTGATCGATCAAGAGAAGATGGCCGTGATTCTGCAAGAAGTTGTAGGCTCGCAATATGGCGATCATTTTTACCCTTCAATCTCAGGAGTGGCACGTTCGCTCAACTATTACCCTATAGGCGATGAAACGGCAGAAGAGGGGATAGTCAATCTTGCCTTGGGGTTGGGTAAATATATAGTAGATGGCGGAACTACCTTGCGCTTTTCTCCTTACCACCCTCGTCAGATATTACAAACTAGCGAAGTGGATATTGCACTCAAAGAGACTCAGACTCGATTCTATGCACTTGATTTGAAGAATATAGCTGAAAAGTTTTCTATTGACGATAGCTTCAATCTTTTGAAACTGCCTGTAAAGGAGGCCGATAAAGATGGATCGCTTCACTTAATAGCCTCTACTTATGACCCCTACAACCAAATAATACGCGACGGTATCTATCCGGGTGGACGCAAAGTTATCACCTTTGCCAACATTCTTCAACACGATGCTTTTCCGTTGGCGCCAATTATGCAAATGGTTCTTAAGTACAGTCAAGAGGAGATGCGTAGACCTGTAGAAGTGGAGTTTGCAGTCAACCTTCATCGTGACAAAGACCGCACGGGAACTTTCTACCTGCTTCAAGTACGCCCAATAGTGGACAGTCAGCAAGTGCTCGATGAAGATTTGAATAGTATCCCAGATGATAAGCTTATCTTACGATCGAACCATTCCTTAGGTCATGGAGTGATGAAAGATATATATGATGTAGTATATGTAAAGACTGACAACTATAATGCAGGCAATAATCCCGCTATCGCCCGAGAAATAGAGAAACTTAATCGACGTTTCTTGGATGAAAACCGCCATTATATCCTTATTGGACCAGGCCGTTGGGGCAGTAGCGACCCATGGTTGGGTATACCTGTAAAATGGCCGCATATCTCCGGAGCGCGTGTCATTGTAGAAGCCGGGCTTACAAATTATCGCATTGATCCAAGTCAAGGAACGCACTTCTTTCAGAATTTAACGTCGTTTGGTGTGGGCTATTTTACAGTGAATGACTATATTAATGATGGAGTTTACGATCAGACGTATTTAAATAGTAAGCCGGCAGAACAAGAAACCAATTATTTGCGTCATGTTCATTTTGATGAACCGATAACAGTTAAAATGGATGGTAAACGTAAAATTGGTGTTGTTTTGAAGGCAGTTGATAGGTCTGATTTTTAATCATTATAAGCATAAATGTGTTCTAAATTTAAGCTTAAGAAACAATAATGGCTCGTTTTTGGCTATATTTTGTTCAATTTATATAGTTTTGTTGCTTATTTTATAATTATTAGATTAAGTAACAAAGTGTAATGACCATGAACAAAATTCGTGTTTTTATGGCTTTTATTGTTGCTGCTTTTTTAGTCTGTTCTTGCGATAGGGATGCACTAAATATGGGTAGTAGCGACAAAGAGGGAACTTTGAGCTTACAGCTTGAAGCTAATTCCGAAGTTAGAAATTTGGGTACACGCACTGACGAAGCAGCAGAGTTTCCTGTTGGTGATTTCTCACTCAGTATTTTTAGAGGAGATGATCTTATCAGAACCTGGGCTAAGTTCAGTGACTTTCAAGAAGGTACAGTTTTTCCTTACGGCTCTTATACGGCTGAAGCCTCTTATGGAAGCCTTAACGATGAAGGGTGGGATAAACCATTTATTAGTGGCTCTCAGGCTTTCTCTATTGCTAGCCAAGGTGTGACCAATGTAACAATCAGTTGTACTTTACAAAATGCAAAGGTGGCAGTAGGTTATACTGATGCTTTTAAGGATTATTTCCAAGAGTACTCTACAAATGTGATAACCTCATTAGGTGGCACTATTAATTTTGTCAGCGACGAAACTCGTGCTGCCTATGTGAAGCCAGGTACTATAAACTTTAATGTTATAGCTAAAAGACCTGGAGCCACAAATTCGCAAACAATACCTTTAAGTCCGATAGTAGTTGCGGCCAAGAGCCAATATAATATGACTCTTGATGTTGATGCAGGTGCGGCGCAGTTAGTAGTATCGTTCAATGATGAAGTGGATGTGGAACCAATTGTGATTGATATTTCTGACATTGCAGTCAATAAAGCTCCTTACTTTAATATTTCAGGTTTCGCCTCGGGTGTTGAACAGTCTGTAGTTGAGGGTAGAAAAACAGAAAAACCACTTCAAGTATTGCTTACTGCTCAATCGGGTATCAAATCATGTATTTTAACTACAAATGCCAAGAGTCTTATAGATAAGGGTTGGCCTGCGACGGTCGACTTGATGAATGTTTCAGCTCAAAATCGCGAACTCTTCAATGTTTATGGCTTCAAACCTAGAGGCTTCGATGCCAATAGCGAGGGGGTCGCTCATATCGATTTCTCTGATTTAGTTTCAAATCTAGAATTTGTAAGCGATAATGATGTATCTACATTTACTTTAACTGCAACAGATCTGCTAGACAAAACAGCTGATGCTGATGTGGTATTAGCCATCAAGGTGACAGACAATGGTTTTGCATTTACTTTTTCCGATCCTATTCCTTACGGTGCATATTCGGCAAGTGCTTTTCTCACTATTGATGGTGATATTAATGCAGTGACCTACCAATGGTTTGCAATGGGCGCTTGGCAAAACATAGTGCCAGCTTCGATAGTAGACGGTGAGACTGCATCAACCTATCATGTTAACTTTGCTTTCCCATTGTCTTTGACTAATACTACGGCCGGCTTGCAGATGAGAGCTATGTTTAAACAACGCACTCTGACTGCTACCTGTGCAATTTCCGAGCCAGCTATTACTCTTTCTGCTCCTTCAGAAGGTTCTGTGTGGGCGACGTCAGCTACCTTTCAAGTAGCCCAGGCTTCATCTACTCGTGCTTTGAATATGGAGTTGCTTAGCATTGAATATAAAGATGGGGAGAATTGGTTGAAACCGGTACAAACTCAAGATGGAAACTTACTAACTGTTAGTGGACTAACAGCAGGTACTAATTATACCTTCCGTGCCATGGTAAAAGATGACGCAGGAAGAACTGGCTATTCGGATATACTTAATGTGGCTACTGAGGCTGCCACTCAAGTGCCTAATGCTGATATGAATGGTTGGAATGTAGAAGCTACCAAAAAACTAGCTAAAGGAATGTGGGATGGAACTAGCCCTATTACTTACGATGCTTATATTCCCAATTCCGGAAGTTGGGCTACCACAAATGCTAAAACTTTCAATCATAGCGAGAGTGGTAATATGAATTATGCTATCAATGCTTATCCTTCTGTAATCAATGAAAATAGAGGAGGGAATAATTATGCTGCGGTAATACGATCGATTGGTTGGAATAACGGTTCAGGTAATGGATATGGAGGTTTGACAACTAATACTTGCAAACAACGTTCTGCTGGTAAAATCTTTTTAGGTAGTTACTCTTTCGATGTGAATAGTCAAACTGACAGCTATAATTACGGTATTGCATTCGTATCGCGCCCTAAAAGCATTTCATTCGAATATAAGTATGATAGCTATAATAACGATAATTTCAAAGTGTGGGCAGTGGTAGAGAATCGTAATGATGGCTCTGTAAAGCAATTGGCTTATGGCGAAATAACAGCAGGAAACGCTGCAGGCAGCTATACCAATGCTACTGTAGCTTTGAATTATAACTCTGAATACACTAATCTTAAAGCTACACATTTCTATATTGTATTTTCGTCATCAAATAAATGCAGTGATCTACATTCTGAGGAAACGAATTTAATGGAAACCCCTACAAGAATGGTGAAAATTATAGATTCCTCCTATTGGGGTGGTAGTGTATTGTGTGTAGACAATATACAATTGATTTATTAATAGTAGAAAATAAACTAAGATATGAATAGATTATTTTTAATTTTTATGCTCGCTTTTGCCACGATGCTTTCTTTTACGTCGTGCGAAAGAGAAGCATATAATATCAATGCCGAAAATGGCAATGGTAGCCAAGGTGACTTGGCGCAAGGACAGCTTAACCTAGCTTCACTTAAAGTTGGAGTAAATGTGGATGCTGTCACTCGTGCAGGTGTAGATATAAGTGATTTTATTATCTATATCTATGCAGACGGTGGGACTAACCCTATTAAGGAGTGGGTATATAAAAATATGCCAGAGGTATTTGCTTTGAATGTAGGGAGCTACAGACTTGAAGTCTGGTCTCATGTGCCTGAAGATGCTGCATGGGAGAAACCTTACTACTATGGCTCTAAATCCTTCGATATTTTAAAGGATACATTTACCGACCTAGGTATAGTGACTTGTAGACTTTCGAATATTAAAACGACTGTCGAAATAGACGATGCCTTAAAAGAAGTGATGGGTGCAGATACTAAGATTTCCGTAATAGCCAATCAGGTTGAGAGTGCTGCTTTGGAATTCGTTAAAACCGAAACTCGTGCCGGATACTTTAAAGCCATTAATGCTGATGCCAATGTTTTGGCTACAACTCTTAGTGGTACAATTGATGGTGTGTCTTATAATAAAACCACCTCTTTCCCAGGTATCAAAAAGGGTGAACATAGAAAATTGATTTTCACATATAAGGGATCAGTTGGTGATACTGGTGATGGCGGTCAGCCAAACTTTGGTATCGAAATCGATGTGACTTGTGAAATTGTCGAAATACCAGTTGACGTTAATCCTGGTGGAGACGAAGAAATAGATGACTTCCCTAGTGGCGGTGGCGACGGTGGCAATACTGGTGGTGGCGACGGTGGCAACACTGGCGGTGGCGACGGTGGTAACACTAATGAAAATGCTCCTTCAATTGTTGGTACTAACTTTGGTGGTTCTCCTTTCGACATTGACCAACCACAAGTTGTTCGTGGTGCTGTAGACCTTATTGTTACCCTTGCAGCTCCTAAGGGGATAGCCCATGTTCATGTGACTATCGATTCTGATAAATTGACACCGGAGGTATTGACGGGCGTTAATCTTACAGATAAATTTGATTTAGCTTATCCTGGAGCTTACGAAGTAGGATTGAAAGGTCTTGGATTCCCGACTGGTAGTGATGTAATTGGTCAAACTGAATTACTATTCAATATTACTCAATTTACTCCACTATTAGGTATTTATGGTGCAGGAACTCATAACTTTATAATTGAAGTTATAGATGAAGATAACGTTTCAGTTACAAAAACATTAACATTAATAACTGAATAATAGCGATGAAAAAGATATTATACTATATACTTCCTATACTAGCTGTGCTATTTGTAGGATGCTCTGATCAAGACGACTTCTTTAACGGAGAAGGTAGTGTGAGATTTGATGTGAACCTCAACAATGGAGTAAAGGTAATCAGACAATCTTCGCGTGCTGGACTTACCGATGAAGAGCAAAACCAGCTGAGAGCTACTAGCCGCGTGCGTCTTTATAATTCGGATAATAAACTTATTCAGAAATATGAGGATTTGGCAACTGTACCAGAACTGATAAAACTCGTAACGGGAAATTATATGATTAGTGTGGAAGCCGGTAAATCGACTGCTGCATCTTTTGAAGATAAGTTCTTTCAAGGGGAAAATGAATTCAGTGTTACACGTGCTCAAACAAAAGAGGTAGCAGTGGTTTGTAACATCATGAATACTTTGGTAACAGTTACGTTTGATCAATCACTTTATGATGCGTTTACAGAAAATCTTAAAGTTACCTTATCTACTTCAAAGGGGCAGCTGCAATTTACTCCTGAGAATGCAAATCAAACTGGTTATTTCATCTTGCCTGATGACGCAGTAATCAACTGTAAGTTTGAGGGTGTGAAAATGGACGGACAGCCTTTTATTAAAGAGACTCAAATAGAGAACGCAAAGGCAACTACTCGTTACGATTTATCTTATAAGTTTACAGCCACTTCTACGGAAACTGGTGGAGCTGCATTTGATCTAGAAGTAGATGAAACTCCTCTACACGAGGAATCTTCACAAATCATTATCTATGAACGTCCAAAGCTTTCTGTGTTGGATGCAGACAACGAGGATCTAAATATTGATTCACCTGTATTCTTTGAACCTAATTCTGATAAAAGCTTCTCTATTTGGGCTGTCACCTCTTGTCCTTTAACAAGAATGCAGTTGTCGAGCAGTAGTTTTATCAGTTGGGGTATACCTTTGAGTAATATTAATCTTTCTGAGCTAACCGCAACAGAAATCAATTCGTTAAATGAAGTAGGTCTTACTATCTCTAAACGTAATGGGCTTAATGGTTCTGTGTGGGGAGTTACTTTCTCCACTGACTTAGTAACCAAAATTACAACTAACGAAGGAAGCTATACAATATCTGTTACAGTTGGAGACTCTGAACAAGGTGTGACAAGCAAAGATCTTGTAATTACAGTATCAGACGCTACAATAGTAGCAGTAGAAGTAAATGATGCTTCGGTATGGAGTAATAAAGCAACACTTCAAGCTTCTGTTGTTAAGACACTCTCGGGCACGCCTTCTTTTAGATATCGCAAAGTTGGCACTGCAACCTGGACAAATATTGCAGGTACTGTTGATGGAGCCAATGTAAAAGCCGATCTCACAGGTCTTGAGGCTGGTACTAGATACGAATACCAAGCTTTGGATGGTGAAGTGGTTTCGGCTAATGTTTGCACATTCACAACTGAATCCGCTTCTCAACCCGAAAACGCAGGTTTTGAATACTGGTCAGGCAGTACACCATTATTGATGTATGCCTCTGGCCAAAATATGTGGTGGGATACCGGTAATCATGGTTCAGCCACAATGAGCAAGAATGTAACAAATTCATCTACTGAATATGTGCATAGCGGCGTCTACTCCGCTAAGCTTAGCTCGCAGTTTGTGGGTATAAGTATAATAGGTAAATTCGCTGCAGGTAATGCTTTCGTAGGCCAATATCTTAAGACCGATGGTACGGATGGTATTCTAGGTTGGGGCCGTCCATTCTATAGCAGACCAAAATCTTTGAAGGGATATGTGAGATATCAACCCGCAGCTGTAAAATATGCGAATGTTCCTGCTGAAGTAGCTGAATTCCCTGAAGGTTCAACTGATATCGGTACTGTTTTCATAGCACTTGGCGATTGGGCTGGAGAAAACTACGATGGCACCACTTGGCCACTGATTATTAAAACTAAAGAGTCCACTCGTCAGCTATTCGATCCAAATGGTTCAGGCGTTATTGCCTATGGAGCAATAGAATGGAGAGAAGCTGTTGGTGGTGATGGCATGATAGAATTTGAAATTCCATTGGAATACAGATCTTTAGAACGTAAGCCTACTGCTATTGTGATTGTAGCTTCTGCCAGTAAGTATGGCGACTACTTCTCGGGTGGTGATAGTACAATGTGGATAGATGATTTCGAACTCATATACGAATAATACATATAAATCTGTGGCAAAAAAGATATTATTCTTTTTTACTCTACTCCTGGGTATGCACTCGTTGCATGCTCAGGAGCAAGAGTTTAAACGCAAAATAGAATTGACAACATTTGTTCCAAAGGGACAATGGATTGTAGGTAGTTCTGTGTCCTTTTCTGAATATAATGGGAAGAACTATCAGTTTTTAATTATAGACAACATCACAACTGATGGTTACACTTTTAAGGTAACCCCTTCGGCGTTGTATGCTTTTAGAGATAATATGGCTGCTGGAGTAAAAATGAGTTATAAACGCTCACTCACAAAGTTGAAAGATGTAACTATTAATGTAGATGAAGATAATGAATTTGAAATAGATGATCTTTATCAACTTTCCCACTCATATGGAGGGATAATGGTAATGAGAAATTATATTAGCTTAGGAAGTAGCCGTAGATTTGCTCTCTATGCAGATGTGCAAATTGAATATGCAGGTGGACAGTCTAAAGTTATTACTGGAAAATCAGAAAGTATTACTGGAACTTATGCTACCAACAAAGACTTTAATATCGGCTTAGCTCCAGGTATGGTCGCATTTATCAATAACTATACAGCGGTTGAAGTTAGTATAGGAGTTTTGGGTTTCAATTTTAGCAAAGTACGGCAGGTTACTGATCAAGTCTATGTGGGCGAACGATCTCTAAATACTGCAAACTTTCGTATAAACTTATTCTCTATTGGATTGGGGATATCTTTCTATCTATAAGCATGAACATGAATAATTGGACCAAAATATTAGGTATACTTCTAATCTGCATGATGCATGCAGTTTCTTCAAGAGCCCAAGAGGCTTATACAGATACTATTCGCAATAGAATGGGGGCTGACTCTATTTATGTTAAAGTAGTGCGTGATACTGTTTGGATGGATAAAAGTGAGCCTATACTTCCAAGTGATGTGATAGTATCCAAACCTTATGGACGATTTGATAGAAGTATTTTAAATTTTCGTTTTATACCAAAAGGGAAGTGGATAGGCGGAGTCACTTTCTCCTATATTAATTATGAAAGTGATGATAGTCGACTTCTTTTTTCTCTTTTTGAGGATTTTGATTGTAACCTTCGTACACTATCGGTTAAGCCTTTTGTTGGATATGCCATTAAGAATAATATAATAATTGGTTTGAAGTTTGGTTATAATCATACTAATGGTAGACTAGATAATATTTCATTGCAGTATGATGACATAGACTTCTCTTTAAAGGATATGAAATATACAGAGGATAGTTATTCTTATGCTTTCTTTCATAGATCTTACGTAGGATTGGATGCAGATCGTCGATTTGGCCTTTTCAATGAGACTTCGATAGGCTATAACAGAGGCACATCAAGATTTGCACGTATCTATAACAATGAATTAAAATCTACCGAAGCGAGCATGCATGAAATCACTTTAGGTATTAATCCCGGTATGAGTGTTTTCATCATGGAGAATGTGAGTGCAGAGGTCTCTTTTGGAGTGGCTGGCTTTAAGTATAGAATAGAGAAGCAAACGAATGAATTAGGTGAGACGGGGAGATTGCGTAATAGTGGCGCTAACTTCAAAATAAATATCCTAAATATTAATATTGGTGTAACAGCTTGTTTCTAATGAAAATAATCAAATTAAGACAAATATATAAAGCACTATCTGCGATACTTTGTGTGATATCATTCTCTTTCCAAGGATGTATTAACAATGATATTCCTTATCCAGTGGTTCAGCTCAATATTTTAGATATTGGAGTTGATGGAATGGTTGGGCGACCAGTTATTTCTGTAGATGATAAGTCTGTTACAATTAATGTGGCCGATACAGCAAACCTACGACGTCTCCGTGTTTCTAAGATTGAAATTACAGATAAAGCTCAATCTTCGCTTGCAGTCAATGATTATATTGATTTGTCAGGCTCATTTTGGCTTACACTTTCTTTGTACGATGAGGTTTACTGGAAACTTACTGCGAATCAATCAATAGATAGATCTTTTAGAGTCGCTAATCAGGTGGGTATTGCTACCTTCGACTTGGCCAATAAGATAGCCTATGCTAATGTAGTTAAGGGTGAGTTATTTCTTCCGCAGTCTACGGATATTGTCCTTCAAGAACTTAAACTAGGTCCCACTGGATCGACTATCAACAATACTGTTACTACTACCCCTGTAGTTACATGGGCATGGGAGGGAAGTTTTTGGCGATCTAAGGTTGTGGTTAACTTTAAGCATTTTGATCAACCTGAAGAATGGACACTCCTTGTGTTTCCTGTCGAAACCACTGTTTCTACAGTTAGAGCTGATGCTTGGGTTAATATTGCCTATCTTCATGGAGAAGGTCAGGTGGATGTTGCTCATGGGTTTGAGCTTCGCGAAGCTACTTCATCCAATTGGGAGAGGGTTGATAGCAGGCTTGTTGTTTCAACGCTGGGTAGCTTTACAGCTCGTATACCTCATTTAAAGGCAGAGACTTCTTATGTGTTTAGAGCAATATCCGGTGAAGACTATGGAGCTGAAGTAACTTTTACAACAGGAAAAGCTACTCCTCTTACAAATGGTTCTTTCGACCAATGGCATAAAGCTGGTAAGGTTTGGAATCCTTGGGCAGATGGAGCTACACCTTTCTGGGATAGTGGCAACGATGGAGCATCTACGCTCGGAGAAAGTAATACTCAGCCATCTTCAGATGTAGCTCCGGGAGCAGCTGATGGTACATTCTCTGCAAAGCTCGAGTCTAAGTTTGTGGGCATTGGTACTATCGGTAAGTTTGCTGCCGGTAACCTCTTTGTAGGTGAGTTTAAGCAGGTAGACGGAACAAACGGTATACTAGATTTTGGTAAACCTTTTACAGCTCGTCCTACTCGTCTGAAAGGATATTATAAGTTTACTACCGCCCCAATAAACTATGCCTCGACGGAGTATCAGAGTTTAAAAGGACTTCCCGATACTTGTTCCATCTATATCGCTTTGGGTGATTGGGACTCTCCGATAGAAATTCGAACTAATCCAAAGAATCCTAAGTTCTTTGATATTAATGATAAGAATATTATAGCTTACGCAGAGTTTTATAGTGGGACTAGTGTTACTGAATACACTCCAATAGAGCTGACCTTGAACTATCGTGCTACTAATCGTGTACCAACCTATTTGGTATTAGTGTGTTCGGCTAGTAAGTATGGAGACTTCTTTACAGGTGGAGCAGGTTCAGTGTTGTATGTAGATGAATTTACTTTAGAGTATGATGATGAACAAGAGTAGAATATTATATAAGTTACTATATCTCATCGTTATAGCTACTGTATTTACAATTAGTAGCTGTAATTCGGATGAAAGCTATTTCTTACAAGAAAAGGATAAAGGCTATCTTATATTAGATGGTGTCGATATTTCTTTTCTTGTAGATGATATATCCACTCGTGCCTCCATTTATGTACCTCTAGTTAGTGAACTCGCTATTAAGGTGGTGAATAGTGCTACCTTAGAGGAGTTGGAACTTGAGAAGGGCCAAACTGTATGCGTTTTGGAGGAAGGTAGTTACACTGTGATTGCTAGTTATGGTGAAAATGTTTGTGCAGTTACACCCTTTCTTTATGGAGAAGCCGATTTTGACATAGTTGCTTTGCAGGCAACGAATGTTGGAGTTACAGCCTCGTTGCGTAGTGCGGTGATACATCCGGCTATTTCTGATGATCTTCTTTTGCATTACTCTTCTTATGAGTTGATTCTGAATGATGGAACTTCGGATAATGTGTTAACAAATAATGAGGATTACTTTGTTCCAGCCGGCTCTAACTATATTTTAAACTTGTCTGGTACTAACCAAATAGAAGAGGAAACAAAGAGTAGTTGGGAGCTGAATAATCTACAAGCTAAGACCCGTTATATGATTAATCGGAGTGCAGAGTTGCCTTCATTCTCTATGCCGGTTCAAGCGGAAGGTAATGCTTGGAGTAAGTTTATCTATATCACTCCCATGACGGTTAGTGATATGATAACGCAATCCGAGATAGCTGACAAGGTTATCAACAATGTGGTATATGAAGCTTCCTCTGATGGTGGCTCAACGTGGATACCATCTGATGTCGAGAATGGTAGAATAATCATCAAGGGCCTTCAACCATCTACAACCTATACTCTACGTTCTAAGTTTGTGAATGTGGTGAGTAGTAATACCCAGACTTTGACTACTGAAAGTGCAGAGCCGCTAGTTGGTGGAGATATGGAGAACTGGACGTATACTGATGGTCCTCAAGCATCATGGCCAGATAGAGGTCCTTTTTGGAAACTTTGGTATCCACGTAGCACAAAGGATGAAAGTACTACTCCAGGTTGGTGTACATTAAACTCGCTTACAACTAAAGATAACGATCCAAAAGCATATTGCTCCAATTCAGGTACAGAGCAGACTACTGATAAGTTTTCAGGGAACTACGCTGCAGAAATTAAAACTATAGGATGGGGGGATAATAATACAGCTGCTGGATCTGGATCGGTAATTTATAATACTACTCCTGGCCAGTTGTTTTTAGGAACAATAGCTGACATTAATAGTCCAGACTATTTCTTTCATTTTACTACCCGACCTGTTAAGATTGCTTACTGCTGTAAATATATACCTAAAGCATCTCGTCAGTATTCTGTAACCTGCAAGGTTTATAACTCTAATAAAGAGCTGTTGGGTGAATACACATATCAAGAAGGAGCTGTTAGTGCTTATGAATATCGAGAATTTACGCTAGATTATTCAATTGTTGATGTAAAGGCTTCTTATATAACTCTTATTTTTGAGTCTGGTGATAATAGCCATGGAGAATTAGATAAGGGGGCGGTCAGTAGAGGTAGCCGTCATACCGGTAACAAACTTTATATAGATGATATCAAACTATTATATGAATAATAATAACACAATAATAACAACAATGAAAAAGTATTTATTTCTCCCTTTGGCTGCACTATTACTTGCATCGTGCAGCAATGATGTGACAGAACAAGAAGAAGGATTTGGAACAGTTTCTTTGGCTGTTGATACTTCTGATAACATCTCTGTATCTTCAAGAGCCGTGGCTTCGGCTGCAGAGTTGGCAGAATACAATATTGCAGTTTATAAGGATAATGCGATGGTGCTAGAGCCGGTAAAGTATAACACTCTTGCTGACGGTAGCTTTACAATGTCTGTGGGTACAGGATATTCTGTAACGGCAGAGAGCTGTACAGTAGAAGAAGGCGAATCAGCCAATGATGGTTGGGGACAGTTAAGATTGAGTGGGAAAAGTGATGACTTCGTGATTAAAGCGGGACAAAACACTGCTGTGAATTTTACCTGCACTGTGCAAAACGCTAAAGTTACTGTAGTTTTTAATTCGTCATTCACTGATATATTTACAGATTATACGGTGACGGTTAATAAGACCGCTGTAGATACTCGCTCTATGGTGTTTAACTCTACAAATGTATCAAATAGTGCTGCATTTTTTACGATAGACGATAACACTCAGTTGACTTATACTGTAAATGCTAAGTTTGGTGATGTACCAAAAGGTGTATCAGGAACTCTTACACTTAAGGCCGCTACAAACCACCGTATCACAGTACAGAGTACATCTGATGGTCAAATTACTTTAGGAATCACTATTGATGGCACAGTAACAGATGAGGATAACGATGCGCTAGTTAATCCTTACGCATAATACGCTGTAGTTCTTATTCAATTAAATACAGTGAAGCCCCGCTAGATAAGTTTCTGGCGGGGCTTTCTCATAATATTGAGTCTAACAGATTTACACTATACCTTGCGCCATCATAGCGTTGGCTACTTTCATAAAGCCGGCAACATTTGCCCCCTTTACATAGTTGATATATCCATTGGGCTCTGTGCCATACTTCACGCAAGCTTCATGAATGTCCTTCATGATAGACTTGAGTTTTTCGTCTACCTCTTCTTTGCTCCAGCTGAGGCGTATCGAATTCTGAGTCATCTCCAATCCTGAAACCGATACACCACCAGCATTGGCAGCCTTGCCAGGAGCATATAAGATATGAGCATCTTGGAACACTTTTATAGCTTCGGGAGTAGAAGGCATATTAGCACCTTCGGATACTGCCATCACACCGTTTTCGATAAGAACTTTTGCTTCGTCGCCATCAATCTCGTTTTGAGTGGCCGATGGGAGTGCGATGTCACCTTTTTCGCCCCATGGACGTGCACCGGCAACATACTTGCATCCATACTCTTCGGCATACTCGCGGATACGACCTCTGTATAGGTTTTTAAGCTCCATGATATAGGCTAGCTTTTCGCTGTCAATACCATCTGGATCGTAGATGTAACCATCTGAATCGGACATCGTAACTACCTTACCACCTAGTTCGATTACCTTTTCGGCAGTATATTGAGCCACGTTTCCTGAACCTGAAATTAAACAAACCTTACCTTTAAGGTCTGTACCTTTGGTTTTCAGCATCTCCATTAGGAAATAGATGTTGCCATAGCCGGTAGCTTCAGGGCGGATAAGCGAACCACCAAACTCTTGACCTTTACCGGTAAGAGTTCCATTAAACTCACGCGTTAACTTTTTGTACATGCCATATAGGAAGCCCACTTCACGACCGCCTACACCAATATCGCCTGCAGGAATATCCATGTCAGGGCCGATGTGTCGCCACAGCTCCAGCATAAAAGCTTGTGTGAAGCGCATCACCTCCATGCTAGACTTACCGCGTGGCGAGAAGTCAGAGCCACCTTTGCCACCACCCATTGGAAGAGTAGTCAATGCATTCTTAAAAGTTTGCTCGAAGGCTAAGAATTTTAGGATAGATAGATTTACAGAGGCATGGAAACGGAGGCCGCCTTTATAGGGACCAATGGCATTGTTGTGTTGCACGCGATAACCCATATTGGTTTTTACATTGCCTTTATCATCAGTCCATGTCACACGAAATTGGAATACTCTATCGGGTATACAGAGACGTTCTATTAAGTTCGCTTTGTCAAACTCGGGATGAAGATTGTATTCATCTTCGATAGTGGATAATACTTCTTCCACCGCTTGGTGGTACTCAGGTTCGTTTGGAAAACGTCGTTTGAGGTCTTCCAAGACATGCTGTGCGTTCATAATAATTCTTTTGTTGGTTGTTGATTGTTTTACAATAAAATTGCTTTAATTGCCGTAAAAGTAATCAAAATGTTGTTCTGTTGCTAATAAATCGAAAATAAAAAAGGCATTTATGTTGTAAAGTACCACATAAATGCCTTTTTATAATATTAAATAGAAACTACTTGTCCTTTTTCTTTAGTGATTTAATAACAGGTATAAATACCAATGCAGCCGACATGACTAGTGTCACGATTACAGGACCGTCAATACGCTCGGCACCTACTACAACAAAACACGCAAGAATGACCCAGAGCAATATGATGCATACCATTTGGGACATGGAAAGTGGTTTTCTCATTTATTCATCTTTTTCTTTTCGACAATTGCATCGATCACAGCAACTGCCGTAATATTAATAATATCGCGCACCGAACTCTCGAAGTCGGTAAAGTGAATAGGTCTGTTCAATCCCATTTGGATAGGTCCGATAAATTCCGTATCCGAGTCCATCATCTGCAAAAGCTGATAGCCGGCATTGGCCGAACTTAGGTTGGGAAAGATCAAAGTATTCACATCTTTACCCTTTAAACGCGTAAATGGGTATTTTATGTCGCGCAAGTTACGATTCATTGCAAAATTAACCTGCATTTCTCCGTCAATTAACATTTCGGGATACTCTTTTTGCATCACATCCACTGCTTCGTGAACGATGGCAGGGCTACCTATTGGGTCTGCGCCAAAGTTTGAGTAGCTAATCATTGCCATTGCAGGTGTATGATTAAAGAATCGTACGGTCTTGTCGGCAAGTTTTGCGATATCTATGAGTGTATCAGTTCCTGGATGACGATTGATCAAGGTATCTGCCAAGAAGTAGGTTCCTTTTTTAGAGTTCAAGATATGCATAGTGCCAAAATGCTTATAGCCCGGCTGGATGCCTATCACCTCTTTGGCTACCTTAATGGTGTTGCTGTATTTAGTATAAAGCCCTGTGATAAATGCGTCGGCATCACCCGTTTCTACCATCATCATACCAAAGTAGTTGCGTTCGAACATCTTATCGTTGGCCTCTTCAAGTGTAAATCCTTCGCGATAGCGTTTCTCATTGAGAATATGTGCATAGCGTTCGCGGCGCGATGCTTCGTTGGGATGACGAAGATTGATGATTTCGATTCCCTCTAGGCTAACGTCTAGTTGAGTGGCCATCTTCTCTATCGTCTCATGGTTGCCAAGAAGAATAGGGTAGCAGATGCCTTCCGACTTCGCTTCAACAGCAGCTTTTAGCATGTTGGGATGTGTGCCTTCGGCAAACACCACACGTTGTGGATTGCGGCGCGCTGCATCGTGCAATTGGCGCGACAACTTCGATTCGTATCCCATCAGTTCGCGAAGATGAATCTGGTAAGCATCCCAATCTTCTATATTTATGCGTGCCACACCACTCTCCATGGCGGCTTTGGCCACTGCACAAGAAACTACAGTGATGAGGCGTGGGTCTACGGGTTTTGGAATAAAATACTCCGGCCCGAAGCTGAAGTTGTTCACTTGGTAGGCCTCGTTTACTACATCGGGTACAGGCTGTTTAGCTAAATCGGCAATGGCATGCACCGCTGCAATCTTCATCTCCTCGTTTATAGCGCTAGCATGGGTATCTAGTGCACCGCGGAAGATATAGGGAAAACCGATTACGTTGTTAATCTGGTTGGGATAGTCCGATCGGCCTGTAGACATTAGCACATCAGGGCGAGCGGCCATCGCTTCTTCGTAAGATATTTCAGGAGTTGGGTTGGCTAGTGCAAAGACAATAGGCTGTTTGGCCATGCTTCGCACCATATCTTGCGACAATACGTTTCCTCTCGAAAGACCTAAGAAAACGTCAGCGCCTTTGATTGCCTCGGCTAGTGTATGTATATCTGTACGACTTGTAGCAAAGTAGCGTTTTTGTTCGTTAAGGTCGGTGCGCTCTTTGCTTATCACCCCTTTACTGTCGAGCATCACAATGTTTTCGCGCTTGGCACCAAGTGCTTCGTAAAGCTTAGTACATGATACGGCTGATGCGCCTGCACCATTTACCACGATCTTGACTTCACCAATCTTTTTGCCCGCTACTTCGAGGGCATTCAGTAGTCCGGCACTCGAGATAATAGCCGTTCCATGTTGGTCGTCGTGCATCACCGGAATATCGAGCTCTTCTTTTAGTCGACGTTCAATCTCAAAACATTCGGGAGCTTTGATGTCTTCTAAGTTGATACCACCAAATGTAGGTGCTATTGCCTTTACGGCTTCAATAAACTTTTCGGGATCTTTCTCGTCGAGTTCAATATCGAATACATCGATACCGGCATATATCTTAAAGAGCAACCCTTTACCCTCCATTACGGGCTTACCGGCTAGTGCGCCTATGTCGCCAAGTCCAAGAACGGCTGTACCGTTGGAAATAACTGCTACCAGGTTGCCTTTTGCGGTATATTTGTACGCATCTTCGGGGTTTTTCTCTATCTCTAAGCAGGGTTCGGCTACGCCGGGTGAGTAGGCTAAGGAGAGGTCGTTTTGGGTGCTGTAAGGTTTGGTTGGTACTACTTCTATTTTGCCGGGCTTGCCTTCCGAGTGATACAGCAAGGCGGCTTCTTTTGTTATTTTTGCCATAGTTTATTCTATCTAAGTTGTTAAATGTTGGCGGCAAATGTAATAAAATAAAGTTTGTAATTGTTATATCGTGTGCGTAAAAATAAAATAGATAGAAAGTAAAATCGGCCCAAAAGTGATTAATAGTCACTTTTGGGCCGATAATTTCTTTTCTTTACCTATTGCAAAAAGACGTTAGGCTCGAGTATGCCATATTGATTAGTCACGTCTACCACCTTTAGCAGATTGCCATCCGGTTGGTAGAACATCTGATTTGTTCCCTCGGCATTGTTTTGTCCTACTTTGATGACAAATATCTCCTGCCACTTGGGGAAATTGACCAACGTTACTGTTTCCACAATCCAGCTACCATATTCGCTGCTGACAAAAGCATTGTACACAGGTGTGGGCACATCGCTTACACTGCCAATAGCAGTTTGTTCCATCACCCATTGTCCTTGATCGTTAAACCATATCGATTTGTCGTAGCCATCGAATTGAAACTGTCCCTTGTAGTAACCTTGATCTTGCGACCATATCACCAGTTCCACTTGTGGATAGTACTTCTTGAACGCTGCTTGTATATTTGCAGGCGCATCTATAGCAAAAACGGCCATCGATGTTGTGATCATCAGTATCAATATCACTCCAAAAACTCTTTTCATATCTTACTCTTTTAATATTAGCACAGCTTTAAACTCACTGCTAAATTAACGTCTCACCGACCTGCATTGTTCGATATGAAAAGAGCTTGGACCTTACGCTTTCAAGGCTTGAGCTATGTCGTCGATGATGTCGTCGGCATTTTCGATGCCTACTGACAAACGGATGAGGTCGGGGCGAACACCTGCTTCTATTAGCTGCTCATCGCTGAGTTGGCGGTGAGTGTGGCTTGCGGGGTGCAGCACACAAGTGCGAGCATCGGCCACGTGAGTTACGATGGCTACCATTTTCAGCGCATCCATAAAGCGAATAGATGTATCGCGTCCACCATTCAGTCCAAACGAAATTACGCCACACGATCCGTTAGGCAGATACTTCTGTGCCAACGCATAGTATTTGTTGCTAGGCAGACCGCAATAGTTCACCCATGACACCTCTTCGCAACTCTCTAAGTATTCGGCCACCTTTTGCGCATTGCTGCAATGTTGGCGCATGCGTAGGTGCAATGTTTCCAATCCTAAGTTTAATAAGAAAGAGTTTTGAGGGCTAGGAACGCTTCCTAAGTCGCGCATCAACTGAGCTGTAGCCTTTGTAATATAGGCCATTTTACCGAACGATTCGGTATAAGTTAAACCATGGTACGACTCATCGGGAGTGCAAAGACCGGGGAATTTCTCTGCATATTTGTTCCAATCAAAATTACCACTGTCTACAATGCAACCACCCACGGCGGCAGCGTGCCCATCCATATATTTAGTGGTAGAATGAACCACAATGTCGGCTCCCCATTCGAATGGGCGGCAGTTGATAGGAGTAGGGAAGGTGTTGTCGATGATCAGAGGCACACCTTGGCTGTGAGCAATGCGGGCAAACTTCTCGATATCCAGCACCTCTAGCGATGGGTTGGATATGGTTTCGCCAAACAAAGCTTTTGTGTTGGGCAGGAAGGCCGCTATAATCTCATCGTCCGATGCATCGGGGCTAACAAATGTCACATCGATACCAAGCTTTTTCATGGTTACACCAAACAAGTTGAATGTACCTCCATAGATAGCAGATGAACAAACAAAGTGATCGCCCGCTTGGCAGATATTGAACAAAGCATAGAAGTTGGCCGCTTGTCCGCTAGATGTAAGCATTGCTGCTACACCACCTTCGAGTGCCGCAATTTTGGCTGCCACAGCATCATTGGTGGGGTTTTGCAGGCGAGTATAGAAGTAGCCCGAATCTTCTAGGTCGAACAAACGTGCCATCTGCTCGCTTGTGTCATACTTAAAAGTAGTGCTTTGGTAGATAGGTAAAATACGTGGATCGCCTTTCTTAGGAGACCAACCTGCCTGAACACAAAGTGTTTCGGGTTTAAATTGATTTGCCATATTTATAAGTTGTTTTTATTAAGAGATAAACGTCTATATCAATGCGCGCAAAAGTAGCTAAAAATATCTGTCTGTGTTTTCTAAGGTACTATTCATTTTTTTGCAAATGGCATATTTTTTATCCCCTATCTGTTAACGTGGCTATTGTATGGTTAATAAATATTGTATTTGGCTTTGAAATGTGGGGAATATTTGCTATTGAAGGAAAAAGTTGTACCTTTGTAATGTGTTTTTCATAGTATTAGATTTAAGGTTAACAAAAGATTGGCTGTCTGGGATAGATAGCCTTTTTTTATGCCCTTATGTGAGCTAATTTTTTTGGCATCCCCTCATCGTTTTTCCCATTTTCATTCTCCATTTTTAAACACTTATTCTTTGGTTTGCTGGCAAGGGCTGGTCACCGACCAGAGTAGCGCTACTCACCGTGGTGGCAAAGGCTACTCACCACGCTGGCAAAGGCTACTCACCAAACGGGGTGTTACTATCCATTTTCTTACCCTTTCTTATTGTTAATACTGTTAATGTATAAAGTTAATTAGTTAACAGGTGGTGCTGCTCTATTAATTCGTGTTATAGGTAGGCCTATTTTTGTGGTATATATTTGTTATATACCTCTAATAGCCTATATTTGTATAGTGTTTTTTCATAAGTATTAGATTTTAAGGTTGACAAAGATAGGCTGCTCGTGATGGGTGGCCTTTTCTTTTTTGTAGGCCTCAAGTTACTAAATAGATATATTGAGTGATAATTGCCAACGAGTTGCTGTCAATGTCACTATTTCTCTTCTCTCAACCTTGCAATTAGAAATTCTGAAAAGTATATCCTTTCCAATCATTATAATGATTATTTTTACACCATCTCAAAAATCTAATCTTAAAGCGAAATTCCTATGTCACAAAAACATCTTTCGGCATTTCTTATTTTTATAGTCGCAACTTGTCTGTTGAGTTGCTCTGGCCGATCAACTAGTACAAACAGTTCCGATCAATCAAGTTCCTATTCCACGGCTGATCTTGAAAACTCTAAGCAAGTCATTCTCTATTACGAGAATTCCATCTCGCTAATTCACTCGATGGTGCCCGAGAAAGGTATCAATGCAATGTTGTCTTATATAAATAAGGATAAGTTGAATGATGAAAATCTGCCCTCCCTAAATCTGCCCAATTTGACAGAAGATGAATTATCTTGTCTGCTCAATCCCGGAGCTTTTTTCCAAGAAGATGTGCGCAATAAGTTAAAACTTTGTTATGCCCATCTCTTCGAAACGATTCTAAGTTTTCATAAGAATTTTGATTACTTTATTGCCAATAATGAAAATATGAGCGTTGGCGAAAAAAAGGAAGTAGCAAAGGAGGGATATGACTTAAGTGTGGCTGTGTCGCAATACAAACAAGATATTTACGACGCACTGGCGCCAGTTGTAGATGACGCCTTCTTTATGCTTCTCGAAAACTCTTCTGCCCGAAAACAAACTATGATAATGAAGCAGATGAATATTGATATGCTTTCAATACTCAATCTTTATGCAAGAGGAAGTCGAGCAGATGTGGTATTGATTGATGAACGCGCCAACAAGTTACATGCCGACCTTATGCTTGCTAAAGAACTGAATAACGATGCTGTTGATGAATCTACAGCAAAGCTTTTCCATGAATATCTTCAGGCTGTTGAGCTGTTTCTTAACCAAACAAAAGCAGTGCGTAGCACCGATTGCTTTAGCGAAGAGAGCTACGATATGCTCTCCAATGCTTATGCCACTTCTGTGGTTTAACCCTTTTTGCTTCTATTTCTCTGTATTCTTCTAAAAAAGTGACCCAATTGGATGAGAGTCGGCAAAGATTTTGTTTTTTTGCAGATAGTAAGTTATAAATCAAGATATACAGTAGAATGAGGAGTTTTGCTTCAGATAATAATTCGGGTGTTCATCAGCAAATAATGGATGCTCTTGTTGCAGCCAATGATGGCCACGCTTTGGGATATGGTGATGATATTTGGACACAAGCGGCCGAAGTGGATGTTAAATCGGCTTTTAGTGAAGATGCCGAGGTGCTTTTCGTTTTCAATGGCACCGGCAGCAATGTGGTTGCTTTGCAGTTGATGACGCGTTCGTATGGTAGCATTATCTGCGCCGAGACAGCACATATCTATGTTGATGAGTGTGGTGCACCTGTAAAGATGTGTGGGGCGCAGATTCGCCCCGTAGCAACGCCCGATGGCAAGCTTACTCCCGAGCTGATTCGCCCCTACTTAGTGGGTTTTGGCGATCAGCACCATTCACAGCCTTCGGCTATCTACCTATCGCAATCTACCGAATTAGGCACTATTTACACCGCAGATGAGTTGAAAGCTATCACTGCTTTGGCGCATCAATATGGAATGTATGTGCACATGGATGGAGCTCGTATAGCTAATGCTTGTGCTGCTTTGAATCTTACATTGAAACAGATGGTGACCGATTGTGGCATTGACACCGTGACCTTTGGAGGTACCAAAAACGGTATGATGATGGGTGAATGTGTGGTGGTGCTTCGCAATGAACTAAAACCCGCTGCCCGATTTGTGAGAAAGCAGTCGGCACAGTTGGCTTCTAAAATGCGTTATCTGTCATGCCAATTTAGTGCTTACTTGAAAGATGATCTTTGGTTGAAAAATGCTGAACATGCTAACGCAATGGCTGCAAACTTGGAGCAAGGCTTTAAATGTATTGAAGGCGCTGTTTTAACACAGGAGCTACAGACTAATCAAATCTTTATTAAACTGCCTCGAACTTTGGTAGATGTAATGTTGCAACACTGCTTCTTTTATTTTTGGGATGAGCCAAACAATGAAGTGCGATTTGTAACGTCGTTTGATACTGAGGAAAACGATATCAATGAGTTTTTAAGGTTGCTTTATCAAGAAGCCGCGAAACTAGGATTATTAATTGATAAAAAAAGAGAGGATAGATGATGAATACCAATATACAAGTTGCTATAAAAAGGTGGATGAAACGAGTGTCGATTATTTCTGTGATGGCTGCTTCGACTACAGTTGCGCTACATGCCCAAAAACTGGCTAAGGATGTATTTGTCAATATGCCCGACTCGATGAGCCTACTGCTGACATCGGTAAACCGAGCCGACTGTATCGACTTTATAGAAAGTAATATGGCTGCAAAGGTAGAGAATCGCTTCGGTAGAACTAGTGAAATGACGGCTTTGACCGATGATTATATAAGTATGCAAATGAGTTCTAAGAGTACCTGGCAGATGAAACTGCTATCGCTCAACGATTCGCTGCAAGTAATTTCGACTATATCAACAGTGTGTGCGCCCGCTTGCGATAGCGATATTCGCTTCTACGACCTTGCATGGAATGAGCTTCCGAAAGAGCAATTCTTATCTGTAGTACCTTCTGCTAGTATCTTCTTAAAAGATTATACTAATCAGCCCGATTCGCTTGCGATGTTGGAGAAAGCTCTAGTGCCAGCTGATGTGTTCCTATATAAGGCCTCTTATGTTAAAGATCAGCCCACTTTAACACTAGAGTGGACAACGCCTCTCTACATGGAGAAAGAGGCAGCAAAAGCCTTAGAACCTTTTATTGCACAGCCTGTAACCTTGAAATGGGCCAATGGCAAGTTGGCTTATTGATGGTATATTGGCTTTACGCAGCCTATGAACTATATAATTATGGTCGAAGTATCTTAGGAGATGCTTCGACTTTTTTTTAATTTCGAGCCAATATGCTTGTATAATTGCATTTAAATAATTAATTTGCAGATTGTTATCCCATCTAATTTTATACGTATTATGAGACGATACAGGAAATTTATCCATGTTGTAATCGTATTGCTGGTGCTGCTATGCTCATCGTGTAGCAATGATGATCAGTCTTCATGGTCAGATGAAAATCTTCAGACGGTACTTATCTATATGCCATGGTCTACCAATCTTACAAATTACTTTGAGCAAAACCTGGAAGATTTGGAAATAGCTATCTCTAATGGTGCTCTTAGAAATGAAAGGCTGATAGTCTTTTTTGCTACCTCCCCCGATGAGGCTACTCTCTTCGAGATAGAATTTCAGAAAGATAAATGTGTAAGGAGTTTGCTTCAAGAATACTCAGTGTCTACTTTTTCCACAGCCCAAGGTGTAGCGTCTCTCATTAAAGATGTAAAGGCCATTGCTCCGGCTCGTAAGTATGCGATGATAGTTGGTAGCCACGCAATGGGCTGGTTGCCCGTAAATGCTCCTTATTCGCTCTACTCATCACAGAAAGAATATTGGCAGTACGAGGATGTGCCACTGACGCGATATTTTGGTGGACTTACTAGCGAATATCAGATAGATATTTCTGTATTTGCCGAGGGTATAGCACGGAGTGGAACTAAAATGGAGTACATCTTATTCGATGATTGTTATATGTCTTCGATAGAGGTTGCCTACGACCTTAAAAATGTCACCGACTATCTGATAGCTTCACCCACTGAGGTGATGGCGTATGGTTTTCCTTATGCAGAAATAGGCCAGTACTTATTTGGAGAGGTCAATTATGCAGGGATTGCCGAGGGGTTCCTCTCTTTTTATGAAAACTACTCTATGATGCCATGTGGCACAATAGGTATAACCGTGTGTTCGGAACTAGATAATATGGCGACTCTAATGAAAGAAATAAATTTGCGCCACCAATTCGATGAAGAAAAATTGTCCACTCTACAGCCTATGGATGGCCATACCCCCGTTATCTTCTTCGATTTTGCCGATTACGTTAGTAAGTTGTGTAGTGATGCTGAACTGTTAGAGCAATTTTATGTTCAGCTAGAAAAGACATCGCCTTCAAAATACTGTTTAAGTACGAGAAGCTATTACTCCATGAGTAGAGGACGAGTGAATATAGACACTTACTCGGGTATTACTATTTCAGATCCTAGCCAGAATTCAAAGGCTAAAGCTAAAATGGAAACGGGTTGGTATATGGCGACGCATTAGAATAGCTGTCTAGAATTTTGGATCATACCGAAATCCTGAGGGGAGATAACTGAAGTTTATTTATCTTTGCCCCA
>CAMTOQ010000037.1 GCA_947074205.1 uncultured Bacteroides sp. | reverse complement strand
TGAGGCAAAGATAAATAAACTTCAATTATCTCCCCTCAGGATTTCGGTATGATCCATAAAAAAGAAGTGCACCCCAAAGGATACACTTCTAATCCTAGCTCTTACGAGCCTTAAACACACTGAAAATAAATATAATAATAACTTACTTAGAATCGCATTCCTAATGTACAAACAACCTTACTATTTCTATTGATAACATTTGTCTTCTCAAGATGAATACTATCAAATGCATAGAATTGTTCTTTGTATGTATTGTATTGATATGCCAAATCAAAATAGAAACTCTCTCCACGATAACCTACACCAAACGTATAATTGTTACCCGACTTTAGATTAGAGTATTCAGTATCTGTACGCACACTATTACTAGGCAAATACTTGAATGCATCATCTTTCATAGCAGCAGTGATATGATTATAACCAAATCGCACAGCAAACTCTGGGATAATCTTAAATTCAGCACCTACTTTGATAGTACTTACACCCTTCAGCATATCACGAGCATCCGCAGTTTCTTGCTCCATTCTCATACCATCATCATACTTCAACTTAGTTGTAGAATAATCAGCATATTCATACTCTACACCCAAAGCTACATTAGAGCCAATAGTATAACCCAGGCTTAAATTATAACGCCAAGGAGTAACAATCTTATTTACAGTCTCACTTTGAAGATCGTTGCCATTAGCATCCTGAGTATAAGTGGACCCTGTTTTAGCAATCATCTCATCACCTTCAAGAACATCTACATCAAAATCCAAAGTAGCCGATGTATATTCTGTTATGCGATAAAAAGTAGGAGTATGCACCGCTGCACCAATGCGTAAAGGCGAATTCTCTATTGGACGAATAATCATACCCAATTTCACATCAACCCCTGTACCAGTAGAATTATAATAGTTGTTTAATGTATAACCGCCAGCTGTCTTCCATTCGGCACCATCTTGATAAAAGAAATCTTCCGAATAATTACTATTTCTTGTATAGTCTAAATAGTATACCCCTACGGTAGCTCCCAAAAACACTCTATCATATAGATTGAAGGCCACATTGAAATCAAATTCATTCAATCCACCACGTTCGCGTGAACTATAAGTAGCATCAACCTCATCCCCATTCATATAATATGGATTAAAGCCACCCAGTTTACCATTATCATACCAAGGATTCACTAGATAAGAGTCATAGCCCAAGATTCCTAGCCAAGGTACACTACTATTAAAGTATGCATTATTAGCCTCAATTGCATCAACGCTAATATTTGCACTATTTGTCATATCAGCCATTTGCTCTGTTTGAGAAGCCAAATAGGTGCCACCCATAAAAGAGTTACGGTTAAACGACTTTGTACGGCGATAATTAAAACCAAAATTCACAAAACGTAGTGGAGTTTGATTACCCACCTTGTATGCGTATACAAAACCGGCATTATCAAAAGAACCAAATACTTTGTTCAGTTCATTAATGCTACCTAGATGGTTAGATTTCATTTCATTATTGACTAATCCAAACGAAACCATCGCATCACCACTACGGTAAATACCTATACCGGCAGGATTGGTTGACATGGTGGTGATATCACCACCCAGCGCTCCCATTGCACCTCCCATACCCACATAGCGGGCTGTACCATTCAAATCAGTTCCTAAAAGGCGATTTGCATCATATATCGTTGTTTGGGCAGATACTCCCGTGGACACAGCCATGGCAGCTATTACACCTAAAAACACTTTCAAACTTTTCATCTCTTAATTCATTTATGTGAATACTCTTATTATCTACGGCTGCTACCACCACCACTACTACTTCTAGAGGAGCTACCACCCGAATAGCTACTACCGGACGAGCGGCTACTACTACCAGAGGAGTAGCTAGATGAGCTACGTGAAGAAGAGCTACTATTGCTAGAAGATGAACGTGCGCTACTAGAAGACTGTGATCTTGATGAAGAGCTAGAGCTACTTCCTCTTGTATAGCTAGAGTTGTTACCCGATGACGAGCGACTAGTTGAAACCCTTTCAGAAGAACCACTTTGATTGTTGGTACGCGTGCTGCTTGGACGAGTATAATTAGTAGAATTGCGCGATGTTCCTTCCGAACGGTTAGAAGTAGTTTGCTGTCTATCCGAGTTAGTCGTGCGTGTACCTACAACTCTTCTAGAAGAAGAGGTTGAGTTATCTCCTCTCGTAGTAGATACATTACCATTACTAGTACGACGGGAAGTACTTACATTATTTTGGCTACCAGCTGAAGGTCGAGAAGAAGACGATCCTATATTACCATTTGGTCTACGGTTATTATAATAGGTATTAGGTCCATGCCAATTACCACCATGATGGCCTCCCCATGATGGTCCCCAGCCATGGTTACCATGCCAACCGGGTCCCCAAGACGGACCCCAGCCCCATGATGGTCCCCAGCCACCTCCCCAGTAAGGTCGTCCCCAACCCCAAGAAGGTCCCCAGCCAAAGTTCCAGTTCCACGAATAAGAGTTGAACTGCCAATTCCACCAAAGAGGATTTGAGAAGGTAGGAAAAGCGTATGCATAAAGTCCATCATTATACACGTTCCAATCCCACGAATTCAGTCCATACATCACATCATAGTAAATTGGACTACCTATACTTATAGCATAACGAGGATTTCGGAAGCGAATAATACGCTCCGCCAATTCATAATCACTATCCGTTCCATTGAATTCGCCATTTATCCATTCACCGTCTAAGTTCGATGAACGACTCTGACGGGAATCTGTTATATATACAGTATCATTCGAATCTTCTTCGTACTGTGGAGTGTATCGACGATTATATTCATCTATGTCACGAGTATTTGAACTCGACATATTGCGATCTTGCACAACTACCGTACTTCCTGGTGAAGTATAAACATTTGTAGTCGATGAAGAGCTAGGAGTAGAGCGAGAGACACTTGTTGACGTACTCTTTTTGTTCTTTGAAGGTACGAAATAGAGATCGTCTGCAACACCTTGGGCCATCATACCTATCGGAAATAACAACCCTGCTAACAATAATAAAGCAATCTTTTTCATATCTTTGTAGTATTAATAATCAGTATATAATTATTGCATTACAAATATAATGCAGGGAAATATCCTATAAAGGAGAAATTCCCGATACTTAAATAGGGATTTCCCTAAAGTTTTTATTCACCCCATAAACGTTCCACAATGAAGTATTTTGAGGCTATCATCCAAACCACCCCATCTAACGAAACAATTAATGACATTCTGTCGGCACTTCTAGCTGAAATAGGCTTTGAGAGCTTTGTACAAGAGGAAGGATCATTAAAAGCCTACATCCAACAGCAACTCTATTCAAAGGATGCATTCTCAGAAATTTTAAACGATTTTCCTATACCTGATACAAAGATTAATTGGGAGGTACTAGAAGCTGAAGATAAGAATTGGAACGAAGTGTGGGAAAAGAATTACTTCCAACCTATTGTTATCGGAAACCGTTGTGTGATTCATAGCACTTTTCATAACGATGTACCACAGGCAGATTATGACATTGTAATCAATCCACAAATGGCATTTGGTACTGGTCATCATGAAACAACAAGCCTCCTCATTGAAGCTCTTTTAGAAGAAGACTTCACCGGCAAGCGTGTTCTTGATATGGGTTGTGGCACAGCTATTCTCGCCATTATGGCATGTATGCGCGGAGCCAAAGATTGTATGGCTATTGATATTGACGAGTGGTGTGTAAGAAACTCACTAGAGAATCTTTCTCTTAACCACATTAATAATGTAGATGTAAAATTGGGTGACGCTTCTATCTTATCGTCAAATGGAAAGTATGATGTCATCATTGCCAACATCAATAGAAACATACTTCTTGCCGACATGAAGAGCTATGTGGCTTGCATGGAACCAGGAGCAACCCTATTTATGAGCGGATTCTATGTGGAGGATATACCTGCAATTTGTGACGAAGCTAGACTTTATGGTCTTCACTTTGTTCACCATACCGAGAAGAATAATTGGGCGGCAGTACGTTTCACTTTAGAGTCAGCTGAATAAGTTCTTCGAATGTTCCATTGAACACATTCATATCTACCTTTTCTTTTATGCCGGGGATAGTGCTCTTATCTGTATGTTGCCAGAAAGACCAATCTCCGGTATATCTAACCGAGTCGACATAATAGTGAGCTATCCAATAAGGGTAGGCATCAAAAATAGTATCATTGAGATGTCTAGTCTTAAACTTATATGAGGTGTAGATGATAGGTTTTACACCGTAATGATTCTCGATAATATCCAGCCACACCTTTACTTTTTTCTGTAATTCAACACCGGATGCGTGTTTTGACTCCTCAACGTCAAGTACTGGTGGAAGATCTCCTTTTTCAAGTTTAACAGTTTCTATATAGTGCTTCGCTTGCAATACGGGATCGGTAAGCGATGAGAAGAAGTGGTAAGCTCCTCTCACAAAGTTGTTGTCCTTCGCTTTCTCAAAGTTATAGCTATAGGTCCTATCTAAATGATCAGTACCTTCTGTAGCTTTTATAAATATAAATTCTATAGGATAACTTTCTAAACGCATATCCGATAGTGTACGCCAATCCACATCACCCTGATGGTGTGATATATCAATGCCATGTACATCATAGCAGCACGGCATACATATCTCATAGGCTTTCTCGCCTCGGCACTCCCTCCAAACATATCTATAGGGTCGTATGAAGAAATAGTAGCCGGCCGATGCAAAGAAAAAGATGACAAGCAACATCAGCAGATTGCGCAACCAAAGCGGCATACGACGTTTGGGCTGTTTCTTTTTCTTTCGAACAGTTCTCTTATTTCCTCGTAGAGGTTTTTCCCTATTTGTCTTTACTCGTTTAGAGGACATTTAATAAGTAATTAAAAAACGGTAAACAGAGACTTTAGGTCTTCCGTTTACCGTTTTATCTATTATTGAAGATTATTTCCCTTGTTCTAACATCAGCGTCTTAGTAGGCTGATCGCATACTGCCGATGGACCAAAATATTGGATAGGTCCAGGATATACATAGTCGGTCAACTTCGACCAACGTCCTCTATGCTCTGCAAATGTTTTGAAAGGAGCACCATCTAGACGAACAAGTGCTTTTTGAATCACTGGTTTCATTTCGCCATGACGACGTTCCATATTCATCATCATTGTGATAGGCACACCACCAGCAATCCACTCTTCAGCAGGTGCAGTTGTGTTGCGTACCGAAGACATATAGCCTGTTTTGCCGTCAGCAATCAACATTGAAGCTGTGTAGCCTAAAGAGTAACAGTAGTCTGCATCATAGTTAGAAGGGGCAGCGCAGCGACCTTCGTAGCCAAAGAAGTGGTGCAATGATGAGAACTTACCATCAAACTTACCTTCCGCTTTCCAGATAGCAAGTTTAGTAGCTACCATTTCCGAAAGAAGTTTTTCTGTTTCGATAAGCGACACTTGAACGTTACCATGTGGGTCACGATCCAAAGTCAATTGGCGAGCCACAGTTTCGGGTAAGCTAGCATAAACAGCAGCATTCTCAGGAGATAGTTTGCTGATAATATATTCGCGTTGGTGCGATTTCTTAATGTGTGAGAATTCTTCTGCATTTTCAGCCAAGAAGTCATTCAATTCTGCAATCAATCTTTTCATTGCAGGAATAAATTCGATCAAGCCTTCTGGGATCAACACAGTACCAAAGTTGTGTCCTTCAGCCGCACGACCTGCCACGATTTCTGCGATATAAGTCACCACATCGTCCAATGACATATCTTTAGCCTCAACCTCTTCCGAAACGATACATACGTTTGGTTGAACTTGAAGTGCACATTCCAATGCGATGTGCGAAGCAGAACGGCCCATCAACTTGATGAAATGCCAGTATTTACGAGCCGAGTTACAGTCGCGTTGAATGTTACCAATCACTTCAGAGTAAACTTTACAAGCTGTATCAAAACCAAAAGAAGTTTCGATCATCTCATTCTTCAAGTCACCATCAATCGTTTTAGGACAACCTATTACTTGAACGCCATATTTTTTAGCAGCATAGTATTCTGCCAAAACACAAGCATTAGTATTAGAGTCGTCACCACCAATGATTACTAAAGCTTGGATGCCTAGTTTCTTCAAGATTTCGTAACCCTTATCAAATTGTTCTTCCTTTTCTAGTTTGGTACGTCCCGAACCGATAATATCGAATCCACCAGTATTACGGTATTCATCAATGATATCTGCTGTAAGTTCCATATAGTTATGATCTACCAAACCACCAGGTCCCAAGATGAAACCATATAATTTGCTATCAGCGTTGAGCGACTTGATACCATCAAACAAACCTGAAATTACATTATGACCACCAGGAGCCTGACCACCAGATAGAATCACACCTACATTAATAGGATTGCGATCTACAGATTGTCCTTCTTCAAAGGTAATGATGGGCATACCATAAGTATTAGGGAATAATTCTTTAATAGCTTCTTGATCGGCTACCGATTGCGTTGCAGCTCCTTCGACTGCCTTCACAGTTCCCTTCAACGCTTTAGGTAGTTTGGGCTGATAAGAAGCCCTCGCGATTTGTAATGCACTTTTTGTCATTTCTCTTAAAATATTTAAAGGTGTTAGTAAGTTCAGTTTCTGATAAAATCGAATAGATTGCGGGGGCAAATTTCGCATTTTTTTTTGAAAAATAAAGAAGTAAATATCCTTTTTACGACACAATACGAAACAATAAATTTAAAACTATAGTTTTTATTAGCGTTTGAAGAGTACAAAACCGAAAAAGCGCGTAGAAATATCGAACAATTTTACATAATATCCGTTTAACATATTAAATTTGCAAGGTTAATTTTATCTTAATTATCAATTTACAAAAGGTTACATATGAGCAAAATCACTTCAAAATTATTAATCTTTCTTCTATTAATCATATCTGCGCACCCATCTTTTGGTCAAGAAGAAAAATCAAGAAAGAAGGTTGCTGTTGTATTAAGCGGAGGTGGCGCAAAGGGAGTTGCCCATGTTAATGCCTTACGTGTAATTAGAGAAGTAGGTATCCCTATAGACTACCTTGTAGGTACTAGTATGGGATCGATTATTGCAGGATTAAGTGCGATAGGCTATACCCCAGATCAGCTTGAAGCTATTGTTAATGAAGAAGACTGGCCTTTTCTTTTGAGTGATAAGATAAAAAGAAGTGAACAAACCATGGCACAGAGAAAAACTGCCGAGACGTTTGTTTTATCGCTCCCTATCAACAAGAGTAGCCGCAAAAAAGCAACTGGTGGTTTGATCCAAGGCATCAACCTCAACAACCTCTTTCAAGAGCTAACGATGGGCTACCATGACAGCATAAGATTTGACAACTTACCTATTCCTTTCGCATGTGTTTCGGAAGATGTAGTAAATGGAACCAAATATGTTTTCCACGAAGGTGTCCTATCAACCGCCATGCGTTCAAGTATGGCCATCCCTGCCGTTTTCACACCTGTGCGCATAGACAGTGCAATACTTGTAGACGGTGGTATGATTGACAATTTCCCTGTGGACATAGCCCTCGACATGGGTGCCGATTACGTTATTGGAGTAGATGTACAAAACAACCTCAAGACCGTAGATGAACTAAACTCGACGCCTGAAATTTTAATGCAAATCATTGGCCTTACGGGGTTAGGGCTGTATGAAGAAAACGTAAAAAAGACAGATGTATATATTAAAGTAGACGTTGAAGGCTACTCAACATATAGCTTTGTAAAGGCCGACATGGACTCGCTAATGGTACGCGGTTTGATAGCGGCCGAAGCGAAGCGTCCTGAACTGATTGAGTTAAAAAAGAAATTAGGGCTCGAGCCCGATTACCGTCCAAACTACCCGGTTTATCAATCTGCCTACATTGAGGATAAAAAGATATATATCGATAATATTAGTTTTACAGGCATACAAGATGATGATAAAAAGTGGCTTCTACGTAAATGTAAACTTAAAGAAGACAGTCCTTTTATCACTAAACAGCAGCTCCAAAATGCCCTATCAATTTTGCGTGGTGGACAAGCTTACTCTAGTGTGAATTATAAATTAACGCCTACTCAGAATGGTAAATATAACCTGACCTTCTTACTTCAGGAAAAATATGAGAAAAACATTAACATTGGAGTTCGTTTCGACTCTGAAGAAATAGCATCATTATTGCTCAATGCATCTCTACATCTCAAAACTAAAATTCCTAGCAAGATTGGCATCACGGGCCGTTTGGGACAACGCTATCTTGCACGATTAGACTATAGCATTGAGCCTTTACAAATGCGCAATTTCAATTTTGCTTACCAGTTTGAATACAACGATATCAATATCTTCGACCGTGGTAAAAAAGCCTATAACACCACCTACAAATATCATCTTGGGGAATTTAGTTTCTCCGACATTTGGTTTAGAAACCTCTTATTCGAACTAGGTTTACGATTCGAGCACTATAAGTATAGCAATATACTGTATAACTCTCCACAGTTCGATTTAAAGATTAGTCCAGAACATTTCTTTACCTACTTCATCAAGTTACACTATAATTCATTCAACAAAGCGTACTTCCCTACACGAGGAGCCAATTTTAGAGCAGGCTATTCGCTTGTTACCGATAATTTTGTAAAATACGATGACAACAGTCCGTTCTCAGTAATTGATGCATCGTGGGAAGGAGCATATTCTACTAGCAACAATTTTACCATACTACCATCTGTTTACGGACGCGTTTTGGCAGGAAACAAAATTGCCTATCCATTTAGCAACTTCATTGGTGGGAATTACTTTGGTAGATTTGTTACCCAACAAATGCCTTTTGCAGGTATCACTCATATGAGTTTGGCACAAAATTCGGCTTTTATTGTTGGCCTTAAATTGCGCCAGCAGTTTGGCAAAAGCAACTATGTGACGCTTAACGGAAATGTATTGTTCCAGGGAGATGAAATTGACGACATATTCAATAACACTGTTCGATTTGGGGTGAGTGCAGGATATGCATACAGTAGCATATTTGGACCTTTAGAGGCAATTATTGGTTACTCTAACCAATCTAAAAAAGCATCATTCTACGTTAACCTTGGCTACTATTTCTAGTCTAGTTTGTTGTACAAGAACGGGAAAGTCCATATCTTTACACCTAAAGTAGTATCTATTCATTCATAAAATTTATTATTATGGCTAAAAGAAGAGATTTAAAAAAGAATGTCAATTACATTGCTAGTGAACTATTTGCAGAGTGCGTAGCTCAACGCGTATTGTTCCCTAATATTGACAAAAACGAACTAGATAAGGTAATGACCGAAGTACTCAATATGCATGCCGATTTTATCAGCCGCATCAGCCACACTGAGCCAGGCAACGTAAAAGGCTTTTATAAGAAGTTCCATTCTGACTTTAGCAATAAAGTAAATGGAATAATTGATAGTATTGAGAAATTAGGCAAGTAATGAAGCAAAAGATATATAGTTTCATCTACTACAAAATATTGGGTTGGAAAACCAACGTAACCGTACCCAATTTTGATAAATGTGTGGTTTGCGCCGCACCTCACACCAGCAACCTAGACCTTTTCATCGGTAAGCTTTATTATGGAGCCATTGGCAGAAAAACCAGCTTCATGATGAAAAAAGATTGGTTCTTTTTCCCACTAGGATTAATTTTCAAAGCAGTGGGTGGCATTCCGGTAGACCGCTCGCGCAAAACTTCACTCGTCGATCAGATGGTTGCAGTATTTGCTCAAAAGAAGATATTTCACTTGTCTATCACACCCGAAGGCACTAGAAAGGCTAACCCTAACTGGAAGAAAGGTTTCTATTATATTGCGCTAAAGGCCAATGTACCCATTGTGCTGATTGGCATCGATTACACCACAAAGACAATCACTTCTACCAAGTCGTTGATGCCATCCGGTGATATCGAAGCCGATATGAAGGAGATTAAACTCTACTTTAAAGACTTTAAAGGAAAGCATCCTGAAAACTTTACTATTGGCAATGTATAGTCAAAATCATCGTTTCTAATCTATTGTGATGGATACACTCCGTGTTACAATACTTCAGACTGATATCGTTTGGAACGATAAAGATAAGAATCTCTGTTGTCTCCGCGACAAGCTCGACGAGCTTCGCGGAGCAACAGAGATTGTTGTTTTGCCCGAGATGTTTTCTACCGGTTTTAGCATGGAGAGCGATGCGCTAGCCGAGCCCATCACGGGACACACCATAGAAACCCTTAAGCAATATGCCGCGCTCTACCAGTTAGCACTTTGTGGTAGTTTTATCTGCAAAGATCAAGAACACTATTACAATCGTGCCTTTTTTATCACTCCGCAAGATGCTTTTTATTACGATAAGCGCCATCTGTTCCGCATGGGAGATGAACAGAAATACTTCTCTGCCGGACAACAACAACAGATTATATCCTATAAAGGATGGAACATCTGCCTATTAGTATGCTACGACCTGCGCTTCCCTGTTTGGAGCCGAAATGTAGACAATGGATATGACCTCCTCATCTATGTGGCCAACTGGCCCAAAGCTAGACGCAAAGTTTGGGATGCCTTGCTAGTAGCCCGTGCCTTAGAAAATCAGGTTTATGTATGTGGCGTCAACCGTGTTGGCACCGACGGCAACAACCTGCCCTATGATGGTGGTAGCGCCATCTACTCTGCAAAAGGCGAACTTCTCACCTCTGTACCCAACAACCAAGAAGGCTATGCCACTCAGGCACTGAGCCTCGAAGCATTGAACAGCTTCCGCGACAAGTTTCCCGTTTGGATGGATGCCGACCGATTTAAAATTGAGTAAAACGCTCCACTCTCTTACCTCTTTCTTATTTCGCCCCATACTCTCTATTTAAAGAAATGTTAAATAGAAAGTGAGCCATTGTATTTAGCAACGAAAAGTTACCCCGCAATACTACTCTTTACGTATATTTGCTAAGTTTAAAATAAAAATACTAATCAGCTTAATCTAATTAAGAACTTAACACAAGAGTTTATGAAAACTAATTTAAGCTCACAAATCACTCTCAATCGAGTTGCCCCCCGTTATTATCGACCTGAGAATGCATTTGAACGTTCCGTCCTTACCCGACTGGAAAAAATCCCTACCGACATCTACGAATCGGTAGAAGAGGGTGCTCAACAAATAGCACTCGACATAGCTCACACCATCCGCGAAAAACAAAAAGCCGGTAAATTCTGTGTATTGGCGCTACCTGGAGGCAATTCTCCTCGGCCTGTGTTCAATGCACTTATAAAGATGCACCGCGAAGAAGGTTTGAGCTTTCGCAACGTAATCGTGTTCAACCTTTATGAGTACTATCCACTTGCACCCGATGCTGTGAACAGTAACTTCAACTCCCTCAAAGAAGCCTTCCTCAACCATGTAGATATTGACAAACAGAACATCTTCACACCTGATGGTTCCATCCCTCAAGATGCCATCTTTGATGTGTGCCGTTTGTACGAACAGCGGATGGAGAGTTTTGGTGGTCTTGATATTGTTCTCCTTGGTATCGGTATGGTGGGGAATATCGGTTTTAATGAACCCGGTTCACGACTCAACTCTACTACACGTCTCATCTTGCTAGATAATGACTCGCGCAAGGAGGCTGCTAAACTATTTGGTAGTATAGAGGGCACACCGGTAAGCTCCATCACTATGGGTGTATCGACCATACTCAGTGCTAAGAAGATTCATCTTTTGGCATGGGGCGAAGACAAAGCGAAGATGATTAAAGCAACCGTCGAAGGTCCAGTTACCGATACGATACCAGCTTCTTATCTTCAAACGCACAACAATGCGCATATCACCCTCGACTTGCCTGCCGCTTCATTTCTTACCCGCATCCATCATCCTTGGTTGGTGACATCGTGCGAGTGGACCGATAAGCTTATCAGAAGCGCCATCGTGTGGCTCTGTATGCAAACAGGCAAGCCTATTTTGAAACTGACTAATAAAGATTACAACGAAAATGGTTTAAGTGAATTGTTGGCTCTCTTTGGATCGGCCTACAATGTAAATATAAAGATATTCAACGACCTGCAACACACCATCACTGGATGGCCGGGTGGCAAGCCAAATGCCGACGACACTAACCGTCCGGAACGCGCCACTCCCTATCCCAAACGTGTATTGGTGTTCTCACCTCACCCCGATGATGATGTGATTTCGATGGGAGGAACGCTACGCCGACTAGTGGAACAAAACCATGATGTGCATGTGGCCTACGAGACTTCGGGGAACATCGCTGTTGGAGATGAAGAGGTGCTCCGCTTCTTGCATTTTATCAACGGTTTCAATCAGCTGTTCAACAACGGCGAAGATCAAGTGATAAATGACAAGTATGCAGAAATACGCAAATATCTAAAAAATAAGAAAGACAGCGATCTAGACAACCGCGATATCCTGACCATTAAAGGTTTAATAAGACGTGGCGAAGCACGTATCGCTTGTACATACAACTCTATACCACTAGACCACTGTCATTTCCTTGACTTGCCTTTCTACGAAACAGGTAAGATTCAGAAGAATCCAATCAGTGAAGAAGATGTAGAGATTGTGCGCAGTCTATTGCGAGAACTTCAACCCAACCAGATATTTGTGGCAGGCGACCTTGCAGACCCTCATGGCACCCATCGCGTATGTACCGACTCGGTATTTGCAGCGATAGACCTAGAGAAGCAAGAAGGTGCCAAGTGGCTAGAAGATTGCCGCATCTGGATGTATCGCGGTGCGTGGGCTGAATGGGAAATTGAGAATATTGAAATGGCTGTGCCTATCAGCCCGGAAGAGCTTCGTGCTAAACGCAACTCTATTTTGAAGCATCAATCTCAAATGGAAAGTGCACCCTTCCTAGGCAATGACGAACGCCTCTTTTGGCAACGGAGCGAAGAGCGAAACCGAGCTACAGCCGATTTGTACGACAAGTTGGGCCTTGCTAGCTACGAAGCTATGGAGGCTTTTGTAGAGTACGTCCCCCTATAACCGTGTAACCAAAAATTACTATATGCTAAAAAAGCAAAGCTATTGATGGCTTTGCTTTTTTTGTGACATCTTACAGACTAAAATCAAGCACCCTTACCTACATTATTGACCACGCCTTGCCACCGTGCTGAGTAGCTGTTGCTACCAAGCAGGCAAAGGCTACTCAGCACGGTGACAACAGCTACTCACCAACATCGCAAAATGCACACTGATTATCAACAACATACAATCAAGGAACACACTCTCCCAGAATCTAAAAAAAGTATAAATAAGAAAGCGGGGTTCAACTAAAAGAGCAATCACTTAACGCGTGCCAACTATTTTCTTCTATTTTTGTGTCCAATAATAATATCAAATCCCGCTATTTATGTCAAGAATAGGAGTTATTCTTTTTTTGTTGGTTTTTAGTTTTTTGCCAACTGTGGCACAAGTCTCTCAAAAAGGAGTAGAAGAGGTAGTGAGCAGCTACTTCAATCAATATACCACAGACGTTCAAATTCGCAAAACAACATTGCAAAAAATAGAGTTGGACGAAAGACGTAAAACTCTTGCCATCTATGTTTCGGAGGGATTTGCCAATCAACCTTTCACTACCACAGTGGTGCAACGCATTTACAAAGAGTTAAAAGACCAGTTGCCACGCCCAGTTGCCAACTACAAATTAACGGTTTACACTGAAGGCAAATCTATTGAAACGCTTGTACCCAACCTATATAGAAAGAAGGATAAAGATAAATCGAGAATGCACCCAAAGGGAATGGAAGAACTTGCCAATCCATGGGTGAATAATATCTCCAAGCCCTATGCCGTAAAAGATGGGCTATCGGATAAGTACATAGGTGTGGGACAAAGTCACGGGATGTACTATAACACGAAGACAAGTAAATGGGAATGGCAACGCCCTAACCTATTCTGCACTACCGAAGATTTGTTGACTCAATCGTTTGTGCTTCCTTATCTGATACCAATGCTAGAAAATGCAGGAGCATCGGTGGTGACTCCGCGTGAGCGCGATACGCAGACTAATGAAGTAATTGTAGACAATGATCTGAGCAATGGTTCTCTTTATATTGAAGAGGGAAATAGAAAAAAACGCTGGACTACATCTTCTAGAAGAGGCTTCGCACAAAAGGGCAGCTATCTGCGCGATGGGGAGAACCCTTTTACACAAGGCACTGCCCGCTACATTGGCACGGAGAAGAAGAAAGATAGAGCATTTGCACAATGGATTCCTTCGATCTCAGAATCGGGTAGCTATGCGGTTTATGTTTCTTACCAAACCCTACCCAACAGTGTGTCGGATGCCAAATACTTGGTGTTTCACAACGGAGGTGTCACCGAATTTACGGTGAACCAACAGATTGGCGGTGGCACTTGGGTCTATCTAGGTACATTCGATTTCGACAAAGGAAGAGATATCACAGGAATGGTGATACTCACCAATCAAAGCAAAGAAAAAGGGGTGGTAAGCGCCGATGCCATTCGCTTAGGTGGCGGCAAAGGCAACATTGTTCGCGGCAACTCGATTAGCGGTATGCCGCGCTTCATTGAGGGAGCTCGCTACACAGCACAATGGTACGGTATGCCCTACAACGTTTATGGTGGACGCGCAGGCGAGAACGACTATATCGACGACATAAATACACGCTCGTACATGATAAATTATCTGTCTGGAGGCTCGGCATTCAACCCAAAACAAGAGGGGCTAGGTGTACCTATCGAGCTCTATTTGTCTTTGCACACCGATGCAGGCCACAGCAATAGCGATGGCATCATTGGTTCTCTAGGCATCTACACACCTGACTTTAATGAGGGTAAACTAAGCAATGGTACCGACCGTTATGCGTCACGCGATCTATCGGACATCTTGCTCACAGAACTTCAGAGCGATATAAAGAGCACCTTCCGCACCTCATGGACTCGCCGTGCCTTGCGCAATGCCAACTATAGCGAAACGCGATTGCCCGTTACCGCCTCGACCATCATTGAACTGCTCTCGCACCAAAACTTTGCAGACATGAAGTGGGCACACGACCCTAACTTTAAGTTTACCGCTTCGCGTGCACTCTACAAGGGGATATTGAAGTATGTGAGCCAACAATACAACAAACCTTATACTGTACAGCCTTTGCCAGTAAGCCACTTCTCCATCAATTTTGGAAAAAAGAAAAATACTCTGGAGCTAGCTTGGTTGGGCGAAGAAGATCCTATGGAACCAACCGCAAGCCCAGACGAGTATATCGTCTATACACGTATCAACAACGGTGCTTTCGACAATGGAGTAAAGGTAAAATCACCTTTCTATACTGTTAGCGTAAAGCCCGATTTGATCTACTCGTTTAAGATTTCTGCCGTAAATCGTGGTGGAGAGAGTTTTCCATCGGAGACACTGGCTGCCAGCATAGCCAATAATGAGAGAGGCCGCGTATTGATAGTAAACGGATTTGACCGCGTAGCCGGACCGGCAGTGCTCAACAATTCTACTCAGGCGGGATTTGATGTATCAGCCCACCCAGGGGTGCCCTATCTTTATACCACAGCCTTAGCCGGCGCGCAGCAGGTATTCGACCGCAAGCAAGGTGGCAAAGAGGGTAAAGGCAGTCTAGGCTACTGCGAAAACGAATTGGCCGGAGTAAAGATAGCCGGCAATAGCTTTGACTACCCTTTCTTACACGGCAAAGCAGTGCAGGCAGCAGGCGGCTATAGCTTTGTATCGTGTAGCGACGAGGCTGTAGAAAATGGGCTAGTCCATCTCAACAACTTCTCCGTGGTCGACTTGATATTGGGTTTGGAAAAAGAGGACCAGAACAACAGTAAGTACTACAAAACATTTACTTCTAAGATGCAAAATCGCCTACAAAATTACTGCAACTCGGGGGGTAACCTTCTAGTAAGTGGTTCTTACATCGGTAGCGATATGAACAACTCTGAATCGGAACGCGGCTTCACACAAAACGTGTTGAAGTATGGCTATCAATCTACCCAAAGAGGAGAAGGTAGTTCGACCGTAAATGGCATGGGAACTACTATTCGACTATCACAAAAGCCTAACTCGGCTTTCTACACACTGTCAGCACCCGAGTCGTTACAGCCTGTAAATGGCTCTTTCTCAGCCATGGCCTATGGCAACAGCACTTCGGCAGCAGTGGCCTATAAGGGCAATTATCGCACTTTCGTGATGGGTTTCCCTTTTGAGAACATAGAGAGCGAAGCACAGCGGGCACAAATCATGGCTTCCATTTTGCATTTCTTACAAATCAAATAGAAAGCTTTCTTTCCTAGGTTCCAACTTTTTATATACTTTTGCAGACTATATTATTAGAAAAAACTACCGTTATGACAGATATTAAACACGAAGAGGCAGCAAATGAAAAGAAAAGCCTCAACTTTATCGAACAAATTGTAGAGAAAGACCTCCAAGAAGGTAAAAATGGTGGAAAAGTCCAGACTCGTTTCCCACCCGAACCGAATGGCTATCTACACATCGGACATGCAAAAGCTATTTGCATGGACTTCGGTATTGCAGCTGAGCATGGCGGTATCTGCAACCTTCGTTTCGACGATACCAATCCTACAAAGGAGGATGTGGAGTATGTAGAAGCTATCGAAGAAGATATCAAATGGTTAGGTTTCGACTGGGCCAATGTGTACTATGCATCAGACTATTTCCAAAAACTTTGGGACTTTGCCATTGAATTGATTAAAGAGGGCAAAGCTTATATCGACGAACAAACAGCCGAAGAGATTGCTAAGCAGAAAGGTACACCTACTCAACCCGGTATCGATAGTCCTTACCGCGACAGACCTATTGAAGAGAGCTTAGAACTTTTCAAGAAAATGAATACAGGCGAAATCGAAGAGGGAGCAATGGTATTGCGTTCTAAAATCGATATGGCCAACCCCAATATGCACTTCCGCGATCCTATCATCTATCGCGTTGTGAAACACCCTCACCACCGCACAGGTACTACTTGGAAGGCTTATCCTATGTACGACTTCGCACATGGTCAAAGTGACTTCTTCGAAGGGGTGACTCACTCGCTTTGTACCCTAGAGTTCGTGGTGCACCGTCCTGTTTACGACCTTTATATCGATTGGTTGAAGCAGGGTAAAGACCTAAATGATAATCGCCCACGTCAGTACGAGTTCAACAAGCTGAACTTAACCTATACGCTGATGAGTAAGCGCAACCTTTTGCTTTTGGTAAAAGAGGGCTTAGTAAATGGCTGGGATGACCCACGTATGCCAACTATCAGCGGCTTCCGTCGTCGTGGTTACTCGCCTGAGTCAATCCGCAATTTCATTGGCAAGATTGGTTATACCACTTACGATGCACTCAATGAATTTGAGCTACTCGAAAGTGCTCTACGCGATGATTTGAACGCTCGCGCTACACGTATATCTGCTGTACTAGACCCAGTCAAGCTAATTATCACCAACTACCCTGAAGGACAAGTGGAACAGATGGAAGCCATCAACAACCCTGAAGATCCGGAAGCTGGTTCACACATCATTGAGTTCAGCCGCGAACTATGGATGGAGCGTGATGACTTTATGGAAAATGCACCTAAAAAGTATTTCCGTATGACTCCGGGCCAAGATGTACGTCTAAAGAATGGCTATATCGTGACCTGTACCGGTTGCAAAAAAGATGAGAACGATGTGGTGACCGAAGTCTATTGCGAGTACTATCCAGATAGCAAGAGCGGTATGCCGGGCGCAAGCCGCAAGGTTAAAGGAACTTTGCACTGGGTGAGCACTGCACACTGCCTACCAGCAGAAGTTCGCTTATACGACAGACTTTGGAAAGTAGAAAACCCACGCGACGAAATCTCTGCGATTCGCGAAGAGAAAGGACTCGACGTAGTAGATGCAATGAAAGAGGTAATCAACCCCGATTCATTGAAAGTAGTGAACAACTGTTACATCGAAAAATATGCAGCCGAACTGCCTAACCTTTCGTACCTACAGTTCCAACGCATCGGTTATTTCAACATCGACAAAGACTCTACTCCAGAGAAATTAATCTTCAACCGCACAGTTGGTTTGAAAGATACTTGGAGCAAGAAAAATAAGTAAACCCACACATCTAGATAAATGGCAGAGAAGGATATATTGTCTTTCTCTGCCATTGACCTGGAATTAAAAAGGTTACAATCATAAACAACAAACTAACCCTTCGTCGGTTGTTAGTTATTCAACAAACCAATACCAGCCTTACCAATGAATAGTGACAACGAATACATGACAGAGCTAGAAGAGCTACTAAAAAGCTTCGAAGCTGCTCAAGCCGAAGGTAAAAGCATCTATATGGATGCCGACCAATTTGCAGATATTGCAAACTGGTACATCAACGAAGAGAAATATGAGGAAGCACTACAAGCCATCCAATATGGTTTGCAACTTCATCCCAACAATACAAAAATCTTACTAGAGCATGCCCTTCTCTACCTGGACAGCCGGAACTACGATAAGGCCAAAGAAGTAATCGAAGAGATTGCTGAACCCGACCTTACCGAGGTGAAGTTGTTTCAAGCCGAGATTCTTCTAAACGAAGGTAAGCTAGGTGCAGCCAATACTGTAATCAACTCTATACAGTTCGAAGGCAAACCCGAGGAAGATGTAGTATCATGTATCATCCGACTTTACCTTGAGATGGGATTCCCACAATACTGCATTGATTGGGTACAAAAAACTATTGCAGAGTTTGGCGAAAGTAGACTGTTGACAGAATCCCTAGCCTACTGCTACTCCTTTAGCGATAAAGATGCAGACAAGGCCATCGAACTATACAATAAGCTACTAGACGGTGATCCCTATAGCGCTAAGTTTTGGACAGAGATAGCTAAGTGTCACTTCTTGAAAGAAGATTACTCCGAAGCACTCGATGCCACCGACTTTGCTTTAACAATAGATGACACCTATGGCGAGGCCTATTGTGTAAGAGCCAACACTCAAATTCAACTCAACAATATCGAGGAAGCTACTCAGCTCTACGAGAAAGCTATTGCCTACAACGGCATTGCGCCTTACTTTGCCTACGTATTTTTGGGACTTTCATTTGTAAACGAGCAAAAATGGCAAGAGGGTGTAAACTATCTCGAAAAAGCGCTCAACACTATCACTTGCGAAGAAGATCCGGAGATTCTCTATTCGGGCATCTACTCCAATTTGGCCTTGTGCTATTGTAAGGTAAACGACCTAGAGAAAGCCGAAGTGATGTGTCAACGAAGCATGAAGTTAGAGCCCCATAGTGCTCATACCTTTATCATCGTAGGCTTAACTAACATGGCCAAAGGCGATACAGATAGTGCAAAACAAGCATTCGAGAGAGGCCTCGAGATCGACAACTCTATAGAAGCCTATATCCAGATTGGAGACTACGCATTCGATTACCAATACTACGAGTATGCTCGTTTGCTTTTCGAAAAAGCCTTCGAAATGGAACCTGAATATGCAGGTCTGTGTCAACGCCTTACAACCGTGAGCATGATATTCTTCGATGCTGATGCCTTTTGCAAATACAATGAAAGATTGGAACACCCCTTCCCTATTGATAGCCTTGCCGCTCTGCCTGCTTCCATCCTTGAAGATGAAGATCCAGAGTCATTAAAAGACTATCAAGACTTTATTGAAGAGGTCAGAAAACGTTTATCAATTTTATAAATCTACTTATAACTAACACCTTCCATGGAATCTGTTACTTTTATTCAATGGTGCCTAGAACACCTTAACTACTGGACCATTACGATCCTAATGACTATTGAAAGCTCATTTATCCCCTTCCCTTCAGAAGTGGTTGTACCTCCTGCTGCTTGGAAAGCTGCTACTAATCATGAGATGAATGTCTTCTTAGTGGTATTGTTTGCAACAATCGGAGCAGACCTTGGTGCGCTAATCAACTACTTCTTGGCTCGTTGGTTGGGACGTCCCATCATCTATAAGTTTGCCAATAGCCGTTTTGGCCACATGTGTCTTATCGATGAGAAGAAGGTGCAAAATGCAGAGGCTTACTTCGACAAGAACGGTGCAATCTCTACATTTGTCGGACGTTTGATTCCTGCAGTGCGTCAGCTTATCTCAATTCCTGCAGGTTTGGCCCGCATGAAGGTGTCTACTTTCTTGCTCTATACTACAATCGGTGCAGGCATCTGGAACAGTATCCTTGCTGCTTTGGGTTACTATATGTCTAAGGTTCCCGGAATCGAGTCGGAAGAACAACTCATTGCTACCGTTACTACCTATAGCCGCGAGGTTAGCCTTGTGATCTGCGCAGTAGTACTAGTGGTTATTGCCATCCTTGTTTATAAGGGAACAGCAAAGAAGTCTAAAAATAACAAAGAGGCTTAAGAGATTAAATAAACTATTAGTAAAGCCCGGTATAGTCATAAGCACTATATCGGGCTTTGTCGTACCGTCAAGCGGCATAAGAAATACCCAAAAAGAACAAAGGGAGGCGTAATGTTGTTTTAACTTAAATAATATAGACCCCAAACTCTCGGTACATGGAAAATATAGACTTAGATAATAGCAGTCTGTTAAGTGATAGACTAATTTATACCGGCGAAAGTGATACACCAACTCATCTTCACCTCTGCACCTACAACGCACAAGGAGAAGAAAACCACAGTTCGAAGAACTTTATCAACATTAGCCAATATTTGAATGCCAACAAGGTGAATTGGCTGCAAGTACACGGGATGAAAGATACAGAGATGATACGAGAGATTTGCAACTACTTTAAGGTGGAATTTCTCGTGGTGCAAGATATTCTCGACCCCAACCAACCCACAAAGATTGAGGTACATGATGACTACACAGTTATCATCATCAAACTCTTCACACGTAAAACAGCAGATGAGGAGTTAGAGATTATCGAACTAGAGCAGCAACAAATCTGCATCATTCTGGGCAAAAACTTTGTACTAACCTTCCTAGAAGAAGAAACAGAATTCTTCTGTGGCGTGGAGAAAGCCATCAAGCGCGATGTGTTGAAGATTCGCACTAGAACGAGCGACTATCTCCTCAGCGTGCTATTGAGTGGTATTATGAGCAACTATATCACCATCGTCAATAATATTGAGGACCAATTGGAGGAGTTAGAAGATGAACTGTTGACACTTAGCAACAATCAGGATATTGGCATTCAGATACAGGGGTTAAGGCGACAATATATGACAGTTAAAAAAGGGGTGATGCCACTTAAGGAACAGTTCTCAAAACTTCTACGAAGCGAAAACTCACTAATTTATAGGTCGAACAAAGCTTTCTACAATGATGTGAACGACCATTTACAGTTTGTGCTTCAAACGATGGAGATTTGCCGTGAAACTCTTTCGTCATTAGTCGACCTATATATATCTAACAACGATATTCGTAGAAACGAAATTATGAAACGACTTACCGTGGTATCTACTATTTTCATACCTTTGACCTTTCTTGTTGGAATATGGGGTATGAACTTCGCAATTATGCCGGAATTAAACTGGAAATATGGTTATTTCCTAGCTTGGTCCATCATGATAATCACAGCGGTTCTTATTAGCATTTACTTGAAGCGCAAGAAGTGGTTATAGACATTACAGATACAATATAAATATAGAAAACGTATGAAATCGATTAAGGAGTTATATCGTATTGGCACAGGGCCATCGAGTAGTCACACCATGGGTCCACGCAAAGCCGCAGAAGAGTTTTTGGCGCGCCACCCAGAAGCAACCCGCTTCAAGGTGACACTTTATGGTAGCCTTGCTGCAACGGGCAAAGGGCACATGACAGATGTTGCCATCATCGATACACTCCAACCCGCTGCACCGGTAGAGATTGTGTGGCAACCAAAGGTTTTTCTCCCCTTTCACCCCAATGCCATGACTTTTGCCGCTTTCGATGAGAAAGATCGTTTGGTAGAGAATTGGACAGTTTATAGCGTTGGTGGCGGAGCACTTGCCGAGAACAGAGAAGAATCTACTATTGAATCGCCCGAGGTCTACACAATGGGCAATATGACAGATATATTAGAGTGGTGCGAGAGGACGGGCAAAACTTATTGGGAATATGTAAAAGAATGCGAGAATGACGACATTTGGGACTACCTAGCTGAGGTATGGAACACGATGAAAGCGGCCATTAAAAGAGGGCTTGACGCTGAGGGTGTGTTGCCCGGGCCGCTAAATCTAAGGCGAAAAGCTTCTAGCTATTTCATACGAGCATCGGACTATAAAGAGGCTTTGCAATCGCGAGGACTTGTATTTTCGTATGCACTAGCTGTAAGTGAAGAAAATGCTTCTGGCGGCAAGATTGTCACAGCTCCTACTTGCGGTGCGTGTGGCGTTGTTCCGGCTGTGCTTTACCATCTCTATAAAAGCCGCGGCATCAGTGAAATTCGTATGCTTAGAGCATTGGCAACCGCCGGATTAGTAGGAAATATAGTGAAGCACAATGCCTCTATTTCGGGGGCAGAAGTAGGCTGTCAAGGCGAGGTGGGCGTTGCTTGTGCCATGGCTTCGGCGGCTGCTAGCCAACTCTTTGGAGGTAGCCCGGCACAGATAGAATATGCCGCCGAAATGGGCTTAGAACACCACTTAGGCATGACTTGCGACCCCGTTTGCGGATTGGTACAGATTCCTTGCATCGAACGCAATGCTTATGCGGCTGCTCGTGCTTTGGATGCCAATATATTTGCCTCGTTCAGCGACGGCATTCACCGTGTATCGTTCGACAAAGTTGTGGAAGTGATGAAGCAGACCGGCCACGATCTTCCATCGCTCTACAAGGAGACGAGCGAAGGTGGATTGGCAAAGGATTATAAGCAAATGTAATACTATCATAGAAGAGGCGAAGTCATATTTGCCTCTTTTTTATTTGCTATTTAATCACTGTTTAAACGCTATTTTAAAGCGAGTTAAACCATCAGCATAGGTACGCAAAGAGAAGGTACAATGGTGTGCATTGAGCACTTCGCGAGTAAACAGTAGCCCTATACCTTGGCCGTTGGGTTTAGTCGAGAAGAAAGGCGAGAAGAGTTTTGCCTCTACCTCTTTATCAATCCCTACTCCATCATCTATCACTTCAATAGCAGCATCGGCAGCGGTACAAATAGTGACATGACCTCCTGTGCTAGTGCTCTCTACCGCATTCTTAATGATATTGATTAACACTTGCTCGAAAAGCAAAGCATCCATCTTAACCAATGGATTCTCTTCAGCAAGTTCGATATGAAGATTGACACCCTTAGTAAGGCAAAGACCTTCCATAAAGGTTTTGCAAGCATTGACGGGTTGATTGATGGGCGTGAGATCAAGTTGAGCTTCCGGTATCTTCACCACATTAGCGAAGTTGGTAATAAAGGTGCTCATGCTGTAGGAGCGTTCCACACAAACCTTCATTACTTCTCGAATCTCTTCTGTTTCCTCCATTGTTTCAAGGGCAGTGTCTACACTATCCAAGGTAGATGTCAGTCCAGCTACCGTATTGTTTACCTCGTGGGCAATCATGCGTATCACCTTCTCGTAGGCCACCTTCTCGGCTTTTACTACTTCGGATGTTAAACTTTCTATTAAGATAAACGGATGGGCAAATCCACGATCTACAAAAGATAAACGCGAGCAACGATAGATCATCGCATCGCTTAGACGGACTGTATAGGTAGTATTTTTAGGGATTCGTGCAATCTCTTCGGCTAGTGGAGTGGCGATTTTATCGAAAGTTAATCCCTTGACTTCTGCTTCGGTTGCTACTCCCAAAAAGCGGAGTGCTGCCTTGTTGATGAGTGACACCTCTCCATCAAAGGTAAGAATAATGACACCCATTGGTGAGGCACTGACTAGCAGATCGAGAAAATGATTCTGCTCGCGTAGGCGCAAGCGTTCTTCTTTCAGCTGATCCATCATACGATTAAAGATGGTGATGATGCGGTCGGCCTCAATCTGCCCCACTTTGGTGAGACGACTACTAAAGTCTTGCTCACGAAGCAACTCCATACCGTTGCCTATACTTTCCATAGGCTTCAACACTTTGCGATAAAAGAAGAGCAGGAAGAATAGACTCAAGGTGAGCAGCCCTTCGGTGATATAGAAGAGGGTACCTCGTTGCTCGATGGTGATAACAAACAGTACTCCCCATACAGCAAGAATGAGTAGTGCTAATAATAGGAAGTAGAATTTAAGTTTCATCGGTTTTCGAGTGGACTAGTTATTCGTTAGTAGATATGCCAAACTTCTCCAAACGGCGGTAGAGGGCGGCTCTACTAATGCCCAAAGCGTTGGCTACTTGCGATATGTTATTGGTGTATTTCTCCAGTGCTTGCAAGATGGTTTGCTTCTCAATCTCCTCCAGTGTCATGCCTTGAAAAGATGCTTGAGAGTTTCTTGCATCGCTTATCTGAAGAGTCTGAGCCTTGAAATCAGCAGCAGTTAGCAACTCTTTACCGCTCACAAGAAGCGTACGTTCCACTAGATTCTTCAGCTCACGAATATTGCCGGGATAGGGCAAGCTACTGAGGTAGGCCATGGCATCCGGTGCGAAATCGACATAAGGCATAGCGTTGGCCTCACATTGACGACGGGCAAAGTAGCGCACAAGCAATGGAATATCGTCGCGACGCTCACGCAAGGCCGGCAGATGAACAGTTATCAGGTTGATGCGATAGAATAGATCTTCTCGGAAAATACGTTGAGCTACCATATGCGGCAAGTCGGCATTGGTGGCACTTACCACACGGATATCGACCTTGCGTGGTTTGCTATCACCGAGTACTTCGAAAGTCTGTTCTTGCAACACACGTAGCAGTTTGACCTGACAGCTCAAATCCAAATCACCTATTTCGTCTAGGAAGATAGTTCCCTTATCGGCCAACTCAAAGCGCCCCACGCGGTCGGACGAAGCATCGGTAAAAGCTCCCTTCTTGTGGCCAAACATCTCGCTCTCGAAAAGCGATTGCGAAATACCGCCCAGATTTACCTTTACAAAGGGTTTCTTTGTACGTGGGCTGTTGCGATGTAGAGCTTCGGCTATCAGCTCCTTGCCTGTACCACTCTCTCCGGTAATCAATACAGAAGCATTGGTCTTGGCTATACGCTTGATAGTTGCCAACACATCCATCAATGGCTTGCTCTTTCCTATAATAAGACTACGGTCGAAACTCTCTATCTCCCCATCCTCCTGCACTTTCTTATCCGTGGCAGTCAGTTGCAGAGCAGTCTCTATGCGTTGCATTAGTGCCATATTGTTCCACGGCTTAGTGATAAAGTCGAAGGCACCGGCTTGCATACCCTGCACAGCCAGCTGAATACTCCCCCATGCCGTCATTAGTATCACCGGCACTTCGGGTCGGAATATCTTGACCTGTTTCAAAAGTGTCAAACCCTCTTCACCATTGGTAGAGAGGGTAAAGTTCATATCCATCAAGATCAAGGAAGGAGCTACACTGCGCACCACTTCAATGGCTTCGCGCGGGCCACCTACCGCTTGCACATCATATTTGGCACGTTTCAGCATAAAGCTCAGAGAGGAACGTATAGCGCTATCGTCGTCGATTATCAGTATCATAGTTTTGCAAAAATAGACAAATATTTAACTTTATTGCTTTACAATACGCTCAAAATCGGCATTTATGGTGGTGTTTTCTGCGAAATCCCATAGGGTGAGACTTCTTAGCTGATAATAGTAATACCAATAGTAGAACATTTGGGTAATCAATCGTTGCCTAGCCTCATCTTTGGTCACCTGCGAGTCGTTGAGATCGAGGGTCGAAATCTTCCCAATCATAAAGGTCTCTATGTTGGTCTTGTAGCGTTTCTCGGCTATCTCGTCCGCCTTATCGGCTATCTGTAGTTGTGCCAACTGATTGTTAAACTGCTCCACCAAGATAAAAAGGTTTTGGTTGAAGTTCATAGTCTCTTGGCGCAAACGACTTTCAGTGACTTCGCGGTTACTCTGTGCCACTTTCACCTTACCCCGACGCTTACCCCAATCCACAATAGGTATCTGGAATCCAATCTCCACAATTTGGTTATCCTTCAAGCGGTTGTAAGCTTGCCCTAGATCGGAGTCGGTACCCGTATAACCCACTTGTGCAAATAGCGAAATCTGACGCATATTACCCTTTGCCTTAGCCACCTCGTAATCGGCTTCCAACTGACGACGACGTATGTTTTGGGCAAACTTATTATTGGTCAATGCTTTATCTAGCACATTGCTATAGTCTAACACCATATTGGGTAGTGCATCGGGCACCACGGGCTCTAGCATCGCATCATCCTCCAACGCTAAAAAAGATTGGAGTTTAAACATATTGCTCTTTAGCGCACTCTCGTTCTCGGTAAGGGTAGAACGTGCATTAAGTTTATTCAGTTCGAGCTGCAGCAAGTCGTTCTCGCTGATCTGTCCCATTTCCCTCTTCACCTTGGCTATGTCGTATAGTTTAGTAGCATTGTCGAGATTCTGAGCAGCAATATTTACGTTCTCTTTGGCAAGTAGCAGATTGAAAAAATAGTTGATGGTAGTCATCGTCACTTCTTCGGTGGCTGACAAGAAAGCCGCCTTTGCCTCGGCATAGCGCACCGGCTCTATGCGTCTGTCCCACTTAATATTGTTCACCCCAAGAATGGGCTGATTCAAGGTGAGCGCCACAGGCACCGTCATAAACCGATTACCCTTACCATTGTCCATCTGACGCAGGAAGTCTAAGGAGGTATTGAGCGAAATCACCCCACCCGTGAACCATATATTCTGATTGATAGAAAGCTCACCATTAATATTCATATAATTGCTTCGCACAAAGGTGTACGAACCATCTTCTTGCTGATAAGAGTTGTACTTCTTATTGTAACTAGGCACCACAGCTCCAAAATTGACTTCGGGCAGCAGGTTGGCTTTAAAAGTGCGATACTCCCAATAAGCGGTTTTCAGTTCATTCAAGGCCACAGCTGCATTTACACTCTGCACACGCGCCAGGGTGATAGCTTCATCTAGGGTGATGATGCGGTTGCTCTCTTGTGCCTTTCCCCTCATTAGCATTGCGAGAAGGGTAGCTATTATTATAGTCAATCTTTTCATTGTCATTCTGTTTTTGTCTATTATAAGACAAAGCGTGTACCACTGACTTAAAACACTGATATAATGTATTATAGACAAAACACAGAGTGTCCGATATTGAACACCAGCTCCAAATTCGAACAGTTTTTCTATACTGAATAGAGAGACAGAGTAAGAAGATTAAATATCTTTGCGCTCTTAATCAACTAAACAGTAATGAAACAGTTCCTTAAATTCTTTTCTACTTTTCTAGTCAGCACCTTTGTTGGAGTAAGCATCATCGTAGTAGGTATCCTTATTTTTACCGATACCACACTCAGCGAATTAAAAGAGATCTATGCTAAAGCAGGAATCATAAAGATCCTTATCAGCTGCGCAACTTCCATAGGTGCCCTTGTCATCGCTGCATGCCTCCAAATTATTTTGCACGAAGCGGGCCATCTCATTGCGGGACTGTGGTACAAGTTTAAGTTTGTATCCTTTCGAGTGGCCAACCTTACTTTAATAAAAGAAGAGGGAAAGTATAAGATAAAGAAGTTTCATATTGCAGGAACAGGCGGACAATGCCTATTGTCGCCACCCGAAGAGACACCTAGCAGAAAGGCGGTGATTGGTTATCTGGCAGGTGGAGCATTGCTAAATTTTGCAACGGCTATTCTCTTTTTCTTCATCTGGATGAGAGCGGACAACCTTTACCTTGATTTCCTTGCATTGTATATGTGGGTGATAGGGCTACTATTTGCCCTGCTCAACGGTTTGCCTCTAAAGGTGGGTGGCATCACCAACGACGGTTACAACATCCGATTGGTTGCCAAAGACAATGAATCTAAACAGAACATCTTGACACAACTCTATATAAATGCCGCTTGTCAGCAAGGCATACGCCCACGCGATATGCCCGAAGAGTGGTTCAAAAATAGAGAAGTGACAGATTACAAGAATGTATTCCAGGTGAGCGAACGCTTGACATTTGCCTCTAGACTAATTGATAAGCGCGAATACGACAGCGCTCATGCTATGCTAGACGACCTTCACGGTCATTCAAAAGAGATAATTGGTGTATTGGCTAATGAGATAGATTGCGAATTACTTTATTTGGAGCTATGCCATCGCAAGGACCTTACTCGTGCCGATGAGCTCTATACGGATACTTTGAAGAAGTATGTAGAGCAGGCCAGCCAAACGATGTCGTCTAAACAACGAGTGCTTTGTAGCCTCGCCCATTTTAAGGAGAATAATCCTGAAGCGGCTACTGCGATTTATCAGAAGGTGGTGAGTAAGAAGGATAGTTATTTGATGCTTGGTGAAGTGGTGAGTGATATTGATTTGATGGAAGAGATTATATCTGTCAGTCCATCCAGGGATGGACTGAAGTAAACATTGAAAATGCCCGCTTTTGCATCGTGAATCTTCGATGTAAAAGCGGGCATTTGGCTCTAACTAGCAGGCTACCGTCTTACTACTTGAGCAACTCTTTCTTAGAACTCTAGTTGTACTGATAAATCTTCAAGTCAAACTGAGGGACCATTGCCAAGAGGTGATCAAAAATATCAGATTGAATTATCTCATAATCTCTCCAAGCTTTATTGCTAGAGAAGAAGTAAACCATAATTGGCAAGCCGTAGGTGGTTAGTTGCAACTGAGCTACTATGAGATCGAGGTCCTTGTTCACTATTGGAAGACTTCTAAGATAGCGTTCAATATAAACACGATACACCTGAGAGTTGGTTGGTGTCACTCCTTCGGCCGGCTGATAATCTTCCATTAACGGAATCTTACGGTATTTATCAAGCGTGTCGGATGTACAAAATTGCAACGTATTAATATCCAATATAATCGTTTTATCTACCCTTCGACCTCCAGAGTCGGACATACCCTGCCAGTTCTTAAAACACGAATTTACTAGATTTGATGGCGGCACAGTAGAAATAGTATTGTCAAAATTGCGCACCTTCACGGTGTTGATGCTTATCTCTTCCACATAGCCATTGGCATCTCCGTTAGGAAGCTGAATCCAATCGCCTAACTGAAGCATGTCATTCGCCGAGAGTTGTATACCTGCCACAAAACTGAGAATACTGTCTTTGAAAACCAACATTAAAATAGCGGCCGAGGCTCCTAAACCGGTGAGCAGTGTGGTGGGCGATTTATTGATAAGTACTGAAATAACAATGATCGCAGCAATAAAATAGACTATGACTTCGCATACCTGAATAAGCCCTTTCATTGGTCGATTCTTATTACTGTCACGCGTCTCATAAATATCCAGAAACATCAACAGAGTACTCACTATAGAGAAGGCTATCATCATGGTAATATAGATAGCACATATTTTCTCAAAAAGCCCCAATAGATGTTTGCCCTTTACAAAGGCCAATGGCAAAAGCATATAAACCAATATCCCGGGAATGATTCGTATAAAGTGTTTCACCACTTTACGCTTAAGCAGCAGATCTATCCAATGCCGTTCGTGTTTCTTATTATATTGTTTCAGTCCTCCTACGAATATTCCTCGAAAAATGAAATCCAAGCATACTGCCACTATTATCATCAAACAAGCAATAATTGTTTCATCAAACATATTTGCAATCTTTGGAGCTACCCCCCAATCTAGAAGGATGTTGTTCATCCATTTACCCAAATCTATTATCATAGCTATATCTTTTTTAAAAGAAAACAGATAAGAGGGCATTTAGTTTAACAAAATTGGCAATTCTTATGGCAGACTTGCTCATCTTTTGCTAAACAAAAAAAGGTAGGACTAGCCTACCTTTCTATATTATATATCATCACTTTAAGAAGTGGGGTATGTATTTATTGCTTATAAATAATCAATGCCGATTGAGCAGGAACCATTACGTTTGGTCCGGTAATCGAACCCATGCCACGCTTGTCGATTTTACCGTCACGAGCCACGATGGTATACTTGCCGGCTGGAACCGTAAGCGGAGCTGCTACATCACGGCCATTGAAAGCTACTATAATATCTTTCCAAGAGTCACCATTTGCATTACCGGTTAGCTGATAAGCGATCAGATTATCTCTCTCTACAGGAAGAAATTGCAGATGTTCTCTCACCATATCGGCATCAGCCATACGGAAGGCAGGGTGCGACTTACGAAGGTCGATAAGATTCTTATAATAAACAAACACATCGTGATTGGTAGACTTACGATCCCAGTCAATCTGGTTGATAGAATCGGGACTTTGATAACTATTGTGTACTCCTTTCTTATCACGCAATATCTCCTCACCCGCATAGATAAAAGGAACACCCTGCGAAGTAAATACTACTGTTTGCGCCAGTTTGTCAAGGCGAGCAATCTCCTCGGGAGTAATATTAGGGATAGTGGCTTTCAATCTGTCAACAACACTCATATCATCGTGACAAGACACATAGCTAATCATCTGAGTAGGTTCGTCGGCCCAAGCTGTTGAAGAGTAGTTCACAGAGTCCATCACTACTTGAGGATGCTCAATTGCCCCCACGATACCATATTTAATACTCTCTTCATTGCCGGGAAGACCAGCCAAGAAAGCCCCTTTCTTATCATCGTTAAAAGGACCACGCAAGCCATCGCGCATTTCATCAGAGAAGACTGCTATACCAGGCATCTGAGCGGCATTAGCCTTCATAGCCAACGAATCGGCGGGATAAATAGGAGCTTCGGCTGCCCAGCCTTCACCATAAATAAATACCGATGGATTGACAGCCTTAGCCGCTGCTTGTATCTGATTCATCGTTTCGATATCATGAATTCCCATTAAGTCGAAGCGGAAACCGTCGATATGATATTCGTTCATCCAATAAAGCACAGACTCAATCATGTATTTGCGCATCATCTCACGATCGCTAGCCGTCTCATTGCCACAGCCAGAACCATTTGCTAAAGAACCGTCCTCTTTATGGCGGTAGAAATAACCCGGCACAGTACGTTCAAAGTTACTATCTTCAGTATTGAAAGTATGATTGTAAACCACATCAAGCACCACACCTATGCCTTCGTTGTGAAGAGATTGTACCATCTCTTTAAACTCCTTGATACGCACAGTTGGCTCGAAAGGATTAGTAGAATATGAACCGTCGGGCACATTATAGTTCTGTGGATCATAACCCCAATTATATTGATTATTCTCTAGCTTGCTCTCGTCTACCGAAGCATAATCGTAGGAAGGCAAAATATGTATATGCGTCACACCAAGCTCTTTCAAGTGGTCAACGCCGGTAGACAAACCATCTTTGTTGGTAGTACCCTTTTCGGTCATTGCTAAATATTTCCCACGGTATTCATTGTTGGTAGTAGGACTTACCGACATATCGCGATGGTGCATCTCGTAAAGCACAATATCGGCAGGTGATTTGACAACCGGCCCCTTATCTTGTGCCCAACCTTCGGGATTAGTTTTAGCCATATCTACCACAGCAGCACGTTTACCATTTACTCCCACTGCACGCGCATTGATGCCTGGAGTATCGCCTAGCCATTTGCCAGCGACTTTTACGTTAAAAGCATAAAACTTGCCTTCGATATCTCCATCAACCACATAGTTCCAAGTGCCCTCTTTAGGATCACTCTTCATAGAGTAAGTCTGATAAGGATGACCTGCATCACCCGAATCGAAAAGCAACAGCTTCACCTCCTCGGCTGTAGGAGCCCACACGGTAAAAGCGGTCGATGTAGGTGAATAGACCATCTCAGTAAGATCGCCCGTACGAATAGGGTAATCTTCATAAGATGTAAGCTGACGCTTATCACTGCAACTGCACATAGACATTATAGTCAATAGTAATAGAAAAGGTAAACAAAGTGTTCTCATAAAAATATCAGGTATTAATTATTTCTTAACTCGCGAAGGGTTTTTAGCTATAAAATCCTTCCAACCACCATAAGCTTTGGTCATAGCGGGACGACCAGACTGCAAAAAATGACAATAAGCAGCAGCTAGCCCATCTGTGGCATCCATAAAAGTAGGCATCTCATTGCTAGGAATCTTCAAGATACGCCTCAACATATCGGCTACCTGTTCTTTGGAAGCCATACCATTTCCTGTGATAGCCATCTTTATTTTCAAGGGTGCATATTCGGTAATGGGGATATCTTTGATAAGAGCAGCCGCAATAGCCACCCCTTGAGCACGCCCCAACTTCAACATCGATTGCACATTTTTTCCAAAGAAAGGTGCCTCAATCGCTAGCTCATCAGGGAGGAAGCTCTCTAAAATACTTGTTACGCGTTGATGGATGTGCTTCAACTTAAGGTAGTGCCCATCCACCTTACGCAGGTCTATAATGCCCATGGCAACTAGCTCCGGTTTGCCATTGGCAACACGAAGAACGCCATATCCCATAACTGTAGTTCCCGGGTCGATGCCCAGTATGATACGTTCGGCAGGTATTACACTCACTCAATCACCTCCATCAAAGTGGGAAAGCCTATTACCTTGTCCTTGAATATATCGACAAGTTGCTCACCCATTTTAGCACCTTTCTCCATGTGCCAACGGTGAAGCACTGTGCTACTCTCCACTTCCCATTGCAAGGAATAAGAAAAGCCTTCCTCACGGTGACTCAATATCTTGCAAAGACGTGGGTTCTTCAACAAACCACCTTCCTCTGTTTCGGGTATGTAGCACTCTTTAATCCAAATAACGAAGTTGTCATGAACGGCACTGTCAACTTGAAAAGTCGTATTATAAATCAGCATATTCAAACATTTTTAATTTATATATGCAAAAATAGCCATTATAAAAGAAATATATCTATATTTGCATCGCTAAAAAAATCTAATGGGGCATTGGCGCATCTGGCTAGCGCGCAACACTGGCAGTGTTGAGGTGATCGGTTCGAGTCCGATATGCTCCACAAATACAATTTACAACCCACTAATTATCAGTGGGTTTTTCTTTTATACCGCACCCGTATTCCCCCTTCCACGTCCCTCACATTCACTTTACTTTAACAATCAGCTATACTTTTAGATTTTACATATCTATTATAAACTTATGCAGGTTATCAGAAAAGTGTAATTAAACGACATGAGTCCAGTAAAGACCGGACTCATGTAGAAATATAAATAAATAATTTCCCAATTTATGAGAAACGCACAATGTTGATAGTTCACTTGTTTTTATTCCAGGAAACAATGTTTCAACTTTAAGGATAGAATTAAAAGATCAGCTATACAGTCAGTTAGTAATCTTCTCAGTTACGATACTTCCATCTGATAAGGTTTTACGAACAATACTAATTCCTTTTTCAGGTTGTGCCGTAACTACACCCAAGGATGATATATATTCTTCTTGAATAACCGCGAGATTATTAGTTGTGCCTTGAATTGAAGTCTCCCCGATAGCTGAAGCATAACCATGAATTGTTAGATGACTAAGGCAGATTGTTTTGCCGGTAGATTTACTTGTATACCAAGGATATACTCTAACATACAACGTTTCACCGGGTTGCAGTGCTATTACAGGACGAGCACTAACCTCATACATGGTGTTAGCAACCATTGTTGCCGATAAATTGGTACCATCGGCAGTAGCCATAACCGTACCGGTTTCGTTCCCTACCATATAGTAAATACGACAACGCATTCCGTTACCTCCTGCTCCACCAACGTATAGTCCTATGGAATCTATGTTAAGCACGGTGCCTTCATTGGCCGACACTCCAAATTGGATATAACGAGTAGATACTTCATCAATTTCGCTTCCGGGCCATTCACTAGCTTCGTTGCCTATAATATTTCTTTGTGTTATTTCCCCATTTTGATATGGGGCGTCACTAGGCCAAATCGTATTTGCATTAGGTGCAGCATAGCGTTGAACTACCATTTCACTCCATGATTGCGCTACCGGCGTAGCTGGACCTGTCAGCTCATACTCTTCATTTTTATTAAGAGGCCAAGTTAAACTCACTTCACTTCCCGAAGCAACCTCTATGCAATTTGCTGTTACATTAATAGATTTTGA
>CAMTOQ010000036.1 GCA_947074205.1 uncultured Bacteroides sp. | reverse complement strand
CTGCGTAACAGTGGGAGAGTAGGTAGTCGCCGTTTTTCAAGAGGCCTTCGAATAGCAATATTCGAAGGCTTTTTTGTGTTTGCATAATAGCGTTACAATCTTTATCTTTGAATACTATACCTATATTCTTTGCGTTAGTAGTAATAGAAATTCAAATATCTATTGAGTATGCAGTTTATCGATATGCGGCGCCTTAAGGTCATTTTAGTTTTAACAGCTATATTCTTAGCAGTGGGCTCGCTCTATTTCTCTAATAGACTAGCCAATGACCTCTCAAAAGAAGAGAAGCTGCGTATGGAGCTTTGGGCTGACGCTATACGTGCCTTTAGTACTGCTGATGAATCTACTGACCTTTCGTTAGTATTACAAGTGCTCAATGCAAACAACACCATTCCTGTGATTGTAACTAGTCCTTCGGGAGAAATTCAGACTTATCGCAATGTGGTGATTGCAGGTTCGGACTCTATTGCTTATTTGCAGCATCAGGCTAAACAATTTGCAGTAGCCGGGCGCGTGATACGCATTGACATTGATCCTGATTCGTCGCAATATCTCGAGGTAAACTTTGATGAATCTTTGATTCTCACTCGCCTCTCGATATTTCCTTATGTTCAGTTGGGGGTTGTGATGGTGTTTGTCCTAATCGCCATTTTCGCGTTGCTTAGTTTTAAGAAATCGGAGCAGAATCGGGTGTGGGTGGGATTATCTAAAGAGACAGCCCATCAGCTAGGTACTCCCATCTCTTCGCTATATGCATGGCGGGAACTACTCAAAGATAAGTACCCTGCAGATGAGCTTCTTGAGGCGATGTCGCAAGATATAGATAGACTCCAGATGGTAGCTAATCGCTTCTCCAAGATAGGATCAGCTCCTGAACTGTCCAGGGTTGATTTGAACATCCTGCTTACTGATGTTATCCGCTATATGCGTGCAAGGGTTTCTAGTAAAGTTGTCATACAACTTGATATTCCTAGCACACCTGCATTAGCTGATATTAATGTAGATCTATTTGGTTGGGTGATCGAAAACCTCTGCAAAAATGCTATTGATGCAATGGCTGGAGTAGGACGAATTGATATTAAATTACACTCTACATCTACTAAATGGATTATTGATGTGGCAGATACTGGCAAGGGAATCATTAAAAGTAAACAGAAAGCCGTCTTTAATCCTGGCTATACCACTAAGAAAAGAGGGTGGGGACTTGGGCTGTCTTTGGCCCGTAGAATTGTAGAGGAATATCACAAGGGCTATATTTTTGTAAAATCCTCAGAGGTTAATAAAGGCACCGTATTTAGAATAGAACTTAAAAAGTAAAGTTTTGCTTTTATTTTATGGTATATGAGGATTATTATTTGTATCTTTGTCGCCCGAATTCTATCCGTTTAGTTGCTTAGTATTCAACGACAAGCAGTTAGCTAAACCGGTAAATATAGAAGGCTAATTTTCACAGTGGTTTTAAAAATAGTGAGCTTTGGGAAAGTTTGATAAATATAAAATCGACCTTAGGGGAATGCGAGAGCAGCACAAGCAGTATGAATTTCTGCTTGACAATATCTATTTTGCACATATTGATGGTCAAGAGGTGCAGAAGGGTAAGGTTAATGTTGTTCTTGATGTAAAGAAACATACACATTCTTTTGAATTTACATTCCACACTTCGGGTATCGTTTTTGTTCCATGTGATCGTTGTTTGGACGAAATGGAAATTCCTGTAGAAAGTGAGGATAAACTAACTGTGAAGTTTGGTAGAGAATATGCCGAGGAAGGTGAGAATCTCATTGTAATTCCTGAAGAAGAAGGTGAAATCAATGTGGCTTGGTTTATGTATGAGTTTATAGCACTTACTGTTCCAATGAAACATGTTCATGGTCCTGGAAAGTGTAACAAGTCGATGACTAGCAAGCTTAGTAAGCATTTGAGAACCACTGTTGATGAGCCGGCGGAAGATGGATTTGAAGGAAATGATGAGGAAGCCGAAGCTGAAGGTGGTGAACAAGCCATCGATCCTCGTTGGAATGAATTAAAAAAAATATTAGATAATAATTAAAGTTTAAAAGAAAATGGCACATCCTAAGAGAAGACAATCGAAAACAAGAACAGCTAAGAGAAGAACTCACGATAAGGCAGTAGCTCCTACATTGGCTATCTGTCCTAACTGTGGTGAATGGCATGTTTATCACACTGTATGTGGCGCTTGTGGTTACTACAGAGGAAAACTAGCTATCGAAAAAGAAGCGGCTGTTTAATAACAACCCTGGGCGTAGGCCTTACTGATTAAACAGCTGGAGAGGTTAATCTCTGGCTGCTTTAATTTTCAGCTTATTTAAAATTGTATTAATGGAAAAAATAAACGCGGTAATTACTGGAGTAGGAGGCTATGTTCCTGACTATGTCTTGAATAACGAAGAAATTTCTAGAATGGTCGACACAAACGATGAGTGGATCATGACTCGTATTGGTGTAAAGGAACGTCGAATCTTGAACGAAGAGGGACTAGGTACATCATATATGGCTAGAAAGGCTGCTAAACAGCTGATGCAACGTACTGCTTCTTCGCCTGATGAGATTGACTTAGTTATTGTGGCTACTACCACAGGTGACTATACTTTCCCCTCAACTGCTTCTATACTTTGTGATAAATTAGGGCTGAAAAATGCTTTTGCTTTTGACTTAGCAGCTGCTTGTAGCGGTTTTTTGTTTGCTTTGGAAACTGCAGCTAATTTTATCCGTTCGGGAAGATATAAGAAGATTATTGTTGTAGGCGCTGATAAAATGTCGTCTATTACTAATTATACAGATAGAGCTACTTGTCCAATTTTTGGTGATGGTGCTGCAGCATTTATGCTAGAGCCAACTACTGAAGATTTTGGTGTAATGGATTCAATCTTGCGCACTGATGGTAAAGGTTTACCATTTTTGCACTTGAAGGCCGGAGGTTCTGTTTGTCCTGCTTCTTATTTTACTGTAGACAATCATATGCACTCTATCTATCAAGAGGGTAGAACTGTATTTAAATATGCTGTATCTAACATGTCTGACGTGAGCGCAACTCTTGCAGAGCGCAACGGTCTAGACAAAGACAATATTGCTTGGGTAGTTCCTCATCAAGCTAACATGCGTATTATCGACGCTGTGGCTCACCGTATGGAGTTGCCTATTGATAAAGTCATGGTTAATATCAATAAATATGGTAATACAAGCGCTGCTACATTGCCACTATGTATCTGGGATTTCGAAAGCAAACTGAAAAAAGGTGATAACATCATCTTTACTGCTTTTGGCGCTGGCTTTACATGGGGTGCACTTTATGTGAAGTGGGGCTACGATGGGGCGAAACAATAAACGTCTTATTTTGTTTGCTATATAAACAAATAACGAAACGCATCTTATTCTTATTTGATGCGTTTTTTTTTCAACTAAAAACTGCAATCGAATATGCATAAAGCTGGTTTTGTTAATATTGTAGGAAATCCTAATGTTGGAAAATCTACACTGATGAATGTGTTAGTGGGCGAGCGTGTATCTATTGCTACTTTCAAAGCGCAAACTACTCGTCATCGTATTATGGGAATATACAATACTGATGATGTACAGATTGTTTTCTCGGATACGCCAGGTGTGTTGAAACCTCAATATAAGCTGCAAGAGTCTATGTTGAATTTCTCTAATTCGGCGTTGGTGGATGCAGATGTTCTTCTTTATGTGACGGATGTTGTAGAGACGCCGGATAAGAATAGTGACTTTGTAGCGAATGTACAGAAGCTCTCAATTCCTATTCTGTTGCTGATCAACAAAATAGATTTGAGCAACCAAGATAAACTCACGGAGCTCGTAGAGAAGTGGAAAGAGTTAATACCTCAAGCAGAGATTATTCCAATATCGGCAGCTGCTAAGTTTAACACTGACTATGTGATGAAGCGTATTCTTGAGCTGTTGCCCGATTCACCTCCTTTCTTTGATAAAGACCAATTGACAGATAAACCCGCACGTTTCTTTGTTACTGAGATTATTCGTGAGAAGATTCTTTTGTATTACGATAAGGAGATTCCTTATGCTGTTGAAGTAGGGGTAGAAACCTTTAAAGAGGAGAAGGATGTGATACATATTCGTGCTGTGATTTATGTGGAGCGCGATTCGCAAAAAGGTATTATCATTGGCAAGCAGGGTAAAGCTTTGAAAAAGGTGGCTACCGAAGCACGCCGTGAACTAGAACGCTTTTTTGATAAGCGCATCTATCTAGAAACATATGTAAAAGTTGATAAAGATTGGCGTAGCTCGGATAAAGAGTTGCGTAGTTTTGGTTATCAACTAGATTAATAATATAATAGTAATGCAACTGTGATAGTTGTGATAATAATAAAGTAAAGTATGGGAAATTTAGTTGCCATCGTAGGCCGTCCTAATGTAGGTAAGTCTACACTTTTTAATCGTCTGACAAAGAGTCGCCAGGCTATCGTAAACGAACAAGCTGGAACTACACGCGACCGCCAATATGGTATTTCTGATTGGGGTGGACGTGAGTTCTCTATCGTTGATACCGGTGGTTGGGTTGTCAATTCGGATGATGTATTCGAAGATGAAATTCGCAAACAGGTACTTTTAGCTGTTGATGAAGCTGATGTAATCTTGTTTGTGGTTGATGTGGCCAATGGTGTTACCGATCTTGATATGGAAGTGGCGTCAATCTTGCGTCGTGCCAAACGTCCGGTGATAGTAGTGGCTAACAAAACAGATAATAATAATTTGCATTATAATGCTGCGGAGTTCTATAGCCTTGGGCTAGGCGATCCACAATGTATCTCTGCTATTAGTGGTAGCGGTACAGGTGACCTGTTAGATCTTCTTGTAACCAAATTTAAGAAGGAGTCTGACGACACAATTGAAGAGGATATTCCTCGTTTTGCTGTTGTTGGTCGTCCTAATGCAGGTAAATCTTCTATCATCAATGCCTTCATTGGTGAAGAGCGTAATATTGTAACTGATATTGCAGGAACTACACGCGATTCTATCTACACACGTTACAACAAATTCGGTTTCGACTTCTACCTAGTAGATACTGCGGGTATCCGTAAAAAAGGTAAGGTGAACGAAGATTTGGAGTACTATTCGGTGATTCGCTCTATCCGTGCCATTGAGAATTCGGACGTTTGTATTTTGATGCTCGACGCTACACGTGGTGTAGAGAGTCAAGATTTGAATATTTTCTCTTTGATTCAGAAGAACCAGAAAGGTTTAGTTGTAGTAGTAAATAAGTGGGACCTTGTAGAAAACAAGGATACAAAGGTGATTAAGACTTTTGAAGAAGCTATACGTAAGCGTTTTGCTCCATTCGTAGACTTCCCTATTGTGTTTACTTCGGCTACAACAAAACAGCGTATCTTGAAGGTGCTCGAACTTGCGCGCGAAGTATACGATCATCGTTCTGTGAAGATCCCAACAGCTCGTCTAAACGAAGAGATGTTGCCTTTGATCGAAGCTTACCCACCTCCTGCTACCAAGGGTAAATATATTAAGGTGAAATATGTGACACAACTTCCTGGTACAAAAGTTCCTACATTTGTGTTCTTTGCTAACTTGCCTCAGTATATCAAGGAGCCTTACAAACGTTTCTTGGAGAACAAAATCAGAGAACGTTGGAATCTTTCGGGTACACCAATTAATATCTTTATTCGTCAGAAATAATCGTTTCGAATAATCTACGACAAAAACTATCTAACCAAACACTATGCAGAACAATATCTTGATTGTAGATGATCATCCTTTAGTGGCACAAGGGGTTAAAGCTTTACTTGAGCCTACAGAATCTGTAACTGAAATAGCAACTTCGGGCATTCAAGCCCTAGAGTTGATTAACAAGTGCGATTTTGATCTTTATATTCTTGATATAAGCATTCCCGACCTATCCGGGTTTGAGCTTATTGATGTAATCAGAAGAAAAGATTCTTCGGCACTGATTTTGATTCACACGATGCACGAAGAGGTGTGGTATGTCAATAAGATGATAGCACTAGGGGTTCAGGGTATTGTTTTGAAGTCTAGTGCAATGGGCGAATTGGCCAATGCTGTAGAGTGCGTGTTGCAAGGAGATGTATATACTTGCCCTCGTTTTCAGGAGGTGCATGCCAAATTGACGAAGGAACACGAAAAGGCTTTTGGTCGACAAAAACCATCGACAAGGGAACTGCAAGTATTGCAACTCATAGCCGATGGATTGAACACCAATGAGATTGCACAATCTTTAGGGCTGAGTGTAAACACGGTGGAGACCTTTAGAAAAAGGCTAATCAGAAAATTTACTGCTAAGAATGCAATCGATTTAGTGGTGAAAGCCTTCGATAAAGGTTACTTGAATAGGGCTAATTGATAGTTGATAATAAAAGAAGAGCGGCATACCATATCAGAATGGTGTGCCGCTCTTTTTTGTTTTCTAAGCTTCTACTTTTGCGCAAAGCATTTGCTCATCTCCATCTCTTTTACTTTTTTGAGTAGATCCGAAGCAAATATAAAGTCTGTCAACAGCTCATTGTTGTTGGTGAAAATATCATTTTTTGTGCCTTCCCACTCCTTTGTTCCTTTGTAGATGAAGCTGATTTTATCTCCAATTCCCAGCACGGAATTCATATCATGGGTATTGATGATTGTTGTCATGTTATACTCCACTGTGATATCGTGAATCAAGTCATCTATAAGCAAGGATGTTTTGGGGTCGAGTCCTGAATTAGGTTCATCGCAAAACAGATATTGGGGATTAAGAGCGATAGCGCGAGCAATAGCCACACGCTTTTGCATACCTCCACTAATCTCATCGGGCAGCTTCTCGCGTGCTTCCATTAGTCCTACTCTATCTAGGCAAAACATCGCTCGTTTTGTACGATCGCGAAGCGTGTCATTGCTAAATATGTTGAGTGGGAACATGACATTGTCAAGCACTGTCATAGAGTCGAATAGAGCAGCGCTTTGGAAGATCATACCCATCTCGCTACGCAGATTTTTCTTCTCCTTCTTCTTGAGTGAGGTAAAGTCGCGTCCATCATATAGTATCTTCCCTTTGTCGGGCTCTAGCAACCCCACGATACATTTCATCAATACCGTCTTTCCCGAACCGCTTTGTCCGATGATGAGGTTTGTTTTACCATTCTCGAAAACAGTGCTGATATTATCTAGTACCGTCCTACCTTCGAAAGACTTATATAGGTTTTTAACTTCTATCATTCCATTAAGAGTTTGGTAAGTATTAGGTCGAAAAATAAGATTAGCACGCTGCTACATACCACAGCGTTTGTCGAAGCTTTTCCTACTTCGATTGAACCCCCATCAACAGAGTAGCCAAAGAATGAAGCTACACTCGATATGATAAAAGCAAAGACTATCGATTTAATGATACTACACCACACATACCACTCCACAAACATATACTGTAGTCCATACTCAAGTTGTGAGGCGGGCATCACGTTTGCAAACCAGCATGAGGCATAGGCACCTATGATACCTGCAAAGATACTAAATATCACAAGCAGAGGGATGATAGTAACCATGGCGGTTACTTTGGGTAAGATTAAGAAGTTGGCCGAATTGATACCCATGATTTCAAGGGCGTCAATTTGCTGAGTGACACGCATGGTTCCTAGCTCTGAGGCGATATTAGAACCCACTTTCCCTGCTAAAATTAGACACATGATGGATGATGAGAACTCAAGCAGCAGAATTTCGCGGGTGATATAACCCACGGTCCACCGGGGCACCCATCCACTACTCATGTTTAGTTGAATCTGGATGGTGATTACTGCGCCAATAAATAAGGATATGAGTAGAACAATGCCAATGGAATTGATGCCGAGCTTCTCAACTTCTTGAATATATTGTCGGAAAAACATACTCATACGTTCGGGGCGTCCAATGGTACGCCACATTAGTATCGTATATTTTCCTAATACTTGTAACGGTCTTAGCATGATTGGTTTATTTTATGCAAATGTACGCACTTTCGGTCTATTTTTACTATTTTTGCTCCAAAATAACGTGGTTATGGAAGAAAGTAGAATGGTGCTCCGAACGGAGGATCTTGTAAAGAAATACGGAAAGCGTACGGTTGTAAACCATGTTTCAATCCATGTGAAACAGGGCGAAATCGTTGGGTTGCTTGGTCCTAATGGTGCGGGTAAGACTACTTCGTTTTATATGACAGTTGGTCTCATCACTCCCAATGAAGGCCGCATCTTTCTTGACGACTTAGAGATTACAAATTATCCTGTTTATAAGCGTGCGCAAAATGGCATTGGCTACCTGGCACAAGAGAAATCGGTTTTTGGTCAAATGAGTGTGGAAGATAATATTGCTGCTGTGCTCGAGATGACTAATAAGCCTCGCGATTACCAGAAAGATAAGCTAGAGAGTCTTATTGCAGAGTTTAGATTGCAAAAGGTTCGAAAGAATATGGGTAATCAGCTCTCAGGGGGTGAACGCCGTCGTACCGAGATTGCACGCTGTCTTGCCATCGACCCTAAGTTTATTATGCTTGATGAGCCTTTTGCAGGAGTAGACCCTATTGCTGTGGAAGATATTCAGCAGATTGTATGGAAGCTTAAAGATAAGAATATTGGTATTTTGATTACCGACCACAATGTGCAAGAGACACTCAGTATCACCGATCGTGCCTATCTGCTTTTCGAAGGTAAGATTCTGTTTCAAGGCAGACCTGAAGAGTTGGCCGAGAACCCCGTGGTACGCGAAAAGTATCTAAGTAATAGCTTTGTGCTGCGTCGTAAAGACTTTATGGTTTAGTGTGCTGAATAGCTATCTGCAGTGTTGCTGTGGAGGTGGATGCAGTGGTGCTGCAAAGGCTTCAGCAGCAAGCCAATCATGTGTGGTTATGATCCAGATTTAAAATACATAGGCCAACAAAAAAACCTTTCTGTCATAGTGGCAGAAAGGTTTTTTTATTAATTGCTGTAGTGTAAATTAAGCTCTTGGTCTTGCTTCTTTAACTACCATAGTTCTTCCGAAATATTCAGCGCCATTAAGTTCTGTAATAGCTTTAGTAGCTGCTGCGTCGTCGCTCATCTCGATAAATGCGAAGCCTTTAGAACGGCCTGTTTCACGGTCCATAATAACTTTAACTGAAGTTACTTCTCCGTATTCTTCCATAACTTGTTGCAAATCTGCTTCCTTAACGCGGTAGTTAAGGTTTCCGACATAAATGTTCATAGTGAAAATGATAAAAATAAAATAATAAATTAAGAACTTTTCCGGAAGATGATAGCTAAAGTCATGATGAAATTAAATAGCTGTCCTTTTTTTTATCCGCATAGCGTTGATAATAGCAATCGAGAATCTTTGTTTACCATCTTTTCCGCTACAAAGAAAGATATAATATTTGATAATTCTAAATATTTTTCAACTTTTCTTTGTATTTACAAACATCATTTTGGGCTATTTCTTTGTTTTATTATTTTGTCTATTTGCGCACCTTTTGTCAGTATAGAGACGATTGGCACAGCTTTTGCAACTCTATTTCTTAGAGAGCTTTTATAGAGCAACTTATTTAATCAAAATGTCATTTGTTTTAGTTGTTTTTAGTCTTTTATAGCCGAATAAAAAGTAAACTTTGATTTGATAAGTGAAAGATAAGCGCTAATTTTGCGAGCTCTTAAAAAGAATATTAAATATAAATCATATAAATTACTGTCACAGAATGAACGTTTCATTTGAGAACATTGACAAAGTAAGCGGGATGCTTACTGTTAAGATCGAGAAATCTGATTATCAAGAAAAGGTAGAAAAAGCATTGAAATCTATGCGCCAAAAGGCTCAAATGCCTGGTTTCCGTAAAGGAATGGTGCCAATGGGTGTCATCAAAAAAATGTACTTCAAGTCAGTTCTTGCTGAAGAAGTAAATAAGATTTTGTCGGAATCTGTATATAACTATATCCACGAAAATAACCTAAGCATTTTGGGTGAACCACTTCCTAACGAAGAGAAGCAAACTGCTATCGACTTCGATACTATGGAAGAATTCGAATTCTTGTTTGACGTAGCTTTGGCTCCTGAGATCAACGCTACTGTTGAAGCTTCAGATAAAGTAGACTACTACACTATCGAAGTAACAGACGAGATGGTAAAAGGCCAAGTTGACAACTATGCTCAACGTAAAGGCACTCACGAAAAAGTAGATTCGTACCAAGATAACGATATGGTAAAAGGTTTGATCGCTGAACTAGACGAGAATGGCACTACAAAAGAAGGTGGTATTCAAGTTGAAGCTGCTGTGATGATGCCTTCTTACATGAAGAACGATGAGCAAAAAGCTATCTTCGCTGGTGCTAAAGTAAACGATGTATTGGTGTTCAATCCATCTGTAGCTTATGACAACAACGAAGCAGAAATCGCTTCTTTGCTTCACATCGAAAAAGATGCTGCTGCAGCTGTTAAAGGTAACTTTAGCTTCCAAGTAGAAGAAATTACTCGTTACGTACCTAGCGCGCTTAACCAAGAGTTGTTCGACGAAGTATTTGGCGAAGGTGTAGTGAAGAGCGAAGAAGAATTTACTGCTAAAGTAAAAGAAACTCTTGCTGAGCAATTCGCACCTAACAGCGATTACAAGTTTATGGTAGACATTCGCACATTGCTTACAAACAAAGCTGGCGAAGTGGTATATCCAGAAACTATCTTGAAGCGCATCATGTTGCTTAACAACCAAGAAAAAGGTGAAGAGTTTGTAAACGAAAACTTCGCTGATAGCATCAAGGAACTAACTTGGCACCTTATCAAAGAGCAGTTGGTGAAAGCTAACGATATCAAGGTTGATCAAGCTGAAGTTCTTGAAATGGCTAAGACTGCTGTTAAAGCTCAATTCGCTCAATACGGTATGATGAGCATTCCAGAAGATGTATTGACAAACTATGCTGCTGAAACTTTGAAGAAGAAAGAGCAAGTAGAAGCATTGGTTGGCCGCATCGTTGAAAACAAATTGGCTAAGGCTTTGAAAGAGCAAGTAACTCTAGAGCCTAAAACAGTTACTTTGGACGAGTTCAACAAGATGTTCGAATAAGAACATTTTTTGAAAACAATATAACTACGACAAAAACACAGAGTTTCTAGATTTATAACTCTGTGTTTTTGTCTTTTTCTTTATACTTTTGTTTCTTTGTAGATAAATAATAAGAAAGGAGTTTACTTATGGATGATTTTAGAAAATACGCCACCAAACATCTAGGTATGAACAGCCTAGCTTTAGATAGTGTTATCAAATCGCAAGCTGGTTATCTCAATCCTTACATCTTGGAAGAGCGTCAGCTCAACGTTACTCAGCTCGATGTTTTTTCACGTTTGATGATGGACCGCATTATCTTTTTGGGTACTGAGGTAAATGATTATACTGCCAATACACTTCAAGCGCAATTGTTATATCTTGACTCTGTAGATCCAGGTAAGGACATCTCAATCTATATCAATTCGCCTGGTGGTTCTGTTTATGCCGGTTTAGGTATCTACGATACAATGCAGTTTATCTCTAGCGATGTGGCCACTATCTGTACAGGTGTTGCTGCTTCTATGGCTGCTGTTTTGTTGGTTGCCGGTGCCGAGGGCAAACGTTCGGCTTTGAAACATTCGCGCATCATGATTCACCAACCAATGGGTGGTGCTCAAGGTCAAGCTTCGGATATTGAAATCACAGCTCGTGAAATTCAAAAATTGAAGAAAGAACTTTATACTATAATAGCTGAACATTCGCATACCGACTTCGATAAGGTTTGGGCCGACTCGGATCGTGACTATTGGATGACTGCCGAAGAAGCTAAAGCTTATGGCATGGTTGATGAAGTATTGCTCAGAAAATAATTATGGCAGATTCAAAAAATAATAAAAGAAGGTGTAGCTTTTGTGGGCGATCAGAAAACGAAGTAGGTTTTCTGATTACGGGTATGAACGGTTATATATGTGATAGCTGTACATCTCAAGCTTACGAAATTACACAAGAGGCAATGGGCAATAAGGTTGCCGGAAAGGGCGTAGCTCTTGACATGACCGAACTTCCAAAGCCACAAGAAATCAAATCTTTCCTCGATCAATATATCATTGGTCAGGATGATGCTAAACGCTTTCTTTCTGTGTCGGTTTATAATCACTATAAACGTTTGTTGCAAAAAGATAGCAGTGATGATGTGGAGATTGAGAAATCGAACATCATTATGGTGGGTAGCACCGGTACGGGCAAAACATTGTTGGCACGTACTATCGCAAAATTGCTTCACGTGCCTTTTACCATTGTAGACGCAACGGTGTTGACCGAAGCCGGCTATGTGGGCGAAGATATCGAAAGCATTTTGACTCGCTTGTTGCAGGTGGCCGACTATAATGTGGCCGAAGCCGAACAAGGCATTGTCTTTATTGATGAGATTGACAAGATTGCACGTAAGGGCGACAACCCATCTATCACTCGCGATGTGAGTGGCGAAGGTGTTCAACAAGGCTTGTTGAAACTGCTCGAAGGTTCGGTTGTCAATGTACCACCCCAAGGCGGACGTAAACACCCCGACCAGAAGATGATTCCTGTCAATACAAAGAATATCCTATTTATTTGTGGTGGTGCTTTCGATGGTATCGAGAAGAAAATTGCCCAACGCCTCAATACCCATGTGGTAGGTTATGGTGCAACTCAAAAGACTGCGCAAATAGATAAGAATAATATGATGCAGTACATCGCTCCACAAGACTTGAAGTCTTTTGGATTGATTCCCGAAATCATCGGTCGTCTTCCTGTTTTGACTTATCTAAACCCGCTCGATCGTACAGCATTAAGATCAATCTTGACTGAGCCTAAGAACTCAATCATCAAGCAATATGTGAAACTTTTCGATATGGACGGAGTGAAACTAACGTTCGAACCAGAAGTTTTCGAGTATATTGTTGATAAGGCTGTAGAGTATAAGCTTGGAGCTCGTGGACTTCGCTCTATCGTAGAGACCATTATGATGGATGTGATGTTCGAAATTCCTTCTACTAAAAAGAAGAGCTTTGAGGTAACGCTAGACTATGCGCGCAAGCAATTAGATAAAGCCAACCTGGCTAGACTCCAAACTGCATAGCCTCTTCTAGATTTTCTGAACTAGCTTTTAGTGCTACAATATATAAATAGCAGACTGATCAACCTTACGGTGGCAGTCTGCTGTTTAGTGTAGATACCTTCTGTGCCTGTTCTATAATGATTTTTATATATACTACTTAGAAAATATTAGATATATAATGTTTGTATTTTGCAAAGTTGTTTATAACTTTGTTTACCATCTTAGCTACAGCAACGTTTGTGCTTAGGATACCAACTACTATACTATAAATATATAAAAACATAATGGCAGAAAAAATAAATTTAACAGAGCAACTGAAGAAATACTTCGGTTTTGATAAATTTAAAGGGAATCAAGAAGCAATTATTCAGAATCTGCTTGCTGGCAATGACTCGTTTGTGTTGATGCCTACAGGTGGAGGGAAATCGTTGTGCTATCAGCTTCCTTCACTCCTTATGGAGGGAACTGCAATTGTGATTTCGCCGCTTATCGCCTTGATGAAAAATCAAGTTGATGCGATGCGCAACTTTAGCGAAGATGATGGTATTGCACATTTTATCAATTCATCATTGAATAAAAGCGCTATCGATCAAGTTAAATCAGACATTGTACGCGGCAAGACAAAACTACTCTATGTAGCACCCGAATCTTTGACAAAAGATGAATATGTAGATTTTCTCAAGTCAGTGAAAATCTCGTTTTATGCAGTAGACGAAGCACACTGTATTTCTGAATGGGGCCACGATTTTAGACCGGAATATCGTCGCATTCGCCCTATTATTAATGAAATTGGTAAGGCGCCATTAATAGCGCTCACGGCAACAGCTACTCCAAAAGTGCAACACGACATACAGAAGAATCTAGGTATGATTGATGCTAAGGTGTTTAAATCTTCCTTTAATCGTCCAAATCTATATTATGATGTGCGTGCCAAAACTAATAATGTTGACAAAGACATTATTAAGTATATAAAAACTAATCCGGAAAAGTCTGGCATTATTTATTGTCTCAGCCGTAAAAAGGTGGAGGAGTTGGCCGAAATTCTTCAAGCCAACGGAATTAATGCTCGTGCCTATCATGCCGGGATGGACTCAAATACTCGAACACACAATCAGGACGACTTCCTGATGGAAAAGATTGATGTAATTGTAGCAACAATCGCGTTTGGTATGGGTATTGATAAACCCGATGTGAGATTTGTGATACACTATGATATTCCTAAGAGTTTGGAAGGTTATTATCAGGAAACTGGTAGAGCCGGACGAGATGGAGGTGAAGGTCAGTGCATCACGTTTTATACTAACAAAGACTTGCAGAAACTAGAAAAGTTTATGCAGGGAAAGCCTGTAGCAGAGCAGGAAATAGGTAAGCAGCTTCTGTTAGAAACCGCTGCGTATGCCGAATCTTCCGTGTGTCGCCGTAAATCGCTTTTGCACTATTTTGGCGAAGAGTACATGGAGGAAAATTGTGGTAATTGTGACAACTGTTTAAATCCCAAAAAGCAAGTGGAGGCTCAAGATTTATTATGTACTGTAATCGAAGCGATTACAGCTGTTAAAGAAAATTTTAAAGCTGATTATATTATTGACATTCTACAAGGTAGAGAAACTTCTGAGGTGCAAGCTCACCTCCACGAAGATCTGGAAGCTTTCGGATCGGGTATGGGCGAAGAAGATAAAACTTGGAATGCCGTTATTCGCCAAGCACTTATTGCTGGCTATCTCAGTAAAGATGTTGAAAACTATGGCCTGTTGAAGGTAACACCTGAAGGACATAAGTTTTTGAAGAAACCTAAACCTTTCAAGATAACCGAAGACAATGACTTTGAAGAAGTAGAAGAAGAAACTCCAGCTCGTGGAGGTGGTTCGTGTGCCGTTGACCCGGGACTCTACTCAATGTTGAAAGATCTTCGTAAGAAACTTTCTAAAAAGCTAGAGGTTCCTCCCTATGTGATCTTCCAAGATCCTTCGTTGGAGGCTATGGCTACTATCTATCCCGTGACTACCGACGAATTGCAAAACATTCCGGGTGTGGGTGCAGGTAAAGCCAAGCGTTATGGCGAAGAATTTTGTAAGCTAATCAAGCGTCACTGTCAAGAGAACGAGATTGAACGTCCTGAAGATTTGCGTGTACGCACTGTGGCCAACAAGTCTAAGTTGAAAATCTCTATCGTACAGGCTATCGACCGTAAAGTGGCTTTGGATGATATTGCCGACTCTAAAGGTATAGACTTTGGCGATTTGCTTGACGAGGTTGAAGCTATCGTTTATTCGGGTACTAAGCTCAATATCGACTACTTCCTCGACGAGATTATGGACGAAGATCATCTACTCGATATTTACGACTATTTCAAAGAGTCGACTACCGACGATGTTGCTGATGCGCTCGAAGAACTAGGTTCTGACTTTAGCGAAGAAGAGATTCGTCTGGTTAGACTGAAATTCATCTCAGAAATGGCCAACTAATTACGGCTTATTCTCCAAAAAAAAATGTTGCGTGCAAATATATGGTATCACAGAAAAACCGTATATTTGCACGCAATAAATTTTTAAACATCATTCTATGTCATTTATTGCTGATAAGATTGTAATGGATGGATTGACCTACGACGACGTATTGTTGATACCAGCCTATTCTGAAGTTTTACCGCGCTCTGTCGATCTGACAACAAAATTTTCTAGAAACATTGAGTTGAAAATACCTTTCGTAACAGCCGCTATGGATACTGTTACAGAGGCGAAAATGGCCATCGCTATTGCTCGCGAAGGTGGTATTGGTGTAATCCACAAGAATATGCCTATCCGCGAACAAGCTCGCCAAGTAGCGTCGGTTAAGCGTGCCGAAAATGGTATGATCTACGATCCCGTAAGCATTAAAAAAGGCTCTACTGTTTATGATGCTTTGGCTTTAATGGCCGAATATAAGATTGGTGGTATACCTGTAGTAGATGATGAAAAACATCTTGTAGGTATCGTTACCAACCGTGACTTGCGCTTCGAACAAGATATGGAAAAACATATCGACGAGGTGATGACAAAGGAAAACTTAGTCACTACCCAACAGTCTACTGATTTAGAGTCTGCTGCTCAAATTCTTCAAAAATATAAAATCGAGAAACTTCCTGTAGTCGATCAGGACAATAAGCTTATTGGTTTGGTGACTTATAAAGATATCACTAAGGCCAAAGATAAGCCTATGGCTTGTAAAGACGAGAAAGGCCGTTTGCGTGTAGCTGCCGGTGTAGGTGTTACTGCCGATACTTTTGAGCGTATGCAGGCATTGGTAGAGGCTGGCGTTGACGCTATCGTTATCGATACTGCTCATGGTCACTCTAAAGGTGTAATCGACAAGCTAAAAGAAGCAAAGAAGCGTTTCCCAACAATCGATATCGTTGTGGGCAACATTGCTACAGCCGAAGCTGCTTTGGCATTGGTTGAAGCCGGTGCTGATGGTGTGAAAGTTGGTATTGGCCCCGGTTCTATCTGTACCACTCGTGTAGTGGCAGGTGTGGGTGTGCCACAGCTTAGCGCTGTTTACGATGTAGCTAAAGCTTTGAAAGGAACAGATGTACCTTTGATTGCCGATGGTGGTTTGCGCTACTCGGGCGACGTGGTGAAAGCTATCGCTGCCGGTGGATATTGCGTAATGATCGGTTCGCTTGTTGCTGGTGTCGAAGAGAGCCCAGGCGAAACTATCATTTTCAACGGTCGTAAGTTTAAGTCTTACCGTGGTATGGGATCACTCGAAGCCATGGAAAATGGTTCGAAAGATCGTTACTTCCAAAGTGGTGAGGTAGATGTGAAGAAATTGGTGCCAGAAGGTATCGCAGCTCGTGTGCCTTACAAAGGTACTTTGTTCGAAGTAATCTATCAATTGTCTGGTGGTTTGCGTGCAGGTATGGGTTACTGTGGTGCACAAAACATCAAGCAACTCAACGATGCTAAGTTTACTCGCATTACCAATGCAGGTGTACAAGAGAGTCACCCACACGATGTTACTATCACTAGTGAATCTCCTAACTATAGCCGTCCCGAATAAGAATAGCTAAAACTATTTATCCTTATAATGAAGGTGCAACTCTCTGTGAGCTTGCACCTTTTACTTTTTGTAGCATACAATTTTTTTCTAGTGCCTACGTTTAGAATAGCATAAGACAAAAAACTGTATATGAAAAGAAATCTCCTCCTGGCTTTTGTGTCTATGCTGTCTGTATCTCCACTGTTTGCGCAGGAAGATCCGGTGTTGCTACGTATTGATGGTCAACCCATCACACGTTCCGAGTTCGAATACATTTACAATAAGCACAACTCGCAAAATGTGTTAGACAAAAAGACCTTGCCGGAGTACATGGAGCTTTTTATTAACTACAAGCTTAAAGTTAATGAAGCTGTTCAGCAAGGCCTAGATACCACGATGGTCTTTAAGGACGAACTTCATGGATACCGCATGCAAGTAGCTCAGTCTTATTTATCCGACGAGGCAGCAGAGCAGAAGGAGATCGAACAACTATATGCTGCATTAAAGGACGATGAAAGAAATCATCGTATTCAGATTCAGCAGGTATTATTACGTCTTCCCCAAAATCTTTCCAAAGCTCAAGTTCGTGCAGCCGAGCAACGCATGGATTCGATCTATAAGGCCATTCAGCAAGCCGATGGAGTCAACTTCGAAGCGATGGTTCGCCGCTTTTCTGACGATAAAAAAACACAGATTTACTCCCCATTGCAACTCACCGAAGACTTTGCAGATGTGGTGTTCGCTACGCCTGTCGGACAGATTACAGCGCCCTTTTCTACAGCTCATGGCCTGCATATTGTAAAGGTGCTCGATAAGGGAGCGCTTATCTCCTTTGAGGAGTTTAAAAACGATTTCCAGCTTCGTGCTCAACGCAGAGATGGGTTTAGCTACGCTACCCGCCAAAAGATTAACCATCTGCTGAACGAATACAAATACACGCCCAATGATGTAGCTGTTGAAGAACTTTACAGCGCAGGAAGCACCGATAAGGTTCTTTTTTATCTGGATGGACAGCCATACGATGGTGCTCTATTTCGTCAGTTTGCCCAGTATCACCCCATGCAACTGAAGAAACAATACCGAATGTTTGTCGATAAGTCTGTACTCGACTATGAGAATAGTCGCCTCGAAACTAAGTATCCCGAATTTGCCATGTTGATGCAGGAGTACCACGATGGTATATTGCTCTTCGATGTGAGCACAATAAATGTATGGGATAAAGCTCAGGAAGATGTAGCGGGGCAAGCTGCCTACTTCGCTGCCCATGAGAAAAACTATAAATGGGAACTGCCTCGTTTCAAGGGTGTAGTAGTCCATTGTGCCGATCGCAAGACCATGAAGTTGGCAAAAAAGCAACTTCGCAAGCTGCCTAAACCTTTGACACGACAAGCTGTCGAGTCATTGTTCAACACCTCCGGTGGAGCAACGGTGCAGGTCGAAGAGGGTCTCTTTGCAGTGGGCGAGAACCCTTATGTAGATCATGCTATTTTTAAGGTAGCTCCCAAAACATCGCTGCCCGACTATCCTTTTACCTATGTTTATGGTGACAAGCGCAAAGGGCCCGACGATTTTCGTCAAGTTAAGGGCTTGGTAGTAGCTGACTATCAGGACTATCTAGAGCAAGTTTGGGTAAAAGATTTACGTTCAAAATCTAAGGTTGAAATTAACCAAGAGGTTTTAAAAACCGTTAATAAGTACTGATTCGTCAATATAATACACTATCTTCGTAAACACATTTTACGCGTAAATATTTAAAGACAATGCGAATAATTTGTCTCTTGGCCATTCTGATGGTTTTTTGTGCTTCGTGTGATAAACGATACGACCACGCTGGCAAAAAACCTCTAGTAGAGGTCGAGGGTAACTTTCTATATTACGAAGATTTGCAAGCGGCTCTACCCGCCAACCTATCGAAAGATGACAGTCTTCTTTTTGCCGAACACTATATACGTTGTTGGGCCGAAGATATATTGCTGAATCAGAAGGCGGCAAGCAACATTCCCAATAGTGCCGAAATCGAGAGATTGGTATCCAACTATCGCAACTCCCTTATTATTCATTCTTATCAGCAGGAGTTGATCTCTCAAAAACTTTCCAAAGACATATCGGATGCAGAACTCACTGAGTTCTACGAATCTAACAAAGGGCTTTTCAAGCTAGACAGACCCTTGGTGAAAGGACTTTTCATAAAGATCCCAATTACAGCACCACGTATCAACGATGTGCGCAAATGGTATAAGTCGGACGCTCAAGAGTCGCTCGATCAGCTCGAAAAGTACAGTTTCCAAAATGCCTTGAAGTACGAGTACTTCCGCGACAATTGGCTTCCACTTTCCGAGATATCCGATTTGCTTCCGCTTAGTGTCACAGCTCTGGAAGAGCAACTGGCCACTACCCGAAACATTGAGTTGAAAGACTCTCTCTACTATTACTTCCTGTCGGCTAGCGATCTTCGCACAAAAGGCCAAGAAGAACCTTACGAATTTGCTAAGACCGAAGCTAGAGAGATGCTAATCAATAATAAGCAGCTAGATTTTATGAAACAGGTCAAAGACGACTTGTATCGACAAGCATTAAAAAGAAACAAGATTAAATATAACTATTTAGAACCAGAGGATGAAGAGAATAATTAACTTTAAATGGGTCGCCTTATTGATGTTGACTCTATCCGTTTCAGCTACACTACACGCGCAAGACAACATTATTGACGAGGTGGTTTGGGTAGTTGGCGATGAAGCCATTCTAAAATCAGAAGTAGAAGAGGCACGCCTCAGTGCCCTTTATGAAGGTCGCCGTATCGATGGTGATCCTTATTGTATAATTCCCGAAGAGATTGCTATCCAGAAGTTGTATCTTCATCAAGCTAAACTCGATAGTATCGAGGTGAGCGATGCAGAAGTGTTGCAACGTGTAGACTATATGACTAACCAATGGATTCAGATGTTGGGTTCGCGCGAGAAGATGGAAGAGTATTTCTTTGAGCAACAAAACAAAACTCCATCGCAAATTCGTGAGACAATGCGCGACAATGCTCGCGAAGGTCTAACTGTTCAGAAGATGCAGCAAAAGTTGGTGGGTGAAATCAAAGTTACTCCATCCGAAGTTCGCCGTTACTTCAAGGATATTCCACAAGATAGTTTGCCTTATATTCCTACTCAAGTAGAAGTGCAGATCATCACTTTGCAACCTCGTATTCCACAAGCAGAGATCGACGACGTGAAAGAGCGTCTTCGCGACTATACTGAGCGTGTAAATAGCGGTCAGACAGACTTCTCTGTATTGGCTCGTCTTTACAGTGAAGACCGTGGTTCGGCTATGCGTGGTGGTGAAACCGATTTTATGGGACGTGGTATCATGGACCCTTCTTACGCGGCCGCAGCTTTTGCTTTGCAAGATCCTTCGAAAGTTTCTAAAATTGTAGAGTCGGAGTTTGGTTACCACATCATTCAGCTAATCGAAAAGCGTGGCGACCGTGTTAATACACGTCACATCCTTCTTCGTCCTAAAGTGTCGGACACAGAGCTAATCGAAGCTACACAACGTCTTGACTCTATCGCCGACGATATTCGCAACAGCAAGTTCACTTTTGATGACGCTGCTCCTATCTTGTCGCACGATAAAGAAACTCGTAACAACAACGGTTTGATGGTAAATACCAACTCACAAGAGGCGATGGCTACTTCACGCTTCCAGATGCAAGACCTACCACAAGATGTGGCTAAGATTGTAGACAAGATGAATGTGGGCGAAATCTCGAAAGCCTTCACTATGGTAAACGAGAAAGATGGCAAAGAGGTGGTAGCTATCGTGAAATTAAAGTCACGCATCAACGGCCACAAGGCCACCATTACCGACGACTATCAAAGCTTGAAGGAGATTGTACTCGACAAGCGTCGTGATGAGATTTTACATAAGTGGGTTCAAAACAAACAACGTCAGACTTATGTGCGCATTAGCGACAACTGGCGTCACAACTGTGAGTTTAAATACCCGGGATGGATTAGAGATTAATGGGACTAGAGAATAACAAAAAACGATTCGTATTTGTAGCCTGCTTTTTAGTGGGCATTCTCTTCATGTGGGCACAAGGAGGAGTACCTCAGGAAGACCCCAAGAAGACCAAAATCATATTGCTGCACGCCAATCAAGGGGTAGCAGACAAAATTAAGATGCCCGATGTGCAGATACTTATCGGAGATGTGCGCTTGCGCCACGATAGTATGTACATGTTTTGCGACAGCGCACTGATTTTCGAGAACACCAACTCGCTCGAGGCTTGGGGCAATGTGCGCATGGAGCAAGGCGATACGCTGTTCATCTATGGAGACCGTCTCTATTATGATGGTTTCACACAGGTTGCCGAGTTGCGCGAGAATGTGCGTATGATCAATCGTGATGTAACTCTCGTTACCGATAGTTTCAACTACGATCGCGTGTACGATTTGGGCTATTACTTCGATGGTGGTATGATGACCGACCCCGACAATGTGTTGACATCAGATTGGGGACAATACAGTCCTGCCACCAAAATGTCCGTATTCAACCATGATGTGAAGCTGGTTAATCCGCAATTCGAATTAACATCCGATACATTAAAGTACAACACCGAGTCGCGTGTGGCCATCATCCTCGGCCCATCCGATATCGTGAGTGACCAGAATCATATCTACTCCGAGCGAGGCATCTACAATACCGTGCTCAACCAAGCCGAGTTGCTCGATCGTTCTATCCTTACCAACAATGGTAAAACCCTTACGGGTGACAGCCTTTTCTACGATCGTCTCAATAGCTTCGGCGAAGCGTTCGAAAATGTGGTGATGAACGATGAGATCAATCTCAACATGTTGAGGAGCAACTATGTGTACTATCATGAGTTGGCCGATAGTGCCTTTGCCACTAATCGTGCGTTGGCCATCGAATATTCGCAGGGCGACAGCCTCTATGTGCATGGAGATACATTGATGCTTACCACAAAGAACATACTCACCGACTCGGTATATCGCGAGATGCGTGCCTACCATAAGGTACGAATCTATCGCACTGACGTGCAGGGAGTGTGCGACTCTATGGTCTATATCACCAAAGATTCTTGTATGACGATGTATTCCGATCCTATTCTTTGGAACTACGACCAACAGCTATTGGGCGAGGAGATTAAAGTGTACATGAACGATAGCACCATCGACTGGGCGCATATCATTAATCAAGCGCTTGCTATTGAGAAGAAAGACTCTATTCACTACAATCAGATATCCGGTCGCGAGATGAAAGCCTACTTCGAACAACAAGAGATGAAGAAGGTAGAAGTGATTGCTAATTTATTGTTAATCTTCTATGTAGAAGAACAAGACAGCACACTCATTGGTTTAAACTATGGGGAAGGTAGTCTGCTGCATCTATTCCTAGACAAGGGTAAGATGGAGAAGGCTGTGATGATTGGCAAGTCCAACGGCACCCTTTATCCCATGACTCAAATTCCGGAGGATAAAAAGCACCTACCATCTTTTGCATGGTTCGACTACATCCGCCCGCTAAGCAAGGACGACTTGTTTGAGTGGCGACCTAAACGAGCAGGTGAGGCGTTGCAAAAAACCACACGTCGAGCTAGTTCATCTTCAAAACGAGATCTTATAAAATAACGATATGGCATTTGGATTTTTTAAAAGCGGCATGGGTAAACCCCGCGGTTTCAGTCATCAATACATCTATGTAAACGAGCGCAAAGAGAAGCTCGACAAGATGGAAGATGCGGCGAAGCGTGAGATGGGTATCCTTCCCGAGAAAGAGGTTAAGCCCGAAGACATCCGCGGAAAGTTTGTCGAAGGTACTACTCACCTCAAAAGAAGAAAAGAGAGTGGCCGTAAACCTGTCCACTTGGGGATTTTTATTCTCCTCCTGTTGGCACTTTGCTACATCTGGTATGTACTAAGCACCGGACGCTGGACACTCTGATTCGCACCCGGATAGGCTCATTGGGAAGCTTATATTTCTTATACTACTAAAACTATGAGTGATATTATACAACTGCTACCCGACTCGGTAGCCAATCAGATTGCCGCCGGTGAGGTGATTCAACGCCCGGCTTCTGTTGTAAAAGAGTTAGTCGAGAATGCGCTCGATGCCGGCGCTTCTACCATACACGTATTGGTGACAGATGCCGGTAAGACTTCGATTCAAGTGATCGACGACGGAAAAGGTATGTCCGAAACGGATGCACGTCTTTCGTTTGAGCGCCATGCCACCTCTAAGATTCGTAAGGCCGACGACCTCTTTGCCCTTACCACAATGGGGTTTCGTGGCGAAGCGTTGGCTTCTATCGCGGCTGTAGCACAAATCGAATTAAAGACACGTCGCCCCGAAGACGAACTGGGCACACAAATCTATATTTCTGACTCCAAAGTGGATAGTCAGACTCCCGTTGCAGCTTCACCCGGAACTAGTTTTCTGGTGAGCAACCTTTTCTTTAATGTCCCTGCGCGACGCAAATTCTTAAAAGCTAACTCTACCGAGCTTAGCAATATCATCACCGAGTTCGAGCGTATCGCTCTGGTGCATCCCGATGTATCGTTTACGCTGCATAGCAACGACACCGAGTTGTACAACCTCCCTGCCACTATCTTGCGTCAACGCATTTTGGGTCTGTTTGGGAAGAAGCTCAATCAGCAATTGCTCAATGTTGATGTAAACACTTCGTTGGTTCAGATTCATGGCTATATTGCTAAGCCCGAAACGGCTCGCAAAAAGGGTGCTCATCAGTACTTCTTTGTCAATGGCCGTTTCATGAAGCATCCTTACTTTCATCGTGCTGTGATGGATGCTTACGAGAAACTGATACCCACCGGTGAACAAATATCTTATTTCCTCTATTTCGATATTGATCCTTCGACCATCGATGTCAATATACATCCGATGAAAACCGAGATTAAGTTCGAAAACGAGCAAGCCATCTGGCAGATTGTAGCGGCTGCCGTTAAGGAGTCGCTTGGTAAGTTTAACGCTATCCCTACCATCGACTTCGATACAGAAGATCGTCCGGACATACCGATGTTCTCTACCGATCTTCCTGTGACGCCTCCACAAACCAACTACGACACAGGGTTCGATCCCTTTAAGAGTGCGGCAGGTAGCGGCACATCAGCGTCTTCATCTTCTATGGGTGGTAGCTACTCGCGTCCTAAAGCAACGGACGAGTGGGAGAGCCTCTATAGCGGTGTAGAGGTGGCCATGGGCAGCAAACTCAACAATCCTACATTTGTAGATGATGAGTTCGAAGGGTTCGATTCTTTTGAGACCGATGGTTCTATTATAGGTATCGAACCACAACAAGAGACGATGGTAGCCACCTTCTACGGTGAGAATCAGTTCCAGGAGAAGAGCGGGCTTCACCTACAATTTAAAGGACGATTCATTCTTACCTCCGTCAAGTCCGGCTTGATGTTGATCGATCAGCGTCGTGCTCATCTTCGTGTGTTGTTCGACAAATATATGGCACAGATCACCCAGCGCGAAGGTATTGCGCAAGGTGTGCTTTTTCCTGATATCTTCCAAGTGCCCGCTGCCAAAGTCCCCATCTTCGAAAGCATTATGGGCGAGCTCAATGCAGTAGGGTTCGAGTTGACCAACCTAGGTGGTGGCAGCTATGCCATCAATGGTGTGCCTTCCGAGCTAGAAGGAATCAACTCTATCGACCTGTTGAATCAGATGCTTCATTCGGCCATCGAAAAAGGTAGTCAGATTAAAGAAGAGATTCAAGAACAGATCGCCCTTTCTATTGCCAAAGCCTCTGCCATCAACTACGGCCAAACGCTGACCAATGAAGAGATGATCAATCTTGTGGACAATCTCTTTGCTTGTGCTGCACCCAACTATACCCCCGACGGTAAAGTAGTGCTAGCCACCATCAAAGAAGAGGAGATAGAAAAGCTATTTAAGTAAGTTATCGCTAACATACAATACACAAAGCCCCGCTAAGTCTATAGATCGACTTAGCGGGGCTTTGTGTATTTGTAGCGACTTATCGTCTTACACGTTAAAACGTTTAGCTTGTTCGGCAATAAGATCGGCATCTTCAAAATAGTTGATGCGCATAGAGCGACGTACGTGCTCTAGAGTGTCGGCAGCTTCGGCACGAGCCACGTCGCAACCCTTCTTCAACATCTCATAGATAGCAGGGATATCCTTTTCGAACTCTTTGCGACGTTCGCGGATAGGGCCTAATACCTCTTCCATGATAGCACCGAGGAATTTCTTCACCTTCATGTCGCCTAGACCACCACGTTGGTAGTGCGCCTTTAGCTCGGCAAGGTTAGGGTATTCGGGCAAGTAGCGCTCAAAGTGTTCATCTGTACAGAAAGCGTCAAGGTAAGTAAACACCGTGTTGCCTTCGATCTTGCCTGGGTCTTGCACGCGCAAGTGGTCGGGGTCAGTATACATACTCTTCACCTTCTTCTGCAACTCGTCGGCCGACTCGGAAAGCCAGATGCAGTTGCCTAGCGACTTACTCATCTTTGCCTTACCATCTGTTCCCGGTAGACGCAAGCAAGCAGCGTTGTCGGGCAACAAGATTTGTGGCTCAATCAAAGTCTCACCATAGATGTGGTTGAAGCGGCGCACGATTTCGTTGGTCTGTTCCAACATCGGCTTTTGATCCTCGCCCACAGGTACCACAGTGCCCTTAAAGGCTGTGATGTCGGCTGCCTGACTGATAGGATATGTAAAGAAACCAACAGGAATACTGTTGTTCTCGAAGTTACGCATCTGAATCTCGGTTTTCACCGTTGGGTTGCGTTGTAAGCGCGACACTGATACCAAGTTCATATAGTAGAACGATAACTCGCACAGCTCCGCAATTTGCGACTGAATAAAGATGGTCGATTTAGTAGGGTCGATGCCACAAGCCAAATAGTCCAATGCCACCTCGATAATGTTTTGACGCACCTTTTCGGGATTGTCCACATTGTCGGTCAACGCTTGCGCGTCGGCAATCATAATGAATATCTTGTCAAACTCGCCAGAGTTTTGGAGTTCCACTCTTCTCTTCAATGAACCCACGTAGTGACCAATATGCAGTTTGCCCGTTGGGCGGTCGCCGGTCAATATTACTTTTTCCTTTTTCATCACTATAGAGTATTCTAGTTTTTTTATTTTAATAGGCTGACAAAGATAGAGATAAAATATCGAAAATCAGAAGCGTGAAGCGTTTTCTTGGGACCATGGTAGGTGCGCTTGGTGGCAAGGGCTACTCTGCTTGCTGACCACAGCTTGCTACCTCGGTGGCAAGCGCTTGCCAGTTTGGTGAGTAGGGCTACTCACCAAACCGAGTTTTTCTTGCCACTTTTCAATTATTGAATTTCAATTATTGAAAAACAATAATTACATTTGCATTATAACGAACTTTAAGCCTATGCGTCTGTTGAACAACCCTTTTGTGACTAGCGGTTACATTTCGCCTCTCTATTTTTGCGATCGCGAAGAGGAGAGTGCTCGTCTGATTAGTGAAATAGTCAATGGTAACAACCTTGCCATCATCTCCACCCGTCGTATGGGAAAGACAGGATTGATACAGCACTGCTTTCACCACCCACGTTTGGCCGAGAACTACTACACTTTCTTTATCGACATCTACGCCACGAAGTCGTTGCGCGACTTTGCCTATGCCTTGAGCAAGGTTATCGTTGCCACCCTTAAAAACTTTGGTCGTAAAGTCTTCGATCTGTTTTTGCAGACCGTTGCCTCTATTCAACCCGGTATCACATTTGATTCTAGCGGTGTGCCCTCGTTCAACTTGCAGCTAGGCGATATCGAAACTCCCGAGGCTACCCTCGAGCAGATCTTTCATTATCTAGCCCAAGCCGATAAACCTTGCATCGTGGCCATCGACGAGTTTCAGCAGATAGTGAACTATCCCGAGCAGAACGTAGAAGCGATGTTGCGCACCCATATTCAGCACTGTCCCAATGCCCGCTTCATCTTTGCGGGTAGTCAGCGCCACGTCATGGGTAATATGTTTCTTAGTCCTGCGCGCCCCTTCTACCAAAGCGTTTCAATGATGCACCTCGAAGCTATCCCTGTGGAAAAATATATTGAGTTTGCCATGGCCCATTTTGAGCGTGACAATAAATCGATATCCCCCGAAGCCGTCCGTGCCCTTTACAATCGATTTCAAGGAGTCACTTGGTATCTGCAAAAAGTGTTGAACCTGCTCTATTCGGTCACGCCCCTCGAAGGTTCGTGCACCGCAGAGGCGGTAGACAGAGCGGTAGAATTGGTGATCGACTCTTTTCGTTTCACCTATCAAGAGATACTCTACCGCATGCCCGAGAAGCAGAAAAGCCTACTTATAGCCATAGCTAGCGAGAGAGAAGCGCGTGCCGTTACCTCGGCCGATTTCGTGAAACGCTACCGCCTGATATCGGCCAGCTCCGTGCAGTCGGCCCTTCGCTCTTTGTTGGAGAAAGATTTCATCACCCAGCAAGATAGCAGCTATACGGTCTACGATCAGTTCTTTGCCATTTGGCTACGCGAAAACTATTAACCTCTATATAATCTAAAAGATATGAAACCAAAAACGTTACTCGAAAAATACGCTTGGCAACTGATTGCTATCTGGTGGTTTGTTCAAGGCTTCTTTTGTTACGGTCATGCCGAAGTGATGTTTAACACCATTGGGGTGGCAGTTATGATTATTGCCTTTGTTCTTTTCTTGTTTCGCTATCGCCCCATCCGTTCCATCTGTAGTTTTATACTTGTCTTCTATAGCATCCTTTTCTTTGGCTTGGGCATATTGCTCTTTCGCCACTACGACGCCCGTGCGGTGGGCATAGCAATGTTTGCCATCTCGGTAGGCAATGTTTTTGTGTTGGCTTATTCGTTGAAGAGGTCTTTTTTGTTGGATATGAGAAGGTATAAGATTTTTGGGGGCGGGGAGTGAAAGGTCGAAGATATAAAGAAAACTGACTAATATTGAAATACTAAGATGCGACAGAAAGTTTTAAAAGATAGTTTAGCTGCAGCTTTAAGGCCTTTGTATAAGGGTATGGCAGATGAATTGAAGGATAAATCTGACAAAGTGCCATTTATGCTATCCTTTGGTGAAAAATATAGTGAATCGATTGCTCCACGCATTTTCTTTGTAGGTCGTTCAACTTATGGTTGGATAGATCATCTACAATGGGATATAGATTATCATTTTAATTGGGAAGAGAATAGAGGTAAGGATGATAGAGGGTTTGCACGCACAAATCAAATTAAAAAGATAGTTGGGCGTAAAGTTCATTCTCCCTTTTGGGGTGCTATAGAAAAAGTTTCTCGTAGCTATTCGTATATATTGCGGCAAAGAGGAAAACAACAACAGGGGAAATGGTATGATAATATAGCTTGGAGTAATGTATGCAAAGTATCCTACAAGAGTGAAGTAAATGGTAATACAGATAGTGGAGAAGCTTTGGAAGTGCAGCGTAAATGGAGTGCTATGATACTTAATAAGGAGGTAGAATGTATTCAACCAAAATTCGTAGTTCTTTTTGTAGGTAAAAAATGGTTGGATGCAAAGTTTCCTAACTTTATGGATGAACTGGATGCTAGAAGATTGGATATGGAACATCTAAAGATGGACTGGGGCGGTTGTAGAGATAAATCTAACTATAAGTTACGTGTCTATGAATCTAAGTGTGTGTATTATATTCTCACTGAACATCCACAAGGAAAAAATGAAAATGAGCATCAAAAGGTAATAAGTCGTGCCATACGATTCTTGCTGGACAATGATAAATCTGTCAAAAGTCCGCTTGAAGCTATTTAAATAATACAAAACTCATCTATGAAAACCGGAATCTACGAGCAAATAATAAATCAGCTCTTTGAATACAAACTTGCCTCCTTGGATGAGGGGACTTTTTATGTAGCGCAACGGCAACTAACCAAAGCAGATGCTGTGGCCTACTTGTCTCGTTATCTTTACGACTATGTGCATGAAGTGCTTAGTGCGATGGGGGGTGATGAAGATATGGTAGATAAAAGTATTGCGCTGGTCAATGAATTGATACGAATGATTGGGCAGCGATTTACTCCCGAGCAGTTTACCGGTGACTTAATTGCTGCACGTGCATCATTATTAACGGCTATAGTAGATAAAACGAATTGTGATTATCCAGATATAAGTCATTATTTAGAGCAAGTCACGCCACTTACCTCGTTGACACGCAGTACACTCTTTACAGGTCGCAACCAAAGTATAAGTATGGTGAGTGAGCTGAAAAAAGAGATCTCATCATCTGATGAAGTCTGCCTGCTTGTATCTTTTATAAAGCAGAGTGGATTGAATTTACTGTTGGATGAGTTACGCGACTTTACATCACAGGGTAAAACATTACGGGTGATTACCACCACCTATATGGGTGCTACTGACTTCTCTGCTGTGAAACGGTTGAGCTTGCTGCCTCATACTGAGGTGAAAATATCGTATAATACCGACCTCGATAGATTGCATGCTAAAGCCTATTTGTTTCTTCGACAAACAGGTTATCACACCTCATATATAGGCTCTTCTAATTTATCGGGAGCAGCATTGACAAGCGGTTTAGAGTGGAATATAAAAGCGACACAAGCTGAGCTGCCGCAAGTGGTAAGCACCGTTAAGCATACATTTGATACTTATTGGGCTGATCCTTGCTTTGAGACATTCGTGCCCGAACGAGATGATGAACGGTTGCAAGCTGCCTTGAAAGGTGGGGATAAGCAACCCGGAATAGACTATACTGTTTTGGACTTAATCGGCGCAAAAGAATATCAGCAAGAGGTGTTGGAGAAATTAGAGGCCGAACGCTTGCTGCATAACTCTTATCGCAATCTAGTGGTAGCTGCTACAGGTACAGGTAAGACGGTAATTGCTGCATTCGACTACAAACGATTTTGTGAGGCTCATCCGCGTGGCAATTTGCTTTTTATTGCTCATCGTGAGGAGATTCTAAAACAGGCATGTGCTACCTTTAGACAAGTGATGGGTGATGAAAACTTTGGCGATCTTTGGTATGGGAAACACCATCCAGAGAGTCGCACTCATCTATTTGCCTCTAAGGATATGTTGAATAGTCGTTGGGATGACCTAAACATAGCCCCTGATTATTACGATTATATTGTATTTGATGAGGTGCATCATATTTCGGCTTTAAGTTATCGACGCATCTTAGACTATTTTAAACCTAAGATTCTACTTGGTCTTACTGCTACACCCGAACGTATGGATGGGAATGATATTACAGCCGATTTTGGTGGTAAAATATCAGCCGAAATACGCCTAGATACAGCTCTTAATAATCGTTTGTTAGTCCCATTTCATTATTACGGTGTGACTGACGCGATAGATTTAAGTGAGGTGAAATGGGCACGTGGGCGTTACGTAGCTTCGGAGTTAACTAAGGTTTATACTGCCAATGATAGACGTACCAATATCATTCTTAAAGCACTAGAAAGATATATCAGTAGTCCTCAGAGAGTTCGTGCATTAGGCTTTTGTGTAGATAAGGAGCATGCCGAATATATGGCTGCCAAATTTACATTGGCTGGATTAAAAGCCGATGTGTTGACAAGTGATAATGGAGAGCAACGTGTGCAGCTACTTAAAAAACTACGCAAGGGTAGCATCAATTATTTGTTTGTGGTGGATATGTTCAACGAGGGAGTAGATATACCTGAAATAGATACAGTACTATTTTTACGCCCTACAGAGAGTGTCACCATTTTCTTGCAACAGCTGGGGCGTGGGCTGCGTAAATCTGCTGCTAAAGAACAGCTCACCGTACTCGACTTTGTGGGACATAGCCGTAGTGAGTTTAACTATATAGACCGCTTTAGAGCTATGATGGGTAAAACCTCTATGAGTGTGCCTGAAGAGATTGAATATGGTTTTCCTCATTTGCCTACAGGGTGTCAGATTGAACTCGAAGAGAAAGCGCGCACCTATATATTGAGTAATATTAGGAGTTTTCTTAGCTCTTATAGTTCAAGAAAAATTGTAAGTGCAATAAAACGTTTTGCTAGTGACTACGATCAACCTCTTACGCTAGGCTCTTTTATAAAGATGCATCATTTGTCTTTAGAGAAGGTTTATAAGAAAGGCAATAAATGCTGGAGTGAGTTGTGCAATGAGGCAGGTGTGAGTGATAAAAGTACGACTTTATCACGCGAATTGGCTCGTGCTGTATATGCAAAATGGCTACTGATAGATGCCTATACTTACTTTGCTACACTTAATAGTTGGTCAGTCAAAGGGTTTGTAATTAAAGTAGATAGTTTGGTGTGGAAAGAGCAGCAAATGTTGCTAATGTTCTATTATGACTTGTTTCAGACGGCTGGCCGCTATAGCTCTTTGCAGCAGATGGTAGATGAGCTTGCTGACGACAAAGTCTTTGTAAATGAGATGCAGCAGTTGATGCCTTTGCTTATGCAACAGTGTAACATAGTGGAACAACCAGATAATTCGACTTTGTCTATGCGCTTGCCATTAATGTTGCATGGTCAATATACTAAGGATCAAATATTAGTTGCTTTGGGCACATCTACTTTGCAAAAGAAATCATCTTGCCGCGAAGGAGTAGAACGTAATAAGGATCTAGCGGTTGAGGCTATGTTTGTCGACTTAATAAAGGATAGGGAGCTAGGCTCAACTACTAACTATAATGATTATGCCGTCTCACCCACTGTTTTTCATTGGGAGACGCAAAACAGTGTTCGTCCAGAGACACAAACCGGGCGAAACTACATTGAAGGAAGAGGGACCTATTTGTTATTTGTGCGGCAACAGGCTAAGTTGCCCGATGATAAAAATCGTACGATGGGCTATATCTACTTGGGAGAGGTTACTTTGCAAAGTTACTCTGGCTCACGTCCTATGCAGATAGTGTGGAATCTTAAAACTGCAATGCCTGCATCTGTGTATGGTTACGCAGGTAAGTTTGCTGCCCTAGGATAATTCAACAGAATTCGATTTATAGATTCGATCTACAGTACACTTTCCCTCTCTCCCTCGCAAAATCTTTAAAACAATCGCTATCTTTGGGATGAAATACAATATTTAAACCTTATGCAAACCGATCTCTCCCGCTTTAAAGAAGCACAGAAATTAGCCTACCAGCAAGCCTACAACGAGATGGTGGCAGGCCGTAAATGGACCCATTGGATGTGGTACATCTTCCCACAGATGCGCGGTTTGGGGCATAGCCGGATAGCTCACCGCTACGGCATTGCCTCGATGGATGAGGCCACTGCCTACCTAAACGATCCTCTATTGGGACCACGACTAGTGGATATTTGCCGCGTGTTGCAGAAGCATACCGATAAGTCGGCATATGATATATTCGGTTCGCCCGATGATTTAAAATTACGCTCTTGCCTTACTCTCTTCTCGCAAGTCCCGGGTGCCGATCCTGTGTTTGAGGAGTTGCTGCAACTGTTTTATGGTGGCCAACCGTGCGAACTAACCAATAAGTTGCTTGTTGAACAGTAAAAAAGAACTTCTATGTTAGTACTACTTTCGTGTGCCAAGACCATGGCCAAAAGTGTGAGGCAGAAGACTCCACAACTCACTACTCCGCGGTTTCAGGCTGAGGCCAATGAGATAGCTATGGAGATGGCGCAATATAGCGTGGAGGAGCTGGAACGTGCTTTGCGTATCAATGCCAAACTAGGTTTGGAGAACTTTCAACGCTATCAGCAATTCCACTCGCCCGATGCGGCGATGATGCCTGCTGTGCTGGCCTATACGGGTATCGTTTTTAAAAAACTCAATCCAAAAGATTTCTCTACGGATGAGTTCGACTATGCACAACAACATCTCCGACTGACCTCTTTCTGTTATGGCCTGTTGCGTCCACTCGATGGCATTGTGCCCTATCGGCTGGAAGGTGACGTGCGTTTGCCCGGTAAGGGAGGCGAAACCCTCTTCGCCTATTGGCGACAACATCTCACCGACTGCTTTATAGAAGATATAAAGGCGGCGGGTGGCGTGCTTTGCAATTTGGCTAGCGATGAGATGCGTGGCTTGTTCCAGTGGGACAGGGTAGAGCGCGAAGTGCGCATCATTACGCCCGAGTTTAAGGTGTGGAAAGGTGATACACTAAAAACCATTGTGGTCTATACTAAAATGATGCGAGGCGAGATGACACGCTATATATTGAAGAATAAGATAACAGATGTGGAGCAACTCAAAGCTTTTACTGCCGAAGGGTTTGAGCTGAATAGCGAAGGAACAGAAGGCGACCATCTATTGTATACATTAGGGTAAACCAATAAGAAAACAGTTATGACAGAGTTTGAAAAGATGCGGTCGCAGCAACTGACCGATATGACTGATGCAGCTATACAAGCTAGTTTTATACATGCCAAAGAGATACTGGTAAAGATGCAGACTATGACTTTCTATCATCCCGACTATCGTGGTCTGGTGGAGCAGTTAATTCCGGGCGTGCCCGAGAGTGCAATACTGACACCTCCTTTTTATTGCGATCATGGCAATGGTATTACGTTGGGCGAAGGAGTTTACATCAACGCCAACTGCACATTTCTGGATGGTGGACAAATCACTATTGGGGCGCGAACATTGATAGGACCCAATGTGCAGATCTATACACCTCATCACCCTATGAACTACGTGGAGCGACGTAAACCTATAGAGACGGCTTATCCTGTGACTATTGGTGAAGACTGCTGGCTAGGAGGTGGGGTAGTTGTAACTCCAGGGGTGACCATCGGCAATCGTTGCGTGATAGGAGCGGGTAGTGTGGTGACCAAAGATCTGCCAGATGATGTGGTGGCGGTGGGCAACCCTGCAAGGATTATCAAGAAAGCAGAGTGAGAAGACGTAATCGATATAAAAAAATATACATAGCTTCTGTGTTGATAATCAACAGTGTATCGGTTTGTGCTGAATATAGGTGAAAAAAAATATGAGGCAAAGTTTTGGAAGTTTCAAATTATCCCTTACCTTTGCAACGCTTTTGAAAAGGAAGTGTACGGGCGCTTAGCTCAGCTGGTTCAGAGCATCTGGTTTACACCCAGA
>CAMTOQ010000035.1 GCA_947074205.1 uncultured Bacteroides sp. | reverse complement strand
TGTGACTGGAGTTCAGACGTGTGCTCTTCCGATCTAAAGAAGTAAACAGGTAACAAATGAATAAAGAGTGTTTTCTTTTATCGACTAATAGTGATATAGCAATACCACGATAGATGATACAGAAAGAATGCAATCAATCCTGAAATAGAACCAACAAACATGAAAATGAAATGTAAAAAGTTTGATACACAAATGTTTTTATTAATAAATGTATCACACAAAACAGCAATTGTAACATTTACAACAATGATGTAACAAACAGCTCCTATTCACGGAACATTTAGCAAACACCGATTTTCAGAGAAAAGATATATTTGCATTAAATAAATTATTGTTGAACCTTATTAAAAACTCCATCGAATGAAAACTTAGGATTAAGACATTCAACCCTAAAGAAAAATATAAAGAAAATTTGAAATTATTATCGTTATCCTTTAAACTAATTTCAGTATGAAATGCACAAATTATTCCATTAAAACCCTAGGGCTATTTATTATGTGGTGCCTTTGCCCGTTATGGGTCATCGCACAGAACATCACAGTCACTGGATCTGTGAAAGACAACCTAGGTGAACCTGTTATTGGTGCCAGTGTCCTACAAAAAGGAACAAACAATGGTACAATCACCGACATGGACGGACAGTTCTCACTATCGGTACCGGCCAATAGCACTATCTCTATTTCTTATATTGGTTATAAGACACAAGAGATACCTTTGGCAGGTAAGAAACATCTAAACGTTCAGCTCAAAGAGGACGCAGAGGTACTAAATGAAGTCGTGGTTGTGGGTTATGGCCAGATGAAACGATCGGACTTAACCGGTTCGGTAGTTTCGGTGACCGATGCGGCTATTAAGAAATCTGTTCCCACTTCTGTAGATCAAGCCTTACAAGGTAGAGCTGCCGGGGTGCAGATACAGGCTAACTCGGGTACTCCCGGTGCCAGCTCGGCTATCCGTATTCGCGGTATCAACTCGCTCAACGCTACCAATCAACCTATCTTTGTAATAGACGGTGTGGTGGTCGACTCATCTACAAGCGATGTCAACAACAACCCACTCTCTAATATCAGTCCATCGGATATAGAGTCGATGGACGTACTAAAGGATGCTTCTGCAACCGCCATTTACGGGGCACGCGCTTCGAACGGTGTTATTATGATCACCACCAAAAAAGGTAAGGCAGGAACAGCATCTATCAGTTACGATGGCTATGTGGGATGGCAGAATATGCCAAAACACCTTGAAATGATGAATCTGCAAGAGTATGCCATGCATCACAACGATCGTGCAGCAGCGCAGATAGTCAATCAAAGTAGTGCCTTTGTTCGCCCCGACCTTTTGGGCGCGGGTACCGATTGGCAAGATGAGCTTTTCCGCAATGCATTTATGACAAACCACAATATATCTGTAAATGGAGGTAATCAGGCTGTGACATACGCATTTAGCGGTGCATTCCTCGACCAAGATGGTATAGCTCGTGGTTCGGGTTTCCGCCGTTTCTCCTTGAGAGGCAATGTGGATGTTGAGGTTAACAAATGGCTAAAAGGGGGCATCAACTTCTCTATGGCCGATTCTAAACAAAAAGTGGGATGCGACAATGGCGTTATCATGAATGCCTTGCGTCAACAGCCATCTGTAGCAGTAACTAGCCCCGATGGTTCTTTCGATGGTCCAGACGATGTATGGATGCCTACCAACCCTGTAGGTATGGCTTCTATCAAAGAAGATTATAATAAGAAGTATAACTTCCGCTACAATGTGTATCTCGAAGCTACGCTATATAAAGGATTAACCCTTAGAACAGAGGTGGCAGCCGACTACAATTTTATGAACTTCTACTATTATGAGCCCGACTATCAGTTTGGTGTATTGGAAAACAATACACGAACTAGCAAGTGGACAAAAGTGAATACACGCTACTGGTCGTGGCGCAACTTCTTGAACTACAACAACACGTTCAATGAAGTGAACTATGTTCAAGCCATGCTAGGACAAGAAATATCTGATTCTCACTGGGAAAATCAAGTGAGTGCAGCTACAGGATTCTTATCTAACTCGGCACACGATCCAAGTGCAGGTGATGTTACTAAATCGAGCGGCACAGGTTCGCAATCGAAGAACAAGCTATCCTCATTCTTTGGTCGTCTATTCTACTCGTATGACAATCGCTACTTGGTTACAGGTACTCTCCGCCGCGATGGTTCTTCTAAATTTGCCAAAGGCAACAGATGGGGATGGTTTCCATCGGCAGCACTTGCATGGAGAGCTTCCAATGAGGCATTCTTGAGAGACAACAAAGTGATGAACAACTTGAAACTTCGCTTTGGTTGGGGGGCTACAGGTAATCAGAACGTGGCCGACTGGGCCTATATGGCATTGCTCAGCTCTCGCACAACTCCTTGGGGTACAGGTGTATTGAATGGTAACACAGCCAACCCCGATTTGAAGTGGGAAACTACTTACTCTTCGAACATCGGTATTGATGTAAACTTCTTCCAAAACCGCATCGAACTGATTGCTGATGTATATTACAAAAAGACAAAAGACCTTTTGTTGCAGTTACCTCTCCCCTCTTATTTAGGGTCATCGGGTCATGGTGCAGCATCTAACCCTTGGGCCAATGTAGGTTCGCTAAGAAATAAAGGTCTTGAAATCACTTTGAACACAGTGAACATTGACAAACGCGATTTTCAATGGCGCACCAACTTAATCTTCTCTATGAATCGCAACAAGGTATTGAAACTAGATACCGAAAGCTCTTCTATCGAGAAGACATTCAGTGTGGGCGACGATAATAATGTGGTTACTAAAACAGTGGAAGGACAATCTATTGGTAAGTTCTGGGGATACAAAGTTATTGGACGCTTCAATAGTGCCGAAGATTTTTATTACAAAGATGCCAATGGTAATGTGAAAGCTGTAGCTCTACCCGAAGGCTCGTCAATAGAAGAAGGTAAGACCTGGATAGGCGACTACATCTTTGCCGACCTCAATGGTGACGGTGTTATCAACAACAGCGACTGTACTTTTATTGGTAATCCAGAACCCAAGTTTACTTATGGTATCGGTAATACTTTCTCGTGGAAAGGTTTCGACTTGACAATCTTCTTCACCGGCTCGTATGGCAACGATGTGCTAAACTATAATAGAAGATGGATTGAAAGCCCACGCGAAAATACCAATCTACTAAAAACAGTAAGACAATATGCAGTGATTGGCAAGATCGACGAAAATGGCCCTAACGACTTCCGCAACTTGCAAGTAGTTGGAGGGTCGGCAACAATGCCTCGTCTATCGGCCTCTAGAACAAATGCAAACAATCGTGTAAGTGATCTATATATTGAAGATGGTTCTTACTTCCGCCTTCAAAACATTTCATTGAGCTACAACTTCCCAAGCCGCATGCTAAACAAGGCTTACATACAAGCCCTCAAGCTTTATGTGAACTTGCAGAATGTGCACACATGGGGTAAGTACTCGGGCTACGATCCCGAAGTGGGATGTATGTATGGCGATGCTCTAATGAGTGGTCTCGACTATGGTCGTTACCCTTCACCACGCATCTATACATTTGGTTTAAACATCACTTTCTAATCAAAAAAACCGAAGTAAAATGAAAACTAAATATTATATCGTAGCTACAATGTTAGGAGCTCTTTCGCTGAGCAGTTGCGATGACTACCTAACAGTGAGCAATACAACTAATCCAAATCAGGAGACTTTCTTTGATAGCGATAAGGCTATACAACAAGCCACTGCACCACTTTACAACTATGTATGGTACAACTTCAATGAGAAGTTTTACTACGGTATGGGCGATGGTAGAGCAAACAACATCACAGCTCAATGGTCATCTTATATCTATCCATATACCAACCTAAATGAAACATCGCTTAGCGAAGGCTTGGACGGTGCTTGGGGATCTCTTTACTCTGTGGTGGCTCAATCTAACAATACCATTAATAATATAATGAGTTACTCTACGGCTAGTGTCACCGAAGAAGGTAAATTCGAGGGCATTGCCGAGGCGCGCTTCATGCGTGGTGTGGCCTATTGGTACATTGGTTCACTATGGGGCACTGCTATATTGTATACCAATACATCAGATCTAGTAAACAGCTATCTGGTGCCTCCACACAGATGTACAGATGTTATGGAGTTTGCTATTCGCGACCTTGAATATGCAGCCTATCATCTTCCCGAAAACCCTTCTGCCAAAGGACGTGTCAATAAATATAGTGCAATGGGGATGTTGACCCGTGTCTATCTATCTATGGCAGGACTAACCACCGATGGAGAGTACAATGGTAGCAATATTGCAACCGATCCTAATCGCGGTCAACGCAACAGTTACTATCTGAATCTTGCTAAAAAAGCGGCTTTGAAGGTAATTAATGAATCGTCTTATGGATTGATGGACAACTATGCCGATCTATTTAAGTATGAGAATAATAATTGCAAAGAGGCTCTATTTCAGTTGCAATGGCTTACCGGCTCTACCGATGCCATTGGTTGGGGATGTAATCAAGCTATTACTGCCTTCATGGGTTGGTCTACTATGGTATCGGATGCAACAAACTGGGGTGGTGCCGTGTATGCTTCATGGGACCTCTTTAGCACCTACGAACCACAAGATGTATTGCGCAGAAAAGCAACCGTTGCCAGCTATGGCGATTTCTACCCAGAGATGAATATAAAAGGCGGGGGCTACACTTACGGAGTAACCGAAAAAGCTGCAGACGGTGGATGCAACATTAAGAAATATGTTCACGGTACTCTAGACGATAACGGCGTGAGCTACAAACAGAGTAGTGGTCTAAACACACACATGCTACGTCTAGCAGAGGTTTACCTCAACCTTGCCGAAGCTACACTTGGCAACGACGCCTCAACATCGGATGGAGTAGCACTTCAATACTTCAACAGTGTGCGCAATCGTGCAGGTATGCCTTCCAAACAGTCATTAACTTACAAGGACATTCAATACGAACGTCGCGTAGAGTTGGCTCTAGAAGGACAGTATTGGTACGACCTTGTTCGTCGTTCTTACTACCAACAACAAGAGGTGGTGAACTATATGAACAATCAAAATCGTAACTCTAGTTACTATCGCGATGAAGAAACAGGCATCTATGAGATTAGCGAAAGCTATGTGGCTCCAGGCGCTGGTGTGGCTACTGCTACCGAGAAAAGTTTAATACTTCCTATTTCTGATGTAGACCAAAATAAAAACCACTATTTAAAGACAAACAGCAATGGAGTGGTTGAAACAGTGGCTTACGAATTCGGCGAAAAAGAGATCAATACTGATTCACTTTATTAATGACTAATAGATTGATTATTATGAAAAATAGTAACTATATAAAAATGGCATTGCTAGCATTGGGGCTGGGACTGATATGGACTTCATGCAGTGATGATGAAAACTATGATACAACTCCGGTAGAGGTGAAACAGATCTATTTGGAAGACTATAAATCGGCAGTGCCCGATCGCCCTGTGGAGTATGCCCGACTAGGTCAACTCATCCGAATAGAGGGTTCAGGCTTCTATGGCTTAAAGAAGATATATATTAACGGCTACGATACTTATTTCAACTTGGCTTATGTCACCAACACATCAATGATGCTCAACATCAGCGATAAGACACCGGTAGTAGATGCCAAAGATGAAGTAAGAAATACGATTCGTTTTGTAAAAACCGGTACAGAGTGCACCGTACCATTCATTATTCGTGCATCATCTCCTACTGCTACTAGTGTGAACAACACACTGCCAATGCCGGGAGAGAGGGTTATCGTAAGCGGTAAAGGACTTCACGAAACTACAAAGGTAACTCTTCCGGGCGGTATAGAAGCCTCATCTATTGAGAGCGATACGGAAGGCACATGGTATTCGTTCATCATGCCTAATGGGGTAACCGAAGGTGGTGCTATCTACTCGGAGGGTGCTAACGGGGCAGCGTCTACTCTACCCTATTTCAACTATACCAAATGTATGGTTTTAGATTTCGACCAAAACGGCACACAAGGTTTCTGGGGATGGAGTGAAAATGGCTCTATGATCAATGGTGATGACCTAGTGAATGATCCTCTTAACAGTGGTCGTGGCAAATGTGTACAAATTGTTCCCGATAGACTCCTGCAAGTAGGTGTACCTGCCGGCAAAGGACGTGCCACAGAGTGTTGGACAGCCGGTACAGGCAACGAAGCCGATGATTGGAGTGCAATGTATTCTAATATCCCTTCTACTACTCCACTCGATGAGGTTGCATTTCAATTCGACATCTATGTAGAGAACGAATGGAACAATAGCGGACATATACAAATTGCATTGTACAACAACTTCAACTTCTTAGGTATTGGCTCGGACGATGACGGACAGCGTACAGCATTCTATGCACCTTATGTAAAGGATGGGGCTATCGTTCCTTTCAAAACCGATGGTTGGCAAACCGTTACTATACCTTTTAGTGAGTTTGGCTACTACAAGAAACAGTTGGAAGACAGTGAAGCCACAGCACCTACATTCGAAAACGTAGTAAACGATCGAAATGCTGCCACTTATCAAAACTTTGGGATTGGGTTTGTCAATACAGACTTCACCCTCAACGGTGTTAGTGTAGTGTCAACTGTATTTACAGCTCCTCGAATCTATCTAGACAATTGGCGCATAGTGCCTTGTGAAAAGATTGAGATATCTGACTACAACGATGAAGAAGAGGGCGAATAATTTGAGTAATTTAAAGCGAAAACTGTTATGAAACTAAATAAAATCATTTTACCATTTATGGCTGGAGCTTTACTGCTCGGTAGCTGTTATGACGACAAGATGGAATGGGGCACTCCCGATGGACAATACCCTATCGACTTATCGGATATTCCTTTATCTCTCTCAGAGAAACTGGCCAACTACTCATTTATCAAAACCTATGTACAGCAGTACGCCCCCCAAATGACGGTGGGTGTGGGTTTAGGTGCTGATCTGTACATCAGTGATGCTGCCTATAAGCAAGTAGCAGATGATAACTTCCAGATGATTACAACAGGCAATGCCATGAAGCATAGCTCCGTGGTAAAAACAAACGGCGAGTTAAACTTTACTACGATTGACAACTTCCTAATGGCAGTGCCTGCCGATATGAAAGTTTATGGCCACAACTTTATATGGCACACGCAGCAGAAGCAAGCTTATCTAAAATCACTGATTTCACCGGAAGTGGTAATCGCTGCCGATCCTAATGATGTATGCGAGAATATCATTACCAATTCCGATTTTGAGAATGGTACCGTCAATGGATGGGGCTCATGGGGCAATAGTTCCTCCAAAGCCATATCTCCCTATGGAGATGGCTATGAAGGGGGCTACTGTATGATATTGACTAACCCTAGCGATGCAAGCTCGTGGAGTGCTCAGGCAGCGTGGGATGTTGCCTCTTATCTCGAAGTTGGGGCTACCTATGTGTTCCAGTTTATGGCACGTTCTAATACACCCGCCGGAAGCTTACAGGTGCAAGTGCAAAACAACGAAAATTATGGCAACCAACATGGTTACAGCACATTTGCTGTAGGCGAATCATGGGTGCTGTGCCAATCGGAATTTGAATGTACTAGCGAAGTAAACCGTATGCTGATCAACTTCGGTGCTATCGCAGGCGATTACTATATTGACAACTTCAAATTCGGAAAGAAGATTGAAGAGAAGATGATAAACATCCTTGGCAGTAATGGTAATTTCGAAGATGGATCTATCAACTCATGGGGAGGTTGGGGCAACAGCTCAACTCGCGAAATATCCGAATTGGGCGAAGGCTATAACAGCGACTATAGTTTGAAGATGGTCAACCCAACTGATGCGGACTCATGGAGTGCTCAGACTGCATACACGCTTCCCGAAGATCTAACTGTAGGAAAAACCTACATGTACTCTGCCATGGTGAAAGCAGACGTTATCAATTCAGATTTCACCTTCCAGGTTCAAAACCCATCTACTTATGATGGCGAAGGGTATGTGAGTGTTGCCACAGTAGCCGGACAGTGGGTGCCACTAGAAGGCGAGTTTACATGTACTAAAGAAGGCATGGGACGTATGTGTATCAATTTTGGAAAAGTAGCCGGTACATATTATGTAGACGATATCAAGTTTGGCGAAAAGATAGCCACCGAATCAGCTCCAGCAAAAACTCGTGCCGGTGGTGTGACTTATGTTTACAAAACTCCTGAAGAGAAAAAGGAACTCTTGCTTGGCGCAATGGAAACTTGGATAAAAGGGATGGCCGAACATTGCGGTAATCGCGTAATGGCATGGGATGTAATAAACGAACCTATCTCGGACAACAGCCAATGGCGCGGAATAGATGGTAACTTTATGAGCAACGGCGATGATGCTCCCGACACTCGTCCTGTAGAAGAAGATGGATTAAACCTCAACTGGGCAGACGATCATTTCTATTGGGGATATTATATCGGCAAGGAGTACGCTTACAAGGCGTTCGAATATGCTCGTAAATATACACCGTCAGGTACCACACTTTGGGTGAACGACTACAATCTAGAAACTAATCCTAGTAAGTTGAATACACTTATTGAGTTTGTGAAGTATATCGAGCAGAATGGTCAAATAGTTGATGGTATAGGTACGCAAATGCACGTGCAAGCTTCTTCCATCACTAAGGATCAAATAGACACTATGTTTAAAACAATGGCTGCAACGGGTAAGCTAGTACGTGTCACTGAATTAGATGTGGCCTTGAACACTGCCACTCCATCCGCATCGCAACTTCAACTGCAAGCCGAAGTCTATCAAATGATATTTGATTCCTATCGTGAGAATGTACCTTCTGCTCAGCAACATGGTATCACGATATGGACGCTCACCGATCATAAACGCGAACATGAGTATTGGTTGCCCGATAGCTCACCAAACATCTTCGATGCTAGCTATGGTCGTAAGCATGCCTACAAAGGAGTATGCGATGGCATAGCCGGCCGAGACATCAGCGAAGACTTTAATGGAAGTGATTGGAAAAATACTTTTAACCCAGTAGGTGAGTAGATAAACTATAGAAAAACAAGCATCAAGGTAAGGCCATTTTGCTAGGCCTTACCTTGATTAATCATCTAAAATCGAAACCAAATGATTCGTAAAATAGCTTTTACTATCTTTGTACTTCTAGCGGCAAGCGGTGCTATGGCACAGCATAGCAAGTTACAGAAAAGCGGGACAGCCACCCAATTATCTGTTAACAATCAGCCTTTTCTAGTTTTAGGAGGAGAGCTCGGCAACTCATCAGCTTCGTGCACTGCCGATATTGAAAGCATCTTCCCTAGACTAGCTAAGATGAGTCTGAATACCGTTTTGGTTCCCATCTATTGGGACCTTACCGAACCGACAGAAGGTGGTTTTGATTTTACACTTACGCAAAAAATTCTAGATCAAGCTTACGAGAATAATCTGAAAGTAGTTTTCTTGTGGTTTGGTGCTTGGAAAAACTCTATGAGCTGTTATGCTCCACTATGGTTTAAAAACGACTACAATAAATACCCTCGTGCCTATACTAAAGAGGGTAAACCTTTGGAAATAGCGAGTGCTTTCTCTGAGAATGTCTTTGAGGCAGACAATAATGCCTTTAGTCAATGGATGAATTATGTTGCTCAAGCCGACAAAGATAAAGGTACAGTAATCATGATTCAGATTGAAAATGAAATAGGAATGCTAGAAGATGCACGCGATTACTCCAAAGAGGCTAATGCTGCATTTAATGCACCTATTCCATCACGTTTGATGAACTATCTGCAAAAGAACAAAAAGAAATTACACCCATCGTTGCTCAAGAAGTGGGAAACAAATGGATACAAAAAAGAAGGAACATGGCAAGAGGTGTTTGGCGATGATTTATACACCGATGAGATATTTATGGCATGGCAGTATGCCAACTATGTAGAACGATTGGCACAAACAGCACGCCGAACATATGATGTTCCGCTATTTGTCAATGCTGCTATGAATAGCCGAAACAGACAACCTGGTGAATATCCTTCGGCCGGCCCGTTAGCACATCTTATAGATATATGGCAATGTGGTGCCCCCACAATAGATTTCTTGTCTCCCGACATATATGATACAGGGTTCAGCGATTGGTGCGCAAAGTATGATTTACCAAACAATCCGCTCTTTATTCCGGAAACCCGCTTATGCGAAAACAATGGTGCAAGAGCTTTCTATGTATTTGGTGAACATGATGCTATAGGCATCAGCCCATTTTCTATTGAGGATGGATCAGAATCTCCCGAAAGTTCTCTAGTCATGGGATACAATAGGCTTAAAGAACTGGCTCCTATCATTTCCGCACAACAAGGAAAGGGGACAATGAATGGTGTGCTATTCGATGAGCAGGCCAAGGAAAGGGTAATCAATAAAGACAATATGCTGATCACCGCACGCCATTATTTCACTCTTCCATGGGATGCACGAGCTACTGATGGAAGCACTTGGCCCGAAGGTGGAGGAATCATTATAGAATTAGGGCCTTACGAATATATAGTTGCGGGCAATGGAATCGTTGTAGAGTTTGCAACTAAAGAGGAAGCCAACATGTCGCAACGCAAGCAACTAGGAGAAGATGGTTTTGCCGAAACAGGTCTAAACTCTACTCCTACTATTGCAAGTACTAACAACTGGCAAGGCGTACCAAGAGTTGGAATTGGTACAGTAGATGAAGTTAATATTGCCTCCGATGGGAACCTAAAATACATACGACGCCTGAATGGTGATCAAACGCACCAAGGAAGACATGTCAGGATTCCAGTTGGACAATATAGCATTTTGCACGTGAAACTATATGAATACAAATAATACTATGAGAATGAAAACTAAAAAGGAGCTACACAGATACCTAATCATTTTAGGGTTACTCTTGATGAGTACAACAAGCTGGAGTAAGGTAACACTGCCTACCCTTCTTTCGGATGGCATGGTGATGCAGCGCAATGTACCCCTCAAAATTTGGGGAACTGCCGATGCAAATGAAGTAGTAGAGATATCTTTCACTAAAGATACTACTCCCGTGCTACAAGCCGGACAAAAGCTCAAAAAGAACTTCTCTACTACTGCCGATAAAAATGGGGAATGGATGATTACACTGCCTGCTCTAAAAGCCGGTGGCCCCTATAAGATACAGATTAACGATATCACGCTTAGTGACATATATATAGGAGACGTTTTCCTCTGTTCAGGACAGTCGAATATGGAACTTCCTGTGGCTCGTGTTGCCGAAGCTTTTCAAGAAGAGGTAGCAACTTACAACAACCCACAGATTAGGTGTATCACTATTCCAAAGGAGTTTAATTTCAACGAACCTCAAGATGATATAAGTCCGGCTAGCTGGAAGGAATTAAATCAAGAGAATGTGATGCGTTTCTCTGCCATTGCCTATTTCTTTGCTAAAGAACTAATCAATAGCACCAATGTTCCAGTTGGGTTAATCAATGCTAGCTGGGGAGGCACACCTGTCGAAGCTTGGACAAGCGAGCAGGCTTTACAGCCCTTCCCCCGATATATCAACGACAAGCGTCAGTACGAGGATGCCAACTATCGCAAACAAATAAAAGATGTAGAAGCAGCCAACTTCTCACATTGGAATGCTTCTTTATATAAAGGAGATGCCGGCCTACAAGAAGACACTGTCTGGTATGCCAACAACTATGATGATAGCAACTGGCAAGAAGTAGAGCTATTACAATCGAATTGGGCTACAAACGGAATGAATCCTATCAATGGTTCGCATTGGTTTAGAAAGGAAATTACTATTCCGGAAAACTGGGAAGGCAAAGATGCAACTCTACGTTTAGGGTGCATAGTAGATGCAGACTCGGTATTCGTGAATGGTGTATTTGTAGGGACAACAGGGTATCAATACCCTCCACGAATCTATAAAGTTCCGGCTAACATTCTGCATACTGGTAAAAACAATATCACTATCAGACTAATCAGTAATCAAGGTAAGCCTCACTTCGTACCCGAAAAGCCCTATAAACTAATTTGTGGTAATGAAGAAATTGGTCTGGAAGGTAAGTGGAAACACAGACTTGGCGCCCAAATGCCTTCTGCTCCAGGAATGATGTTCTTCTGCTACAAGCCGGTTTGTTTGTATAATGCCATGATTGCACCACTTCGCAACTATGCACTAGATGGTGTGATCTGGTATCAAGGAGAGTCAAACGTATCTCGCCGAAACGAGTATACTGAACTCTTAAGTACAATGATTGCCGATTGGCGCAAAACGTTTAACAACCCAACACTACCCTTTTATATCGTAGAGCTCGCAGACTTTCTGCACCAAACGGACAAGGGTGGCAGAGCCGCTTGGGACGAAATGAGAAAAGAACAAGCAAAAGTGGCAGAGATCAACTCAGACACCTACTTGATAACCAATAGTGACACCGGTGAATGGAATGATATCCACCCACTTGACAAGAAAACTCCGGGTCAACGTGTTGCTCGGAAAGTGACAGAGAGAAAGTAAGAAACTAAAAACGACATCTTAATACTAATAATATGAATAGTACAATGAATCAAAAGGTCTCAATGACCGAGAAGATAGGTTACAGCCTTGGCGACTGCTCTGCGAACTTCGTGTTCCAGATGATGATGATCTACCAAACTAAATTTTACACCGATATATTTGGTTTGGAAGGGGCAATAGCAGGTAGTGTGATGTTAATAGCACGCATAGTAGATGCTTTTGTAGACCCTGCCGTTGGTATTCTATCCGACCGCACTAAAACGAAATGGGGTAAATATCGCCCATGGGTGCTTTGGACAGCCTTGCCTTTTATGGTGTTCTATGTACTGGCTTTCTATAATCCAAACATAGAGGATAAAGGTATGGTAGCTCTATATGCCACTATATCTTATACCCTATTGATGACGTTGTATTCATTCAACAACACTCCTTACGCATCACTTGGAGGTGTAATGACAAGCGACATAAAAGAACGAACCAGCATTACCTCTATTCGTTTCATTGCGGCTACTATTGCGCAATTCATTGTGCAGGGACTAACACTTCCATTGGTTAGTAAGTTCGCCGATGGAGAAGATAAAGGTCATGGATGGTTTTGTACCATCAGCCTTTTTGCTGTAATCGGTTTCGTCTTTCTAATTATATCTGCTATTTCTTCAAAAGAGCGTATCACCCCTCCTGCTAGCCAGAAGAGTGATACATGGAAGGATATTAAGGATATTTTTAAAAGCATACCTTGGCGTGCCATGTTTATACTTACACTTTTCCTATTTACAACACTAGCTATGTGGGGAAGCGCGATGAACTATTATTTTGAGAATTATGTAGATCGAGGTGCTCTTTTCGCTTTCTTAGATAGCTTAGGACTAGTACACCCAGAGAATGCAGGCGTTATCATTGATAGTTCAGGAATGGTGCAAGCAAAGGAGTTGAGAGGTGTCGGTTATACCATCTTAAATGCCTTTGGTTTGGTAGTAACCTCACCGGAGAACTCATATGAAGTGGGTTTTGGGGTATTTAATATGCTCGGTGCATTAGTTCAATTCTTTGGAGTGATGTTTTTATCCCGTTATCTAGCCAGCCATTTTGGTAAGAAACGCGTATTCATCGTTTGTCTGACTTTAACTACTATATTTACAGCATTCTTCTACTTCCCCAACGAAACGGATGTAAAGACGATGTTCCTTCTAAACATATTAAAGAGCTTGGCCTATGCCCCAACCGTGCCACTTCTGTGGGCCATGATTGCCGATGTAGCCGACCACTCAGAATATGTCAACTACAGACGTGCTACTGGTTTTGTATTCGCAGGAGTAGTATTCGCATTGAAGGCCGGTTTGGGTATTGGAGGCGCAATTCTTGGCTTCCTACTAAGTGGTTTCGGCTATGTATCGGGCATAGGGAACGAACAGAGTGCAAAAGCGGTAGAAGGTATTGTGCTTTCGTCGAGCCTCATTCCCGCTTGTTGTTTCTTTATAGGAGTAGTGGCACTTTACTTCTACCCTATTACAAAAGAATACAACGAAAAGATGCAAAGCGAATTAGCCGAACGCAGAAAGAAGGCAGATTATTAACGAGTAGCTAACACCATTAATTGATGTAATATATGAATTTAAGAAACTCTTTACTCCCCCTTTTGGCATTGCTTATAGTTTCGTGCAATAGCCATAAGCCGACAGAATACAAAACTGAAACTCCTCTAAAGGAAGTGTTGGAAAATAAATTCCTTATAGGGGCGGCAGTAAACACTGCACAAACATCCGGTAATGATTTGAAAGGTGACTCTCTCATCAAAAGACACTTCAACACTATCGTTGCCGAGAATTGTATGAAAAGCGAAGTTATTCACCCAGAGGAAAATCGCTATGATTTTACACTAGCCGATGAGTTCGTAGACTATGGTGAGGAGAACAATATGTTTATCATAGGCCATTGCCTAATCTGGCATTCACAACTATCACCCTGGTTCTGCGTAGATTCATTGGGCAACAATGTCAGTGCTGAGGTGCTAAAACAACGCATGAAAGACCATATCTACACCATTGTGGGACGATATAAAGACCGAATTCATGGTTGGGATGTAGTAAATGAAGCTATATTGGACAATGGAGAGTATCGTAATAGTAAGTTTTATGAGATACTGGGAGAAGAGTATATTCCTCTAGCCTTCCAGTATACCCACGAAGCGGATCCAAATGCCGAGCTTTACTTAAATGATTACTCAATGTTTAAGCCCGAGAAAAGAGATCGTGCTATTAAAATCATCAATGATTTAAAGAAAAATGGGCAAAGGATTGATGCTATTGGCATGCAAGGACATTATACAATGGGAGGGCCTACGGTAGAAGAGGCCGAGGAGAGTATTGTTGAATTTGGAAAAACAGGCGTAAAAGTAATGTTTACTGAGTTCGATATGTCTATTCTCCCACGAAATTCAGAAGGGGCAGATATTTCGGCACGCGAAGATGGTAGAGATGCTGTAAACCCTTACCATGAATCTCTACCAGCGGATATCTCAAAACAGTGGAACGCCTGGATGAAATCATTCTTCGATATGTTGATGAAGCATAGTGATGTAATATCTAGAGTTAATATGTGGGGAGTAACGGATGGTGACTCGTGGTTGAATAACTGGCCTATAAACGGGCGCAAGGATTATCCTTTGTTATTCGACCGTGACTACCAAGCCAAACCATTTATACAAGAGCTTCTATCGCCGAACATAGCTGTATTCGATGAGTTTATCTACGAAGTACCTTCGCCTAGTGGAGAGGGCGAAATCGTTGATTCGATTCTTCGCAACCCTATCCTCCCCGGCTGTTATCCGGATCCTAGCATCTGTCGTGTTGGGGATGACTACTATATGGTAAATTCCTCTTTTGCCTATTTCCCTGGTGTGCCTATTTGGCACAGTACAGATTTGAAGAGTTGGAAGCAACTTGGCTATGTCTTGAATCGCCCATCCCAGCTACCTATGCGCGAGGGTCTTCGCATCAGTGGAGGCATCTACGCTCCTGATATTAAATATAATCCACACAATAAGCTGTTTTATATGATCACTACTAATGTAGATGGTGGAGGCAACTTTTTTGTGACTACAGAAGATCCTAAAAAAGGAAATTGGAGTGATCCTATTTATCTACCGGAGGTTGGCGGCATTGACCCAGGTCTATTCTTTGGAGAAGATGGGAAGGCTTATATTGTAAACAATGATGCACCAAAAGGTAAAGCAGAGTACGACGGACATCGTGCTATATGGATACGCGAATTTGATTGGGCAAACAATCAGACAATTGGCGAACAGAAGATGATTATTGATGGCGGCGTAGATAAATCAGAAAAGCCGGTATGGATAGAAGGGCCACACCTCTACTACATCAACAATACTTATTATCTTATGGCAGCCGAAGGAGGCACTGGCACCAATCATAGAGAAGTTATCTTCTCGTCTGACAGCCCATTTGGTCCATTCAAGCCATGTAAGATAAATCCGATATTGACACAAAAAGGTCTGGCAGATGATCGTTCAAATCCTGTTACCTGCGTGGGGCATGCCGATCTAGTTGAAACACCCGATGGTGATTGGTACGCTGTATTCCTTGGCGTTCGTCCATTCTATGATGGTCACGATGTAATGGGCCGAGAAACATTTATGTTACCTGTAACTTGGGAAAACGGACAGCCTATCATCTTACCTAATGGCGAGACCATTTCCTACCAAGTTACCCCTGTTAAGCCTACACAACTTTGGGACAAAGATGAACTTGCACTTGAAGCGTTCTTTATTCGTACCCCAGTTATTGATCAATACAAAATTGATCACAATGGCAAGCTGCTGCTTTCGGCTAGTAGCTCTACTCTTAATGCCAAGAAACAGCCTGCGGCTATTGGCCGATGGGTGACCGAAAATACTTTTACCGCTGAAACATCTCTTGAATTTACTCCTGAGACTCCTGATGATATGGCTGGACTTATTCTTTTCCAGAACGATGAATGTAATATCCAGTTTGGAAAAACACTCAATATCAACGGTACCCCATCTATAAGCCTTAATGTTTACAGTTTAGGTGTGCTTAAAGAAACCACTACGCTTACGCTAGCATCGGGTGATTTCAATAAAAAGATTTATCTTAAAGTGTCGGGAAGTGAAGCGGTAAATTATACCTTTAGCTATTCTACTGATCCTGCAAAAGGATGGATCACTGTTGGTAATCCGGTTTCGGCAGCATTGCTTAGCACACGTACTGCAGGCGGATTTACAGGAACAATGGTAGGTATCTATGCAACAGCTAGCTATATTTAACTAATCAACCAAACGTATTCTATAACCTCAATAATAGTAATTATGAAAACAAAGAAAAGATATCTAGTGCCACACGACTATATGGCTGATCCTTCTGTACACGTATTCAATGGTAAACTCTACATCTACCCTTCTCATGACTGGGAGAGTGGCATTGAAGAAAATGATAATGGTGACCATTTTAACATGAAGGACTATCATGTCTATTCAGTAGATGACGTGATGGATGGTGAGGTAACCGACTATGGTGTAGTGCTAGATACTAAAGACATACCATGGGCTGGACGCCAATTATGGGATTGCGATGTTGCTTTAAAAGATGGTAAGTATTATATGTACTTCCCTCTTAAAGATAAAAACGATATCTTCCGAATGGGAGTGGCTGTGAGCGATGCTCCTACCGGACCATTTATTCCACAGCCCGACCCTATACGAGGAAGCTACAGTATAGACCCTGCTGTATTCGAAGAAAACGGCAATTACTACATCTACTTCGGTGGACTTTGGGGTGGACAACTACAACGCTACAAAGACAACAAAGCGTTAGAATGCGCTGTGTTCCCTGCTAATGATGAGCCCGCTATACCTGCACGCATAGTTAAGCTAAACGATGACATGCTACAATTTGCCGAAGAACCTAAACCTATTGTTGTTCTTGATGAAGATGGTATTCCAATCACAGCAGGAGATGTAGAGCGACGTTTCTTTGAGGCTAGCTGGATGCATAAGTACAATGATAAGTACTACTTTAGCTATTCTACAGGCGACACACACAATCTATGCTATGCCATTGGAGATAACCCTTATGGACCCTTTACCTATAAAGGTAGAATTCTTACACCCGTCGTAGGTTGGACTACTCATCACTCTATAGTAGAGTTTAAGGGTAAATGGTACTTGTTTCACCACGATAGTGTTCCATCTGGGGGACGAACATGGCTTCGCAGCCTCAAGGTTTGCGAATTAGAATATGATAAAGATGGTAATATTATCACTATTGAAGGTACCGAATGATGATTAGAAAATTTACTATATTGTTTGTTGTGCTTTGGGGGTTATCATTAACCTCCAAAGCCGATGACGGCAGCAGACTCTGGTTGAAATACGACAATGCAGGACACAACGTCGATATAAAACTTCCTAATAACTCTCCTACTCTCCGTATTGCTGCAGCCGAACTACAGAAAGGCTGGCAAGGAGAAGCAGTCACTCTACAACTCAAAAAGAACAAAAAGCTATCTCAAGACGGCTATACTATCACTAAGGAGAACAATCGTATTATCCTTTCCTCACCTTCGGAAGTTGGTCTACTCTATGCCACCTATCATTTACTACGTGCGCAATATACCGGTGAATTGCCTATAGCTGTGGTCGAAGAACCTATTTACAGCAGGCGTTTACTAAACCATTGGGATAATCTTGATGGCACAATAGAACGTGGATATGCCGGAAAGTCTCTGTGGCAATGGGATGAGCTTCCAGAAAAGTTATCGCCCCGCTACGAAGAGTATGCCCGCGCCAATGCATCACTTGGCATCAATGGCGTGGTGTTGAATAATGTCAATGCCTCTCCTGAGATACTGTCGACCACTTACTTAAAGAAAGTACAGCGCCTAGCCGATCTATTTAGGCCCTACGGAATACAAACCTATCTATCCATAAACTTCGCTTCTCCAATGGCTATTGGAGGATTAGAGAGCGCTGACCCTCAGATTGCCGAAGTACAGAAATGGTGGAAAGACAAGGCAAAAGAGATTTATAAGATGATTCCCGATTTTGGAGGTTTCCTTGTAAAAGCTAACTCGGAAGGACAGCCGGGACCTTGCGATTATAATCGAACTCATGCCGAAGGGGCAAATATGCTAGCCGATGCTGTGAAACCTTATAAAGGAGTAGTAATGTGGCGTTCTTTCGTCTACAATCCTTCGGATGCCGATAGAGCCAAACAAGCTTATCTTGAGTTTCAACCACTTGATGGTGAGTTTCGAGACAATGTAATTATCCAGATTAAAAACGGTCCTGTAGATTTCCAGCCTCGCGAACCTTATACTCCACTCTTCGGTGCTTTGCCACAGACCGATGAGATGGTAGAGTTTCAGGTGACACAAGAGTACTTGGGACATGCCAACCACTTGGCCTACCTAGCCCCTATGTGGAAAGAGTTCTTCGACTATGTTCCTCCAACCTCTCTCGATGCCATTGCAGGAGTTGCAAATATAGGTACAGATACCAATTGGACAGGCCATCCATTTGGGCAAGCTAACTGGTATGCATATGGCAGATTGGCATGGGACCCTTCTCTTAGCTCCGAACAGATAGCAGAGGAATGGTTAAAACAGACCTTTACTACCAATAAGGAATTTGTTGTACCCGTTGCTAATATGATGCTTGATAGTCGTGAAGCTGTGGTCAACTATATGATGCCACTTGGTTTGCATCACCTCTTTGCATGGGGGCATCACTATGGCCCCGAGCCATGGTGCGACATTGAAGGGGCACGACCTGATTGGTTACCATCCTATTATCATCGCGCAACAACAGAGGGAATAGGTTTTGACCGTAGCAGCAAAGGTAGCAATGCCACCGCGCAATATCCCGATTCGCTTGCTGCCATATACGACGATGTTGCAACTTGTCCCGATGAGTTGATTTTGTGGTTTCATCATGTGCCCTGGAATCATGTGTTGCAAAGTGGACGAACCGTTTGGGATGAGCTATGCTACAGGTATAATGAAGGGGTTAGTCAAGCTAGGAATATGCAACAAGTATGGGATAAGGCTCAACCGTATGTTGATAAGGACACCTTTGCTGATGTGCAATCGCGCTTGAAGCAGCAAACGCGTGATGCCATGTGGTGGAGAGATGCCTGCTTGCTGTACTTCCAAGAGTACTCCAAAATGCCTTTCCCCGAAGGAATGGAGCGTCCTATCTATGAACTAAACGACATGAAGAACTTTAGTATAGATATCGACAACCATACAAACGCACCTAACGGATATAAATAAGTTAGTTTAGATTAGAGTTGCTAAAAGTCCCGTGCTAATACAGAGATGTAATAGCCGGGACTTTTTCAGTTATACCACATTCTATATTCACCTATATTTCAAGCCCTTGCTATGTCGGTGGGTACAGCTATCCAATAAACCATTTAATTAATCTCTGCCTCCCCGGGTGCCCATGCCCAAAAAGTGGTACCTTTTCCTTCTTCGCTTTCAAAGCCAATATTTCCTCCTAAGGCATCCATAATGGCCTTGCTTATCGTCAGCCCTAAACCTATTCCTTGCACAAAAGGATGGGCTTTACGAAAACGGTTGAAAATAAAGTGCTGCTTATCGTTTGGTATACCGGTTCCCGTATCTTTTACATATATCTTGATACCTCCATCTTGGCATACATACCCAATTGTAATGGTGCCTTCATGGGTATACTTCTTGGCATTAGTGATAAAGTTCATTATGACCTGAATCAAGCGTCCTTTATCCATAGACACATAGCAATGCTGATAAGGCACTTCTTCTACATAAGTCACGTTGGGGTTACAGTTCTCCACACGCGCCACATCGTAAATCTCGTCGAAGGCCAATGAAAGATCAAATCGTTCACGTTTAAACTCGAGCAAACCTGATTCAATCTTAGACATATCCAGTATGTCATCTATCAAACGAAGAAGCAGAGAGGTGTTAGTCTTAATTATTGATATAAATTCATTGCGTACTTCCTCGTCTTGCTCTGTCAGAATTAATTCGGAAAAGCCAACAATGGCATTCAGGGGTGTGCGAACCTCGTGGCTGATATTTGCTAAGAAAGCCGTTTTAAGTCTATCCGCCTCTACCGCCTTATTTCTAGCATCTTTAAGTTGTTCAATTAAAGTATATTCGTCCGTCTTATCTTCACACAAGGACATAAAACCTATGAGCTCGCCCAACTTAGTACGTATTGGCGAATAGCGCATATATACGATTCTATACATATCGCTTTTAATTGTACTGTATTCTGCAAAGCTTTTCAACAACACTTCAGAAGAAGTAGTGAAGTGCGTACACTTACCGGCTCGTAAATCTTCTAAACACTGATGAGGGATAAACTTAAAATTAAAGAAGTTTAGGCAGCCATTAATGATCTCAGTCTTTTTAGTGCCAAACATCTCTATATGCTTATTATTTACATCTTTCAAAAAACCATGTTTGTCAAAAAAGGCCATTCCTAGAGGCAACGAGTCTTTTATAGATATGAGCGTGCTCACCTTATTCATGATCTGTTGTTCATACTGTATTTTGTCGGATATATCCTTTGATACACCATAAATACGGGTAGGTTTGCCTAAATCATCACACTCTACGATAGCAGTAATTTCGTAAGGTATATAATGGTTGGCTGTCCAAGGCATAAAATGAAGTGTGATGTCGGAACGTTTCTTCTCGGCAAGTAGCGATTGGAAGAAAAGATCTGCTTTATGACGTTCGTCTTCTCTAAACCTTGCAATAATATCTACATAAGAGTTACCTCTTGTACCCTTACCTCTATACAAACTTAGAAAGAAAGAGGACTTAACATCGTATTCCCAATATAAGAAACCAATGGCCTGCATCGAGAATTTTAAACCACCCAGTATAACTTTCTGCGATTCTAGCTTCTCATGTAAAGCCCTAGCTTTACTATCACTTTTAAGCATTCTCTTCTTATAATAAGAGAGTAGATAAAGTAGGCTTATTATTATAAGTAGTGAAAGTACTAATATGGTAATTGATAGATTATCCATAAATTACTATTTAGGGGTGATACTCAACTAGTTTTAATCGGTACACATTAACACTTTAACGCATCTAAAACTGAAATTGTTTAGACTCAAAAACATAAGAGCCTTTAGCGAAGCAAATATTATAAGTACCTATACGATACTACGGATAGGTGTAACAAGCAAAAGCGGGGTTGGACTACTTGAGTCCAACCCCGCTTTCTAATATATAATTTTAATCGGAGATCTAATTATTGAGCATAATACCAACGAGTAGCACCTACATTTTCAGGGAATTTGCTATCCTTGATAGTAAAGTTACCAGTAGCAGGAGCAACAAACACTGCATCTGAATCTGCGTCATAGCTAGTAAGACCTTTGATAGCATTGCTAGCATATACACCGTCATTCAACACATAAGTTTTATCTACTACTACAGAAGCGGTACGCATACCTCTAGCAGCTGGATCAGCAGTTTTACCAAACAATGTTCTGTTGATTGTTACAGCTGGACCTTGAGAAGTACTACCTGCATCAAGTAGGTAACGGCCACTACCTACACTGTTGTATAGAGTACAGTCATTGAAGCTTACAGTGTTAACAGAAGCCATACCACGAGTACCGTGATTTAGAGCTAGACCTGTGTAAACCATGCTGTCGAAAGTACAGTCATTGAATTCAATATTACCAATTGAATATTCTTTAGCATCAAGAGTAATAAGAGCGTACTTATCGTAACCTTGATTGTAGATCAAACAACCTTCGAACTTCAAGTTATCTACATTCATTGATTTCTGATCTTTGAAACGTACAATACTACGTGCAAAGTTATTGAATTCACAATCTGTGAAAAGAATTTCAGAAACAGACATTGCGATACCTTGGTTAAAGAAGTAAGTAGCACCTGCATCATTGAACGCGATATTTGAAGCTTTCAAGAATGCGTGTGTACCTCTAAAGACGATTTCTTTCTTGATATTCAGTACTGGTTTATTGTCACCTTCAGCACCATAGAAAGTAAGAGACAAACCAGTTGGTATATTAAGAGATGTTGCATCACCATTAGCTGGGTCGATACCTTCGATATCGTAAGTTGCACCAGCAGCAAATACTACAACTACGCTACCCTTATCAGCCCAAGAGTCAAGAAGATCTTGAGTAAGAGTTTCGCCTTGTGGCAATTCAATAACAAGATCAGCATCGGGTACAGCCATTGTTGTAGTAGCAATACGAGAACCGCGAACAGAAGTATTGTTGTAAATAGACAAAAGATATCCTGTAGATTCCTTAAGACCGGTAATAGTAACGTGACCATTAGCTTTATCTTCGGCAGAAAGTTGCAACACAACTTCTTCACCGTAAAGATTAGAACCTTCTTCAGATGTACCTATGATTTCTTGAGATGAAACATGAGTAACAACTGCGCCTGGTGCCCAGTTCAAAGTAATAAAGTCTTGACCTTTATCTTGAGATCCAACAGCACCAAGAATATTCTCCGATTTAGTTTGGAAAGAGATATTCTCTAGATAAGCCCAGTTAGAGCTAGCAGTTACTTCTGAACAGCCTTTCACACGAACAAAGTATTTAGTGCTATTATCAAGATCTGCTAATTGATAAGGAGACTTAGTGATAGATCCATCCTCACCTAGAACTTGAGAAGTAACACGATACTCATCAACCAATCCGAAAAGAGAGTCAGTGCTAAGCTCAACAATATAATATTGAGTTCCTGGAGTAGATTTCCAAGATAGTTCAGCTTCAGTTGCATCTGCAGAGACAGACAAACCACTAGGCATGAACAAACGATCATAAGCGCTATCAGTAGTCCAGTCGTTAGCATCTTCGCAAGATACGAGAGCTGTAGACGTTAGGAGCGCCATGGCTCCTAACATATATAGTTTAGTTTTCTTTGAATTCATATATAGTATAATACTTTAAAGTTGGAATTAGTTGCTAAAACCGTAAGAGTTAGACAATGTACCGTTTGAAGCAGAAATAGTAGTAGATGCAATTGGCATCAAGTATCTATTAATTACTGTACGGTTCAAACCTGCACTGATGCTAGGCATTTTTTCGTTTAGGTTAGACTTATTAGATGCAGTAGCTTCAGCACCCCAGAAAGTCTTGTTTTGCCAACCTTCAGAAGCTGGTTCAGAAGCAATATCATCTTGTTCCGCTTTAGTAGCATACCATTGTACAGTAGACATATCAATAGTAGCATTGTCTGCTTTGTACTTGAAGTATAGCTTCGCTGGATATTCTTCGATTTGAGCTACATAGTCATCTTTCATCTTTTGGATTCTTTCGCCTAACAAGTTCCAACGGATAAGGTCAAATTTACGGTAACCTTCGCCTACAAGTTCCCAAGCATTTTGGTCTACGATAGCGTTGAAGAATGATTCTTTATCGCCAGATATATTGTTTACGTAAGCTTGAGCTGCTGCTTGATTCTCTGCAGAGAAAGCACGAGTATGAACTCTACCTAAAGCTTGACGAGCAGTTAAACCAGCAGGTCCGTTTACGTCTGCACCGTGAAGTTCGTTCATCACCTCAGCATACATCAATAGTACATAAGGGTAACGCATCTTAGTTACATTGATACCAGTCATCCATTTAGCGTTACCGGCAGCGATTGCAACTCTACGCCACTCTTCGCTCATCTTGCGGATATCCCATTTTGCCAAATAAATTTCGAAAGGTTTGTTACCTTCAAGGCTTTCTACAACTACACCGTTAGTTTCTTTCAACGCATAAGGTGCACAAGTAATATCACGACGAAGGTCATTTCTGTCGAACGACCAGAAGTAAGGAGCAGTAACTTTTACCTTACCAGAAGAGTTACCTTTTTCACCATATTGAGCAGATGAACCACTGATACGAACACCTACAGTGTAACCAAGTTCGCCAGAACGACCAAGGCCCATAGGAATTTCGAAAAGGTTCTCTTTGTAAGTCTCATCAAGCTTCAACTGATTCACTAGCAACCAGTGGTCAGCAAGAGAAGGGTTAAGTTGGTGACGACCTGAAGAGATCAAATCTGAAAGATAAGTAAGCGCTTTATTATAAAGTGCAGTACGTACTTCGTATGATGGACGTTGAGTTGGATAAGTAGCATCGCTATTAGCCGCTGTTTCGTAGCCAGCTTTTGAACTCTCACGAATAGCCCAACCTGCTCTTGTTAGAGCGATGTTAGCCAAAAGAGCTTGAGCATAGCCACGAGTTACGTGTTCTGTGCTTACAGAACCTGCATAAGGTAGGTTTGGCACAGCCTCTTCCAGATCTTCAATAAGGAAATCAAGAATCACGTCACGATCTGTCTTCTCAAGATATGCGTTGCTCAAGTCAGACTTAGATGGTTCCATCTTCATTGGAAGGTCACCGAAATTACGAATCAAATCAAGATACACCATTGCACGAAGAGTTTGTGCTTCTGCTTTAATCTTCAATGCTTCTTTCACAGTAGTATCATCTTCGCTAAGAAGTTTGCTATTGTTGATACCATTAACAACCAAGTTTGCGTATTCGATAACACTAAACATGTTGTCCCAAGCACGCGACAAGTTGGCCCAACCAGGATTCTGGTTGTAGTTCATGTTACCACGGTCACTTGAAGTATCTTCGGCTGTAGAACCCAAACCGTCTACTAATTCGTAGTCAGAATTAAGATTCCAGTTGATACTAAAGTATTGAGAGTAAGTTTGGTCAAGTGTAAGCTCACCATATACTTTGTTCAATACATTGTTAGCATAATAAAGTGAGTTGAAAACGTTCTCCTCTGTCAATTCAGAGGGAGAACTTTGTGTTAGGAAATCATTACAAGAGCTCATCACGCCTACAGCAGCTGCTCCTAATAAGAAATTCTTAAATATATTTTTCATGTTATGATAATCTCTTTTAAATTAGAATGAAACGTTGATACCACCTACGAATGTACGGCTCTTTGGATAGGCTGCATAGTCTACACCTGGAGTCATCGCATTCTTCTTGCTCGAAGTATCTACCTCTGGGTCAGCGCCAGTGTATTTAGTGAAAGTAAACAAGTTGTAACCTGTGAAGTATACACGTACATTTTCCAACCACATCTTACGAACGAAAGTTTTAGGAAGTGTATAACCTACAGAGATATTGTTTACACGTAGGAATGATGCATCTTCAACAGCATAGTCGAACAACTGCATAGTTGTTACACCTACTGGATTGTAAATGCTAGCACCCGAGTTCATTTCATTTAGACGATTGATTACGTTGTCGATACCACCGTAAGAGTTGATAACAGTGTTTGTTGGACGACCAAGATTCATACCTGTTGAAGGGTCGATCCAAGTGTAACGATCACCTAGGTTAAAGTCTGAGTTCAAGTTGTAACCCATTGCAGAACCTGCACGGAATGCAGTAGCAAGCTTAGTACCGTTGATCAATTTGTTACCAAGTGAGTAGTTGAAGAATACCATAAAGTCGAAATTCTTCCAAGCACCCGATAGACCGAAACCACCATTTACTGGAGCTACAGTGTTACCTAGTTTTTGTTTGATAGGATCACCGTTTTCGTCTACTTGGAACTTCAAACCACCAGGGTAGTATTGTCCACCTGTAATAGTAGGAGATTTGTCAGCCAAACCTTCTCTTAGTCCCCAGCTACCACCATTCCAAACTAGTTCACCGTTAGGATTATTATCCTTGTGGTATACAGTATAGAAGCCGTTGCTCTTGTAACCCCAAACTTCACCAAGGCTACCGCCTTTTTCTACACGGAAGTCTTCGTACTTAGCGATTGTAGAGCCAGCCCAGTTAGAGCTTTGCCATGGGTTGTTAGTATTAAGTTCGTCGATACGGTTTTTGTTGTATGCCACGTTCATGTTGAAATCTAAGTTGAAGTTTTTGTTAGAAATCAACGCAGCATTCAATTGCAACTCAATACCTTTATTAGAGGTCTTACCGAAGTTTTGGTATTGGTAAGAGTAACCTGTGTTAGCAGGAATCTCAGTACGCATCAAAAGATCGCTAGTAGTATTCCAGTAAGCATCGATGCTACCAGAGATACGGTTGTTCCACAATCCGAAGTCGAAACCGATGTTACGAGTGATTGTAGTTTCCCATTTCAATTTTGGGTTAGACAATGTAGAGCCATGCTCCAACATTTGGTTGAAGATTTCGCCAAAGTAAGGACCTTTAGACGATGCTGCAGACATTGAATATGTAGAGTACATCAAACCAGCAGGGATACGGTTGTTACCAGCCATACCAAAAGATGCACGGAATTTCAAGCTTGACAACCAGTCGCGAGTGTTAGCCATGAACTCTTCTTCGTTCATACGCCATGCAAACGCAGCTGATGGGAAGTAACCCCAACGGTTGCTTTGAGCAAATTTAGACGAACCATCGGCACGCATTGTAGCAGTGAATAGGTAGCGGTCCATCAATGTATAGTTAACACGTCCGAAGAACGAAACCATGTTATCGTTGATACCAATAGTACTTTGTGTAGGGTGAGTGTTACCTGCAGCTCCCATGTTGGCCAAGATTTCATCTTTAGTCATAGAAGTTGGGAAAGCAGTAGCAGTCATTACGTGCTCTACATCACGAGAGTTAGAAACCTCTTCACCAATCATTACATCAAAGCGGTCGCGACCACCAGCGAAGGTAGTGTTATAGCTTACAGTAGTAGCATTTCTCCAGTTGTTGTTCTTCAAGCGAACCAAAACAGCTTGAGGCATACCATTGTCACCCAAGTTAGAGTTTTGAACAGCCTCTGATTCCCAAACTTGGTCTGTGTCAAGACGACGGAAACCGTAACCAAACTCAGTGCGAACACGAATACCTTTGAAAGGTCTCCAGTCCAAACCTACATTGTAGTTTTGTTTGAAGTCTCTACGTCTTCTATAAGTTGCGTCAAGACGCTCAAGTGGGTTGTATTGACGAGCCGAGCTAGTTTCATCATCATCGTCAGACGATACACTGATTGGGTTGATTGGACGGAAACGAACAGCATTTGCTACGATTGAGTTAGCAGCATTTGATTCGTTGCTATCAGCACCACCACTAAGTCCGTCAATACGAGTGTTAGCCAAACGTGCATTGAAGTCTAGTTTGATCCACTTGTTAATATCTGTATTGATCTTAGCGTTGATGTTATCTTTAGAGAAACCAGAGTTACGCATGATACTTTTTTCATCATTTCTTGAATAAGAAATAGAGAACTTAGTTTCTTTAGTACCACCACTAACACTGATGTTATATTGTTGTTGGTTACCAGTTCTGCCAAAGATATCCTTTTGAAAATCTTGTCCTTGTACTGATTTCCAAATATCTAGGTCACCAAATTCACCATAAGATGTTGAACCTTGCTCGTACTGATAGTAAGCATAGTTATATGGATCCATAGTCTGAGTCATCTTAGCTACTTTTCTCCAACCCATAGAAGCACCAAAGTTTACTTGGATTTTACCTTCTTTACCAGACTTAGTAGTAATGATGATTACACCATTGGCACCACGCGCACCGTAGATAGCTGTAGAAGAAGCATCCTTCAATACGTCGATAGACTGAATATCAGAAGGTGCAATATCGCTAATACTGTTTACTGGGAAACCGTCTACGATATAAAGAGGAGAGTTATCTTGAGAAAGAGAACCACCACCACGAACACGGATCTTCACGTCAGCATCTGGCGAACCTTCAGTAGTAGTAATAGATACACCAGCAAGCTTACCAGTCAAGGCTTCAGAAGCACTTGATACGGGGATAGCCTCTAGTTGTTTAGCACCTACAGAAGCCACAGAACCTGTAAGGTCTCTTTTGGCAACAGTAGCGTAACCAATTACTACAACGTCTTCCAAAACCTCAGAATCTTCGGCTAATGTTACGTTTACTGTAGTTTGTCCTTTTACTGCTACTTCAGATGTTTTCATACCAATGTATGAGAATACGATAGTTGCATTAGTAGGAAGCTTGAGAGAGTAGTTACCATCAAAATCGGTCACAGTACCGTTTGATGTGTTTCCTTTTTCAATGACCGAAGCTCCAATTACGGGTTCTCCAGTCGGATCAATGACTGTACCTGTTACGGTAATAGTCTGCGCGGATAGGTTAAACGAAAGCGCTGTGAATAGCATGAGCATTACAATGCGCATGTTTTTCACTTGGTTAGACATTCTTTGCATGTTAATTAAGTAAGTTATTAAAAGATTGTTGTTATTCTCTGCTTATTAATAGGTCTAGGTAATTAGTTTGTCGTACGGGGCGCAAAAATAGGCGCAGACAACTAGTAGCGTGTGCAAATTCTGTTTTTACACCCGTATATTTTGATTGTATGTATGCGATTAATTAGTCGGTAAGTTGTTTAGTAAACCAATCTATGGTTTTTATATCTTGTTCTTTGTTTCGCCAGTGGCCGGTGCTTTGCGCCACATAAAGCTGCTTAGGAGCTTGGAGCACATTGTAAGCAGCATAATAAGATGTCGGTGGACAAGTAGGATCATTATATCCCCACGAGTAGTAGCCGGGTGCTTCGATGAAGCGGGCAAAGTTTACAACATCATAATAGCGTGAAGTTTCTATTTTCTCATTTTTCTTATTCAGTTTTTCATTGCGAGGGGCAAACATTGCTGGCCATCCGCCTGCACGTCCATGCAGATATCCTGTCAAATCGCACAGCGCAGGATAGTAGGCTACCAGTGCTGTCACTCTTTTATCTAGTGCTGCAGTGACCATTGCCAACGCACCACCTTGACTTCCACCTATCACCCCCAAATTCTTTCCATCATATTGTGGCAGGGTAGTCAAGAAATCTAATGCACGAACACAGCCTGTATATACTCTTCGGTAATAGTATTGATCTTTATCATCAAGATGAATAAAAGCGTAGTCTTTTAGTACTCCTTGGTTCAAAGCGCCATAAACACCATCGGCCATTGTAAGCGGCACACCATGTATGCCAATAGAGAGAGTGATCATTCCTTTATTTGCCAATGTCAACTCTGCGGGATTCTTTTTAACTCCTGCACCTGGCACACGCAATACAGCGGGATATTTACCGGGAGCTTTGGGCATACAAAGTTTACCATATATAAAGCTACCCTTGTTATAGTGTTGCAAACGTACTTCGTAAACATCAAGGTCGGGAGTACATTCGTCGGGCAACAGGGTAAGCAAAGGTTGCATAGGCACTTTTGAGTTTTCGGCTAATGCTTTCTTCCAGAATTCCTCGAAGTCGGCAGGCAGAGTTGTTGTAGGTGCTATCTTCTCAGCTTCAAAAGCTACATTAATATAGTTGGTATAGTCTATACCATCTACTGTGGCTTTCGCTGTGCAAGTCATAAAACCAGGCGACCTCATAGTACCAGCTTTCACTGACAAAGTGCCTTTTGGCATATTGCTTTGACCTGTTTTGGTTGGATTCATTTTTTCAGGACCGATCTCGTAGCTCAAAGAGACATCAGACAATGGCACATTGTTACGCATCACGCGAAGCTGAAAATTAGGTTGTTCACCTAACTTATAGTTCCAGTCTGCATGGTCGGGCACTATTTCAATAGACACATAGTCTTTGATATTGGTGCGTTGCGCGAAACTCAAAGTAGCGATACAAGACAATAGTGTAAAACTGAAAAATAATCTTCTCAAACTCTTCATTTAGATATACTCAATTAATTATCGGATCTTGTACAAAAATATATTAGAATTCTCAATGTTACTAGAAGCTGATAGTTGTTTTCTATATTTTTCAGAAAATTGAAAGGGGAATTATTCAATTTAGTGCAAAAACTGCAATATATTAGCAAATATTATCATTTCAATTCTTAATAAGCGATTTCTTAATCCGCTTTTATTCTGCATTTTACCTATTACTATCAAAATGTCATATTCATATTTAAGTAAAATGATACACTTTCGTTCATTAAATTTAGGTCTCTAATAAGAAGCAACTACTGTGCCAAAACAACAAAATCGCCTATTCACGGCCAATATTTACATATTGTCACGAGAATAGGCGACTATTAGAACCACAAAAGATAAACAGCAGAGCTTACACTATAATTCAGAACCTCCAACTTACATCTAGTCAATAGGCAAGAATGAATTAGCTTGATTTTGATAGATTATACCAATTGCAGAATTTCATCTGCTTGATGAATAAGGTGGGTAGGATTACAAGCTGCAAGATCGGCCTCTGAACTGAATCCCCATGCTACGCCACAAACATCAACCCCGGCACTATGCGCGGTCTGCATATCTACGGGAGAATCTCCTACATAGAGGGTATCAACTGCGTCTATGGCAGTGTGTTTCAATATCTCGAATACTATTTCAGGATCTGGCTTAGTTGGTATACCTTCACGCTCACCTAATACCAAGGCAAAATTGATAGTCGGGAAGTATTTATTGACCAAAAGTTCTGCAGCCGCTTGATACTTATTAGAGGCTACTGCTATCTTTATCCCATTACTCTGTAGCTGTTCCAATAGCGATACTATACCTGGATAGGGGCATGTCTTATCCATCTTGTGCTCGTCATAGAAAGGCAAAAATAGTTGGCGCACAGCCAAAATATTTTCTTGCGTCTTACTACCATCGGGCAAGGCACGCTCGAACATCTTGTTAATTCCGTTGCCCACCATCTTGTGATAAGCTGCTTCTGGGTGAGTAGGGAACCCTAATTGCGTTAACGCATAGTTGGTACTTTGAGCCAAATCGGCAATAGTATCTAGAATGGTGCCATCTAAATCAAAAATCACTAATTTCTTCATAATTATATATAGATTATCTTCCGAATAAAACTTCTAAGCTTGCAGTTGATTAGCTTAATACAATCTAATCCATAAAAAGGTTCTAGATGCATAGGCAATGAAGCCCGTTTGCTGTGCAACCTTTCATAGCAAATCTCCTAAAATAGCAGTGCAAAGGTAGTAAACAATAGCAGGTGGGGCGAAGATTAAAGAACAAAAAAATCCCTTAGCAGATGAGAATATTACTCGCACTGCTAAGGGGTTACCTGTAAACTAATACCTAATTATCTTTTTATTTATTGGGTGTGATACGGAACCAGTCAATATCAGACCAACCACCATCATTGGTTTTCATATAAGGACGTGTACAGAAGGTACCCACCTTTGCACCAATCCATTTACCTTCACGAGCTTGGAAAGGTTTACCCATAGTAATATATTTCTTACCATTGAGGCTGTAACTGAATTCGCACATCACGATCATATCTGTACCTTCACCCTTCTCGATCTTCTTACCTGTATCAGTAAACTTCACACGAAGGTAAATGGTATTATCTTTCAAAGGAAGAGTGGCGTTAGAAACCTCTGTATTGCCACGATCGGCCTTATTGCACTCTACTTGAGAAAGCACTAGACCTTCTGCCGTGTTTTCAAGAATCAAACCTGCATAGTCCAATCCCATCACTACAAGACCAGTACGTTCACCCGTATAGCGTTTATCAGGACTAAAAGTCAACTTCATGGTAGCCGTAAAATTATCGGATGGAGTTTTTTGCAACATCAAGTTGGGTACATCCCAGAGACTTTTGTAATCTTCAAGAACAGGATACGAGTAAAGACGTGCAAAACCCTTATCACCGGCAAAGTAAGCCCACATCTCGTTGTAGTTGCCGTGCCATTGCCACTGTGGAGAAAGAGTAAAGCCATCAAACTCATCATTCTCTTGTGGAGTCATAATAGGGTAAGTCTTACCTACATTGGGTTTCTTGTGTGTCAACACAGGTTCACCGCAACCATCACCGTTTTTATCATTACCTATTACCGGCCATCCATCTACCCACTTCATCGGCTGAAGATGCACGATACGTCCATAAGCACCTACATCTTGGAAGTGCAAGAACCAATCTTCACCATTTGGAGTGTCTACCCATGCACCTTGATGGGGTCCGTTTATATTAGTATCTCCTTGAGCCATCACAATCTTTTCTTCGTATGGACCGTATACATTCTTGGATCTTTGCACTACCTGCCATCCCGTAGCTACACCACCAGCCGGATGAAATATATAGTAGTAACCATCTTTCTTAAAGAATTTAGGTCCTTCGCAAGTTTGATGAGCCTCGTGTCCATCGAAAACAATGCGTCCTGGGGTGATGGCTTGCGTAGCATCCTCGTTCAGTTCGCAGATAGTGATAACGCTTTTTAAACCGGCACGGCTACCCGCGTAAGCATATACCATATATACTTTACCATCTTCGTCCCACAATGGACAGGTGTCGATGATACCTTTGCCTGCCTTAACTAAAACCGGTTCACTCCATGGGCCGGCAGCGTCTTTTGCTTTCACCATAAAGGCTCCTTGATCAGGATCGCCCCAGAAGATATAGAATTCTCCATTATGATGACGAATAGCAGGTGCCCATACTCTATTACCATGCTCTGGACGCTCGGGTGATACAACCGGAGGTAAAGCGTGAGGAACAGCTGCACCAATGATAGTCCAATTTACTAAATCTTTAGAGTGCAAAATTTGCAAAGCAGGAAGGCAGCCAAAACTAGAAGATGTCATATAGTAATCATCGCCCACACGACATGCGTCTGGATCAGAGTAATCGGCGTAAAGGATAGGATTTTTGTAAGTGCCGTCACCTTGATCGGCCACCCACACTTTAGATACGTAGTTAGTGTTCTTCTGTGCAAAGGTGCTTCCCGAAATCAAAAGCAAGCCACCAAGCATCAGTGCTTTGGTTAAGTTTTTCATGAATTGTTTTTAAATTATAGTTATTAAGTTGTTTTTGTCTGATACAAAGATAGGAGTGCTAAACTAAAATATAGTTCAATAATTTACTTAATAGGTGGAAAAATTAAAGTTTAATGTGGAAAAATCATATAAAAATGCGCCGCACCGATAGATAAAAAATCTATCAGATGCGGCGCAGTGACTTATGATACCTATCTACAGCTATAGATAGTAAGTTATTTCGGAACTACTCTTTTACAGTGATGATGCAAGGGTTTTCCAGTTCATCACGCCAAGCCTGAATGTGTTTGAACCAAGCTTCAGAAGTAGGATAACCAAAAGTCTCCTTTGTTGAAGTAAATGTAGTATAATATTTGATATGTTTCTGACCAGGAGCATTAACTATATATAGATAGTTAGGTTTATCCTTAGCCTCCGATACTACATACTTCTTAGGCACAAAAGTAGCTAGACCTACAGTTTCCTTTGCATATTTCACGGTGTCGTTTACAGGCCAATCGGTACCCCAACAGCCTACCAAGCCTTTGTGATCTGAAAAAGACTCCGATCCTTTTACATCTTGTACACCGGTAGCAAATGTCTGCTGGCCCAATGGTTCTTCGAAGAACGCATCAACCTCTAGATCGCGATGACCAGCATAAAGAGTGTAGCGAGTAGTCATATTTAGGTCGCTATCTTGATATTTCCATCCCTCCACTTCGTTTTCCACAACAGTACGAACCGGGCCATAAGCCAAAATACGCTCCGTACGGGTATCAACAGGGTTTGTGTGAATGGCCTTCTTGCCATCCCAACCTTTGAAAGCACCTACTCCACAGCTACCACTTACACGCAACACATCGTCACCAAAGCCACGAGCTAACTGCTCGTCGGTTGGGTAAAACTGACATTCTTCAATCTCCAGTCCTTTATTAAATTTACCATAGATATCTACCGTTTGTTTATGATCGAAATAGAGACGGTAGGCAACCAACTCCGATTCAAAGGCAGGTCCATGGTGGTGTAGTTGATTATAAACATTGCTTGTACCAGGAATAGTAAGCGATT
>CAMTOQ010000034.1 GCA_947074205.1 uncultured Bacteroides sp. | reverse complement strand
TTTGTCCGGGTTGTGTACCTTTTTGGTTCAAATAACCAAATGAAGTATAAGCTTGCAGTTTGTCTGTACCACCAGATGCACTCAATACATGCTCTTGCGTGAAACCAGTTTGTTTACCATAATCGGCCCAATCGAAGCTTCCAACTAGTGATGGATCATACACACCATTGTTCCAAGCCTGATTGATATTAGCCCAAGAAGCTCCGATACTACCAAACAAAGCGCGGTCGGCTTCGTAAGATGGAGTAGCAGAAGCGTAGTTGCCGTAATTATAGTTAGCCAAACGAGCATAGTCGAGCCATTCAGCAGCATTCATCATTGTAGTTACGTCTTTCAATTTCTCGAAAGTGAATGTACCGGAGTAGTTGATGAGCATCTTTCCTTGTTCACCCTTCTTGGTGGTAACCAAGATAACCCCGTTGGCACCACGCGAACCGTAGATAGCTGTAGCCGAAGCATCTTTCAATACGTCAATAGCCTCAATATCGGCGGGGTTGATGTTCTCAATACCACCATTTTGAATAACCATTCCGTCTACTACATAAAGAGGAGAGTTGCTTGCCGAGATGGAGCGCTGACCACGAATTGTGATACTTCCCACTTCACCAGGACGCTGGCTGTTGGTGATATCCACACCGGCAGTTTTACCTTGCATACCTTCCAAAGCGTTTCTTACAGGCATAGCGCTAAGTTCTTTACTGCCCACACGAGCCATAGCTCCCGTTACATCGCTTTTTCTTTGCACACCGTACCCCACAACAACAATCTCATCAATCTGTTTGGAGTCTTCTTCCAACACTACCTTTAAGTGGGTCTTCCCGGCTACCGGCACATTGGCTACAGTATATCCTACATAAGAGACTTCTATAGTACCGTTATCGGGCACGTTCGTCAAGCTGAAGTTACCGTCTAAGTCGGTAATCACCCCGTTGGTAGTTCCCTTAACTACTACACTGGCCCCGATAAGTGGCTCACCAAAGGAGTCTGTTACAGTACCAGTTATTGCTTTGCTTTGTGCGGCCAATGACATTGCCACACATGAAAACAAGAAAACTAAGAAAATCCGCTGAATCTTTCCTAAACGATCAACTAGATTTGCGTTCTTGCTGTGTTTCATAAATTTGATATTAAGTTAAACATAAGTATTTTGACAGGTTATTTTGCCATATAAACATCTTCTAAAATGTGAAAATGCTTTGCAAAATTATTGTTAACGTATAATAGATACAATGTATTCTAGTACAGATGCCTAGAAAATAGGACTATTTGGAAAGTTAAACCACGTACGTCTTATTTCCACTAAAACGCCCTTAAAATCAGCCTTTCGGTGCAAAAACCAATACGCCGGCAGTAGGTATTTTAGTCTCCCCCAGCAATATTGTTGCATTTTTAGGCAATGGAAAATCATACGGGGTATCACCGTAGTTGAGTACGATGCCCATTCCGTTGCGATACTCCATAGTCACGCCATAAGGCAAGTCCATAATTGGTATTTGTAGCTCTCCATAGAGTTTCTGCAACACCTCTTTTTCCAATAAACCATTGTTGCTATCCACTCCCACATAAGTGACGGTACCTTTACCCAGTTGGCGAGTAGTGATAGCCGGTTTGCCTTCATAGAATTCATCCAAATAGCTAGCCCACACCTTCGAATCTTTACCGGGAATCAATACTTCTCCCCATGTATTCCAAGTGTACTCTTTACCATCCATCGTCACTTTACCGGGATCTTCGGGCAGAAGTAAGTCGTAAAACTCCATCTCATTGCCGGTGAGCTTGTCTATCATAGAGCCAAATCGACGCTCGGGCAGGCGACCATAGCGGTCTTTATGTGCCGTGCGACAAGTCAACACTAGGTTACCACCGTTTTTAGCATACTCCATCCAACGGTCTACAAGAGCCTCATCGGCTAGCTGGTAAGCAGGAACAATTACAATAGGGTAATCCGAGAGATCTTTCGACTCATTGATAAAGTCTACCGGCGCTCCAAACGATTTAAGTGCGTTGTAGTATTTCTCGATATGTGCAAAGGTGTTCCAAGTGCGATTTTGCTTTTGTCGTTCGATGCTCCACGAATTCTCATGATTGAAGAGGATAGCCGCTTTTCGGTTCGTATAGTCAGCAGGCTTTACTTCGCGTGCCACATTACGTTTACGAAGTTCTTTAATCTCATTAATAAACTGTTCAAACTCATAGCCACCGGGAGTCACTGTCACCCCATCGGTGCCTACTATACCATAATGGTACTGTTCTGTTCCATAAAGCGGTTGACGAAAACGATAGGTGCATACAAAGTCACTTCCTCCGGCAAACACGCTCCAAAGCCAAAGTCGTACAGCACCAGGCAATGGTTGGGGGTTGATACCTCCCCAATTGACCTGACCCGGTTGAAGTTCCATCACCCCATAAGTACCTTGAAACGGACGGAAGAAATCGTTGGCGAGAGCGATACGCAAAGGGTTACCCACTCTATACCCACGACGCCCGATGCCCTCGTTGTCGCCATACACCATATAGCGTGTGTAGCATTGAAAGTCTAGCTCGGGACTACCACCAATATGCCCCTCCTCGTAATTGGGGATATAGTTGGTGATGACCCACTGATTGTTGGAATGTTGCTTAATAAGCTTAGCTTGTTCATTGAGAAAATCGTTGGTTTGCGAAGCAGCAAAGCGGCGATAGTCTAATATCTGATGGTGATTCATAAACATCTGCGCTGTTTTGGGAAGCGTTATCTCGTTGAAATCGGCATATACCTCACTCCAAAAAGCAGTTCCCCACGCATCGTTTAGCGATTGGATATTATTGTCGTACTTCTGACGGAGGAAGTCACGAAAGGCTTCCTCGGCTGCCGGATTATAGTCAAACTGCACGGCAGGTTCATTGTCGAGCTGCCAACCCATGATGCGTGAGTCGTTGCCGTAGTGTTTGGCCAACTCTTCTATCATCTTATAAGATAGCTCGCGATAGACAGGTGAAGCAAACGAAGCATGTTGACGTGCCCCATGATCGAGCACCGTACCATCTTCTTGTTTGAGTAGTATTTCGGGGTATTTGCGACTAAGCCATACCGGTGGAGTAGCGGTAGAGGTACACATCACCACTTTTAAGCCTTGTGCATGAGCCATAGCCACTGCTTTGTCAAGCCATTCAAAGTCATATTTCCCCTCTTCAGGTTCTAGTTGTGCCCAGGCAAATTCAGCAAAATGAGTAAACTCAAAACCTAGCTCTTTCATCTTCTTGAAATCGCGCTCCCACTGATCTTCGGGCCAATGTTCGGGATAGTAGTATGTACCTGTCAGAGTGAGGTCGTTGTCGTTGAACCATGGTTGCTGTGCTTGGGTTGTCCCTAGTAGCAAACAAGCAAACAGAGCGGAGAGAATACTTCTTTTCATGTTGTACTATTTTTCATATGATGCCCAAACAAGTAGCTTTCGCTCTTATCGGGATTTGATTCGATTAACTGAAACAAAAGTATAATATGGCTTTCCATTGCATCTGTACCCTAGTTCAGATGCATGGAAAACAGTACAAACAAGCGATGAAAACCCGCAGAATATATAGTTTTGTACTACAATCCATGTATAGATAGAGAGAAACCCGCTATTTTAGCAGAAACAATAAATTGAACGATAGCTATGAAAATACGTTCCATCATCCTAGCTTTTGCTTGGTGTGCCACTGCCACCATTCAAGCGCAAACCTATAAATACGATTTCGGCAATGCGCCAAATGCCAAAGACAACTTTGTAAGAGTGACTCCTAGCGATATCTATTCTGATGACAAAGGATATGGTTATGATATGGGGTATCTACCCAATAGTAAAACAAATGCACCCTTCTTCTTTTCGGTAAAGGTGCCCGACGGCAATTATAAGGTAACGGCCTTGGTGGGGAGTAAGAAGCAAAGTGGCGTGACTACTGTCCGTGGCGAATCGCGCCGTCTGTTCTTTGAAAATAGAGCAACGCGCAAAGGAGAGATTGACACCTGCCAGTTTGTTATCAACAAGCGAAATGCACAAATCGAAGGTGATGAGTGGGTAAACATCAAGCCACGGGAGCGTAGCAAACTCAATTGGGACGATAAACTAACGTTGGAGTTCAATGGTGATAAGCCACAACTTTCACAACTGATCATTGAGCGAGTAGATGATATCCCTACTCTATTTCTTTGTGGAAACTCTACTGTGGTAGATCAAGATGAAGAGCCTTGGGCCAGCTGGGGGCAGATGATACCTCGTTTCTTCAACGAGCAAGTTTGCTTTGCCAACTATGCCGAATCGGGCGAGTCGGCCAATACCTTTATTGCCGCCAAACGATTGAAGAAGCTGCTCTCGCAAATGAAACCTGGCGACTATATCTTTGTGGAGTTTGGCCATAACGACCAGAAGCAACGCGGCCCCGGCATCGGTGCTTACTATTCATTCGCCACCAACCTGAAGACTTTTATTGACGAGGCCGTAGCCCGCGGAGCACATCCTGTGTTGGTGACGCCTACACAACGACGTAGCTTTGGCGAAGATGGAAAGATAAAAGATACCCACCTCGATTACCCCGACGCTGCACGTTGGGTGGCTGCAAAAGAGAATATTCCGTTGATTGATTTACATGCCATGACGCGCACTCTATATGAGGCAATGGGAGAGGATGAGTCGAAACGGGCTTTTGTACATTATCCGGCAGGCAGCTATCCCGGGCAAACTAACGACTTTGCTGACAATACTCACTTCAATCCCTATGGTGCCTACCAGATAGCGAAGTGTGTGATAGAGGGAATGAAAGCAGCCAATCTGCCACTTATCCAGTACCTTCGTGATGACTATCAGACTTATACACCTACTCAGCCCGACGCTTTCGATAGCTTCAACTGGAATGATAGTCCTTTTATAGAGGTGCAAAAGCCAGACGGAAACTAGGCGACTACTTCTATTTATAGCCCCCTTAACAATATAGAGCACGGCTTTTCAAAGGAAAAACCGTGCTCTACAACAATCGTGTGAGCTGTAGCAATTCAACACACTCACCGAATTATGATTAACTTATTTAAATGGAGCGTTCAATGTTCCAAACAAAGGCACGCAAGCCAAGCTGTTCAGTTTGAAGGTCCATCTTGTGCAGCGCGTCAAGCAATGGATCTACCTTCTCATCATCAACTACTGTAATAATGGCCGAGTTCATACTAGGCCATGCATGCGAGCCAAAGTGAGGCTCTCCGGTCTTCGATCCACGACCTTGCACCTTATCTAGGTAGGTAAAGCCACGGCAGCTCTGACGATCGAGCAAAGCGATGATTCTCTCGTAAAAAGCTTGGTCAAATGTAATTAGTACTGATTTCATTCTTCTATCTGTTTTTAATACTTTCGGGGAGGATTAACATCTAAACCTCCCCAAAGAGTCTATTTACTTCTTCTTTACAATCTGGTCTTTATGGGCTTGGAAATACTCTTCTAGCGCCATTTGATTTTTCATCTTACGACGTTGACGTTTCACACCTACACCACCAAATACACAGTACATTGTTGGTACATAGATCAGCGTGAATAGAGTAGATACGGCTAGACCACCAATTACGGCAATAGCCATTGGGTTCCACATCTCCGAACCTTGACCGGTGCCCACAGCCATCGGTATCATACCTAGAATGGTAGTAGCGGTAGTCATCAATACCGGACGAAGACGGCTCTTACCAGCAGTAATCACAGAGTTGATTACCGACTGTCCACGCTCACGGCAAAGGATGGTGTAGTCGATAAGAACAATACCATTCTTCACAACGATACCAATCAACATGATTCCCCCGAGCAAACTCATCACACTTAAAGTAGTGTTGGTGACGAAAAGTGCCATCAGCACACCACTAAAGGCGAAAGGTATAGAGATCATCAAGATGAACGGATAGGTCAACGACTCGAACTGTGCGGCCATTACGATGAATACAAGTAGCACAATCATCACAGCCAAAGTACCAAGGTCGCGGAACGAATCTTGTTGGTCTTCGTATGAACCGGCAATCTGTACAGTTATATCGGCAGGCATCTTCATATTATCGATGATGTTCTCACCCGCTGTTACTACACTACTCATAGGCGCACCCGAGATAATAGCAGAAACGGTAACGATACGTTCACGATTCTTACGCTCAATGGTTGGAGGATTGAATCGCTCTACCACCTTACCCACATCCTTGACACGCACAGCAGTACCCGCAGGAGTATAGATCAAAATGTTTTCAATATCATCTAGGCTAGTACGGTACTCAGGCGAATAACGAACCTTGATGTCATACTCTTCACCATCTTCACGATATTTAGAAGCAGTAGCACCATTGATTCGGTTGCGCAAGTAGTTGGCAGCCGTTGTAAGATTGAGGCCGTGAATAGCCAACTTCTCACGATCGAAATCTACCTGATATTCGGGTTGATAATCGCTTCGGCTGATGTTTACCTCCGACACACCTTTTACCTGCAACAGCTCTTTTTTGAGGTAGGCAGCCACACTATCGGTTACTTCAAGGTTATATCCATACACTTCAAAGTCGGCCGATGCTTGTGCAGACATCCCTTGATTACTACCCCCAAAGATAACTTGTGCTTTGGCAAACTCCGGGTATCTCTTTAAATCTTCACGCATCTCATCACACACTTTGGCCATGGTGATGCTACGATCTCCTGGATCGCAAAGTGTAATATTGAACGAGATGATATGCGAACCATTCTCTTGCAAGGAAGCGAAAACGTTGTCCGAATCGGCTTGACCAACAGTAAAGTTGGACACTCTAATTACGTCGGGATATTTAGCTATCCAATATTTAGAAAGTTCTGTAGCCAACTCCTTCGCCTTTTCCACGCGTGTACCGATAGGCAACTCCAGCTTTACGGCAATACGTCCATTATCTTGTGGAGGGAAAAACTCCGAACCAATATACTTCGTACAGAAAAGACTCAGTAAGAAGAATCCAAAACAGCACGATAGCACTATTGCACGGTGGCGCACAGCCCAGTTTAGTATCTGACCGTAACCCTTATCAAGCGAGTCGAGTACTGCCAAGATTGGTTTAAAGAAGGCTGTAGACAACTTAGATTGCTTCTTCTGCAAACGAAGTAGCTGCGAACACAACATCGGTGTAAGCGTAAGTGCAGCAACTGTAGACACAAACATAATGGCACACATCATCCAACCCAACTGACGGAACAATACACCCGACATACCACTAACCAACGTCAATGGGAAGAACACGGCAATCATAGTCAATGTAGAAGCCACAACAGATATGGCCACCTCGTTGGTACCGTGAATAGCCGCCTGCTTAGGTTCGGCACCACGTTCAATGTGCGAGGTCACGTTTTCCAATACCACGATAGCATCATCCACCACCATACCGATAGCGATAGAGAGAGACGATAGCGAGATGATATTGATTGTATTTCCCGAAGCCGCCAGATAGATAAATGATGCTATCAGTGACAAGGGGATGGTGATACAGATAATCAAGGTAGCACGCCAGCGTCCTAAGAAGAGGAATACTACGATAACTACAAACAGCAAGGCGTAGAGTACAGTTTCTGTCAACGAGTCGATAGTATTCAAGATATTATCAGAGGTATCGACAATCACACCCAGCTTCACATCACTTGGCAGGTTCTTTTGCAAACGGGGAAGCATCTCGGCCACCTTTTCGGAGATCTCTACCGAATTGGCTCCCGACTGCTTTTGAACAATAATCATGGCACCTTGTTCGCCATTATTAAAGGTCTGTTGGGCACGCTCTTCTACGGTATCCACCACTCTTGCCACATCGCGCAAGTAGACGTTGGCGCCATTGAAGCTACCTACAACAATATTATCTAACTGATTAGAGTCCTTGAACTCACCCTCCACACGTAGCGAATAGGTCTCATTACCTATATCAAAGTTACCACCGGGCACGTTGCGGTTTTCCATACCGATGATGCTACTGATGGTCTCTACAGATAGATTGTAGGCCTCCATCTTCACCGGATCGACATAAACCTGAATCTCGCGTTGAGGCGCACCACTGATAGACACTGTACCCACTCCAGGGATACGAGCCAATGGATTCACCACGCGGTCGTCCAATATCTTGTAAAGAGCAGATTGACTCTCATTAGCTTGTACCGAGAGCAGTACAATAGGAATCATATCCGTACTAAACTTAAAGATGATTGGTGTTTCTGCATCATCGGGCAACTGCGAACTCACCATATCCAGCTTATCGCGAACATCATTGGTGAGCACATCAATATCGTTGCCATACTCAAATTCGAGCGTGATAACAGACATATTCTCAGACGAACGGGAAGTCACATTTTTTAGGTTACTCACCGAGTTCAAAGTATTCTCAAGGGGTCTTGTCACGTTATTTTCTATATCCGATGCACTAGCTCCCGGATAGGCCGTCATCACCATGATGGTGTTGGTCTCAATATCCGGATAGAGGTCAATCGGGAGTCGTGACAATGAGTATAGACCAAAAATCATCACTGCAACAAAGCAGAGTGAGGTCATGATTGGCTTCTTAACAGCTCCTTCGTATAAACTCATATTCTTTCTTTATTTTGTTGAGGTTATGCTATTGATATTCTTATTTCTCTACATCCACAGCAATACCATTGAGTAGTTTTGCTTGTCCAGCCACAACGACTTTCGAACCATCGGCCACACCCGATTTCAATTCGTACATATCGCCCATGCGACGACCTAGTTCCACTTTATTGTAGCTCACCGTACCATCAGGGTTATATACATATACATAGCGATCGCCCGAACCGGCTTGCTTCACGATAGCAAGATCGGGAACTACCACGTTTTCGGCCGAGCCGAAGCTCAAAGAAGCTCTAGCAAACATACCCGGACGAATACGTTGGTCTCTGTTGTCCAAACGAATTTCTACAGGGAATGTACGTGTAGCAGGGTCAATAGTAGGATAGACTAAGTTTACTTTACCTTTAAACTTCTCGTCACCATATACATCAAGAGTCACTTCTACATCTTCGCCCTTCTTCACATCTTTGAAGTAGCCCTCAGATACATTGATGAGCAACTTTACCGGAGTGATTTGTTCGACCACCAACACAGGGTTGCCACCGCTATACATATCACCATTGTCGTAGTTACGAGCAGTGATGATACCATCGATAGGACTTTCCAATGATGTATTTTCCATCAGATTGTTGTAAGCAGATTCTTGCACATCAAGTGCCATCTTTTGTGCATCCCATTCCGAACGAGAAGCACCACCAATTTTGTACAACTCATCGGTGCGGTTGAACTCTGTACGTTTGTTTTCCAGTTGCAACTTCATCTGGCGAAGGTTAGCTGCATCCATCTGCACCAACTTTTGACCTTTGCGCACACGGTCGCCTACCTCTACATTGATCTTCTCGATACGAACAGGTGTAGAAGGCTGAATATTGTTCTTCACCTCCGCCTCTACAGTAGCTGTGTAGTCTTGCGTTTGCTGAACCTCCGTCTTTTGTACTTCAGCCAACTTCACACGTGGTTTTTCTTCTACAACCACTACCTCTTTTTGCTCCTTACTGCCACTCGTACAGGCTGTAAAGAAGAGTGTGGCAAACAGTGCTAATAATTGAAAACTCTTTCTCATACTCTATATCTTTATTTTGTTTATTACCTAGTTTGAATATACATTAATAGTTGTCTGCGCCCAAAACCTGATTCAAGTCGGCTTTAGCCACTAAGTAGTCATAGATCGATTGATTGTAAACCAGTTGCGCCTCTGTAAGAGAAACCTGCGACGAGTTCAACTCGAGCACAGTGCCCTTACCCACTTCATAACGTTTGCCGGCAATCTGCACGGCCTTTTCAGCTTGAAACACATTCTCTTTGTTACTAGACACTTGTTCGGAGCTAGCCATCATATTGTTGCGATAGCTTTTCACCATCATGTTGAGGTTGCGTTTTGTATTGGTTTTATTCAAGTCGAGTTTTAGTAGTTCGATACGTGCAGACTTCATCTTGGTAAAGTTGCCAGCACGATAGATGGGTATACTAAGATTGAACATCAACGATGAACTATTGGCCCATGCATAGTCGAAAAGATTCCAGCTTTTATTGTAGAGCGACTGATAGTTATACGAGAAAGAGACACCGAGAGTGGGGAGAAAATTGGTACGTAACAACTTAATATTTTGTTCGAGCATTTTCTCGTTAATATTCAATTGCTTCAACGTCGTGTTGTTTTCTAACGACTCGTTGCCGGCAGTAAGTTCGTTGGCAAACACTTCAGATTCATAGGCAGCCAAACTATCTTTGATGACAACATCCACATTTTCGGTAACCCCCATCAACACCTTTAGTTGAAGTTTAGAGAGTACAATAGCGTTGGCAGCCGAAACGACAGCAGGCTTAGTGCTGCGCATCTGCACCTCAGAACTAATCTTATCAAACTCGCTCACTGTACCTTGCTCGTACTTAGCATTGGCAATATTGAAATTGTCTTCTGCCAATTTGTAGCTAGCCTGCATCACTTCATAGGTGTCCTGTGTCAACATCAGCTGATAGTAGGCTTTCGTCACTTGGTTCACTAGATCTTGTCGTGTAGCACGCGATTGCTCCAAAGCTAGGTTGATATCCGACTTGCTAATCGACATTGCTTTGTAGACCGCTGGCGCAAAAATAGGCAGGCTAACAGAAAGTCCGGCGCTACCGGTATTCGAGTTATCTTGTCCCATCTTAAAAGACTGACCGCCAAGCTTCATCTCGGCAGCCTTAATCGTATGGTCCAGTCCAACCGAAATAGAAGCCTCCGGCAAAAGATTCTGCCACGACTCCTTGTCCGCTACCTTTTTCAATGCCACCTCTTCATCGGCAATCTGAATAGTGGGGTTTTCTTCGAGGGCTATGGCAATAGCCTCATCAAGAGTCAAGTGGAGTACCCCTACAACATCTTGTCCCATAGAAGGCAATACAAGCATAAATGAGGCCATCGCCAAAAACACTCTCTTACCTATTAGTTTACTAATTTTACCCATAGAAATTACTGTGTTTATTATTTGTTTATTAGTATCTTATAATTGTTTATTCTTACGATATTGCACTATAAATTTTTCCAACTCTTCTGCACCCTTAACCGTAGATATACCACGAATCGTTGTTACTATAATTGATTCGTAGACTTCGATAAGAGGATACTCATTGCAAAGCCCAAAGTTGATAAGCATATTCAGTTGATGATTCATCAGATCGAATACAATTGCCAGATTAACATCCGAGCGAAATATGCCTTGTTCAACACCCTTCTGCATAAATGCCACAGTATTTTTAGCATGTAGTTCACGCTCTTCTTCGAGCATTGCGAACGCTTTTTTGTATTTAGTTAGATCTGCAAAAAAATCTCTGTGTGTATTTTGCAAATTCGTTATAACTCGCTCAAAAGCAATCATCATCACCTCAAGCACATGTTTCGAATCGGCTACTACAGCTTCAAAAAACTCACATTTACTGGCCTGTTCCCTCTTTATACATTCGCAAAGCAGCATCTCCTTGTCTTCAAACACCTCATATAAGGTACGTTTGGAGATACCTACCGCAGAGGCTATATCATCCATCTTGATGCATTTAATGCCATTGGCAATAAATAAGGTGCCGGCCGCATCTATAATGCGTGCACGCAGTTCGGCCTTCGCATTTAAACATTCTTTCTCTTCACTACTCATTTTGATAATTTTATCAAATATGGCTTATATTTAATTTTCAACGGTCAAATATAAACTAAAAACTTATTTCAAGTTTTCAGTTTCCTAGTTTATATATTGTTTTTTGCATTTATTATACACAACAGACTTACAATAGATGCTATTTAACATATAAAAACAGTAAAGCTAGTAACTCACCCATTTTATCGGTTCATTACTAGCTCTAATCTATACCCCACTCTCTCTGATAAGAAAGCAGTAGAAACCTCGCCTTTAATAGTCTATTTTCATTCTATTAAGGAAGGCTCTCGTCTTATTGATTTCGATATACATCACAATGTCTTCCTTAATAAAGGGCACCTCTTTGCGATAGGCACGAAGGAAGTTTTCTATATAGGGGGAACTCTTTTCGGGACGGCGGAACTCAATGCCTTGTGCACCGTTCATCAGCTCGATAGAGAGAATGAACTCTAGATTATTCATCACCTTATAAAGCTTTGTGGCTGCATTGGCACCCATACTCACGTGATCTTCTTGTCCGTTGGACGACACAATAGAGTCGCACGACGATGGGAAGCAATACATCTTATTTTGACTCACCATAGAGGCGGCACTGTATTGTGGAATCATAAAGCCACTATTCAAACCGGGGCTTGCCACCAAGAATTCGGGTAGTCCACGTAGGCCCATGATGAGCTGTGCCACACGGCGCTCAGAGATGTTGCCCAACTCGGCCAAAGCTATTGCCAAGAAGTCGAAGGCATAGGCCAATGGCTGACCATGGAAGTTACCGCCCGAAATGATACGATCTTCATCGGGGAAGATGGTAGGATTATCGGTTACAGAGTTGATCTCGGTGAGCAACACCGAAGCCACATAGTTCAACGTATCTTTTGTAGCACCGTGCACTTGTGGGATGCAGCGGAACGAGTAAGGATCTTGCACATGCTCCTTGTGGTGGGCAATAATCTCGCTACCCTCGAGCAACTTGCGGAAGGCCTCCCCTGTTTCGATCTGCCCTTTGTGTGGACGAATCTGCTGAATACAATCCATAAAAGGTTCGATGCGGCCATCGAAAGCTTCGAGCGAAATGGCAGCTATCAAATCGGCCCTCTTTGAGAGTCGAAAAGCCTTAAGGGTAGCAAACACTCCGTTGGCACTCATAAACTGGGTGCCGTTGAGCAGGGCTAACCCCTCTTTGCTCATCAGCCTTACCGGTTCCCAGCCAAATTCATCGAGTACATTGATTGCTTCGCACTTCTTGCCTTTGTAGCAGACATCGCCTACACCGATTAGCGGCAAGAAGAGATTGGCCAGTGGAGCAAGGTCGCCCGATGCACCTAGTGAGCCACGATCGTAGACAATGGGCATCACATCGTTGTTGAAGAAGTCGAGGATGCGTTGCACTGTCACCACCTGCACTCCGCTGTGCCCCAACGAAAGGGCATGGGCCTTGAACAGCATCATCAGCTTGATGACCACCGGACTGATCTCCTCGCCCACACTGCAAGCGTGGCTTTTAATTAGGTTCTCTTGAAGGGTACCTAGCTCGTCGAGCGATATATTTTTGTTGCATAGCGATCCAAAGCCGGTGGTGATACCATAGAGCGGTACTTCCGACTCTGCAATCTTCTTATCCAGGTAATCGCGGCACTTTTGAATACGCACCTTTGCTTCGGGGGCCAGTTCCAACTTTAGATTCTCATTGATGATACGTTCAACAATGTCGAAGGTCAAGGGACCCGATCCTACTTGATATACGTTTTTCATAGTTCTAGTTCTGAGTGTACAATATGCAGTGTTTCTCTCTCTTTGGCCTCAGCATTTACCTCCAGCTCATTAGCTTCGTCGAGCAACTGAGCCACCATCTCTTTATCCTTGATGGAACCTAGATTGATACGCACATTAAGCAAAGCAGCAATTACTGCGGTTCTTGCCGACATCATCGCCACGCAAGCATCGGTAATGGCATTCTTATTGCCTAGGCGCACAACATCCGCTATAATTTCCATCAGCTGATATGCATTTCTAGCTACTTGCATCGGCACCAAAGCCGCATATTTAGTAGCCTCCTGAATGGCTTCGCTACGATGTTTCTTCTCTTCGTCGGTAGCTTTGGGCATCTTGAAACAAGCAAACACCTGATTGTAGGCTTCGGAATCGCGGTCCACATCGGTTACAAATCCCACTTGCGACTGCAGAGCCAGTTCTTTGATGCGTTCCATCAGTTCTCCCTGCTCTTCATATCCTTTTTTGCCAAGGGTCAATCCGGCCACCATCGCCGCCAGTGCTGCAGCAATCGCTCCATTGAGCGCAGCTATACTTCCGCCACCGGGCACGGGATCACTACCCGCCACCTTATCTAAGAAATCTTTTACTGTCAAATCGATTAACATACTCTCTTTTTTTAATATTGTTAGGCTTGATGCAACACTTTACCACGCTTGATGGTGTGCCACACCGAGTTCATTCCTGTGTAATAGGGTAATACATTAGGGGTATCGGTATCCAACACCACCAAGTCTGCTTGTTTACCCACTTCGATACTACCTATCTTATCGGCCTTGCCAATAGCAGCCGCCCCATTGAGAGTGATAGCCGTGATAGCCTCTTCTACCGACATGTGCATATAGAGACAAGCCGTTGCAAAGAGTAGCGGGATAGAGCCCGAGCAGCAACTACCCGGGTTGAGATCGGTAGCCAGCGCCACGGCACACCCTTTGTCTATCATATAGCGGCCACGAGCATAAGGCTCGCGTAGCGTAAAAGCAGTGAGCGGCAACAAAGTAGCCACTACTCCGGCTTTGGCCATGGCCTCTATGCCTGCATCCGAAGCATGTAGCAGATGGTCGGCACTGCGTGCTTTCAATTCGGCAGCTAGTTCTGCACCACCCAGCGTCACTATTTCATCGGCATGGAGCTTGATGCCAAAACCCAGTTCGCGCGCAGCCTCTAACAGACGACGTGACTCTACGACGCTAAATACGCCCTTCTCGCAGAACACGTCACAGTTCTCTGCCAAACCACGTTCGGCTATTAGTGGCAACATCTTAGCTATCATAAAGTCGATGTAGTCCTTTGCATTGCCCCCATACTCGCTAGCCACAGCGTGAGCACCAAGGTAGGTAGTGGCAATGTCCACCTTACGCAAGGGGTCTTGATTGATGGCCTGCATCACCTCCAGCTGTTTCAGTTCCGTGTCTTGGTCTAACCCGTAGCCACTCTTGCCCTCAACGGTTGTCACCCCCATGCGGCTCATGGCATCGATATACCACTCCGCTTTGATTTTGAGTTCGTCGAAGGTAGCTTCGCGGGTAGCACGAACGGTGTTGTAGATACCGCCACCACGTGCCATGATATTCATATAGCTATCGCCATTCATGCGCCACACAAACTCATCGGGGCGATAGCCACCAAACACAAGATGTGTATGCGAATCGACAAAACCCGGAAGTACCACTTTGCCTTGCGCGTCTAGCAGTTCATATCCTTTTTTCTTGGCAGGTTTACCGGTGCCCACAGCTGTAATTATACCGTCGGTAATCTCGATATAGCCATTGAGCAGATCGAGCAGCTGCTTCATCTCTTCCCCGCAACGAGCTGTAGAGCCTTGCGGAGTGATGATACGTGCATTGATAATTAGTAGATTCCCCATAGTCCTATTCCATTATGCGTGCTTCAAGGACCTGCTCCATCGAGAAGTTTTCTAAGCCCAAGTAGTAGGCAGCAGTATCAATCAATGCCTCCATTGGCACCAAACCGATGATTTCGCTACCTACGATAGTAACTCCATAGCGTTGCGCCTCGATACGTGTCAATTCGAAAGCACGATAGAGAGCTGTCTTGGTAAAGTCGGTCATGTTGATAGACACTTGTGTGATACCTCTCTCTTTCAGCTCTACCCCCATCGCCTTGCAGTAGCGCAGGCCACCACCAATGAATCGAATCTTCTTGGCGATGTCTTGTGCAATGGCTAGACTAGGTGTATTAAGGTTGATATTGTAAGCCACTAGCGGCATACGCGCACCGATGGCCACAGTACCGGCTGTGGGATGACGTTCGGGTAATCCATAGTCGGGCAACCATTCGGGGAGTTTGATCTTCTCGGCCATGCCTTCGAACTCGCCTTTGCGCACAGCTGCCAAGTTTTCACGGTGTGGCGCTGATGCCGACTTCTCGTAAAGAAACACAGGCACATCGTAGCGCTCGGCCACTTGCTCTCCCAGTCGGCGAGAAAGGGCGATGCACTCATCCATTGTTGTCCCTTTGATTGGGATGAAAGGCACCACATCTACCGCACCCATTCTAGGGTGTTGACCTTTGTGAGTAGTCAAGTCGATTTCGGCTACAGCTACTCCTATCGCTTCGAGCACCGCTTCGTACAAAGCCTCTGGCTCACCCACCACCGTTACAACAAGTCGGTTATGGTCTTCATCATTGCTATAATCAAGTAGCTTCACCCCCGGTTTGCCACGGAAAGGTGCTACAATTCTATCTATTTTTTCTAAGTCGCGTCCCTCGCTAAAGTTGGGCACGCACTCTACTATTTTAGTCCAGCTCATTGTAATTTCAAAGTTATTTAATCAGATTAGTAATTAGTTCATCATCTACAAGGTAAGGCACCGTGATATGGTAGTTTTCCGCATTTGCTTGGTTGAAACTATCTACTGTTTCCATAGCATGCTCGTTGCGTGCCCACGAGCGTCGTGCCACACCACCCATCACATCCCATAGCATAGCCGAACGCAATATTTGGTCTACCCTTTCGCTGCCGTCGCACACCATACCAAAGCCACCATTGATAGCCTTGCCGATGCCTACGCCACCACCATTGTGTAGCGCCACTAGGCTCATGCCACGGGCACAGTTGCCGGCAAAGCATTGCACCGCCATATCGGCCATCACGTTGCTGCCATCTTTTATATTAGAAGTCTCGCGAAACGGAGAGTCAGTGCCACTCACATCATGATGATCGCGCCCCAGCATAATGGGGCCCACCTCGCCACGGCGCACCATCTCATTGAAACGAAGCGCAATCTTTAGTCGGCCTTCAGCATCTTGATAGAGAATACGTGCTTGTGTGCCCACCACCAGTTGGTTCTTCTCCGCATCGCGAATCCAGTTGTAGTTGTCGCGGTCTTGCCCTCTGCGGTCGGGGTCGATGCACTCCATGGCAGCACGGTCGGTCTTTATCAAATCTTCGTGCTTACCGCTAAGACACACCCAGCGGAAAGGGCCGTAACCATAGTCGAACAGCTCGGGGCCCATAATATCTTCCACATAGCTAGGCCAGATAAAACCATCTTTCTCGTCCACCCCATTTTTGGAGATCTCTTGCACACCAGCATCATAGATGGCCTTCATAAAAGAGTTGCCATAATCGAAGAAGTATGTTCCACGCGCCACCAATTGTTTGATTAGTTCGAAGTGCTGACGCAACGTGTCATCTACTAAAGTACGGAACTCTTCGGGAGCTTCGTGGAGCAAACGAGTGCGTTCCTCGAAAGTGATACCTACGGGGCAGTAGCCGCCTTCGTACACGGCGTGACAAGAAGTTTGATCGGAAAGTAGCGGGATAGCTATTTGATGATCGACTGCATATTGAAGCAGATCGACAATATTGCCATGATAGGCGATAGAGATAGATTCCTTTTTAGCCATAGCGACTTGCGCTAGGCGGAAAGCTTCATCGGCATGAGCGGTGATATGTCCCACCCATCCTTGATGGTATCTAGTTTCGATACGAGATAGATCGACTTCGGCCACAATACTAGCCGCACCGGCTATCTCGGCAGCTTTGGGTTGAGCACCACTCATACCACCTAGTCCGGAAGAGACAAAGAGATGTCCGGCTAGCGAGCCATCTTGGGGTACACCCAATTTCATTCGCCCCGCATTGAGCAGTGTATTGAAGGTGCCATGCACAATGCCCTGAGGTCCGATATACATCCACCCACCTGCCGTCATCTGCCCATAGTTGGCCACCCCCAGTTGCATGGCAGTGTGCCAATCTTTTTGGTTATCGAACATCCCCACCATCATGGCATTGGTGATGATCACTCGTGGCGCATCGGGCTTAGAGCGAAACAGCCCCAGCGGGTGTCCCGACTCGATGACCAATGTCTGATCTTCGGTCAGCTCTTCCAGGTATTGCTTAATCAAGCGGTACTGCATCCAGTTTTGGCAAACCTGGCCCGTTTCACCGTAAGTCACAAGCTCATAAGGATAGAGAGCAATATCGAAACAGAGGTTGTTGTCGATCATCACTTGAAAAGCTTTTCCTTCGATGCACTTACCTTTGTAGTGATCGATAGGTTTAGCTTTCAAATCTCCTTCGGGGCGAAAGCGATAACCATAGATTCGTCCGCGCGTGCGAAGCTCGGAAAGAAACTCTGGAGCCAACTCTTGGTGAAGTTCTTTGGGGATATAACGCAAAGCGTTTCGGAGCGCTAAGGCGGTTTGCTGTGGCGTTAAGGTAAAACCACGGTCGGGGGCACGCCTCACACCCATTTCAAACTCGGGGTAGTGCGGCAATTGTGCCGATAAGGTGAAATGTTTCATCGTCGTTATTAAATTACAAACTGTCAATACAAACAGCTTCAAAGGTGCTTGCAATATAGATATTATGGTTCATTTCTCCAAATCAAACCATATCTATTATCAAAATGATTATTTAGGATTATCACAGAGTAACCTAAGGTACTTCCCTGTGACACGTGCCGATTCGCTCTCCTCGCACTTATAGGCATCCGCCAGTTCGGGATAGTCGGCCAACAATTCGAGTAGTCTATCGCGGCTTACAAAGACGACCTCGCCTGTCTGCCCATCTACCTCATAATAGACTCTTTTGGAGACTAAACTAGACGATGCAATGGCTTTACCCAGATCACCTCCAATGTTGGAACCCATAGAGTAAGACGATTTAGCAACAACCGAGCCTAGAGGCACGGCACTGAAGTAGATATTGCCACGCATAACAAATGCAGGGGCATACCAAGCGCCAAATCGAAGTTTCTTGTAGCGTACACGCTTACAGTTGACATAGAGTGAGCTATCGGCATAGACAGCAAAAGGGCGGCGCTTCAAATGATTGGAGAGTACTTTATCGGTAGGATGCGATATTTTATAGTCTGCGCCACCTTGTAGCAATATTACATTCTTAGTGCGCTTCTCTACTTCGAGATAAGTGATAGTGTCTCCCTGATTAGCGATCAAGTTTTTCAGGCTAAAGTAGACAACGTACTGTGCAGAGGCAGCGCCTAAAGAAAAGGCTAGCAGCACAAAAAGGAAAAGCCGTTTCATAAGCGGTTACATGAGATAATAGATTAGGTTAGCAAGTTATAAAACTTCCGGCACTTAACCAACAGTTTTATTTTTTAAATAAAACAAAATATATCAAATTTGAACATAAACGAAAAAGTGGGTCAGGAAATGTAATATCTTCCTAACCCACTCTATTGTTTGGTAAAGCCTACCCAATAGCCAATTTGCCTACCAAGTAAGCAGAATTACCTCTATTAAGCTAAATGCAAATCATCACAGCTCTACTGCTGATAGTTCGGCAAACGCCTTTTGATAATCAAGCTCGGCTTGCAAGGCCTGATTGACGACATTGTAGTAAAGGCCAATCTCCAAGATATAGTCTAGCATAGAAATCTCACCCGCTTCGAGCGCTTTCTTCAACAACTCCGTGTTGTTGGAGGCAGACAAAGTGGTGCGATAGTTCGCCGCTACATCTCTCAAACCAATAGTACGGTTGTAGAGAATCTCCAACTGGCTGTAGAATTGTTGCTTGGCATCGTACTCTCGCGATTCGGCTGCCAACTTAGCGCTTTTGGCTTGCTTCACCTTGTTCTTGTTGGACCACAAGGGCACTGACATACCTACCGTTAAACCTTTGTATTTTTGACCGGTGACGGTCTCGCTCATATAGCCTGCCGAGAAGTTGGGCAACCAGCTGGCTTTGTTCAAGGCCAACTCCTTTTGACTCAACTCTACTTCTTGCTTCACATAAGATAGAACAGGGTTCTTAGCCTCAGCTTGCAAATACCAATCGTTGAAGTCGAGTGGAAGATCTATTGCAGCAAACTGGTTGACATCAAACGAGAGTTGTTGTCCACCGTTCAACCGAGTGAGCTGCGACAAGATAGCCGACCTTTCGGTTTCCACGCGCGACATCTCGCCCATCACAGTGGCGAGGTTCATTTGCGCGTTATTGTACTCCAAAATATTGGCGTCTCCGCTATCCAAACGGTTCTTCAAGCTAGCCTGAATGGTTTTAGCATGATTTAGGCGAATGCTTAGCTCACTAAACAAAGCATTGTAGTACACCATATCCAAGCAATACATCTTCGCTTCTAGCAAAATGTTCATTCTGTCTGCTTTGTATTGCCATTCCACCAACTTGTTTTGTTCTTTGGCCACTCTGCTCTTCATGCCGGCAATGGTGGCGATATCAAAACTCTGCGTAGCGCTTATATCATGACGGTTGTCTATACCCGATAGGCTTCCCCATAGGTAGTTGAACCCAATCTCAGGATCGGGCAGATAGATATCAGTTTTGTTCTCTAGCTTTTCAGCTTCTGCTGTTTGGCGAAGCGCTTTCAAAGTTGTATTGTTTTGCTCAATGGTGTCCAACACATCACTCACCGTAGTTTGGGCAGACAGTAAACCTGTTGCCAAAACGAACATTGCAGTTACGATTATCTTTTTCATTACTCAATTTCTTTTAGTTCATACTTTTTCGTTCTTCTTATTCGTCATAAGATACATAATAGGAATGATGAATGAGTTCAACAATGTAGAAGTAAACAGACCACCTAAGATAACAATAGCCATAGGGCTTTGGATCTCGTTGCCCGGCAAATCTCCGCCCATCGCCAATGGGATAAGGGCAAGACCTGTGGTAAGAGCAGTCATCAGGATAGGGTTCAAACGGTCGATAGAGCCGTGCATAATACTCTCGCGAACGGAATAACCTTCGGCACGCAAGTCGTTGTAGCTCGATATCAAGAGCATACCATTACGGGTAGCAATACCAAACAGTGAAATGAAACCTATGATGGCAGGAATACTGATGACACCACCTGTCAACCAAATAGCCACTACCCCACCAATCAGCGCCAGCGGAAGGTTCAACAAGATGACAAACGACTGAGTGACATTGCGGAATTGATTGAACAACAGCAAAAAGATGGCACAAATAGAGAAGATTGAGGTAATGAGCAGTGTACGCGATGCAGATTGCTCGCTCTCGAACTGGCCACCATACTCTACGTGATAGCCTTCGGGAAGCACGATTTCCTCGTCAATAATATCTTGAATATCGGTCACCACACCCAGCAAGTCTCTGTCGGCAACGTTGGCCGAGATCACAATCTTACGAGCAACGTTTTCGCGGTTGATGGTATTTGGACCTACCGAAGAGGTTACATCGGCAATGGTGCTCAATGGTATCTTGCGGCCGTTGGCATCTACTATCAGGTTGCGAATCTTATCGGCAGTCTCGCGGCTCTCATCATTTACCTTCAGCGTCAAGTCGAACGATTTGTTGCCTTCGTATACCTGCGATACCACTTCGCCTGCTAGCATCACGTTGATGATTTCGGCAAACTCCGGGAGTGTGATACCGTACTTAGCCAACACCTCACGTTTGGGTTCTATCTTGAGCTGTGGACGTTCTACTTGTTGTTCCACATTGAGGTCGGCAATACCCGGAACATCTGCGATAGCCGCCTTGATTTGATTGCCTATGGAGAACATCTTGGTCAAGTCGGTGCCAAACAGTTTGATGGCGATACCGGCACGCGTACCGGAAAGCATCGCATCGATACGGTGGGTGATAGGCGCACCTACCTCCGCATTTACACCGGGAATATCTTTCATCTTTTCGCGAATCTCGGCAATAACCTCTTCTTTCTTTCTCTTATCAAGAATAAAAGGGGCTTCAATCTCTGAGACATTTGCACCCAAAGCGTGTTCATCTAGCTCTGCACGCCCCGTCTTACGAGCTACTGTTTGAACCTCCGGAATAGCTATTAGGACATCTTCTACCATCCCGCCAATCTTATCGGACTCCTCGAGCGACACACCAGGAAGTGTACTTACGGTTACTGTAAATGACCCCTCATTGAATGGAGGCAAGAAGCTACGTCCCATAGTGCCAAACAAGATAAGCGCAGCTACAAGGATGACACCCGTAACAGATAGGATAACTGTCTTATGGCGGAAAGCTTGAATCAGTAAACCATGATAGACTTCTTTTACTTTTCTAGCGATAAATGGTTCTTTCTCGTCCTTGTAGCCCTTCTTTTTATTATTACCCAAAAGATAGCTACAAAGCACAGGGGTCAATGTTAGCGCTACGAATGTAGAAGCACAAAGCGCCACGATAAAGGCAATGCCAAGAGGAGCCAACATACGACCTTCCATACCCGAAAGGAAGAACAAAGGCACAAAGCTGGCAATAATAATAAGTGTAGAGTTCAAGATGGGCATACGTACCTCTTTCGAGGCATCGAAGATCACGGCAATAGTACTCTTGCGTTCACCTTCCGGCTTATTGCGGTTCTCACGGAGTCGTTTGAATACATTCTCCACATCTACGATAGCATCGTCTACCAGCGAACCGATAGCAATGGCCATACCACCCAGACTCATCGTATTGATGGTCAAGTCCATCAGTTTCAGTGCCACAATAGAGGTAAGTAATGCCAATGGGATAGTAACCAAGGAGATAACCGTGGTGCGCACATTCATCAAGAAGATGAAGAGAACGATAACCACAAAGATAGCCCCTTCGTAGAGCGACTTCTGCACGTTGTCTATAGAGCTATTGATGAAACGCTCTTGACGGTAGATGTCAGTCGTCATATTCACATCCGAGGGCAGCGTCTTTTTGAGTTCGGCCAAAGCGACATCGAGTTTCTCTGTAAGCTCTAGCGTACTGGTATTTGGTTGTTTGGTGATGGTCATCAACACAGCCGCTTCGCCATTGGTAGAGGCAAGTCCCATTTTAGGGGCACGGTTGCCAATCTTCACGTCAGCTACATTTTCTAGCAAGATGGGTATATCGTCGACGGTAGTGATTACTGCTTTGCCTAGTGCATTCACATCGTTAGTCGAAAGTACACCACGGATGATGTATTCGTTGCCATATTCGTACAAGATCCCGCCGGCCGCATTCTGGTTCATATTGAGCACCACTTCGTTGACTTGGTTTAGTCCGATACCGTAGTGCTTCATCTTTTCGGGGTTCAACAGAATCTGATACTCTTTGATTTCCCCACCTATTACAGTGACCTGTGCTACACCTCCCGTTGCCAAGATGCGTGGACGAATGGTCCAATCGGCAATGGTACGCAGTTCTTGCAACGAAGTAGAGTCGGAGGTCAAAGCCACAAACATCACCTCACCCAAGATAGACGATTGGGGGCCCAGCGTGGGATTGCCCACATTGGGAGGCAACTGGTCTTTTACAACCGCTAGCTTTTCGGAAACAATCTGACGGGCCAGATAGATATCGGTGCCCCAGTCGAACTCGACCCAAACGATAGAGAAACCCGTGGTAGAAGACGAGCGTACGCGGCGCACGTCGGTAGCACCGTTAACGGCAGTCTCGATAGGGAATGTCACTAAACGCTCCACCTCTTCGGGAGCCATACCTTTGGCTTCGGTCATCACCACCACGGTGGGTGCATTGAGGTCGGGAAATACATCTACTTCCATATTGTAAGCAGTATACAAACCACCTAGAAGTAGCAGCATGGAGGCCACTAAGACCAACATGCGATTATGGAGGGAAAATTTAATTATTTTGTTCAGCATAACTCAACTACATTAAAGGGTTAGTGTGCGTGACCATCAGGGATAGCACCCGATGCAGAAGCAAGTTTCACTTGCATCACACCTTTGGTAACCACCTTTTCGCCTGCATGAAGGCCGGTTACTATTTCTGCTCTCTCGCCATTGTTTTGGCCCACAAGAACTTCTTTCTTCACATAAGCATCTGGTTCTACTTGCACATACACAAAGTTGATACCCTGCTCTTCTGTCAATGCAGAGGTTGGGACGGAGATCACCCCTTCGCGAGGCTGAGCCAACAGATAGACCTCGGTAAAAGAACCGGGGATAATGTCGCCCACGTTATCGAATTCGAAAGTCACCGGAATGTAGAATGAGTTACTGTTCGACGCTTTACCGTAAGACAAAAGCTTACCGTTGAGTTCGGACAGTTTATAGAATGTATTGTCGTAGGCTGTTTTGAAGTTAGCGCTAGCGATGCTTCTTAGGTGCTTGAAGTTGTTTTCGGACACCTCGGCACGCAGTTGCAGCCTTTTGTTTTGAGCTACCGTAGCAATGGGCTGTCCCACCGATACATATTCGCCTTGCGACACAAGGCGGTTTTTGATGTAACCGTTGATAGGCGATGTGACGTTCACCCCTCTGGCAGTGACATTGGCCGCTTGCGACTGATAAACGTTCTTAGCGTTTTCGTATGTCATGCGTGCTTGTTCGAACTGCTTAGCCGAGATAATCTTATCTGCCACCAAGCTCTCGGCACGCTTATACTCTTTCTCTGCTGTTTCGAAAGCAATCTTAGCCTTCAACACAGGATCACCGTCTTGTAGGTTCTTAGCAGATATCGACGCAATAGCTTCACCACTTCGCACCGGTGTGCCGTCCGAAATAGACGGATTGGTAAACGAGACCACGCCCGATGTAGTAGCCACAACGGTATATTCTTCACCTTGCGGTGCTTGAATCTGTCCACTCGTCTTAATCACATGGCTAAAAGTTGATGGCTGAACGGTTTCGGTGGTCAAGCCCACTGCCTGCGCTTGTTTCTCTGTAAAGCCAATTTCATCGGTACTTCCGGCAGCGTGACCGTGACCATCGTCTTCGGAGTGGGCAGACTCTTTCTCTTTAGCGTGGTCGTGACCATCGCCTTCGCTATGCTGATGAACTGATGATTCGTTATTGTGGTTATGATTTGAAGAGCAGCTGCACACCAGAAATAAAAGGGATGCAACTACCAAAATACTAAAAATTCTTGTTCTCATTACTTATGGTTTTAAGATATAAATTCTGTTACAAATAACTATCGCTACAACATTCATCTTTCTGTTGAAAAACAAACATCGAAAGCGTAATAAGTGTTCTTTGAATAGACAAATATGCTAGCACCAGCCAGCATAAAGCGCATTGCGACTTTTGTCTTTTAGCAACAGATAGCGGGAGGGGCTCTTAAACCATTGGTAGTAACTAGCTCGGCAGAGTGGTACGTATTGACATACTGCCCATAGGTAGATGGCAACTGAATTGCAGAATCTACGCATACTAGCGAACTATATTGAACAATAAAAGGTAGGAAGTGGTCTAGAGGATTGAAGTCCTCTAGCGAGATGGCTTTAAATACATGTACAGTTTCCGAAGAGATAAAGTTGGCATCCTCAATGCAAGGCGTATAGCAACCGCCACCACTTTGATCGGCATGATGGCTAGTACCGTCCTGGCAAACTGTATCTTCGAGGCAAAGCTGAGTAACGGCACACCACAACTTATCATGATGTTGGTGAGGCATCAATGGTGATATCAATAGCACAAGTGCTGTTAGCATCACAAAGAATATGTTACGCTTCCTTTCCATCGTATGTATGGCACAAAGATAGAGTTTTTTTTTCAGAAGAGCATAAAAGAGCCACACAAAACAGCAGACTCCTCTGGGTAATGTATGGCTCATTATATTTTTATCTAAGAAAAATACAGTATGAATATTATTTGTATTTACTGTATTATGATCTATTTCTGAATTCGCATTCACCTTCAATCACACTCCAAAGTAATAGCGATTGAGCGAATAGAGCAAACCAAAACGACTAACTAGCGTGAGGTATTCGACGAAATCCCCAAACCATTCGACGAAATAATCTCAACGTTATCAACAAATATCTATATTTGTTATCTGTTAAAAAGCAAGCCAATACTATGTTTAAGAAATTCAATCCGATAAATCTGCTGATTCAGTTGTCGCTATGGGTCCTATTATTCATAACGCCACTTGTTTCACAAATCCTTAATAACACACCATGGGCAATCATTCTTGATAACACGAAGTATTATTACCCCCAACTCTTGATTCTTCCCATTATCTTTTATGTCAATTATTTCATATTTATACCTAGATTGCTGTTCAAGAAACGGAATCTCATTTTTACACTTGCCAACATAACTCTTTCCTATATTTTAGTCAGCATATTTGGTCTCTATCTTGCCTATATACAGATTAGTGTGGATTATTATGGCAAAGGTGTGCAGTGGACTATAGCGCTTGTAATGGCTATTCTCTGCCTTCTTGTCATTCTGGCAGCGATTAGTTTTCGCTCACAGCAACGCAATGCCCTGCTAGAGCTCAAGGAGAAAGAAGCTAAGCGTATGCTAGCAGAGCAGGAACTACATCGGCTAAAAAGTCAACTAAACCCCCACTTCTTATTTAATACGTTGAATAATATATCGTCACTTGTTGGCTTCAATCAAGATGCAGCGCAGGAATCGTTAAGCAGATTAAGTGACATGTTGCGATATGTTCTTTATGATAGTTCTGTTTCATTCATACCACTTAAGCAGGAAGTGCAATTCATGGAAAACTATATCGATTTGATGAAACTTCGTTATTCCGACAGACTTAAAATGAATATCAGATTTCCAAGCGCTAACACGGAGGCCAGAATAGCTCCCTTACTTTATATTTCTTTGTTAGAGAATGCCTTTAAATATGGGGCTAGTAGCAGACAGCCTTGCTATATTGACATTGGTATGGACGAAACACCACTCCAGATCAATTTCCTCATCAAGAATTCATTGCTCAACACCGATGAAAGACAAACAAAGAGCGAAGGTGGGGTGGGTATTGAGAACCTAAAAAAACGTCTTCAGCTGATATACCCCGAAAGACACCGACTGGACTATGGGACTGAAAACGGAAACGGCATAGAGGCCTTTGTATTAAAACTAACAATTGATAAACATTAAAAGGAAATGAGTTTAAAATGCATAATCGTAGATGATGAGCCTCTCGCTATCCGGCTTCTTGAAAGCTATCTATTGCGTGTGCCATTCTTAGAATTGAAAGGTACATATATAGACCCACTGGAGGCTTTACCTAATATCACTCTCGATATCGACTTAGTATTTATAGATATTGAGATGCCGGGAATAGATGGGCTTGAGCTGTCAAAGCTAATAAAGTCTAAGACGAAGGTTATATTTACAACAGCCTTCAAGAAGTATGCATTCGAGAGTTATGAGGTTCAGGCCATAGATTATCTACTGAAACCGATCAGCTACTCTGCTTTTGTAAAGGCCGCCACTCGAGCAAAAGAATATTTTGAGCAAATAAAAGATTGCAGTCAGGACACACTACCAACAGCTAAAAACGAGAACTGCCTATTTGTAAAAAGTGAGTTTAAGCTGATAAGGATCGACTTCGATCAGATACTCTATATTAGTGCGCTAAAAGACTATGTTCGTATTCATCTATCGAATACAAACAAGCCTATTATTGCTCTAACCACCATGAAAGAGATAGTCGGCAAACTACCGCAGAGTAGTTTCCATAGAGTACATCGCTCTTACATCGTTTCGCTCGACAAAATAGATAATATTGAACACTCTAGAATTAAAATAGGCGCAGCAACTATTCCTGTAGCGGAGAGTCAGGTTGAGACTTTGCTGAGGCTTATTAACACGTAACACTAAGTGTGACTATTGAGGTATTACTTCTTTGGACACTTATCGCATCCCCCCTTCATGATGTGGTTGAGCAGCTTCATTTCGAACCCTCAGGCAAAACAATATTGGTGGTTCTAGTATCTTCTAGATAGTAGGTCTATTTGCACTGTGCGGAGTATAAATGGTTATGTACCTCTTCGTTACAAGCACCTTGATTACGACACTGACAATATTTCATTGCCTCACTCCCATCTTCCATGCCATGTATCAGTTGCTTTTACTCAAACAGTATAAGGGTTGTGAACAAGGTGGATTTATCGAGATCGGGGAGGCCATTTTCAAGATAGCGCAAGCTAAAGGTGTCGGTTTGTTGTTCTATAAACTAATGTTAAACGATTGGTAAATGGTTTGGTCATTGCGAGATTGAATCTATTTTCGTTTCTTTTTCCATTTTTCTTCGTAAAAAAAGAATCCAACAAAATAAAAAGGCTATATACCAACACATTAGCAACAATTCTTTTCCAATCCTTTTTTCATTCTTTTTTTTTATGCCATTATTTACGGTTGTATATATCTCTACATCTACATCAAACCACAACGTATATTTGCCTCCTTATCAGAGCAGGTTTGTTGTTTATATCTCTACATCTACATCAAACCACAACGGCGTGAAGTGTTTCAATACTTCATAGGCGTTGTTTATATCTCTACATCTACATCAAACCACAACCAATTAGGGTTTTGGGTAAATTTCATTACCGTTGTTTATATCTCTACATCTACATCAAACCACAACAAGGCGATGTGCCAGTACAGAATATAAACAGTTGTTTATATCTCTACATCTACATCAAACCACAACTGCTACATTTAAGGAACGTACTAAATCAAGGTTGTTTATATCTCTACATCTACATCAAACCACAACCAATCAAGATACTTATTACAGCGAAATTTAGTTGTTTATATCTCTACATCTACATCAAACCACAACAAAGCGTAGAACTCGATGTACCATTCTTTGTTGTTTATATCTCTACATCTACATCAAACCACAACCGCCCGGCGCGGTTTGTTTTAAAATCTGTGGTTGTTTATATCTCTACATCTACATCAAACCACAACTATGAAGCGTGAATCAATGTTCATCATCAGTTGTTTATATCTCTACATCTACATCAAACCACAACGGTAGACCATCGTCGAATAGTTTAAACTGCGTTGTTTATATCTCTACATCTACATCAAACCACAACACCAGGCTGCCGTTGTGGCTGTGACTGCCGGTTGTTTATATCTCTACATCTACATCAAACCACAACTTGTGCACCTATCGCTTACTATGAGATTTCGTTGTTTATATCTCTACATCTACATCAAACCACAACGTTTCCTTTATTACAAACTAATAACAATTAGTTGTTTATATCTCTACATCTACATCAAACCACAACAGGACTATATAAGCTAAAAGAGCAGAAAGTGTTGTTTATATCTCTACATCTACATCAAACCACAACGGTAGATATTTCTTTTTCTTTTGATGCGTGTTGTTTATATCTCTACATCTACATCAAACCACAACTTCTTGAACATACTTATCATCACGAATCTGTTGTTTATATCTCTACATCTACATCAAACCACAACAGTTTATGATGTCGCAACATGGCATCGATGTTGTTTATATCTCTACATCTACATCAAACCACAACTTCTCGGTGTCACGTGTCCACCACATTTGGGTTGTTTATATCTCTACATCTACATCAAACCACAACGGTTGTTGCGCTCTAGCAGGTTGCGAATATGTTGTTTATATCTCTACATCTACATCAAACCACAACATTGGTTAGTAACCAAATAGCCCATGCCAAGTTGTTTATATCTCTACATCTACATCAAACCACAACTGGCACACTGCTGGGCAAACATCCCATCTTGTTGTTTATATCTCTACATCTACATCAAACCACAACTGTACGTCTTGTTCTTTTTTCCTCTTCATAGTTGTTTATATCTCTACATCTACATCAAACCACAACCAGATGGGTATAATGCTTTTTTTACAAGGGGTTGTTTATATCTCTACATCTACATCAAACCACAACCTATGTATTAAAAACCCCTTATTATAGGCGGATATGAGCAAAAAAAGCATCCACAAAATAGGGAGAATTAGCATAGGAAGTAGTGATGCAATGTATTTACCTATTCAAAATTACTAAAAAAACTCTAATTGCTGAGGTGTTGTATTTCTTTTTCCCTCTACTTTACCCCAATAATTGATTATATTTCCGTACTGTTTGTCAGTGATTGCTAAGATAGAAACTAAACCGCTAGGTGGTAATAGACTTCTCACACGTTTTATATGCACATCACAGCTCTCTTTGGACGCACAATGCCGCCTATAGACTGAGAATTGCATCATAGAGAAGCCATCTTTCTCGAGCCCTTTACGAAAAAGAGCCGCATCTTTTCGCTCTTTCTTGGTATTTGTCGGAAGATCAAAAAAAACAAATAACCACATTATATGATACGCATTTAATCTATTCTCACTCATTTCAGCAATGGAAATTGTATCTTCTTTTCTTTTCCTGAATAGCATTTCGACAATGAAGCAGTTGTCATTGTTAAAGATATATCAAGAGGGCGCTTCATAGTCTTGAAATCACAATCCACATACAATATTCTTACTAATCTTGATTTCGCCTCCTTATTCAATTCAACCAGTCCTTCATGAAACATAGCATATACAATTTCATCAATAAAGGGGCGATACGCTTCCATTATATCATCAGCCAAAGGGAAAGCGTTATATTTACTCTTATGAAATATTCCAAAACCTGGAAACAGACCAGAACCTATCAATGATCTAGCTACCGCAGCGCGCAGTATTGTATAGCCATAATTAAGCAAATTATTGGGTGGCTCGCCTTCTCGTTCACGGACAAAACGCCGTCCAAAAAGTTCTTTCCAATACAACTTAGCAGCAATTCCCTCCCTATTGTCACTATCTCCACTTTTTACATTATTGTATAATGGCAGCAACATCTTGCCATCAAGATTCAGCTTTGAGAGCAATTGCGCTTGATTCTTGATCTTTGCCTCTATACACTGTTTCCATAGACTCTTCTTTAGGGGTTCAGTAGCATTTAATTGATGTCGATAAGATTCGCCCTGCGTAGTGTTACCATTTAGCGGTTGAATCATTACGTTTGGAAAAGCAGCTTTATCACAAAAAACTAATGCAACATTGTTATCGGCTAAAGAATTTATTAATGGAATAGAGATCTTTACTTGCTGATTTTCAATCACTACAAACCCGATATCTTCTATAGGAACAACCTTCTTTAATTCAGATTCATCTTTATATTCACATACCAGTTGATTATCTTTAAGAGAAAGATAAACTGGATGTGAGAAGAATAAGGTTCTTTTTAGCATCTTCTTTTAAGTATAATTTCCCCCAATATAGTCAACTCAAAGTCATAACCTTGTACTAGCATGTTCATGCCTGAACGCCTCAACCTCAGAGATGGTGCAAAACCAGTCTCTCCAGGTGCTAAACAAGCTTCATCAGACACCGCTACTTGACTCTTAATAATATTAAGACGACCATCTGCTTCAATACTTTTCACTTTATAAAGTCTATTACACAGTTCTTCCATGTTTAATTCCCAGATCTCTTCCGGATTCTCTTTCCACAGCAAAACCATTGTACCCTTTTTAATGATATACTTCAATTGATATGACTCATTCGCTGCTGGTACTAAATCACATCCTCTCATTCTGCGCAAACTTTGTTTCATTCTCTCTGCAGCTTCAAGATTATTCAGCACTTCATATTTGCGAGATAGGCGCCCATTATTATTTATTTTCTCGTAGAGTGCAAACAAATAAAGTCCACCATGCGCAACATAATAATTCTGCTTATAAATATGCTTCGATTTGTCTCTATGTTCTTTCAAACATATAGGGTTTGTAGACTTTACAAAGCAACGCACTTTTTTTATTGGGATTCTCTTATCTTCATTCATCCATATAGGAGACTCCATAGCAGCCTTAAAACCTAGTTTCTCAACTGCATCATTAACTTTGCCTTTTACAACTGGATCTACAATGCTATCCAATACACTTTTGTATTCACTCTCTTTTAGTGATGACAACTCTCTGCGAATAACAAACTTGGTACTACCATTACAGTCAATTGCCCCATAAAAAGAATCCTGATTTAAAACACCTCTCACTGAATCACCTTGCGAATATTCGCCCTCCATTACTTTACCTTTTACTTTCCTTCTTTTCTTTGTATTTTTTCCAAGATTATCTGGAGTATAATGAGACACAAGTAAGTCCTTACCAATGGATATAACATCCTCGGTAAAAGTGTCCCAAGGTTTCACGAAAGTAGGCTTAGGAACATTGCGATACCAATTATATTGCTCGTATTGTTTATAATAAGCTAAAAGCTGGTTGTATTCAATATTACTAACACATGCCACAACTATTGCATCGATACAATGATGAATATGTGTGCTTCTATCTTTGGAGCTAGTTTGTTGCAGCCCCCAAAGCTTTCTAAATTCAGCTGTTACGAAGCCCTTTACAGTATAGACTTTAGGGAATAATGAGTTAAGATAAAGCCTAGCATATTTAGAAATAATTCCGGCATCAACTCCTTGACTGTTTTTAAAACCTCGTTTATAGTCAGTCATCGTAAAGCGTTCATATTTACCTCGCCAATAGGCTAATTCTAATTTTAACAGATTTCTGCTTACTATTTCCTTATCCTTTGACTCTTTATCGGCAAATGACTTTCTTTTAGATGATGAGACTTTTCTTTCTAGATCTTCTATTTTAGCCTTCCATCCAACAATGTGTTCATAAACAGAGTCAATAATCGATAGTTGCGTGGGAAGCTTCGCTCCTTTTTCTTTTCTATTAAACTCTGCATCTGCCAACGTTTTATTCATTGCAGAGTCATCCCCCCCAATGCTTCTAGGTATGGTGTGCTCAATATCATATTTGGGATGAGCACCCAAAAAATCGCACATATTAATTTGCTTTCCAGTATATACACACTTATTCCCTTGCTCTTTCCATAACCTATATTTCAAAATCTCATTATCACTTGGTTCAGCAATAGGACTATCTTCTATAATTGCTTTTCTTGCATCAGCATTAGCTTTTTCTTGCTCCTTCTGCCATTTATCTATAGCTTCCCTCATATTTGAATCATTCAACTGACGAGACATCTCAATATGGATAATAGTTGATGGGGCTATTTTCCCTTCTGCCAGGAGTCTATTCACCAATCTACGAAGTTGAAAAAGTGCACGCATAGCCATTGGGTTGCGGACTGAGCTAGTCCTAGGAGAGCCCAAGAATCCATTTTCAGATTGCTTATACGTATCAATCATAGAGGGATGGTATAGCTTATCGTAGATATTACTTTTAACATCAAAGTTATCCCTCAAAAAATTTATAATGTTATATTGTAACGTCTTACCACACTTTACGTTATAATCATTCACTTCATCAATAACACCTTGGGTGATAATCTGCCTATTAGTAGCGTCTTGCCAAATGTCTGAAGGTAAAACAGCACCCATATTAGCTAAAAAAACAGCATGCGAATAAATTAGCCCTTCCTCTAGAAAGGGGATAATCTTATTTATAGCCTTTAACGATAACGAAGCATAGTCCTTTTTAAGGCTTATATCCGCAAATTTTGAGGCCTGTGCATCATCTAAAAGTAGGCGATCCATAGCAAATCCTCTTAAATACTCTTTACTATCAAATGAAAAAAGGGCATGCCATATATCATTAATTACTTCAAGTTGAGTTTTGTTCTTTCTTAAAGTATATCTATTTAGTATCTCTATTTGCCAATTATCACCGAATATATACTTCAAGCTTGCACTTACTGGACAACCTTGAACTGTGGTATTCATTTTATAGTTAAAAAGATAAGGTTTACCCTGAGGGTCCTTCTCATAAGCATAACTATCCTTACGTGCTATTTTCTTAGCGATTTGCTCAAACGAGAAAGATTCTACACCCACACCTTTTGATGTGCTCTTATAAAACAAAGGTATTATTTGATTTCTTTCATTTGCATTTAAAAACCTGAAACGATCATCACTTGGTGTTTTTATTTTAATATTATTCAAAAAGCAAAGCATACGATAATATTCATATCGTGGATGCGAGATTGGGCATCTAGGTTTAGTTTTCTCAAATGTACACTTACCAACAAGATTCTTCTGTGATTTTAAAGGACGCTGATAAAATATTGCTTTCTCCAATGATAGAATCAAATCAGGCTCTAATTCTTGGCGTTGACAAATTAATCGGAATTCTTTTATATAATGTTCTATTCTAGATGTATATTTCCCACGTATTTTCTTCTTGTTGTAGCATTTATAGAAATATTCTCCCAAGGTCTGGCAATGTTCTCTTTCAATCTCACTTGTCAAATCTAAAATACCTCCCTTTACCACACCATCTTCAGACTCTTTAGTATTAGCCAATCTATTGCTTAAAAAACCTCTCCTTTGAGATAAGTGATAAAATGCCCTACCCAGCAAATACCTGTCATTTATATCGTTCAAATCTAGCTTGCGGTTAATCGCTTCGAAACGACACCTATATGGATTTTTATCAATAGAATCATCAGTTTTCAGCCATTCTCGAAACTGCAATGAATCTCGATAAAAGCCTTTAAGTTTCCACTCTTTCAAAACGTCATAAGCCACCTTCGGGCAAAGGTTATTTGCCGATAACACAAACAAAGTCTCTATCTTTCTAAGCCTTCTCCTGAAATATAAAACTCTTCTAGCTCTATACTTCGTACGCTCAGCCGCCCTAGACTCGTACCCTGTTTTACACTTCCTTAAACCTTCCTGAAAAACATGAGCACCACGGTACAATAAATTAATAATATGTTCATCACGTTCTATCACACACCAACCAATACTATTGGTTCCTAAATCAAGACCTAAGATTCTATCCATATCACATTATTTTTCATAAAGCTAGAGAATAATTTTGTTTTAACAAAATCTTTTATAATATTTGCATCATGTAAGTATCTACATCTTACCACAATAAGGCTATATGCCGAAGGTTAAACACCTACTACTCCCGCTTCGGTGGGAGTTTTTTATCCTACCCCTTCTCACCACGCTACCCTCCCCTCCTCACCAACCCAGCAAGCCCTCGCCACCTCGCTGAGTAGCCCTACTCACCGTGCTGACCTCCCCTATCCACTAACGCCTGATTATAAGACCATTATCAGACTAGAGAGAATCGAAACAACAGCTCTTACCAAGGTGCAACTACCCAAAAACAACAATATCTTTCACCATACTACCCCCACCTAGTAACAAAGATTTGCCGATATGCCAAAATACTCCTATCTTTCCATCCATCTAAAAGAAAAGAAGATATGACGAACGAGTATAGCCATCTTATAGAGCAATATAACAGAGAGAATGAAGTGGCGACTGCCGAACTGAAAACGGTGAAGCGAAAGATTCACCAACTGGGCACATTGAAACTAGTGGTGTTTGTGGGAGGCATTGCAGCAGTGGTGGCTTTGCGCCACGAAGCCTACTGGGCTATAGCGCTAGCAGCATTGGCAGCAGTGGTTGGATTTATGCTTCTGGCGGTGTGGCAGGATCGGTATTTTAGAAGAAAGGGGTACCTGGAAACATCGATAAAGGTGGCGAGCGACGAGATAGCAGCCATCAACTACGACTATTCGGCCTTCGAGAGTGGAAAGGAGTATAATAACCCGGAGCATCCTTTTGCACACGACATAGATTTGTTTGGCGAACGTTCGCTGTTTCAGTCGATGAACCGTACGGTGACCGCCGGTGGCGAGAGGCGACTAGCCCATTGGCTGATGCATCCGCTAGAAGTTGTTACTGAGATAGTGAATCGGCAGAAAGCGGTGGCCGAGCTATCGAAGCTGTGGGCATGGCGCAAGGATTTCCGTGTGGTGGGTCTGCTGAATCGTGGTGAACGAAACGACAGCGAAGCCGATTTGAAGGAGTGGGTGGATCAACCTTTGCGGTTTTACAAATATAGAACATTACGTTTGCTGCCTTACATGGTGGGTATCTTTAACCTAGTGTTATTAATACTAGCATTTGCAGGAGTGGTGAGCTTCACATTATTTGGCAGCATCTTTTCCATATTGATCGGGGCTAGTTTTTTCTTTACAAGTAGTATCACCAAAGGGCAGGCGGCTTTCAATAAACGTATGCGCACGCTTGATGCCTATGGACAACTGATTGAGCGCATTGAGTGTCTGCAACCTGAGAGTGGACTGCTACAAGATATTCGTGACAGAATAGCGAATGATGATGGACAGGCTTCGGCGGCCATTGCACTTCTTAACAAGCGAATGAATGCGCTAGACCAACGTAACAATTTAATTGTATTGATACTGATGA
>CAMTOQ010000033.1 GCA_947074205.1 uncultured Bacteroides sp. | reverse complement strand
AAAAGTGTTGTGCTCTACCTGCTGAGCTAGCGAATCAATCCTTGTTTGCGTATCGTTGTTTCCCGATTGCGAGTGCAAAGATAGGGAGGTTTTTTGAATTGACAAGCACCTGCCCTATATTTATTGTTTTATTCACATCATTTTACGAATATATCCATTTACAGCAATACAACTAAAATGCTGTTTTTCAACGTATTGCGTTTTAGTACAACTCCTCACACTACTCCTTAAAGTCCTGATACATAAATCGTTTAATACTTTTCTTTGCCGTCTTTTCAAATTCCACAAAATGGATCTTGACTTTGGCGATTTGACTATAACTAGGAAGCATCTGATTGAGCACTTTTCGATTCTCCTCCATACGTGTTTCTATATCGGCCTGCTTTAACCCACTAGCAAAAGCCTCATCAAAATCGGGATAAATAAGTGCTACTAGTTTATCATTCTGCATCACTATAAGCGACTCCGAGACAAAAGGCAAGTTATTTAGCTTACTCTCAATCTCCTCAGGATAGATATTCTGACCGCTTGAATTAAGCAACAGGTTTTTACAACGTCCTCTAATAGTAATAAAACCTTCGTGATCAATGGTAGCCATATCACCCGTGTGCAACCAACCATCTTTATCAATAATCTCAGCGGTGGCTTCAGGGTTTTTGTAATAACCGAGCATCACATTTTCTCCCTTACATAGGAGTTCACCTGCTATAGAAGCAGGAGCCATAGAATCTACACTAACCTGCATACGCGTGGCTGCTTTGCCACATGAACCTTTTTTAATCTCATTCCAGCGACTAGAACAAATAACAGGTCCACATTCCGTCATCCCGTACACTATATTATAAGGGAAGCCTATCTTACGAAGGAACGACTCAATATCTGCATTAAAAGGAGCGCCACCAATGATGATGTCTTCGAAGTTATTCCCAAATATCTCCATAGCTGCCTTTCGCGCAGATGCCTTGATTTTATCGTTAATAAAGGGAACATGGAGCAGTAGTTTGCCTATACGATTATCCACGCGAGGCAAAACCTCTTTCTTGATAATCTTCTCAACAATAAGCGGAACACATGATATAATTTTTGGCTTAATTTCGGCAAATGACTGTGCGATAATTTTAGGCGTAGGCATACGAGTCAAGAAATATAGGTGCGCACCTGCCGAAAAACCATAAAGCAGATCGTATACCATACCAAACACATGTCCCAACGGCAACATCGAAACAATGGTATCTCCCGCCTTAATTGGGCGCTTTTCGTTGCAATAATCAATATTAGACCAAATACTACGCGAAGGAAGCATCACGCCTTTAGAATACCCTGTTGTACCGGAAGTATAGTTGATAATAACAAGCTCTTCGGGCTTCGGTTTATAGTAGCATATATGCTCCGGACGGAAGTTTTTAGGATATCTATGTCCATAGATTTCATTTAGATGTTCGATAGCATAAGTAAACTCTTTACTACGAGATTCTAAAAGAGAAAAATTTTGAAGATTTACCACACCAATAAGCAATGGCATAGCAGACTCGTCAAGATTCTCCCACACCTGATCACCGGCTAACAATATCTTTGCTTCCGAATGATTGACAATATGATGGATATTATCCGCTTTAAACTCATGCAGAATAGGCACCGCTACCGCACCATAGGTCACTGCCCCGAGGAAAGCTACAGCCCAGTTAGCACTGTTACGGCCGCAAATAGCTATCTTATCCCCGCGCTTAATTCCAGCACTCTCTAAAGCAATATGAAACTTGGCTATTTTACGAGCTACTGCCTTATACTGAAGGGTAGCGCCTTTGTAGTCTGTCAATGCATTTAGATCCCAGTTATTAATAATACTTTGTTCGATATAGTCTATAAAGCTTGATTGATGCTCCATTGGTATTTGCACATTTATTATAAATATGCGCAAAAATACAAATACATTAATACGACAGTGTTAGCAATACTAAAAATTATAGTAAATTAACGCGTCAATCTTATAACATAGAGAGGCCTTCAACTGTTATACTTCCCAACAACATAATTATTTTTTTTCATTATTTCACTTGTTTTTAGCTTTAAATTACTCTATATTTGAGTATTACAAAATCATTGGCCATGAAAAAGACTCTTCTTAAAATCTGGGATTTGTATTACGACGGCTTCAGAAACATGACCCTCGGCCGAATATTGTGGGTTATCATACTCACCAAGCTTTTTATCATGTTTTTCATTCTTAAATTATTCTTCTTTCCCAATTACTTTAAAGATCTCCCCGACAAAGATGCCAAAAGCAGCTTTGTTAGCAACGAACTAATCGACAGAGTTCCACAAAACGAACAACCTGAATAGGATAACAGATAATTTATAACCATTTAATTCTATACTGATTATGACAGAAACATTTGACTTTTCCCTAGTAGATTGGTCGCGTGGACAGTTTGCATTAACAGCCCTTTATCACTGGATATTCGTTCCACTAACCTTAGGGCTAGCTGTTATTATGGCCATCATGGAGAGTATCTATTACAAAACCGGAGACGAAAAATGGAAACAGACAGCTATGTTCTGGATGAAGGTATTCGGTATCAATTTCGCCGTAGGTGTAGCTACCGGTATCATACTCGAATTCCAGTTTGGAACGAACTGGAGCAACTACTCATTTATTGTAGGCGATATTTTTGGTGCTCCATTAGCCATTGAGGCAATAGTTGCTTTCTTCATGGAGGCCACTTTCATCGCCGTAATGTTCTTTGGATGGACCAAAGTAAGCAAAGGGTTTCACCTAGCTTCTACATGGCTCACAGGACTTGGGGCAACCATATCAGCTTGGTGGATATTAGTAGCCAATGCATGGATGCAACATCCCGTGGGAATGTACTTCAATCCCGATACAGCCAGAAACGAAATGGTCAACTTCTTTGAAGTAGCCTTATCTCCCATTGCAGTAATGAAGTTTTTCCATGCCGTATTAAGCGGATGGGTATTAGCCGGTGTTTTTGCTGTTGGAATATGCTGTTGGTATCTTCTAAAGAAAAGAGATCAAGAGTTTGCCATCAGAAGCATTAAAGTGGCCTCTATTGTAGGGTTAGTAGGAGCACTCCTTGTTGGGTATACCGGTGACGGCTCTGCCTACCAGGTTGCTCAAACACAGCCTATCAAGCTGGGCGCTATGGAAGGTTATTACGAGGGCGAAAAAGGCGCCGGGCTTGTAGTTATCGGTGTACTAAACCCCGAAAAGAAGTCATACGACGATAATAAGGATCCATTTATCTTCAAGTTTGAAATACCACAACTACTCTCCCTCTTAGCCGAGAGGAAGTTTGACGCTTATGTACCTGGCATCAGCAACATCATCAATGGAGATTACACGACAGCCGATGGAGAAAAGCCAATATCGGTATTCGAGCGAATGGAGATGGGAAAAACGGCCATTGCATCGTTCGATGCATTTAGGAAGGCAAAAGCCGCCAACGACCAAGCAGTAATGGATAGCGCACGCACAGTATTGGATGCTAACGTGAAATACTTCGGCTATGGCTACGTAGAAAATCCGCAACAAGTGATTCCAAACGTGCCGCTAGTGTTCTATACTTTCCGCGTAATGGTAGGTTTAGGCCTCTATTTCATCCTTTTCTTTATCGTGGTGATAATATTAGTCTATCGCAAGAAGATGGAAAATATACGCTGGTTGCAGTACGTGGCACTGTGGAGCATACCGTTTGCCTATGTCTGCGGCATGTGTGGATGGGTGGTAGCAGAGTGCGGTCGTCAGCCTTGGGCCATTCACGAACTTCTACCCACTTGGGCAGCCGTTTCGAAGCTCAACACCTCCTCGGTGATTGTGACGTTCTGCATCTTCCTTGTCCTATTCACCATCATGCTGATAGCAGGTATACGTATCCTGCTAAAAGTAATAAAGAAAGGCCCTGAAGCTATTGACCAAACCCCAAGTTACTAATCTAAAAATTCAAAACAATGACAACATACCAACTTCTTCAGCACTATTGGTGGTTCATCATCTCACTTCTTGGTGCACTGCTCGTTTTCTTGCTGTTTGTACAGGGCGGCAACTCCACACTTTTCTGCTTGGGCAAAACAGACGACCAGCGACGTCTACTTGTCAACTCAACAGGCCGCAAATGGGAGTTTACGTTTACCACTCTGGTTACATTTGGAGGAGCTTTCTTCGCCTCCTTTCCCGTATTCTATAGTACTAGCTTTGGAGGAGCCTACTGGCTGTGGATGATAATACTCTTTAGTTTCGTGATTCAGGCCGTTAGCTATGAGTTTCAAAACAAGATGGGCAATTTATTGGGTAAAACCACCTATCAGGCATGTTTGGTTATCAATGGAGTGATTGGCCCCCTCTTCCTCGGTGTAGCAGTGGCAATGTTTTTTACAGGAGCCGACTTCACCATGGATCGTTCCAATATTGGGAATCTATCCGACCTTACAGTGAGCCAATGGACAAGCGCCGCCCACGGTTTAGAGGCATTTGGTAATATTTGGAACTGGTGCTTAGGCTTGGCGGTTTTCTTTCTAGCACGCGTACTAGGAATGCTTTATTTCATCAACAACATAGATGATGCCGATCTAGCCAAACGTTGTAGACGTGCCATTGTTATCAGCACCTCCCTCTTCTTAGTATTCTTTCTCGCCTTTTTGATAAGAACATTTATAGCAGACGGATACGCAGTGAACCCAGAGACAAACGAGGTATATCTACAACCACATAAGTACTTGATTAACTTCATAGAGATGCCAATACTTCTTATCGTATTCCTTATTGGAGTCGTACTCGTTCTATTTGGCATTATCCGCACCATTTTCAAAGCTTCATTCGACAAAGGGATCTGGTATGCGGGAATTGGCACAGTGCTAACCGTTTTAGGACTTCTACTTATTGCAGGCTACAACAACACTGCTTATTACCCATCGCTTGCCAATATCCAGAATTCACTCACCATAGAAAACAGCTCTTCTAGTGAGTTTACCTTAAGGACGATGGCTTGGGTTTCAATATGGGTACCATTTGTACTTTGCTACATCTTTTATACTTGGCGAAAAATTGATAGTCGAAAGATTACAGACAACGAACTGAATGGTAACAACGATTCTTACTAAAAGATAGCATACAAAACAATGAAGCCACCTCTACTAAATGCGAGGTGGCTTCATTCGTTATATCTATTAGCTATTTACTCTCCCAAATCGGGTTTGGTAAATTTAAATTTATCTTGTGGCAATTCTTCGAACAAGCTAGACTTATTCTTGCGATATTTAGCAAGAAGCTTTGTTCTACTCTTTTCTAGTTTAGTTTTATTATTTGAGAAATAGATCATACAAACGCGATTGGGCTGATTCATCTCATTTTCGAAGTAGTTTTTAAGCTGATAGCTATACAGCTCACGATTGGGCAGAAAACCATTCTTATCTAGCGCCACACCATCGAGCACCTGTACAGGAGTATAAAACACCACAGAGTCAGTAAAAGAGGCAGCTACACCAAAAGCATATACATCTTTAACTTTATCCTTTTTCTGCGCTGATACAGCCGAAGATGCGACAAATACCAAAAGGAAGGTAATAAGTATTTTTGCGTATTTCATTATAAAATATTTTTAATGCGACAAATATAGATAAAAAAATAGAGAGCGCAATAAGACTACACTTATACCCGCTCTCTTTTTATATGATTATCTTGCTATTATCCCAAGTAAGACTTCAAAAGGTTGCTACGATTGCTTTGACGCAAACGACGAATTGCCTTTTCTTTAATCTGACGTACACGTTCGCGTGTCAAGCCAAACTTATCACCAATCTCTTCTAGAGTCATCTCTTGCTGACCAATACCAAAGAACATCTGAATGATTTCTTTCTCACGGTCTGTCAATGTAGACAAAGCTCTGTCAATCTCGCGAGCCAACGATTCATTTACCAACGAACGGTCAGCCATTGGAGAATCATCGTTCACCAAAACATCCAACAAGCTGTTATCTTCACCTTCCACAAAAGGAGCATCCACAGAAATATGACGACCAGAAACCTTCAAGGTATCCGAGATCTTATCTACAGGAATTTCCAGCTCATCAGCTAGTTCCTCGGGCGAAGGGCGACGTTCATTCTCTTGTTCAAACTTCGAGAAAGCCTTACTAATCTTGTTTAATGAGCCAACCTGGTTAAGAGGCAAACGTACGATACGCGACTGCTCAGCCAAAGCCTGAAGGATTGACTGACGAATCCACCACACCGCATAACTGATAAATTTGAAACCACGGGTCTCATCAAATTTCTCAGCAGCCTTAATCAAACCTAGGTTACCCTCGTTAATCAAGTCGGGCAAACTCAAGCCTTGATTTTGGTATTGTTTAGCAACAGAAACCACGAAACGAAGATTTGCACGTGTCAACTTTTCCAAAGCCACACGGTCACCCTTACGGATTCGTTGCGCCAATTCTACTTCTTCCTCAACAGTAATAAGGTCTTCGCGACCAATTTCTTGCAAATACTTATCAAGAGAAGCACTCTCTCTGTTGGTTATACTTTTTGTTATCTTTAGTTGTCTCATTCTATAAAACAGATTTGGTGGGCAAAAATAGATAAAATAGCTGGGTGAAGCAAGCATTTAACATAAATTTCTTCACACTTTTAGCTACTACAAAACAAAGAAGAAGGTTGTCGTGTTGTGCGACAACCTTCATTTTCTATTTTCTTAGCTTATATTTCAACTTCTTGCTTTGGCGCAAGAGATTAGCTATTAATCTTGAGTCAGATCAACAGCAAAGAAACCGCGTTTTCCAGATGGATAAACACCCGACAAGAACAGCACCGGATTAGTAGATTTCACTGCATTCTTCATCACAGTTTCCAAGTCTTCTACAGTACGCAGAGGTTGCTCATTAGCCTTCAAGATGATGAAGTCCTTACGAACGCCTGCACTTGACATCTTACCGCTAGTCACGCCAGTTACCTGCAAACCATAGCCCAATTTCAATTGCTTCTTCAAATCATCGGGCAATGGGCGGAAGGCAGCACCTAAAACATCCATACCTGCATCTTTAATGATACTAGTATTACCTTGTTCATTTTTCAGCACCACACTTACTGTCTTCTCTTTCTTATTGCGCATCAAAGTAACATTCACCTTGTCACCGGGACGGAACTGAGACAAAGCCTCTTGCAGATCAGCAAAGTTGTTTACCTTCTTATCATTCAAACCAACAATCACATCATCGATAAAGATGTCGCCACCGGCAGCAGAACCACCGTCAACAATTTCGCGTACCCACACGCCACCACTTACACCAAACTCTTTGGCCTTGTCGCGCAATGTAGTTCCACTTTGATCAATAGCTTGCTGATCCTCCATTAAGTTGCCACCTAGCGAAGCACCACGAATACCTAGCAAAGCACGTTGCACAGTACCAAACTCTTTCAAGTCACCCACCACCTTGGTCATAATAGTAGTAGGGATAGCAAAGCCATAACCCGCATAAGCTCCGGTTGGCGAAGACAACACTGAATTGATACCTACCAACTCACCTTTAGCATTGACCAATGCACCACCACTGTTACCACGGTTAATCGCAGCGTCAGTTTGAATAAAAGACTCTACTCCACCATTGTAAACACCAAGCGTACGAGCTTTTGCACTTACAATACCTGCAGTCACCGTTGAGTTTAAGTTAAATGGATTACCTACAGCAAGCACCCACTCTCCTACCTTCAAATGGTCTGAGTTGGCCACCGGGATAGTTGGCAGATCATCCGAAGACTCCACTTTGATAAGCGCCAAGTCTGTGCTAGGATCGGCACCAATAAGACGACCTTTAAACTCACGATTGTCATTCAGCTTCACTGTTATCTCATCCGCTCCATCAATCACATGATTATTGGTTACTATATAACCATCTTTCGAGATGATAACACCCGAACCAAATCCCACACGTGGTTGCGCTTGTTGCTGTTGACCTCTAGGACCATTATTAAAGAAAAAGTCAAAAAGATCCATCTGCGACTGTCCCACTTGTTGCTTAGCCTGCTGTGTAGACTGAATATGCACCACTGCATGAAGAGAGTTCTCAGCAGCCTGTGTCAAATCGACGGGCTGAGACTGATGGGCCTCATAAGTTGAAGCCATTATCGAAGATGCCGGATTTTGTTGAAAAAGAGCAAGCCCGCTAGCAGAGTTTTCATTACTCATCTGCGCTACCTTGTAAGCTGTGACACCTGCCACACCCGAACAAAGCAATACCAAAGATCCTATTCCCAAAACATTTTTAATAGTCTGTTTCATACGATTCCTTATTTATGTTCTTAATATGTTAATCTTTCGAGTTAATTTAACTTTCTGACGTTAAATTAGAGATAATAGATTATTCGACACACAATGGAGAGTTATTTTTTCTCTATTTTAACACAGAAGAAAGCGACTTAACAGCGGTTAACCCTAGAATAGTAATAATTTAGACTTTAAAAGGGTTTGAGGATGTTAAATCATAAGCCCACAACAAGAATTAAATAAAAGTCAATCGAATATTTCACGATGCATGAAACAGTTTACTATTGCTTATATCTTAATTACGCCTAAGCCGGGGGCATCATTTAAGGTTATCTTTCCATCAATTATCTCCATCCCCTTATAGAGGTCGTTTCCGATAAGAAGATTACCATCCAGATCAGCAAAATCGACTCCCGGTGAGAGTTGCGCCGCAGCCGACACAGCGCAAGATGTCTCCGTCATACAGCCTATCATCACTTTCATATCTAATGCACGAGCCAAGTTCATCATCTTATAAGCCTCGCGCATACCGGTACATTTCATCAATTTAATATTAATACCCGAGAAGAGACCTTTCATCTTACTCACATCCCCAAGGCGCTGTAGCGACTCATCAGCAAAAGTAGGTAGCGGACTATGCTGCGTCAACCAAGCCATATCTTCCAACTGCTCTTTGGGCATAGGTTGTTCCACCATCACAATGCCCTGCTCTTTCAGCCAGTGAATCATATCTAGTGCATGATGTTTATCTTTCCATCCTTGATTTACATCTACAGCAATAGGCAAACTGCTCACTTGACGAATAGTTTGAATCATTTCCTTATCGTTATCAAGCCCCATCTTCACCTTAAGCACATTAAAGCGGTCGGCAGCCTCCAAGGTTTTCTGTTTCACCACATCGGCACTATCTATCCCGATTGTAAAACTAGTCGAGGGGGTGTTTTGTTTGTTCAACCCCCATATTTTATGCCAGGGAGTTTGCATCATCTTACCCGTCAGGTCGTGCAAAGCAATATCGACAGCCGCCTTTGCAGCATGATTGCCTGGAGCTACTCCATCCACGTAAGTCAAGATATCTTCCAACAAGAAAGGATCAGAGAATTGCCCTAAGTCTACTTTTTTTAAGAATGCCATCACAGATTCGATAGACTCCCCCAAATAGGGAGGCATTGAAGCTTCGCCATAGCCCACCAGTCCATCGTATTCTATTTGCAGTTGCACCGTGGGCGTTGTTGTTCGGGAGAAGCTAGCCACAGTAAAGACGTGATTCAGCTGCAATTCGTAGGGATAGAAAGTCATCTTCATCTTACTACCCACACCATTGCTTAGCACCGATACACTATTTAGCGCCGCAGCATGCAGCTTTTCATTGGCCAACACGCCTGTACCTACAACGGTAAATCCCAGTGTTTTGAGAAATCCTCTTCTGTCTTGCATATTATTTTGAGTTTAGATTTTAAAGTATCAATATTGATAAAATTCGTTAGTGAGTGTCGTCGTAATTTGAGGCTCTCTATCAAGATAAGGCAACACGCGTTGAGCATAGAGCAAACGGTTAAGATTGAACTCATCGTACTCCTCATCTTCGGGCAAAAAACTACTTATATATATGTAGCCCTGCGAGTGGATAAACTTAGCCCCACCCAGCGAAATTCCTACGTGGCTAACGCGCTCTCCTTTTTCTGCCGTAGCTTTAGCCCCAAAGAAAATCAAATCACCAGGTTGCAGATTGGAGAAATCGGGTGTTATATCCACACGTTGACCTACTTTGGCTTGCTGAGAAGCGTCGCGCGGAATGATTATATCGTGCATATACAATACATTTCGAACATAGCCACTACAATCCATTCCTTTAGATGACATGCCACCCCATATATAGGGAACACCAAGCAAGGTATAGGCCGTTTCCAAAATTGAAGCCTCATCTTGTCGCAACTGCTTCCGCCAATCGCTCTCTTTCATGGCCAATTCCTTTGAGATCCATCCTGTTTGTCCATTAGGATATTCCACTTCAAAAAATCCCTTTTTGGTAGAGAGCCATTTTAGTCGGTCGCCTGCAACAACATCACTAATGGTGGCCGACTTCTTAGAGGGGGCACTATTGACAAAACCGGCATGCGAGGTAACAATCACTTTCTCAGACTTATTCCAAGCATTGAGTTGCAGGCTATCCATAGGAACAACTGCCGTACGGTGCACCCACCCCAGATAACCGTCGGGAGTCTGAATCTTTACCCAATCTTGCTTATCCACGATTCGAACCGGAGTACCCAGAAGAGCTTGTGTCACCATCTCGGTCCAAAACTTAGGCTCTTCGCGCATATTGCAAACCGACAGATTGACTACACCAAAAGCAGGGGTTTCATTCGCATTGACCAAAGTAGCGGCACCACCAGACTGAGCTACAATAAAAAAAGAGGGAAATAAAAGGAAGAAAAAACAGAGTAATAGAGTTCTCATATAGTGCATTATTTATAGTAAGAAAATTGATTGGCAACAGCCAAAATACAGCTGTTTAAACGGTATTTAAACTGTATTTAAACGGGCTTTGCAGGCAAGCCTTAGTCAGCATGATGAGTTGCAATGCTCACCAAACCGAGTAGAATAGGCCTACAAACAGGATACAGAAGCATCACTTATCAACTCGCCAAATCTTATTTATCGATTTCAAAAATATAGATTATCCGTCAACTTTCTGCGACATCTATCTGTTTTTTATAGAGTTTCTTTTCAATACGTAAATCTATTGGCACAAGTAAGCCGCAAAAAGCCTCTGTAAGTCTTTTTACAGCGGTCAAAGTTTGATTAATGGCGAAAATAGCTTACTTTTGTAGCGAAAAGCAGTAGGTCGGTTTGTCGCGTATGCACCCGCAAGGGTGTGTAGGAGGAAAGTCCGGGCAACAAAGAGCAACCTACTTCCTAACAGAAAGCTGTCCGCGAGGGTAGAGTAACGTAGAAGAAAATAACCGCCATTAATCCTTTGGAGAGATGGTAAGGGTGAGAAGGTGGGGTAAGAGCCTACCAGCTGTGTGGCGACATACAGGCTGTGCGTCTTAGGTGTTGTAAGGTCATGTATACCGGCGTTAAGAGAGCTGCTCGCTCCATGTCGGAGGGTAGACCGCTAAAGTGGCAAGGTGACTTGTCGCTCAGATAAATGACAGACGCTTGATTTCTTGAAATCAGGAACAGAACCCGGCTTACAGACTCACTGCTTTTCATTCTTTTCAAGAAAAAACCTTCTATTCGATGCCTCTATGAGAAAGAGAATTGCCGAGATTTGGAAGTTCCTATCGTATGACATTTGGCGAATCACCGAAAACGAGGTGACCAAACGCAAGTATTCGCTCTACAATGCCATTAAGACGCTTTATCTTTGCACCGACCGTTTCATCGAATATCGCATCTTGAGCAAAGCTGCCGCTTTGACCTACAGCACCCTCCTCGCTATCGTACCCATATTTGCTATGCTATTTGCCATTGCCCGTGGTTTTGGTTATTCCGCATTGATGGAGAACGAGTTTTATCGCGCCTTTGGTGGAAGTTCCGAAACTACCGATATCATCTTCAAGTTTGTTGAATCCTATCTTTCCGAAACGAAAGGCGGCGTGTTTATCGGCGTGGGTCTTATCATGTTATTATGGACAGTGCTCAACCTTATCAATGATATCGAGATTGTGTTCAACCGCATCTGGAACCTTAAAAAGGGGCGCACCATCTATCGCATGATTACCGATTACTTTTCGATGCTGCTCATCACCCCTATAGTAATTGTAGTGTCGGGTGGCCTTTCCCTCTTTATGAGCACCAGCGTAGAAGACATGATCAATTTCGAGCTGCTCACCCCCTTCCTCAAATTCCTCATCAAACTTATACCGTTTGTCTTTACCTGGTTTATGTTCACATCGCTTTATATTGTGATGCCCAACACCAAGGTAAAGTTCAAATATGCTCTTATTGCCGGCATACTTGCAGGTTCGGCCTATCAAGGATTTCAATATATATATATAGGTAGTCAGATGTGGGTCACACGCTACAACGCTATATATGGTAGCTTTGCCGCTTTACCCATGTTCTTGTTATGGATGCAGATTTCATGGACCATTTGCCTCTTTGGTGCCCTACTCAACTACGCAGGACAAAACATACGCAACTTTAGCTTCGATAAAGATACGCGCAACATCAGCCGCCGATACAAAGATTTCATCACGGTTCTAATCATGTCTCTCATCACCAAACGATTTGTAGAGCAAGGCCCACCCTACACGGCCCAGGAGTTATCGGAAGACAACCAGATACCTCTCCGCCTCACCGTACAGGTATTAAACAATCTTACTGAAATCGGTTTCATCAACGAACGAACCGATGATATAAAAAGCGACAAGGTGGGCTATCAGCCTGCGTTCGATGTGAACCAAATGAACGTGGCCATGCTATTTGAACGTCTCGACAGACACGGTTCTGAAAACTTCAAAGTGGACAATACCAAAGAGTTTAACAATGAATGGAAGGTCTTGTTGGAGGCACGCGAAGATTACTATGAACGTACCAGTAAGATTTTGCTAAAAGATTTGTAATGTGACTATATCAAAAGAAAAAAGCAGGAGTACACTGCTGAGGTGCATCCTGCTTCAATATATTCAGTAATCTTATCCTTATTTGTAAGCAATCATACGGCTAATATACTTACCAATGATATCAAACTCTAGGTTGATGATGCTGCCCACTTTAAAAGTGTGGAAGTTGGTATGCTCGTAAGTATAAGGGATGATAGCTACTTGGAAAGTCTCATCGGTAGGATTACAAACCGTAAGACTTACACCGTTCACCGTCACCGAACCTTTGTCTACAGTGATATAGCCACGCTTCGCCATCTCTTTATCAAAAGCATACTTGAAGGTAAAATACCAGCTGCCATCCGCGTCATCGATAGCTATACACTCTGCAGTTTGGTCTACATGTCCCTGTACAATATGTCCATCTAGACGACCATTCATCATCATGCTACGTTCGATATTGACTTTATCACCCACCACCAACGTGCCAAGATTAGAACACTCTAATGTCTCTTTCATGGCAGTCACAGTATAAGTTTCTTCAGTAAGACTAACGACAGTTAGACATACCCCATTGTGTGAGATGCTTTGATCAATTTTTAGCTCGTCAACAAACGAACATTTGAAGGTAAAGTGAATATTCTCTTGTTCCTTAACCAGTGACACTAGCACGGCATATTCTTCTACGATTCCAGAAAACATAGTCTATTTCTTTCTTTAAGTACTCCTCATCTGACTGGCAACTGAGAAGCGATGATTAAATAAATGCGATAACTCTGTTCGATGAACATTTTAACGGCATCAAAGATACAAATTGATAGAGGCAATACAAAAAAGAGTAAAAGATATCTTTGAAGAGAGGCACCGTTCTTGTAAACTTTAACCCTTTATATTACTTTATGGCTTATAACCTCTTTCACTTCTAGAATTACACAATAGTTGCCGCTGCATCTATTTTCGTTTCATTCTTCTCTAATTTTCCCTCAAATAGCCATCACAAAGTTTAAATACCTAGGAAAACCCTTACATTTAAACCAATTTTTCATATTTCTTAAAGCATTTTGAATATATATGCCCCTTAACTTATGTATTTTTGCTGCCTTCAATCGACAAAATAAAACACTATTAAATTAAAAAGAAAATGAGTAGCACAAAAGGCCAAGCGAAAGGTCATCCTAAAGGGCTCTATTTACTATTCGTAACTGAAATGTGGGAACGTTTTAGTTACTATGGAATGAGAGCATTGTTTATGCTTTACATGATACAAGCGTTATTGCTAAGTAAGGAAGAGTCTTCACAAATTTATGGTAGCTTCACCGGACTAGTTTATTTAACCCCTCTTTTAGGAGGATACATTGCCGACCGTTATTGGGGAAATCGCCGTTCCATCTTTTGGGGAGGTATGATAATGGCCATCGGCCAGCTCTTTATGTTTTTTAGCGCGACGTTTTACGACCAACACGAAAGCATCATATCGTTGGGTAGTATGGTCATCAATCTGCCTCAACTATTGATGTTCATGGGTCTATTTGCATTGATCATGGGAAATGGTTTCTTTAAGCCCAATATATCTTCTATGGTGGGCGATTTGTATGACCCAACAGACAAGCGCAAAGACTCGGCCTTCACCATTTTCTATATGGGTATCAATCTAGGAGCCACCATTGCACCTTTGTGGTGTGGTTTGGTTGGTAACACAGGCAATCCAGCCGATTTTAAATGGGGTTTCCTTTCGGCAAGTATCGGTATGGTTATTGGAACTACGATTTTCCAAATATTCAAAAACAAATACCTATGCACACCAAGTGGCGAGCCAATTGGACTTCCTAAAAAGAAAGAAGCTAAAGAGGCGGCCAACAATGAGCCTTTAAGTCCTATGCGCATAGCCACAGCTATTGCTGGTGCCGTAGTTCTATTCCTGCTCTTCTCTATCAATTGGGGCTATTTCAGAGGTAATGGAGGTATTTTCGACAATGCAGACTGGATTGGATCGCTCATCTATTCAACCTTGATTGTGATGCCAGTCTTTATCATCACCGACAAGTCGCTCACTAAGTTGGAACGCACACGTATTTATGTGATTTACATCATCTCATTCTTTGTGATCTTCTTCTGGGCAGCCTTCGAACAAGCGGGAGCCTCGTTGACGTTCTTTGCCGATGAGCAAACTAATCGTGACATCCTGGGATGGGAAATGCCTGCAGCCTATTTCCAATCCTTCAATGCCATCTTTGTAGTAACGCTAGCACCGCTATTTGCAGCTCTGTGGTCCTTCTTAGGACGTAGAGGTATAGAACCAAGTTCGCCCGTTAAACAGGCCATCGGTTTGCTATTGTTATCTTTAGGATATTTGATTATCGCTTATGGTGTAGACGGCGTAGACGTAGGCACTAAAGTGAGCATGATATGGCTTACAAGCTTATACTTAGTACACACTTGTGGAGAATTAAGTCTTTCGCCAATTGGTCTGTCTATGGTTAGCAAACTCTCCCCTGCCCGCTTCGGATCGCTGATGATGGGTGTATGGTTCTTAAGTACAGCTTGCGCAAATAAATTTGCAGGTGTATTGAGCGGTTATTACCCCGATGGCACTGTGACTAAATCCTTCTTAGGCTATCATGTGGAAAACTTGCACGACTTCTTTATGCTCTTCGTCTTTATGAGTGGTGCCGCAGCTATTGTGTTGTTCGCCATTTCGGGCTTATTGAAAAAGATGATGCACGGTATAGAATAATTTATGAAACCACTTACACATACCATTCATACGGTAATGACATGATGTGTGAAAGAACAAAGAGAGACCCTCAGAAGTTTAGATAACTTTTGAGGGTCTCTCTTTTATGATTACAAGCTAAAAAATAGGGTTCAGATTTGTAGCTTCCTTGCATAAGAGCTTTCGTAACTACAGTATAATATTGGAAGTCCTGCTTCAGCTGTTTTAAGGCTTTATCGTTCTTATAAACTAATTGCCTCCCTTTCTTGCTCGGCAAGAAGATGACAGTTTAGACGATCGATTTTACCGGTTCCCGTCAGAGGCAGTTGCTTCACAACAAACATATATTTGGGACGCTTATAGGGTGGTAGCATAGTATAGTCCAAGTGGAGTGCGGCCGCATCTTCCGAAAGTAAAACCAAAGCTTGTCCTAAACGGGAATCAACCACATAACTCATGGCAAATGGTGTATTGATATAGGGTTTCAAAATCGTTTCAACCTCCTCTATCTGTATCTTAATACCACCACTATTGACGATATTATCCTTTCGCCCTAGAATCTCAAAGGAGCCATCACTCTGTATCCGAGCCACATCATTGGTATACAAAATCTCTTCGGCCACGAGAGGAGCATTGATAATCAATGTATTTTCGGAAGAAAGAGAAAGATCGACCGACGAGAAAGGTTGGTAATAGGAGGAGGCACTAGGGCCGCTCACCCTTCTCAAAGCAATGTGCGAAAGCGTCTCAGTCATCCCATAAGTAGAATAGATAGCTCCGGGGAAATGGCGCAATTCACTCTCGATAGTGGCATCAATCACCCCGCCGCCAATAATAAGAGTGCCTATAGACTTCAATCGATCTTCCTCAATAGGCAACTGCATAGAGTTGAATACCTGCAACGGCACCATGGCCGAAAAGTCTACCGGAACAGAAATATTGGCCAAAGGATGGCCCGAAGGTGGAGAAAGCAGAAGATTAAGTTGAGCTACTAGCGCCCGCACCACCATCATCTTACCTGCAATATAGCGTAGGGGCATACAAAGCAGCGTGGTGCTACCGGGGAGAAGATGTAGAAACTCGCAAGTCAGCCTGGCACTCTGCATCATACGTTGCTTACTAACAAGCATCCTCTTGGGTGAACCTGTGGAACCGGAAGTGTGTACTTCAATAGAGTCGGTTTCAGAGAACCATTGTTCCAGAAAGTGGTAAAGATCTTCGATAAATAATTTCAGTTCTCCGTCTTCTTGAACAGAAATATGATGATGCAGCTGGCTGAGAGTATAATGCTTACCATCAATGCAGATTTGCTGTTGACTTCGGTTCATTATCATAATAGACTATTCTTCGTTAGTAAACCAAAGTTCAGAGCCTCGCAACTGTAAAGGCATCTCAATATTATTGATAAACAGTCCACCCGTTCCTAATCCCTGTGGCATTGGGTTATTGAGAGTAGCACACCATTGAGCAATGGAGTTGAGCCCAATATTTGATTCCAAAGCCGATGTAACCCACCAGCCTATATCGCGTCTGTTCGCCTCATCAATCCACTCTTTGCCACCATAAATTCCTCCATGCAGAGAAGGTTTCAATATAATATAGTGAGGTCTTATTGTATCTAGAAGTTGCTGCTTAATTGATAAATCATTGACACCAATCAGTTCCTCATCTAAAGCAATAGGAAGTGGAGATTGCTGAACAAGCTGTGCCATATCTCCCCAACTACCGGCAGCGATGGGCTGCTCAATAGAGTGAATATCATATTGAGCCAGCCGTTTCAGCTTCTCCAGTGCAGATTCCTTGCTAAACGCCCCATTGGCATCGACACGAATCTCAATAACATCCGAAGAAAAGCGTTTGCGAATAGCTTTAATCAGCTCTAATTCCGCTTCGAAGTCGATGGCTCCAATCTTTAGCTTGATGCAATGAAAACCGCTTGCCAGCTTCTGCTCAATTTGGCGATACATACTCTCGTAAGATCCCATCCAAATCAGCCCATTGATAGGTATACCTTGCTCGCCTTGCGCAAATAGGGTGTCATTAAACGCAAAATGCCCTGAACGAAGATGAGCCAATGCAGTTTCTAGTCCAAACAAGGCAGAGGGGAAGTTACGAAGCAATTCATAGTCCAACACCCCTTGTTGCTCCACTTGGTCGCAACATTCTCTTAACCGCGTCTCATAATCGGCAAAGTCGTCACAACTAAGGTTTGGAAGTGGAGCACACTCCCCTATCCCCACACGACCGGGGTAATCATTGGATGTAAGATAGATGTACCAAACATCACGTTTAAGATAAACACCTCTAGAGGTTCCGGCAGGCTTGCGAAACACAAGACGATAGGGATAGATCTGTATGGAGCAGTGCATGATAGATAGCCTTATGGCATTTTAGGAAATTTCTTGAAATCAGGTTTGCGTTTTTCTAGGAAGGCAGTCTTACCCTCATGCGCTTCGGGTGTCATGTAGTAAAGCATGGTAGCATCACCTGCCAATTCCTGAATGCCAGCTTGACCGTCAAGTTCTGCATTCAATCCGGCTTTAATCATACGCAAAGCCAGTGGGCTCAACTGCATCATCTCTTCGGCCCATTGCACATACTCATCTTCTAGTTTTTCAAGCGGTACAATGGTATTGATTAAGCCCATATCCAAAGCCTCTTGTGCATTGTATTTGCGGCAAAGGAACCAAATCTCACGTGCCTTTTTCTGTCCTACAACACGAGCCAAGTAAGATGAACCGAAACCTGCATCGAAGCTACCTACTCTCGGACCAGTCTGTCCAAAGATAGCATTCTCCGAAGCAATAGAGAGGTCGCAAACCACATGAAGCACGTGACCACCACCAATGGCAAAACCATTTACTGCCGCAATCACCGGTTTAGGAATGCTGCGAATCTGCTTCTGCACATCCAACACGCTAAGACGAGGAATACCATTCTTATCAATATAGCCGCCATGACCTTTTACATTTTGGTCGCCACCGCTACAAAAAGCTTTATCGCCAGCACCGGTAAGTACCACCACACAGATATCTTGCTCCTCGCGGCAGATGCGTAGTGCATCACTCATCTCGGCTGTAGTAGTAGGAGTAAAAGCATTGCGATAGCGCTCTCTATTGATCGTGATACGTGCAATGCCGTTGTAGTAATCAAAAAGAATATCTTCATACTCTTTTATCGTTGTCCATTCTCTTTTATCAGTATTCATTGTTGGATATTGTTTTTTACTTGTTTATAATACTCTTTTAAGATGCGAGCATCTTTGTTTTTGTTGGTAAAGACTTCTAGGACAATAGGTGTATCTACCCCTTCGCCCTTGGTAAACTCTTCCATAGCCGGTGTGAGTCCTTCTTCCTCATTGACCTGGAGGTAACGGAAGCCAAGCGACTCTACCCAGCCCTGCGCAGAAGTATGATGCACCCCTGTGATAAACTTATTGGAAGTACCTGACATCTCTAATCCCGGAAGAGTATGGAATATCTCGCCTCCTCCATTGTTGAGCAATAGAATGCGTACATTGGGCTTCGTATGGTTTCCCCATAGCCCATTCATGCCATAGAAGAAACTCAAATCTCCAATCACGATAAAGTTTAGCTTGTCCGACTGGGCGGCATAACCTAATGCTGCAGATAATGAGCCTTCAATGCCGTTTATGCCTCTATTGCAACACACCTCCACCGTAGCAGGGAAGCTATAGAGCTGCGCATATCTCACCGTGGAGCTGTTAGCTAGATGCACAGCGCAATCCTCGGGTAGTCGTTGAAGCAGCGCACCGATAGCCGACATCTCAGAGAAAGCAAATTCGGGCGCAGGAATCTTTTTACAGTAATTCTCCCAGATCAGAGGATATTGCGGAGTAGTCTTATCCATTAATGTAGAGATGCGTTCTAGGAACTCAAAAGGGTTTATCTCGATGACTGTAGTCAACGCACCAAAAAGATCGACTACCTCGCCATCGGCTGATACATGCCAGTGTTCCAAGTTGGGCACACTACGTAGATAATTCTTTAGACGCTTAGATACAAGATGACCGCCATACGTGATGACCAACTGTGGGGCCATCTTCTCTTTGGTCTCTTCGTCCATAGCGTAAAGGGCCACATCAAAGTTCTTGATAGGTTGTCCCGGTATGGTGCGATTGCTTAAATGCTCGCTCACCCATACAAATTTCTTATATAAAGATTTTATATCTCGTTTCTCGAAAAGATAGATCAAATTCATCTGACCTACTACCATCATTCTCTTTTGACAACGGTTCAGTTTCTCTATCAATGGCTGATAATCTCGATCGTACAGATTGAGACCTTGGTAGCGCGTGATGGTACGCACCTCAGGAAGTGTTTCGGTAGTAAAGCGAAACAATGGTTCCGATATGGGGATATTGATATGTACAGGTCCGCTTCCTCTATGAGTGGTCTCCAGCAAGGCCTCATTAATCAGGCGGTTGCAATACCACTCATCTTCGTCGCTATTGATCTCGGGCAAGTTCACGCTCATCTTCACCATGTCGTTAAAGATGCCAGGTTGTGGCATTGTCTGACCATCCATTTGTCCAATCCATGCAGCTGGTCTATCCGCAGAAATCAGCACCAAAGGCACTTGCTGATAAAACGCCTCGCACACCGCCGGATAGAGATTGGCTACAGCTGAACCAGAGGTGCAGCACACAGCCACTTTGCAGCCGCCATTCAAGGCAAGACCAATGGCATAGAAGCCGGCATTGCGTTCATCGGTCACCGCATAACATTCAAATGACGGGTGAGTAGATAGGGTATGCACAATTGGAGCATTGCGACTACCCGGACAAAGCACCACCTTAGTCACTCCGTGTGCTTCTAGTAAAGCTACTAACTGTAATATATTTTTCTTATCGGTATACATAGTCAATCCTCCTCGTTGAAGATATTCATCATGGTACTCATCTTTTTCTCAGTCTCTATCCATTCCTCTTCTCTATCCGAGGCGGCCAGCAATCCGCCACCGGCATAATAAGTCATTCTTTGTCCCTCAATAGCCAGGCAGCGCAGGTTTACATAGAGATTAGTATCCGCCTCAGGGTTTAGCATCCCTATAAAACCGGAGTAATACTTCCTATCGTATCCCTCATTCTCAAGAATAAACTTATAAGCCTCTGCTTTAGGCAAACCACACACAGCAGGTGTAGGATGAAGCAGTTTCAACAAACTACCCAGTTTACCTTTATCCCCCAGCTGAAATTCAAAGTCGGTACGGAGATGCAGCAGCGGTCCAGCCTTTACCGAATGAGGTCCACGCTCATTGGCCTGTATCCCCAGCGATTGAAGCTGCCGACGAATATAAGAAGAGACATAGCTCTGCTCATCAATATTCTTTTGATCCCACTTGGGGTTGTTCTCATTATTTGCAGCCGACTGTGTACCAGCCAAAGCCACCGTCTTCCATTCTCCTTTACTGCCCGAAAGCAATATTTCGGGAGAACAGCCCATCCATATCCCTGTGATTGGTGTATACAATAAGTAAACATACGAGTTAGGATAGATTCGGCAAGCCTTATAGTAAGCTTCCAGCAGATTCAAAGCCTCCGTATTTTGTATAACCTTGTTACGCGAAAGAACTAGCTTCTCAAATTGTCCGCCAGACAACGCTTCACTAAATAGACCAAACTTCTCCGCATAAACCGACAGACAAGGATCGAATTGCAATGATTGAGCTTTAGCGGATAGGTCAATTATAGGAGCCGGCATCTGCTTACACACATCTTGCCTTATCAGACAGATAGGTGTTTTGTTGTCACAAGAGAAAGGTGCTACTACAAATCCGCTCTTTCCATTGAGCTCATCCAGATCGTAGAAAGTAGAGATCTCACCCTCGTGCTGCGCAACGAAATGTATATCAGTATCGCCGGGCGATCGATAAAAAGCAAAAGAAGCGCCCTGCTCCACCAATTGTTCGAAAGAGGGCGATTCATGAAAAGTCAAACTCATTCTTTACGCATTATGTTATTAACCACGCGCACTGTAGAAACAAGTTTGGCAGTCGAGGTAAAGACATCAATGTTCCACACATGCATAGAGCGACCTTTGTGCACAATTGTACCTACAGCTCTCACCGTGTCGCCTTGATGAGCCGAAGAGATATGGTTAGCACTTACCTGTGTGCCCACCGGCACCTCGTCGGCACCACAGTTCAACACAGAGCCCAAGCCTGCAACTGTTTCGGCAAGAGCTATTGTAGCCCCTCCATGCAGAATACCAAAAGGCTGACGTGTGCGATTGTCTACCGGCATAGTGACCTCAATACGCTCCTCCGACACATACGTGTATTGCATACCAAGATTACCCATCATGGTATTTTTGGTACCTTCGTTAAGTTCAGTCAAAGAAACATCTTGTTGTCCCTTTTTAGAGAGCAACTTCTCAATAGCCATAGCCACACCATCCTCGTCATTAGTGGCAGTGATCCGGTCGGCACATACTTTCACTGAATGTCTTGCATTGCCCATGGCAATACTCAAACCCACAGTCTGAAGCATTGAGACATCGCAAACCCCATCACCTATAGCAATCACCTCTTCGGGCGAAACACCTACAATTTCTAATAATGCGCTCAACGTGCTAGCTTTATCAATGCCGCAGGGCACTATCTCAAGGAAGTATTTCTCAGAACGGAAAACATCTACCGTGCCACTTAAACGTTTGCGCCAGTGATCTTCCAGCTCTAGCAAGCCATTCTCATCATCGCTTACGATTAGACATTTGCAAGGCGCAAAGTCTACAGCAATAGAAAACTCCGGCTCAACAACCAATTTTAGATGGTTCAACAGAGCCTCTTGCTGAATATGAATATTATCAGGAGTATTCGTTATTAACTCATCATCATGATAAGTCACTATAGGAAAACCGCATTTGTCGGCTTTCTTCTCAAGGAAAGGTAGTATTTCAGGGTTAATTCGACGTTCGAAAAGTATTTCGCCATTCTTAGCCGAAATAATCTGGCACCCATTATAAGAAATAAGGTAACCACCATAGTGTCCTAAATTAAGTTGTTTAGCAATCGACAGTAGTCCATAGGTAGGACGTCCCGAAGCCAACACTACACGCACCCCAGCCTGCTGAATATTTGTAATCGCAGCCAATGTCCTCTCTGTTAATTCTTGAGAGTCATTCAAGAGGGTTCCATCTACATCCAGAACCAATAATTTATATTTCATACTCATTAGTTGTTTGGGGTTATATCAGCAAAGGTATAATTAATTAAAAAGAAAATGAAACAAGCGCTATAAAAAAAGAGGTTGACCAATAAAGAGTCGTAAGCACTACAGACCATTTATTGAGCAACCTCCTTATGGGTATGGAGAGTAAACCTAGAGCATACCCTCTACCACAGATTTGAGCACCACCGCATTGTTGTGAACCTCATCCTTCCCCGCATAGAGAAAAGTGACCGTTTTCTCCGCTTTCATCCGTTTCACGAAAGCCGACAGTGACGTGTTTTGCTTCAGCTCACTCTTGTAACGAGATACAAATTCATCCCACCGGCCGGCAGGATCTTCATGAAACCACTCTCGCAGTTCTGTAGATGGAGCCAACTCCTTCTCCCATTCACCACCCTCATCAATCTCTTCGCGCCGCACACCTCTGGGCCACAATCTATCTACCAACACTCTGCACCCATCCTCCGCCGAGGGTGATTCGTAAACACGTTTCAACTTAATCTGTACCATAGCCCGATTTATTTAGTTCTAGTCTTATATATAACCGAACCCCGGCAAATTGGTTGAGCCAAAACAAAAAAATCTGCAAACCATCGCCTTCAACGTTAGTTTGCAGATTTCTGTGATGTGAACCACTATTGTATAATTAAATTCCTCAGATCACCTCAATGGCTGCTGCAGGCACCCAGCCCACCTTGCCATCTTCTAGTCTAATTTCTTTCCAACCCTTCATTGAGTTGTCTTTCAAATCTACCTTACGACCTTCGTGCAATACAAATAAGCTAGTACCACTATCGCTAGGTGTACTGCGCACCGTAACACTAGGCTGCACGATGATGGCACTGTTACGCTCCAAAAGATGACGCTTTTGTTGCGCAGCAAAAACATTAGCCAGAATCACTACACATAGACAGACTAGACCACCGAAGAAGCCGATCTTCTTAATCACTACCTTACGCGAGAAGATGTAGAAGTAAGCCGCTACTATCAGCAAGACAAAGAAAACGATGCCACAAATAGCCCAGCTATCTGCACTCTGCGTATTAATTAAAGATTTAGTCCACGACACAAAAAATATCTCAGGAACCTCCTCTACTTTATCTACCGCCTTAGCGCGAGCCATCTCAAGGTTGAAACGTATATCTGTATTGCCTGGTTCTAGCAGCAACGCACGCTCATAGTTCAAGATAGCACGAGCCGTCTCGCCCGACTTATAATAGCTGTTACCCAGATTGTAATAGACATCAGCCGCTTCACCATCCATTAGCAGTAGCTCATACAGCTCGGCCGCACCCACAAAATCATTGTTGATATAAGCACTGTCAGCCGCTTGCTTGCTTATGATAGCCGAAGTTGGAACGTATAAGGTATCCGTCGACATACTATCAATCTGATCTTCGGGCATATTTGCATCTTGTGCAAAAAGAGCCGAAGAAAAGAAGAGAAGAACGAATAGAGGTATATATTTTATCCAGTTCATAGGTCGTCAAATATTATTTGATTGAATTTTCCATTTTAGTTATCACTCCCAACGATGCTGTATACACCTTATCCATAGCCTGATTTTCATCACCCGGTGCATAACGAGCAAACTCACACTCGTTCAAGGCATCAATAAACTCTTTGATAAGTCCTTCGTCCACACCACGGGCACGAAGTTTTCCTTCTACATTATCCTTAGAAAGACGAGCCACAGGGATATTCAACTTATCACTCAAGTAGCCCCAAAGTGCTTTCAACACTTCATCATAGAAAGCATCCTTCTTGTTTTCGGCAAGAAGCTTGCCTGCAGCTTTCATACGCTTCACGGCTACCTTGTTGGCTTTTTTGGTACGCACTTTAGCCACATTAGCGTTTTCGGCAGCTTGCTTGTAGTGCATGATAAAGAAGATCAGCAGAGCTAGGAACGGAACAATATAACACAACCAGTAGATCCAAGAGCCAAAGAAGAACTCACCTCTAGGCTGCAACTCGGCATCATTAAGTTTGATATATCGTATATCTTCTCCAAGCACTCGCAACTCCTCCTTATTAGTAAAGTTGGCCACCACCTGATCGGCATTACCACTACCCTTTTCCACCTGAATGGAATAGGCAGGAGTAGAAAGTGTTTTATAACTTTTGCTCTTCAAATCGAAATAGCTGAATGCTACCGATGGTATCACGTACTCACCCGCATGACGTGGAATAGCTAGATACTCAATCACCTTGTTTCCGGTCAAGCCGTTAGAAGTCAAGCGAACCTGATTATCCACTTTTGGCTCATACACCTCGAAGCTTTCAGGGAATTTGATTTCCGGATTAGCAAGCAGTTTCATATTACCTGTACCCGAGATAACAAGTTTCAGCGTGATGGCATCATTGGTCTTCACCTCTTGGTTGCTGATAGTAGAAGTAAGCGAGAACTCACCCACACCGCCCGAGAAGCCCGCAGGCTTACCCGATGGTAAAGGCAACACCTCGATATTCAAAGTAGGTGTGCTCAATGCCTTCTTGATAGCCACCACATTGGAGCCACCATTGAAGAAAGCATCAAAAGGATCGGCACTTTGCACCACCTTCTCTATTGCCACATCAAAACGAGCCGGTTCAATAGTCAGCTTACCGCTTTGTTGTGGGAAAAGCACAAACTGGCGGTAGACAGTAGTGTAGTAGTTGCGACCATTGTAATGATCTTGCGACCACGTAGCATTGGTAGGTCTATCAATCTCTTGCGAGTGAAAGCCGGTAAAATCGGGCAACTTCACATTCTCTAACGACATACGTGGCTCACGTGTAAAAATCTTATAGGTCAGCATAAAAGCCTCCTGCTCGTACACTTTAGTCTTGGTTGCCGTAGCCGTGATAAACACATCCTGATTAGAGATAGACTGACTACCCGACGAAGAGCGACTAGCCGATGAGCTTTGCTGAGCAGAACCACCTGCCGAAGCACTCTCTTGCGGTAGCACCTTTACCTTCATCGCATTCGAAATCATCTGATCGCCATCGGCTACAATCGTAGCACCCGGTATAGTATAGTCACCCGGATCGTTAGCAAGAAGCACAAAGGTAAAGGTCACCCCTTTTTCCGAAGTCATCGAGCCATTGACAATCTGCGTATTCGAGAATGAGCTACGCGAAGGGCCCATCAACACCTCGAACCCCTTCATCGAAGGAGCTCTAAAGTCTTTGATCTTTTGTGTATTAATCTTGTATGATATTCTAAATCTTTCGCCTGCTACTACTACATCCGGTCCACTCGCCTCAAACGATACTTTATCGTTGGCAAAGCCAGAGGTAGTCAGGGCTACAAAAGCTATAAATAGGAGAATCAATTTTCTCATTGCTATTGAAATTTATTTTATTCTGTTCCTCAATTCATCTTTTACATTACCAGTCCTTCTCCAGACGCACCCCTTGAAGCACCTGTTGCTTCTGCAGTTTCTCTTGCGTCTCCTTCTCATCTTGCATCACAGAGTTGAGCAGTTGTTCAGCATTCTCACGCGACATCTCATTCTCTTTGTTCTCCTGCTGATCTTGCTGATTCTGTTGCTGATCTTGCTGTTGTTGATCCTTTTGATCTTGATTTTGATCCTGGTTATCCTGATTCTGCTGATCTTGCTGTTGCTGATCCTCATTCTGATCTTGATTCTGGTCCTGATCTTGATCTTGGTTCTCATTCTGCTGATCTTGTAGCTGTTTCTGAGCTAAAGCCAGGTTATATCGAGTTTCATCATCCTTAGGGTTGTTGCGCAAAGACATCTTATAGGCCTCAATAGCCTTAGCATAGTCTTGCCCCGCCTGATAGATTACTCCCATATTATGATAGATATGAGCTAATTTCATCTTATCCTTTTCCAGCTTGCGGCTCTCCTCTATCTTAGTAGCATTAACATACTCCTTGATAGCCTCTTCGTACTTCTCTTGCTGTGTCAACGTATTACCAATATTATATAGAGCATCGGTTGACATTGGATTCGCCTCAAGCGCCTTGCGATAGCTCACCTCAGCATCGACAAACAGACTATCCTTATATTGACGATTACCTTTACGCAAGAAGTCACGCTCCTCCTTCTGAGCCGAAGCAAGAAGCGCAAAACAACTACAAATAAAAAATAGAATATATCTTTTCATCCTATACATAGCATCATCGTTTTTTAGAGAATAAATGAATGTTTCTGAACAGTGGATTCTTACGTTCCAAAATCAACATCTCCGCCAAAAGCAGTAGAAGTATAATCCATGCCACAGCTTGGAACTGTTCATTATATTCAGAGTAAACCTTAGTTTCGATATCCGATTTAGCCAACTTGTTCACCTCTTGTTCAATGGCACGTTGCGCCGAATTAGAGTTGTCCACGCGAACATAGATACCGTTACCCGCCTTTGCAATCTCTTGACACATCGCTTCATTGAGTTGAGTGATAACCACATTTCCCTCTCTATCTCGGCGGAAGTCGTTAGTTCCCTCGATAGGAATCGGCCCCCCTTCGGGCAAACCAATACCTAGAACGTTGACTTGTATACCTTTGGCTGCAGCTGCTTTTGCTGCCTCCATAGCATCTCCTTCGTGGTTCTCACCATCAGTGATAAGAATGATAGAGCGGCCTACCCCCTCTTGCGGAGTAAAGCTACGAGCTGCCAGATTAATAGCCGCGCCAATAGCCGTACCTTGTTTAGAGATCAAAGAAGGGTGGATAGAAGACAAAAACATCTTTGCAGAGATATAGTCACTCGTGATAGGTAGTTGGGTAAAGGCATCACCTGCAAAGACCACCATACCAATCTTATCGTTCTCCATGCCATCTACAAGGCGAGACACCAAACGCTTAGCGCGTTCCAAGCGAGAAGGCTGAATATCTTGCGCCATCATGGAGTTAGAGATATCTAGTGCAATCATCACCTCGATACCCTGTCTCTTCACCGTCTCCATCTTCGCGCCAAACTGTGGGCGAGCCAACAGTAACGAAAACAGAGCCACAGCTGCAAGTAGCAATAGAAATTTCACATCAGGACGATATCTAGATACATCCGGCATCAGTTGAGCCATCAGTTCTGGATCGCCAAACTCACGTAGTCTCTTTCTCTTCAGAAAATTAGAATAGAGGTAGCCCACAAACAGCAGAGGCACCAAGAAGAGTAAATATAAAAAGCTCGGTTCTTCAAATCGAAACATAAGTCATCTTAATTTTTTAAGGTAGTTTTTTCAATACCGTATTACGAAGCAACACTTCTAGCAAGAGGCAAAGTAGCGCAATGATAGCAAACCATCGGTACTCTTCATGTCTCGTGCTATACTCCTTCACATTCAGCTTGGTTCTTTCTAACTTATCAATCTGCTCGTACACCTCTTTTAGCTTAGAGTTGCTGGTTGCACGAAAATAGTTACCGTCAGTAGTCTTAGCAATCTGAGTCAATGTATTCTCATCAATCTCTACCGGCACATTGATATACTGAATCGTATTACCCACCGGATAAGGATAAGGAGCCGTGCCGTTAGTACCCACACCGATAGTATAGACACGTATACCGAAGCTCTTCGCAATCTCGGCAGCCGTGAGAGGAGAGATATCCCCCATATTATTAGTACCATCGGTAAGCAAGATGATGACTTTCGATTTAGCCTTACTATCTTTCAGGCGAGTCACAGCATTGGCAATACCCATACCCACAGCGGTACCATCTTGGATAGCCCCTGTAGCTATATTATTGATAAGGTTGAGTAGCACCCCATGATCAACGGTTAGCGGACATTGCGTAAAGCTCTCCCCGGCAAACAGTGTGATACCAATGTTGTCGTTAGGGCGACCATTAATAAACGATGCAGCCACATCTTTGGCCGCTTCTAGGCGGTTAGGCTTCAAGTCCTCGGCAAGCATACTTGTCGACACGTCGACAGCCATCATAATGTCTATCCCCTCAATCTCACTGTTCTGCCAGCGGTCGGTAGACTGCGGGCGAGCCAAGACAATAATCAGAAATGTCAAGGCAATAATGCGAAGTATAAAAGGGAGATGCAACAAATAGTTCTTATAACTTTTTGGAGCGTTGGCATATATGCTAGCATCAGACACCTGTAGTGTTGCTTGGCTATTCCGCCATTTCAAGATATACCATATTATATACGGTATAAGCAGTATCAATAGGAATAAATATGCAAAATTGGCAAAAACCATTCTAATCTATTTTAAGTGTTACGCAAATAGTTGATAGAGCTGAATACAGATATAAACCACCGAGAAGATCAATCCGGCAGCCACAGCCACAGCACCCGCAATCAAAGATACCTTAACAGCCAATGGGCGTTTCTCCACGATAGTAATCTCTTTTGGGCCCTCATCTTCTTGTTGCTCATTCTTAGTCTCTGCGATAAAGTCGATGGCGCTAACCAGGTTAGCATCATTCTCATTCATCATCGGATTGTGTTTCGCAAACTTCACAAGGTCGGCTGTCAGAAGCAGATCCTTCAAGTCTTTCAACGCCTCTTTATCCGTCTCCTTCTGCAAGTGTTCCAGAATTTCCCCGGAAGTCATCTCCAAAGCATTGAAACCGAAACGGTCGCGTATGTAGGTACGAATCACATCAGTAAGCTGCGTGTAATACTCTTTTTGATCGCCCGACTTCCAAATCTTCTCCCCTTTGATGCGCTCTATAGCACTCAAAGCAGCTTGATGTGGAGGAAGTTTAGGTTCCACCTTCACCTTACGAATGATAGGTTTGTTGTCGTTGACACGTTTCACTAGATAAATCAGCAGCAATAGAATAGGCACCACTAAGAAAGCACAGATAATCAAAGCTATCCAATCTTTCCAGAAAAAACCGGGCTTCATATTCTCTTTCTGCCCAAAGAAATGATCCGGATTAAGCGAGTCCAAGGGCACCGAATAGGAGTAAACTTTCAACGCCAAAGGGTTAGAGGAGTACTTCTGATTGTCCACCTCCACCTGCATAGGAGGCAAGTAGTAGAGCGCCGAGTCAAACGAAGTCACCGTATAGGTTTGCGTAATCAGCATTCGTTTTCTATCATTCAGATATTGCGTGTCGGGTTTCGCCACATCTATAATCTCAACGCCTCTAATCAGCGTATCTTTATAAACAGGGAAAAACACCCGCTGATTGGCATCTGCAGACACCTGAAGATTGATTCCCGTCTGTTCACCAATCATGATTTGCAGCGAATCTATGGTAGCATCAACCGTCACCGACTGGGCCCTACTAGAGGTGAACCAGACTAAAAATGAGAGGAATAAGAAAGATATTTTTTTCATATTATTACTACACATCAATTGCGTTTTGCAAAGAGATTCAACAAAGCTTTTACATAATCTTGGTCAGTGCGCACCGACACAGAGTCTACATTGCTCTTCTTAAAAAGATCGCTCAATGCAGCCTGTTTATCCATCCACCACCTGTAGTGAGCGTTGCGAACAGCTGCCGAAGAAGTGTCGATCCACTGTTCCGTGTCCGTCTCCGCATCTTTCACCTTCATCAAGCCCACAGAGGGCAATTCGGCAACACGCCTGTCATACACCTGCACTGCCACCACGTCATGTTTGCGGTTGGCAATGGTCATAGCATTGCGGTAGTTATCGTTATCAATGAAGTCGGACAATACAAAGGCCGTGCAACGTCTTTTCATCACATTGGTCAAGTACTCCAGAGCCGTGCGTATATTGGTCTTTTTACTTTGCGGTCTAAAGTCGATCAATTCACGTATGATGCAAAGAATATGCTTACGTCCTTTTTTAGGTGGGATAAACTTCTCGATACGATCGGAGAAGAAAATCACCCCAATCTTATCGTTGTTTTGCATAGCCGAAAAGGCAAGAGTTGCAGCAATTTCGGCTACCATATCGCGTTTCAGTTGCTTCACCGTACCAAACTCCAAACTCCCGGAGACATCTACCAACAACATCATTGTCAATTCACGTTCTTCTTCGAATACCTTAATATAAGGTTTACTGAAGCGAGCCGTCACATTCCAGTCGATATCACGAATATCGTCACCAAACTGATACTCGCGCACCTCCGAGAAAGCCATCCCGCGTCCTTTGAAGGCAGAGTGATATTGGCCTGCAAATATATTATTGGATAGTCCGCGCGTCTTAATCTCAATGCGACGCACTTTCTTTAATATTTCACTTGTTTCCATTTGTAGATGTTAAGCATGATTGAAAGAAAATAAGAATAAGCGCTAAATAGAAGATTAGGGCACTTCAACCTTATTCAAAATCTTGCTGATGATCTCATCCGAAGTGATATTGCTAGCTTCAGCCTCATAGCTCAAGCCGATACGATGGCGAAGCACGTCATGTGCTACTGCACGAACATCTTCGGGCACCACATAGCCACGGCGTTTGATAAATGCATAAGTACGTGCGGCTAGGGCAAGATTGATAGAAGCACGTGGCGAACCACCAAACTCAATCAAATCTTGTAGCTCTTTCAAGTCATACTTCTCAGGGAAACGAGTAGCGAAAACGATATCTACAATGTAGCGTTCAATCTTTTCATCCAGGTAAACTTGTCTCACCACCTTACGAGCTTCCAAAATCTCATCAGCTTTCAAGATAGGTTTCACATTGAATTTCTCACCCGATATATTTTGACGGATAATCAACTTTTCCTCTTCGGGTTTTGGGTATTTAATAACCACCTTCAACATAAAACGGTCAACCTGTGCTTCGGGCAATGGGTAAGTACCTTCTTGCTCAATAGGGTTTTGCGTAGCCAGCACCAAGAAAGGCTCGGGCAAGTGGAACGTCTCTTTACCGATAGTCACTTGTCTTTCCTGCATCGCTTCCAGCAAGGCACTCTGCACCTTAGCAGGGGCACGGTTTATTTCGTCGGCCAACACAAAGTTAGCAAACACCGGTCCTTTTTTAATATGAAACGACTCATCTTTTTGGCTATAAACCATAGTACCAAGTACGTCGGCAGGTAGCAAGTCAGGCGTAAACTGAATACGACTATACTTAGCATCGATAAGTGAAGCAAGAGTTTTAATTGCTAAGGTCTTAGCCAACCCCGGAACACCTTCGAGCAACACGTGCCCATCCGAAAGCAATCCAATTAATAACGATTCCACTAGGTGTTTCTGACCAACGATAATTTGGTCCATACCTGTCATCAAGTTGGTAACAAATGCACTTTGTTTCTCAATACGTTCGTTCAATTCGCGAATGTCTATTGTATCAGCCATAAATCAAGAACTATTTATTGTTTATATTTACAAAATATCTATCTATAGAATAACAAAAACTGTTATACGTGGTGTCAAATATACATGATATAATTAACCATTACAACTAAAAAAATCTAAAAAGTCAACAGCAAACGTTTAGAATCGATAACTCCTCCACATTTTGAACCCTTTCAGAGTCAAAACTACAAAAAAGCAGAAATATTTGATACACCCGGATAAAAAAATAACTCCCCAATGACCTAAGTCAAAGGGGAGCATTCTGTTTTAATCCACTAAGAGGAGCAGTGCAGATTACTCTGCTGCCGCCTCAGCAGCTGGAGCTTCTTCTTCAGTAGCTGGAGCTTCAGCAGCTGCCTGAGCAGCTAGTTCAGCAGCCTTCTTCTCAGCTACTGCTTTTGCTTTTGCTTCATTTACTTTTTTCTCAGCGTCCAACGCTTCTTTAGCTTTCGCTTTCTTTTCTTCTTCTTGTTTTGCTTTCAAAGCAGCCAAACCTGTTTGCTTGTTGTTTTTCCAAGCTTCGAATTTAGCTTCAGCTTCAGCTTGACCGAAAGCACCTTTTTTCACACCACCCAAAAGATGTTTCATCATATAAACACCTTCGTTTGAAAGAATGTTGCGAACTGTGTCTGTAGGTTGTGCACCTGACAAAACCCATTTCAAAGCGCGTTCGAAATTCAAATCTACTGTAGCAGGATCAGTATTAGGGTTGTAAGTACCGATCTTCTCTGTAAATTTACCATCACGTGGTGCTCTGCTGTCTGCAATTACAATTGAATAGAACGCATAGCTTTTGCGTCCATGTCTTTGCAATCTAATTTTAGTTGCCATTTTAAATAAATGTTTTAAATAATGATTTGAATTATGCTATTATCTCGTAATAGCGTCGCAAAGATAATACAACTTGATAAGTCAGACAAACAAATGCCGCATTTTATTCACAAATTAGCTTAATTATAAGCAGATTACGTCCCCTCAAATAGCATTCGTCTACATTGATCTATTAATAAAGGAGCACCGTGTACGAAATGCATATTTAAGGATACGAATTGTGTCTACAAATGAACAATCCCAAAACAATGGTGTTAAAATTCTATCTATCAATTCTATTTTTATTGATTTTGTATCAACGTACTTGCAAATTAATACTTATCTTTCGAAAAGAATAATAGGAAAACAATAAATCTACAAAGATGACAACGACTGTACTAACTACAACATGCATATTAATTGCTTTGGGAGTATTGATGAAACGTTTCCCTAAGTTGATTGCCGGCTATGGCACCCTTTCCGTAGAAGAGAGGAAGTTTATCGATATCAAAGGACTATCTAGCTTTATGTGCTTTAGCTTTGTGGGTATGGGCATCGTCTCCCTCTTGGCTTTCTATATATGCCTAGGGCTAGGTCATGCAGACTGGGCGGGCCTCTCCCTACTCCTCCCCTTAGCCTACATTCCTTTTCTCATCGTAAAGGCCAACAAGTTCGATCACAACCCCAGCAAACGCAGCCGCAAATATGTGGTCAGCATAAGCATCTTCGCTATTATATTGGTAGGTTTCTTCATGCTCTATGCCATACTGCCTGCTCAAGTCAGAGTCAAACAGGGCGAAATCGTTTTCACCGGGATGTTTGGCACATCAAAACCGGTCGAGAGCTTCAGCAACATTCGCATTAGCTATACCCTCCCCGAAATATCCCGACGACTCAATGGCCTATCCGTAGGCGGCATCAACAAAGGTCGCTTTAGCCTAGCCAATGGCTCTAGTTGCATCATGTATCTAGCTTCCAACGAAAGCCCATATATCGTGCTCACCGAGCAAAATGGTAAAGAAATATTCTTCAATACCACACGCCCAGTCGATACATTTGCACTCTTCAACGAACTTGCCACCATCATTCCCGCAACAGAATAAACACTCTACCTCTTTATTTCTACAACCTGCCCTATAACATGTTTAGGGCAGGCAACTTCCTTATAACTATACAGTTATTTATACAAAAAGATACTTTATCTTTGCAGTGCAAAAGGGGGATTAACCGCCAAACCGCCAACTAATAATATTTCCAAATATTGTTCAAAAATATGTTATATGACATATCGAATAATTTGGCGAATAACGCTAAAACCCGCTATATTTGCAATGTTATCCTGAAAACAATCTTTTTACCTTAAAAAAAACTAATACCTATTGAAAACTGAGAAATGGAGCTTTGTGAAAAGCCCCATTTTTTTTTGCATCTAATTGAACCCTCCAACCCCTCCATGCGCTACAATAACAAACGGTGATTAAACACCGTTTAACCACCGTTCAAATGCTATTTAAATACTGTGCAATTACGAAAGATACCAGTCGTACATTCTGCGCACACCTTCATCAATCTCCACCTTGTGGTGCCAGCCTAAGCCATGCAGCTTCGAAGGATCGGTCAACTTACGCATGGTGCCATCCGGCTTCGTGGTGTCGAAAGTCACACGACCTTCGTAACCCACTGTGGCCACGATTAGCGATGCCAAGTCGGCAATGGTAATCTCTTTACCTGTACCTATATTAATGTGACAGTTACGAATCTCTTTCGCATCCGGCGCATAGGTATCCTTAAAGTCCACACGCTCCATCACAAACACACTGGCATCTGCCATCTCTTCGCTCCATAGGAACTCACGCATAGGCTTTCCGGTACCCCACAGCTTCACTTCTTCGGCCGTGATACCATACTTCGCCAATATCGCATAGATCGCCTCTTCTGTAGCTTCGCCATCCACACCCTCTACCGGACGTGCCGACAGATCCTTACGCACAGCAGCTAGGTCACCCTTAAGCAGACATTGCGCCAAGTGAATCTTACGAATCATCGCAGGCAACACATGGCTACGCTCCAGGTGGAAGTTATCATTCGGACCATACAGATTAGTAGGCATCACTGCGATATAGTTGGTACCATATTGCAAGTTGTAGCTCTCACACATCTTCAAGCCCGCAATCTTAGCGATGGCATACGGCTCGTTGGTATACTCCAATGGGCCAGTCAGTAGTTCGGTCTCCGCCATGGGTTGATGAGCGTCACGCGGATAGATACAAGTACTACCCAAGAAGAGCAACTTCTTCACCCCGTGGCGATAGCTCTCCCCTATCACATTCTGCTGAATGGCTAGGTTATTGCAGATAAAATCGGCACGGTAGATATTGTTGGCCATGATGCCCCCCACATGAGCGGCAGCTAGGAACACATACTCCGGTTGCTCTTCGTCGAAGAACTGCTTCACCGCCTCTGCATCTTGCAAGTCCAGCTCAGCATGCGTACGGCCCACTAAGTTCGTGTAGCCCTTCGCCTCCAAGTTCTTCCAGATGGCCGAACCCACCAATCCGCGGTGCCCGGCCACATAGATTTTAGCTCCCTTTTCCATTATGCCTCTTCGCCGTGAGTCTTAATCATACGCTCCACCTTTTTCATATCGTGGCGCACCATAATCTTCACCAGTTCAGTGAAAGGAGTAGCACATGGATCCCAGCCTAGCAAAGTTCTTGCTTTGGTAGGGTCGCCTAGTAGTTGCTCCACCTCAGCAGGACGGAAGTATTTAGGATCTACCTCTACCAGCACCTTACCGGTAGCCGCATCGATACCCTTCTCGTTCACACCTTCACCTTCCCAACGTAGGTTGATGCCTGCTTCCGCAAATGCCAAGGTACAGAACTCACGCACAGTGTGCATCTCGCCTGTAGCAATCACAAAATCCTCAGGTGTATCGTGTTGCAACATCAGCCACATACACTCCACATAGTCCTTTGCATAGCCCCAGTCACGACGAGCATCGAGGTTACCCAGATAAAGCTTATCCTGTATACCTTGCGCAATACGCGATGCAGCGAAAGTAATCTTACGTGTCACAAAAGTTTCGCCACGGCGCTCACTCTCATGGTTAAACAAGATACCGTTCACGGCAAACATACCGTAGCTCTCACGGTAGTTCTTCGTAATCCAGAAACCATATTGCTTCGCCACACCGTAGGGAGAACGTGGATAGAAAGGAGTAGTCTCACGTTGTGGCACCTCTTGCACCTTACCGTAAAGCTCCGAAGTCGATGCTTGGTAGATACGTGTCTTCTTCTCTAGACCGAGGATACGCACCGCCTCTAGCATACGTAGAGTACCGATAGCATCCGCGTCTGCAGTATATTCGGGCACATCGAAGCTCACCTTCACGTGGCTTTGTGCAGCTAGGTTGTAGATCTCGTCAGGTTGCACCAATTGGATGATACGAATCAACGAGCTTGAGTCAGTCATATCGCCATAGTGCAACTCCACCGTACGTTTCTGTTTCATATCGCGTACCCATTCGTCGAAATAGAGGTGCTCAATACGACCTGTGTTAAACGATGAAGAACGACGGATGATACCGTGCACTTCGTAACCTTTACTTAGAAGAAGTTCGGCCAAGAACGAACCGTCTTGTCCTGTGATGCCTG